>NZ_DOEH01000014.1 GCF_003533305.1 Providencia sp. | reverse complement strand
AGGGAGTCAGAAAATTCTGGCAACCCTTTTTTTAAACTTTTTATTTGTTTGCTCAGCTTTCCATCAGATTTAACTTAGATAGCTAGTTTTTTCAGCGAAATAAAGCCTTCAGCCTCAAGAACAGGTCGCAATCCCTGTACGCTTTCATTCATTAGCATGCAATATGCAAAATCTTCTTCATCAGATTCAATAATTTCGGCTTGATTATTGATCAGCCAAACTGTTCTTCTCGCAATTGCGGCTCCCGAATCAATAAACCTTGTGCCATCTGGCAGCACTTTTTCTAGCTCTTCTATTAAGAGTGGAAAATGAGTGCAACCTAAAATAACCGTATCTGGCGGTTCTGACATTCTTAGCCATGGCCTGACAGTTTGTGCAACTTCGTCTAATGGTAAGGTTTCACCATGTAGTTTTCTTTCTGCCAATTGCACTAATTCGGCCGAACCTAAAGAAACCACTTTGCAATCTGTGGCAAATCGTTCGATAAGCTCTTTGGTGTATTCACGATTTACCGTGCCTTTTGTTGCCAATAATCCAACCACTCCATTGCGGGTGAGTTTGGTCGCAGGCTTTATTGCAGGGACAACACCAACTACAGGAAATTTAAAATTGGCTCTAAGATTGGGAAGACTGACGGTACTTGCCGTATTACAAGCAATAATTGTGATGGTTAAAGGGTGCTTTGCTGCAATAGCTTTAACGATTTGATAGACCCTATCAATAATAAAAGCTTCACTTTTTTCACCATAGGGGAAAGCTTCGTTATCGAATGCATATATATAGTGCGCATTGGGGATCAATTTTTTGACTTCACGATAGACAGATAACCCGCCCACTCCAGAGTCAAATACTAGAATGGTCGGGCGAACAGATTGGTTGTTATCAGAAGTTGTAGCTTCCGGTAAGGAAATATTCTCTTCCTGCGGTGCGGTAACCATACGCGGTCTCATAGTCTTTATCGAACATATTAGCTATTTTACCACGAATTGTGAGATGTGAAGTGATTGGATATGCAGCCGTGAGATCCCAGATGCTAACACCGCCGAGTTTTAGGCTTTCTGACTTACCATTCTCATAATAAGCAGTATCATGTCGTGAGCCGATATATTGATAGGTCAAGCCCATATCTAATTTTTCTACATTCCAATCTAACTGATACTTAACTTGTTGCTGAGCACGGCGTGCCAATACTTGATTGGTATCTTTATTACGTGGATCGATATATTGATAGGTAAATTGATGGTGGAACATCCACGTTTCAAACTCCCCAACCCATTCCACACCTTTAATTTCAGCCTTACCAATGTTTTCATAGGTATTGAACTGTGCGCCTGACGTATAGGCGATTAAATTATCAATATCATTATGGTATGCATTGATTTGCCAGAATAAAGGGCCTGTTGTGCCTTCTAAACCAATTTCCCATTGCTGGCTTTCTTCAGGTTTTAAGTTTGGGTTTCCTTTCATTTTCCATGAAGGGTTATCTACATATAACTGATTTAAATTAGGCGCTTTGTAGGCAGTAGCATAAGAACCAACCAGTTTATAGCCATCATAAAATTCCCAACTTAGCCCAGACTGCCACGTTGTATGCCAGTCAAATTCTGAGTGGTGGTCAGAACGTATAGCAGCTTCTGCAATCACTGAATCTATTAGTGCGTATTGCCCTGTAAGATAGATACCAGTGTTGTTAACAATTTCTGTTTTACTCGTCTTTGTATAACCACCAGGCTCAACACTTTGACGTTGATAATCAACACCAGTGCTGAGGCTACCTTTACCAAATTGGTAATTGTTGCCCCATTGCAAATTATACTGTTTCGACTCATCCAAATTAGAATATTGCCCGTATTGGCCGTATCTTGGATCATAATTGTAATCTTTGGAGTGACTATAACTTCCTAGAAGTGAGGTTGAATAATTACCTTGATGGTATTTCAGGCCTGTTTCATAAGTTCGACTTGAGAACTTACGCGTATCAACAAGGTAATGCTGCATATTTGTATAATCAGTGTCATAGCTACCATCATAATCCGTACGGTTATCATAGCCATAGCCACGGGCATAAGCCGAAATATTCGGGGAAAATTGATGTTCAATTCCCAACCATAGGGTTTTATTCAAGAAACCATCTTTATCTGGTTGGCGATATCCATCTGGGTAATTCCCCGTGCTTCCCCTTGCCTCCACATCAAACCCTTTGGTATGAGTATAAGCTCCAGCAGCTGTTACCGTTGTATTTTCACCAATTTTTTGCTGAGTCGAACCGTTATAGTTTTGGTAACTGTGTGACCCAATACCTGCATTTAAAGTTGTGCCATCGTTATCACGGCGCGTAATAATATTGACCACACCACCTACTGCATCCGAACCGTATACTGCCGATCTTGCCCCACGAATGTATTCAATTTTTTGAACCAAAGAGATAGGAATTTGGCTCATATCAGAAGAACCAGAAATACCGGCTTGGTTTAGACGAACACCATCAATTAATACAAGCACATGACGTGATTCAGTACCGCGAATAAAAAGGGAGCTTTGTTGCCCCATTCCACCATTTTGAGCAACATCCACACCCGGTAAACGTCTCAGAACATCAATAACGGTATTGGACTGCCAGCGATCTATTTCTTCACGAGTCACAACAGTGACAGGTGCTAATATAGAAGAAATGGGTTGTTCAAAACGATTTGCAGACACAACGAGCTCGTCAGACTTATTGTTTGCACTTGCGCTTGCCAAAGAAGAAATCCCACACAACACTGCTATAGCAGCGACCGATAAAGGCAGCAACTTATTATTATTCATTATGATTACACTCGGAAAATCAATTTAATTAAAATTTCCGCGAGGTCGAATATAAGGTTCGCGCTAATATTCAACGAAGCGATTAAAGCCGTGGTAGGTATCGGACTAAAAGAGTTATAAATTAAATGCTCATACAAAACACAACCATGTTTTATATCTGCATTTATTCCCTAAATAACTCAAATTGCATGTAAGCGACAAACGAAATCCCAATAAGCATATATAAGTATATAGTTTGGGTAGCTTTGCGAAGTCAACAACCATGCGGCTTGAAGTATGACGGGTATAATCTTAATTACCGTTGCGCGTCAGTTCTGGATTCCCACCAGATTCCCTATTCATTCATAAAACCACAGCGCTATTATCCTAAGTCGATTCGCGACTAGAGTCTATGGATGCATAATGAAAACTGGACATCTTCGCTGCTTTCCCTACAATTTCGCCCCTGATAAGAATTTTGACTGTTTTATGGAGCCATATGATGCAAAACACGTTGCACACCGAACATTATGAACTGCAACTTGCAGAAAAAGTGAACCGATTGAAGGGGATAATGGCTCCTTATGCAGCACCCGAACCTGAAATTTTTTCATCTCCAAAATCCCATTATCGGATGCGTGCGGAGTTCAGACTCTGGCATGAAGGTGATGACCTGTTCCATATTATGTTTGATAAAGAGACAAAGGAACGCATTCACATTGAACAATTTCCTGTCGCTAGCCAATTAATTAATCAAATAATGGCTGAGTTATTGCCATTAATTAAGCAGAGTGAATTACTTCGCCACAAGCTATTTCAAGTCGATTACCTTTCAACACTGAGCAATAAGTTAATTGTTTCTTTGCTTTACCATAAAAAGCTAGGTGATGAGTGGACTTATGAAGCAAAAAAACTAAAAGCGGCATTAGCTGCGAAAGGTTTTGATGTTCAAGTTATTGGCCGTGCATCAAAAACAAAAATCATGCTAGATAATGATTATGTTGATGAAGTCTTGCCTGTTAATGGCAGAGAAATGATTTATCGCCAAGTTGAAAATAGCTTCACTCAGCCCAATGCACAGGTCAATATTAAGATGTTAGAGTGGGCCATTGCCGCAACAAAAGGCGCTACTGGTGACTTATTAGAATTGTATTGCGGGAATGGTAATTTCTCATTGGCGCTAGCACAAAATTTCAACCGTGTATTAGCGACTGAGATTGCGAAGCCGTCAGTTTCTGCTGCTCAATATAATATAGAAGCCAATAACATTAAAAATGTGCAGATTATCCGAATGTCTGCTGAAGATTTTACACAAGCAATGAATGGAGCTCGTGAATTTCGTCGCTTAGAAGGGATCAACCTTGCAGATTATCAATGCAACACCATTTTTGTTGATCCGCCTCGTAGTGGCTTAGATGATAAAACAGTGCAGTTAGTCCAAGAGTACGACAATATTCTTTATATCTCCTGTAATCCTGAGACGCTCAGCGATAATTTATCAGTACTAAATAAAACACATAAAATAGAAAAACTTGCCCTATTTGATCAGTTCCCTTATACCCATCATATGGAAAGCGGTGTGCTATTGACTCGCCGTTAGTCTTTATAACGAAAAACGCCGTTATTTGAATAATCAATAACGGCGCTTTAATCTTATTCGTCCAAGCAATACTAAACTTCAGCTTCTTCGCGTTCCGCGGCTAATTCTAATTGTTCTTGTTTGCGCGTTTTCCAGCTTTTATATAGCCACAAAGCGAGAATCACAATAATGGTTGCTGGAATAAAGTTAGAGCCAATTTCAGGATGTTGAACACGTAAAATAGCGGCATAACCAAAAACACCAATAAAGAAATTACCAACTACGAACTTGGGTAACCCTATAGGCATCGCATGATGTAAATAACGCTGGTGTAAACAATAAACAGCAAGTACTAAGGTAATGACTGGGAAGATAGAAAACTCAACTAAAGAGTTAAACATCGCAGAGAAAGTCCCATGCGTTGACAAACCAATCACTAAGGCCAATAGCAATGTGCTTCTTTCATAACTTTTGTGATCCTTCATTGATTCTCCTTAATTATTTCGTTAGGTCCGGGGCAGTTTGATTTTGTTTTTCTTGTTCACGGCGATACCAGTAATACGCGCCTTTGGCGATCATTCGTAACTGTAGTACCAACCGTTCTTCGAGGTACTGTCGCTTTTCTTCATCAACATCAAGCGCTTCAGCACCTGCACTGAATACAATCGTGACCATTGCTTCTGCTTGCATCTCAGTAAAATGACGAGGCATATGGTTTTCTAACTCAAGGTAATCTGCTAGTTCGGCAATAAAGTGCTGAATTTCTCTGGCGACTGCGGCACGAAATTCTGCGGAGGTTCCTGAACGTTCACGCAATAGTAACCTAAAGGCATTGGGGTTATTACCAATAAATTCCATAAAGGTCGAGATTGATGTACGGATCACACTCCCGCCTTTAGCAATGCGCTGGCGAGCTTGTCTCATCAGTTGACGCAACATAAGACCGCTTTCATCAACCATTGTTAGCCCAAGTTCATCAACATCTTTAAAATGTCGATAAAATGAGGTTGGTGCGATACCTGCTTCACGGGCAACTTCACGCAAGCTAAGGCTTGTAAAACTCCGTTCGGCGCTTAATTGGCTAAATGCAGCTTCGACGAGTGAACGACGAGTTTTTTCTTTTTGTTTTGCTCTAACGCCAATAGTGTTGCTCACGGTGATCCTAATCTCTATTTCATTAAACGCGATTCATATATCAAAGATATAAATCGTAAATGTAGCTTAACATCTAGCATACCTGAAAATAATTAAACTGTTTTGGAGAAAAATTGATTCTTACTATAAATTCGTTATTTTCAGAATTTCGCCTAACCAGTTTCCTGATTTATTTTTTATACAACCGCCACCCTATTTCTTGTAACCATAGCCTCAAAAAATACATTTGGTATTTTTACTTTCTCACTTTTTCACTTTTTCACTTTTTCACTTTTTCACTTTTTCACTTTTTCACTTTTTCACTTTTTCACTTTTTCACTTTTTCACTAAAAATTATTTCCTCTAAGAATTTCGAATTAAAAAACCCTAACAAATCTTTTTCTCTTGAATTTCGTTTCGTCGCGAGGCGGCAAAAGAGTGAATCTCTGGGAACGTAGATAACTACGTGACTAGAGTGAACGAATGTAGCCAACAAAGTGACGGAGCGAAAGGCAATAAGAAAAAAGGGATATTAGGTTAAATATGCGACTAATGATAACATATTGTTGTCATTTTGTTTTTAGAGCAGGTCTTATCTCATGCAACACACCCATTTTGATGCAATTGTCATTGGCTCTGGTCCTGGTGGTGAAGGCGCCGCCATGGGGCTCGTGAAACAAGGAAAAAACGTTGCTGTTATAGAACGTTACAATAATGTCGGCGGCGGCTGCACCCACTGGGGAACTATCCCCTCGAAATCACTCCGTCACGCCGTTAGTCGAATTATCGAATTTAATCAAAACCCGCTTTATAGCGATAACTCTCGTAGCTTGCGCTCTTCTTTTGCTGAAATTCTAAAACATGCTGAAACGGTCATTAGCCAACAAACACGCATGCGCCAAGGGTTTTATGAACGCAATGGTTGCCATATGTTCTCTGGTGAAGCGACTTTCATTGATGATCAACATGTTAGTGTTCGCTATACCGATGGCAGTTGTGATGTCCTAAATGCAGATAAAATTATTATTGCGACTGGATCTCGCCCTTATTGCCCTTCAGATGTCGATTTCAACCATTCCCGAATCTATAACAGCGATACTATTCTCAACCTGACACATGAGCCACGCCACGTCATTATTTATGGTGCAGGCGTCATTGGCTGTGAGTATGCATCTATTTTTCGTGGATTAGGCGTTAAAGTTGACTTAATTAATACTCGCGATAATTTGCTGGCATTCCTTGATCAAGAAATGTCAGACGCCTTGTCTTATCATTTTTGGAATAGTGGCGTTGTTATACGCCATAATGAAGAATATGAAAAAATTGAAGGTGTAGAAGATGGCGTTATTGTGCATCTTAAGTCAGGCAAAAAAGTAAAAGCGGATTGTTTACTTTATGCCAACGGACGCACTGGTAATACTGATGGTTTAGGCCTAGCGAATGTTGGAATTGATGCAGATAGTCGCGGTTTAGTCAAAGTAGATCACGCTTATCGCACGACTAATGAACATATCTATGCTGTTGGCGATGTTATTGGTTATCCAAGTTTAGCATCCGCAGCTTACGATCAAGGCAGAATTGCAGCCCGAGCGATTACTTGTGGTTTAGGTAATGCGCATTTGGTTGAAGATATTCCAACCGGTATTTACACCATTCCTGAAATTAGCTCCGTAGGTAAAACAGAGCAGCAACTGACTGCAATGAAAATACCTTATGAAGTTGGCCGCGCTCAATTTAAACATTTAGCACGTGCTCAAATTGCAGGTATGAATGTTGGCAGCTTAAAAATTCTATTTCATAGAGAAACATTGCAGATTCTAGGTATTCATTGCTTTGGTGAACGGGCGGCTGAGATTATTCATATCGGCCAAGCGATTATGGAACAAAAAGGTGAAGGAAATACCATCGAATACTTTGTGAATACTACATTCAACTATCCAACTATGGCTGAAGCTTTTCGTGTTGCAGCGCTTAATGGTTTGAATCGATTATTCTAGGCTTTGCTGATTAATGTAAATAACACCATAAATTTAGCCGGATATTCTCCGGCTATAATTGTTATTACGCTGATATTTATCATTTTCCATTTATTTTATAAATAGATTTTATTTTTATAGTATTCATCCATTGATTTATAAATAGTTTCAGCGAGTTGATCATAACGTCCACGCAATGGTGAACCTGGTCGATAAACTAAAACGATAGTGCGTTTAGGTTCTGGCTCAACACAATTTAAATAGCAAACACCATCACGACAAGCTTCATTAGGTACGGCTAAATCAGGTAATAGTGTTATACCACTGCCTGCTGCAACCATATTCCTTAAAGTTTCTAAACTCGTTGCTCTGAAATGAGTATCTTCCTTTGCCCCTGCCTGAAAACAAAAACCCATCGCTTGATCACGCAGACAATGGCCATCTTCTAACATAAGTAATTTTTCACCCGCGAGCTCGCTCATTTCAATCGTATTGCGATCATGCCATGGATGGCTTTCATATATAGCGAGTTTCATTGGCTCCTCAAATAAAGGAACGACAATAAAAGGATCTGTTTCTTTCACTTGAGCTAAAATCACACAATCTAATTTACCACTATCAAGCTGAGCAAGCAGTTGCTGCGTCTGTGCTTCATGTAAATAAATTTCAAGTTTTGGATGAGCTTGGTGTAATTGCGGAATAATATGAGGTAAAAGGTAAGGAGCAACGGTTGGAATCAAACCTATATGCAGAGGACCAGACATACTTTCCCCCTGCAATGCAGCCATTTCCTGCAAAACTTTTATCTCTCGCAAAATCGTTCTAGCTTGTTCGACAAGAAGTAATCCTTGCTGGGTGAAAAGAACTTTACGACTGGTTCTTTCTAAGAGCATCACACCGAGCTCATCTTCTAGCTTACGGATTTGGCCACTTAATGTAGGTTGGCTTACATGGCAAGAGTCCGCGGCACGTCTAAAATGTTTGTGTTCGGCGAGTGCTACTAAGTATTCCAAATCTCGAATATTCATATCTTTTTTCTTCTCGTCCTTTCGTTTATTCTTAGGCAAATCTAAATAAAGATAGATAGATAATACCAATCACTATAACGATATTGTTTTGTTTTATCTATTAATATATCGATGAATATACCTAAATTACCTCTTTAAACACAATTAAACACCTTATTAAGAAACAATTTGTAATAATTGGAAACAAAATGCGTCATCTAACTTTCATACGTTCGTTTAACATCTCACCTCAAATCATAAAGACTACTTAACATATATCAGCAGGTATAAAAGACCTAAATATGATCTTTTAAAGACTGAATTCAGATTAAAAAACCAACGCTATATATTTCAATAGAATGCGAACTAGTCTGATAGTACATCAAGTTATTCATTTAATGATATATAAGACTAGCATTGAAATCATCAAGGCTAACTAAATATTACACACTGGTTAATATAACTATCAAAGCTAATTTTTAAGAATTTTATACACATTTTTAAACTATTTTACAGTTGAATAAGTTTAAAATAACGTAAATAATAAATATAATATAACAAGAGCAGAAATGAGATAACCATCAGTTTTAATACTTATAAATACCATTTAACAACTTCTTTAAGAGCTTATTCATCAGTAATAATACAGCTAAGGAGAAAATGTTATGACAACCGCTAAAAAATCATCAATCCTCTCTTCATCACTATTATCAATAAGTATATTACAGAATATTCAAATTCGACTTGTGAAAAATACAGCAACATTGAATTTCGTTACTTAGATAATCAGCCATATGTGATACCTCAAAGTAGTATAACAACAAAAATGCGTAATACATTTTAGCTATGACCACATTGTAATATTGAGTAACTCAAATACTCGTCTAAAAATCTAACTTGAAATGAACCCAGAGAAATGGGGATAAGATAATCACGCTAAAAATACAATGCACAATAAATAAATTATAGAAAATGAAAAAATAAATAGTTATTTGCAATGATACTGACACACTTTCCTTTAATTTTTATTATAGAAGATAATATTATTATCTTGTGAGGGCAGCTATATCTATCAATATAACCAATATACGTTTAAATACTAGAGCGCCAGAAACATCTTGTTATATTTGCTTTCATTCTTGATTAAACTTTGTAAGTTTTTATATAAAAATAAATTAAAAATCTTAACTTAATCTAAAGACTTCACATTTTGATAGTCATTAAATGGCCATGGCCAAAAAAAATCAATCAGCAGATTAAACCAACAAAAACCAGATTCAAATAGAGATTTAAGGATATTTAATACCAAAAAGGCCAACTATTTAGAGTTTTGTAAAATTTACATCATAATTCCGATCTATGGCAATAGTAGATTAATAATAGATTATGATTATATTTGCACACATTTTACCTTTACAGTTTACACCTTTAGAAGGTTTTTTAATTTATAATTCATCCCATACACGACATTGTGAGAACTTAATTAAAAACAGTATTTATTAATAGAATATTTCGTTTCATTCATTCAAACATACAGCAAGTTGATTATCTATAAATCAGCCAAAGGATACTATTATGAAAAATTTACTATCAATGACTAAAAAAACATTTGTTGGTGCATTAGCAGCCCTATTGTTAGTTCCTACATTTATGTCTATTAATGCGCACGCATCTAATGATGAGCACACTGGCGTTATTCATTTCAGTGGTGCTATTGTTCAACCGCCGTGCCTTAATGAAATTAATAACAAACAAATTACACTTAATTGCCTTGATGATAACGCAGATATGACTAGCAACCATTTAGATATTAAAAAAGTGACACAAACTAAAGGCTGGCAAGTAATCAATAGTGGCAGAGGTGAATATTCTTATAACTGGATAGATGAACAAAAACAATTAGGTATGTTAACAATCAAATATATCTAATAATAAAAGCGTTATGGGAATTGGGGTAGCCATGCTACCCCCCATTTTTTACTCAATAATACGCGCTACAAACCCAAGCGAATTTTCGCATCTGCAATTGCATTCGCAACTTGTTTCTGAGATACCCCACCTTTAGCAAGCCTTTTATCTAAACACGATTGTAGCGATAGAACCTCATACACATCTAACTGAATTGTATCACTGAATTTTTGCAAATCACTCAGCGCCATCTCCTCTAAAGCTTTTCCTTGCCCGATTGCGGTTACAACTGCTTCACCTACAATATGGTGCGCTTCACGAAATGGAATTCCCTTCGCAACTAAGTAGTCAGCAAGCTCTGTTGCATTCGCATAACCTTGTTTTGCCGCATCTTCACAGCGTCCACGACGAATTTGAATACCGTCTAAAACTAATGCCGCCATGTGCATGCAATCTAACCAGGTATCAAGGGCATCAAATAGCCCCTCTTTGTCTTCTTGCATGTCTTTATTATAAGCCAGCGGTAAACCTTTCAAGGTCATCATCATACCGGTAAGCGCACCTTGTACACGGCCACATTTACCACGAATAAGCTCTAATGCATCTGGATTTTTCTTTTGAGGCATTAGTGATGAACCAGAGGTCACTTTATCCGAAAGCTCGACAAACCCAGCTTCACCACTATTAAAGAAGATTAGATCTTCAGCGAAACGCGATAAGTGGACCATACCAATGCTGGCATCTGATAATAATTCAAGTACATGGTCTCTATCAGAGACCGTATCAAGGCTATTACGTGTTGCAGATGAAAAGCCTAACCACTGTGCAAGTTGTTCACGGTCAATATCATAAGCCGTTCCTGCTAAAGCACCACAACCGAGAGGACTTACATCTAAACGTTTTAGTGTATCTTGCAAGCGGCTTTCATCACGTGCCAACATTTCACTATAGGCCATGCACCAATGCGCAAATGTCACCGGTTGTGCGCGCTGTAAATGTGTGTACCCAGGCATAACGGCATCTTGATTATTTTCAGCAGTTATCACCAATGCTTGCTGTAACTCATTCACAGCTTCGAGGAGTAACGCCACTTGATCTTTACACCACAATTTTAAATCAGTGGCAACTTGGTCATTACGGCTACGACCCGTATGTAATTTTTTACCTAAATCGCCGACTTTATCAATCAGTTTGCCTTCTACCCAACTGTGGATATCTTCTGCATCACTTTGCAGCACAATTTCAGGATTATCTTGAACTTCTTTCAATAATGCATTGAGCGCTTGCTCTAAAGATTGTTGTTCACTATTAGACAGAACACCTACTGTGACTAACGCTTTTGACCATGCCACTGAGCCGATAATGTCTTGTTGCGCTAAGCGATAATCAAAACGCAATGAATCATTAAATTGTTTAAACCGCTGATCGGCTTCCTGACTAAAACGTCCACCCCAAAGTGCCATAACTAATCCCTACCTGATTGATAAAATAAGTTTTGCCCCCGACCGCAAAACCGCAGTCGGGGTATTACATTAACGCGATTTTTTATGCTTTGTTTTGTTCTTTCAATGCACGGATACGTGACGATAATGAATATAAACGAATAAAACCGCCAGCATGGCTGTGATCGTAAACATCATCCTCACCAAAAGTTGCAAACTCTTCAGAATATAAGCTTTTATCTGCTTTCTTCTGGATTGCAGTCACTTGACCTTTGTACAATTTCAGAACAACTTCACCTGTCACATCTTGCGCTAATGATTCTGCAGCAGCTTGTAATGAATGACGCAATGGTGCGAACCAACGTCCATCATAAACAACATATGACATTTCAAGACCTAACTGTTCACGCCATTTGAAGCTATCACGGTCTAAAACAAGTTGCTCAATACCACGTAATGCCGCCATCATGATAGTGCCACCAGGGGTTTCATAACACCCACGTGATTTCATCCCCACTAAACGGTTTTCAACGATATCAATACGGCCAACACCATGTTTCGCACCTAAGCTATTTAGTGTTTCTAAACAACCTAATGGAGAAAGCGTTTTACCATTAACTGAAACCACTTCACCTTGTTTAACACCAACAGTCACTAATTCAGCTTCATCTGGTGCATCTTCTGGGGATACGGTCCATACCCAACAATCTTGGTTCGCGGCATTCCAAGTACTTTCTAATACACCGCCTTCTGTTGAAATATGCCATGCATTTTCATCACGGCTATAAATTTTTTCAAGGCTCGCTGTAGTTGGAATATTACGCACTTTTAGATAATCCAGCAGTGCTTCACGGGAACGTAAATCCCACTCACGCCATGGTGCAACTACCTGTAACTGTGGCGCTAATGCAGTATACGTACTTTCAAAACGGACTTGGTCATTACCTTTACCTGTGGCGCCATGAGCAACGGCATCCGCACCGACTTTTAATGCAATTTCAACCTGTGCTTTAGCAATGATAGGACGAGCCATTGAAGTACCGAGTAGGTAGCTGCCTTCATACAGCGCACCTGTTTTCAGCACTGGATAAATGTACTCTTTAATGAATTCTTCGCGTAAATCAACGATATAGCACTCAGATGCGCCTGACTGCAATGCTTTTTGCTCTACGCCGACTAACTCTTCTCTGTCTTGGCCAACATCTGCAACAAAAGCAATAACTTCACATTCATCATAATTTTCTTTCAACCATGGAATGATTGCTGATGTATCGAGTCCACCGGAGTATGCCAAAACGATTTTTTTAATGCCCTTTTTCATAACTTACCTATCCCAATTCCGCTTAATTAATTATTTAATTCATCAGTTAACGTACTAATACGTCAATTTATGATGCCAAAATTCGTGTTCCGATCGCTGTTCCATTAAACAACGCAGGAAGTTGCTCCGCATGACGCCAGCTTGCAATATCGACAGGACGCTGCAATGTTGCCGCAGCATCAAGTGCAGCATTCACTTTTACGATCATTCCATCAGTAATAATGCCTTGGTCAATTAACTTCTGCGCTTTACTCGTCGTCATTTCATCAATTTTTTGACCTTTACCATCAAGAATGCCACTAACATCCGAGAGTAAAACAAGATCCGCATTCAAGACTTGTGCAATCGCGGTTGCAGCTTGATCCGCATTAACATTCATCAATAAACCTTCTTTGGTCACGCCGATAGAGCTAATGATCGGCATATACCCTGCAGAAAGAAGCAGTTTTAATAATGTTGCATCGCCAGGTTTTGCGCTACCTACATGGCCTAACTCATCATTTATTTGGGTAACCACGGCACTTTGGCCATCACCTAACGATAAACCCACGGCTTGTAACTGATACTTTATCGCCCATGCCAATAGTGTTTTATTAGCGGTACCCGCAAGTGCACCCGTAATAATGTCAATTTGGTCAGCAGGCGTCACACGTAACCCTTGCTTTTTCATCACAGGTAATTGCAGTTTTTGCATTAACTCGTCAACTAGGCAGCCACCACCATGCACAATCACCAGTTCCCGCTGATGAGCCTGACGATAGGTTTGAATAGCAGTAAATAATCTTTCAAGCGCTTCCTCACTATCGAGTAGCACACCGCCCAATTTAATCACTAATGGTTGCATGGGGTTTTATCCTTAATTAATTCTTGCCCATAAGAGCATTAAAGTAATGACTGAGTTTCATTAAAACCGAAACGAATATTCATGCACTGAACAGCTTGCGCAGCAGCACCTTTTAATAGGTTATCTTCTGTTCCAACTAAGATTAGATGTTCACCTTTCAAAGCAAAGCCAATATCACAAAATGGTGTTCCAACAACCGATTTTAGGGCTGGAACACCCTTATCATATAAACGCACAAGAGGTTTATCTTGATAAGCAGTTTTAAACGTTTGGCTAATTTGCTCAGCAGTTACACCGGGCTTCACTTTACAAGTAATCGTTGCCAGTATGCCACGGGCAAAATTACCTAAATGTGGCGTAAAAATAACCTCTCTGCCCAAATGTGTCGCAATTTCAGGTTGATGACGATGCGTGAAAATACCATAAGGCTGTAAGCTAACTTCACAAAAGCTATTCGCCATCGATGCTTTACGCCCTGCGCCCGATACACCACTTGTCGCATTAATAACTGGCCACATATCGTCATCAAGCAAATTAGCCTCAATCAGCGGTTTAAGCGCTAATTGAGACACTGTTGGGTAGCATCCGGGTACAGCAATAAGCTGTGCTTGGCTGATTTTTTCAGCTTGCCACTCAGCTAAACCGTAAACTGCTTGCATTAGCCACTCAGTATTTGTATGTTCAAAACCGTAATACTCAGGATAGAAAGCGGCATCTTGCACACGATAAGCACCCGAGAGGTCGAATACAACACAACCCGCCTCAAGAAATTGAGGGGCAATGTCATGGCTAACTTCATGGGCTGTTGCGAGGAAAACAACATCAATGCCCTGTGCCGCTGCGGCGACGTCTGTTAATGGCTGTACTGGAAGCTCAATAATGCCTTTATATTGAGGATATAACTCAGAAAAGCATTTACCTGCATCTGTACTTTGTGCGGAAACCATCAATCCTTGAAGATTAATTTCAGGATGACGTTGCAAATAAGCGGCTAATTCTGCGCCAGTATAGCCACTAGCCCCGATAATGAGTGCGTTCAACATAAGTATTCTACCTTGTACTCGTGACCCAAACAGTTTAATGTGTATTTTTATTCAAATAAAGTGCATGAATATTGATACTATTATGGATAAAGGCTGTCAACAGTGAATATTAAATTACCTGCATTTATTGAGATTTATCGTCAATTAATTGCCATTCCGTCGATTAGTGCGACTGATTCTCATCTTGATCAGAGCAATAAAGCCCTTATTGAGTTACTCGGCGGTTGGTTCGAAACACTCGGATTTTCTGTAAATATCCAACCCGTTCCCGATACACGAGATAAATATAATCTTCTCGCCTCAATTGGTGAGGGAAATGGTGGGCTAATGTTATGTGGCCATACCGATACCGTTCCATTTGATGATGGGCGTTGGACAAGAAATCCATTTGAGTTAACTGAACACGATGGCAAGCTATATGGTTTAGGGACTGCGGATATGAAAGGCTTTTTTGCCTTTATTCTTGATGCATTACGTGATGTTGATTTAACTCAACTCAAACGCCCTCTTCATATATTAGCGACCGCAGATGAAGAAACCTCTATGGCTGGCGCTCGCTATTTTGCGGCAAGCACTGCGCTGCGCCCAGACTTTGCTATTATTGGTGAACCCACATCGCTACAACCAATACGTGCACATAAAGGCCATCTTTCCAATGCTATCCGTATTACGGGGCAATCGGGTCACTCAAGTGATCCTGACCGTGGTGTGAATGCTATCGACTTAATGCATGAATCTATTTCGCATCTCATGACACTGAGAACAACGTTAAGAGAGCGTTTTAATAATCCAGCGTTTGTCATTCCTTATCCTACGATGAACTTTGGTCATATTCATGGCGGTGATGCGGCAAACCGAATTTGTGGTTGCTGTGAATTACATATGGATATCCGCCCACTACCAGGTTTAACACTCCAAGATATTGATGACCTGCTAAATGAGGCATTAGAACCCGTTAAAGCTAGATGGCCAGGGCGTTTAGCGATTGAACCTATGCATCCGCCAATCCCCGGCTATGAATGTCCAACAGATCACAAAATGGTTGTGGTGATTGAGCAGTTGCTGGGGCAAAGAGCCGATACCGTTAATTACTGTACCGAAGCACCTTTTATTCAAGAATTGTGCCCAACGCTCGTTTTGGGGCCAGGCTCAATAGAACAAGCCCATCAGCCAGATGAATTTATCGATATGCAATTTATCGAGCCCACTCGCCAATTGATAAGTCAGATGGTCGAACACTTTTGTTTAACAGAATTACAAGCTTATTCAGCTAAATAACAATAACTTACTCTATTTATTTTTTCCAAGCGTAGCCCTTTATCAAGGGTTACGCTTTTTTATCATGAATTTTTTTCGTGTTGTGACTGAAAAAACATCAGTTATGTATTTCATTTAAGTGTTGACTCTCGATTAATATTCGGTAATCTCTATTTAGACGTCTAAACGTATAGATGCATAAATGGATTTAGTCATAAATAAATATAAAGTCACGAGGGTCAGGGTATGAGTTTCTTTCACGCAAATCAGCGCGAAGCGTTGAATCAAAATTTAGCTGAATTAGATGGACAAATTAATGTCTCTTTTGAGTTCTTCCCCCCTCGTTCTGAAGAGATGGAACAGACTTTATGGAAATCTATCGACAGGCTAAAAAATCTTAAACCAAAATTTGTCTCTGTCACTTACGGTGCGAACTCAGGTGAACGTGATCGAACCCATAGCATCATTAAAGATATTAAAGATAAAACAGGACTCATTGCCGCACCTCACCTCACTTGTATTGATGCCAGCCGTGATGAGTTAAGAGGAATTGCTCGCGATTATTGGAATAGCGGTATCCGCCATATTGTCGCATT
The DNA here is from genome assembly GCF_003533305.1 of Providencia sp. Classification (GTDB taxonomy): domain Bacteria; phylum Pseudomonadota; class Gammaproteobacteria; order Enterobacterales; family Enterobacteriaceae; genus Providencia. The sequence goes on along the minus strand of NZ_DOEH01000014.1, from coordinate 58,987 downwards.
GCGGGGTGATCTACCCGACAACAGCCGTAAACCTGACATGTATGCCACAGATTTAGTCGAATTACTCAAAGCTGAAGCTGATTTTGATATCTCAGTTGCCGCTTACCCAGAAGTCCATCCTGAAGCGAAAAGTGCTCAGGCTGACTTAATTAGCTTAAAAAAGAAAATTGAAGCCGGTGCTAACCGTGCAATTACCCAATTTTTCTTCGATGTAGAAAGCTATCTGCGTTTTCGTGACCGCTGTGTTTCAACCGGTATTGATGTTGAGATTGTCCCAGGCATTTTACCTGTATCCAATTTCCGTCAACTGGATCGATTTGCCAAAATGACTAACGTGCGTATTCCATCATGGATGAGCAGAATGTATGAAGGGTTAGATGACGACCCAGAAAGTCGTAACTTAGTCGGTGCTTCCATCGCAATGGACATGGTGAAAATTTTAAGTCGCGAAGGAGTGAAAGATTTCCACTTCTATACACTAAATCGTTCAGAACTCACTTATGCGATTTGCCATACTTTAGGTGTAAGACCTTAATCGTTTTAAGAGGCTGCTATAGCGCAGCCTCTACGCTTCCACTTTCAACGACCTATCTATATCCCATTCGTATTAGGAAGGTTAACTTGAATAAAGACAGGTTCTTTTTCATTTTTAAATTCTTCAAGTGTAAATTTTTGATAATTAAGATTGTTGTATCCTCTAAAATACAAAAGACCTCTTTGCAGATCCGTCAGTACTGTCCATACCGAGTATTCAGTAAGATATAATTTAAAAATGTCATCTTCCCCTAACATCGGATCAACTGAAGCATTTTTAGGTCGATCAAATTTATTCATGACATGCGCTAGTTCAACAATCTGAACGTCAGGATCTACAACCTGATGATAATAAGTAGAATAATAGACAGCGCGAACAAACCGCCCCACTGAAGTATCCGCATTTGGCACTGCGGCAAGTGCAATTCCACTATCCGGTTGACTGACTTTGATATTACCGAGGGTACTTGAAGAAACATCGATATTTGATAATTGTGTATAATTATTTAAGTTGGTTAAATGCCATGGAAATTCAGGGCCATTCGTCATACAACGTGTTGGATTATCATAAACCTTTAATTTGCCCTCAGAGACCTCGACCACAATACAGTCACCTGTTTTATCATAAAAAGCATAATGAAACGGACTTGGCATATTTCGCAGTAAGAGTAATTTCTGTGACCAAAAAGCCGTTTTGGGAATAACTAATTTCAGTTCCGCAACCGTCGCATACAAAGATAATGCCCATTCACCAATTGACGCGATAGGTACCGCTTTAGCATATTTTTTAGGATTAAGGGGGGCTAATTCAGAATCAGTGATCATATTCAAACTAAATGATAACCCAGCAGAATTAACGCCTTGTAATACATCTTTTGCCCCCGTAAAGCTGACTGCCGCCGTAATCGCTAAAAAAGGATATTTGACTTTATATTTTAAACCTTGTGTTCCATTAGGTGCCTGCCGCTGAAAAACATGATTCTTGGGATAATACGATAAAAGTGAAGCGGGTTCATCAGATGAAAACTCAAGAGTTCTACCATGATAAATATTGTTTTCTTTATCCGTAATTGCCAACGTTGTACAAGCAAAAGCATGATTATTCATGTTATTTCCCATTATTTAATTTATAGAACACGAAAATATAAATTAATGATCATTATCTTATAGCAATAATTCCCTCAGATGCTTTCAGGATATGATAATTTAACAACTATATTTACATATAATACATAACTCAAATTAGATCCAACATAAATATAAGATAATTTCAAATTAGTCATCATAAAAAGAACTAAAAAATATATAAACCATAGGTAAATGATAAATTAAATATTGTAACAATTAGGAAAAATATTGTTTTCAAGTAAATATCAAACAGAGCAATTAAGACTTAATAAATGACGAGTTATGATTTATTAGTCATAAATAGACACTAACATAACCACATGAATAACATGGTAAAATTTAAATTGAAATATAATTTCAATTTAATGTTATGATTTTTAAATAAAAAAACACAATCAATATTAGTATCGCAAATTAGTACTAATTTTAAGATATTGGTTTAATGACCATAATCAAATTAAGACATTTAAAATAAAATTTAATATTTGCTTTGTTAATATTAAATTTCTGTCTTATATTAAATGTAGAGCTTAATTCTCAAACGCAGTAATTAACATTTAGTTATTAAGGAAATTACAGATATGAGTAAAAAGTCATTAACACCGACCTATAGTGAGCTTGATGATGTATATTCATCATTTGATTTATCTCAATCATTACCCAAAACTCAATTTCCAGCGAAAGAAAGAGATCCACGCAATGTATTTAGCGCTGTACGCGATGAGCTAATGCTTGATGGAAATTCAAGACAAAATTTAGCGACATTTTGTCAAACTTGGGTTGATGATGAAATTCGCGAATTAATGGACTTATCTATCGATAAAAACATGATCGATAAAGATGAGTATCCGCAAACAGCCGAAATCGAAAATCGCTGTGTCCACATGTTAGCTGACCTTTGGCATTCACCAGATGCAGAAAATACTCTCGGTTGCTCAACCATAGGGTCATCAGAAGCTGCAATGTTAGGTGGATTAGCCCTAAAATGGCAATGGCGTAAAAAACGCGCGGCACAAGGAAAACCTACCGATAAACCGAACTTAATTTGTGGACCCGTTCAGGTTTGTTGGCATAAATTTGCTCGCTATTTTGATGTCGAGCTCAGAGAGATCCCTCTTGAAGGCGAACGTCTCATCATGAACCCGGAAGAAGTTCTAAAGCGTGTTGATGAGAACACCATTGGCGTCGTACCCACTTTAGGTGTGACATTCACTTGCCAATATGAACCCGTTAAAGCCGTTCATGATGCCTTAGATAAACTGCAAAAAGACACTGGATTAGATATCCCTATCCACGTAGATGGTGCAAGTGGTGGTTTTCTTGCCCCGTTCTGTGCCCCCGACCTTGAATGGGATTTCCGCTTACCACGCGTCAAATCAATTAACTCTTCAGGCCACAAATTCGGTTTAGCTCCTCTTGGTGCGGGTTGGGTCATTTGGCGTGAAGCAACGGATTTACCAGAAGAACTGATATTCAATGTGAACTATTTAGGCGGTAACATGCCGACATTTGCCTTGAACTTCTCCCGCCCGGGTGGCCAAATTATCGCGCAATACTATAATTTCTTGCGTCTTGGTCGTGAGGGCTATGCAAAAATTCACAATGCGTGTTACGCAACTGCGCAATATCTTGCACGTGAAATCGAAAAATTAGGTCCTTTTGAAATGATTTTCGATGGCGACAGCCAAAAAGGGATCCCTGCAATTGCATGGAAACTCAAAAAAGGTGCCAAAGCTACAAATTATTCTTTATATGATATCGCAGATAAACTGCGCAGCCGTGGTTGGCAAGTGCCGGCCTATTCTATGCCTGCCAACCGTGAAGATCTCGTAGTTCAACGTATTTTAGTCCGTCACGGTGTCAGTTTAGATCTTGCCGCTTTGTTAATCGAAGATTTCAAACGTACTCTAGATTATTTCGATAAACACCCTGTTAGTAAACCGCTCTCTGAACAAGAAGGCGGCGGCTTCAATCATAGCTAATCAAATTGTCGATAATTAGGCCAAAGAGTCTTCATTGTTCTTTGGTCTAATTAAGTCTTAGTGTTGTACCGATTGATTTTGCTAAATACATTACAGGAGAACGTCTATGACGACGGCAACCACAGCTCCAGCAGCAAAACAGCTGAGTTTACTGGGCTTTTTTGCGATCACGGCCTCCATGGTTATGGCAGTGTATGAGTACCCAACATTTGCCACATCCGGTTTCAGTTTAGTTTTTTTCTTATTATTAGGTGGTTTGTTGTGGTTTATTCCAGTAGCGCTATGTGCTGCCGAAATGGCAACCGTAGAAGGCTGGGAAGAAGGGGGGATTTTCGCTTGGGTTTCCAATACATTAGGTGAACGATGGGGATTTGCAGCCATTTCTTTTGGCTATCTGCAAATCGCGGTCGGTTTTATTCCTATGCTTTATTTCGTACTCGGTGCGCTCTCTTATATTCTTAATTGGCCCGAGCTCAACACCGATCCCATCATTAAAACTATTGCTGCTTTAGTGATTTTATGGGCTTTAGCCTTTACCCAATTTGGTGGTACCAAATACACCGCGACGATCGCTAAAGTTGGCTTCTTTGCTGGTATCCTTTTACCTGCTCTCATTTTAGTTGGCTTAGCGATTAGTTATTTAGTGAGTGGTGCCCCACTTGCGATTGAAATAAGTGCAGCAACATTTATTCCTGACTTTACACAAATTGGGACATTAGTCGTTTTTGTTGCTTTTATCTTAAGTTATATGGGTGTAGAAGCCTCAGCAACACACGTTAATGAGATGAAAAATCCAGGTAGAGATTATCCTGCGGCGATGTTCTTGTTAATGATTGCAGCAATATGCCTTAGCTCGATTGGTGGTCTATCGGTTGCAGCGGTCATCCCTAATAGCGAAATAAATCTTTCTGCGGGTGTAGTCCAAACCTTTAATGTGCTCGTAACCCACTTCAATTCAACGCTTGAGTGGGCTGTTCGTATTATCGCAGCATTATTACTTTTAGGTGTGTTAGCCGAAATTGCATCATGGATTGTCGGTCCATCTCGCGGAATGTATGTCGCTGCACAAAAAGGTATTTTGCCGCAAAGTTTTGCAAAGGTGAATAAAAACGGCGTCCCTGTCACATTGGTTATTTCTCAGCTATTGATTACCACTGTGGCAATCATTGTGCTCACCAATACTGGCGGTGGCGGTAATATGTCGTTCCTAATTGCCTTAGCCCTAACAGTAGTCATTTATCTTTGTAGCTACTTCATGTTATTCCTCGGATATATGCATTTAGTTTGCAAACAATCTGAGAAAAAACGTGCGTTCAATATTCCTGGTGGCAAAGGCGTTAAATTAGCGCTTGCATCTGCCGGTTTGATTATCTCGATTCTTGCATTTGTGGTTTCCTTCTTCCCACCAAGCTCTTTACCCGGTGCAGGAAGCGATAATACCTATGTCACATTACTCGCTGTCAGTTTTGTTATTATTTTCTTAGTTCCGTTTATCATCTATGCATTCCATGATAAACGTGGTAAAAAAACAGGCGTCTCAATGGTACATATCAAAACACATAATGCACCAGCCAATCATTTCTTTATTCACCCACGGGCGCGCTCTACCTATCATTTAGTTCATGATGATAAGCCAGCAGACGAGCCATCGAATAAAAAATAATTCGAGTCATAATGTGAAAAAGGCTGCCAATTGGCAGCCTTTTTTTAGACTCATCATCTCATTAATAACTAACCTGTATTACGCATACCTGCGGCAACACCTGCAATCGTCACCATAAGCGCTTGCTCAACTCGTGGATCAGCATGCTCTTGCTGACGAGAACGATGCAATAGCTCAGCTTGTAATACGTTAAGTGGATCAGTGTAGACATTACGTAGTGCAATAGACTCGGCAATCCAAGGTAAATCAGCCATCAAAGCTTCATCTTTAGAAACCGCCAGCACACTTTTAATATCTTCAGAAAGCTGATTACGCAACTTCAATCCTAAAGGCCACAAACGCTCATCAACCAAACGGTGATCATAATATTCCGCCAGCCATAAATCCGCTTTAGCGTATACCATTTCTAGCATTGCAATACGGGTATTGAAGAATGGCCACTGTTTCCACATTTCATCCAGAACCGCTTGTTTGCCTTCTTTTTCAATAACATGCTTCAACGCAGCTCCTGCGCCTAGCCATGCAGGTAACATAAGACGGTTTTGTGTCCATGCAAAAATCCATGGAATAGCACGTAACGTTTCAACACCACCGGTTGGGCGACGTTTTGCGGGCCTTGAACCCAATGGTAATTTCGCGAGTTCCAATTCAGGCGTTGCAGAACGGAAATAGGGAACAAAATCAGGTTGCTCACGAACATAGTCACGATACATATCACAAGATACATCAGACAAGGAATCCATCACCGATTTCCACTCATTCTTAGGCTCTGGTGGTGGTAATAAATTCGCTTCTAAAATCGCACTCGCATACATAGCAAGACTACTGATGGTAACTTGCGGTAGACCAAACTTAAAGCGGATCATCTCGCCCTGTTCAGTCACGCGTAAACCACCTTTGAGGCTTCCTGGCGGTTGAGATAGTAACGCTGAATGCGCAGGAGCACCACCACGACCAATGGTGCCACCACGTCCGTGGAATAAGGTTAATGTAACCCCTTCTTTTTCGCATAATTTAATCAATGCATCTTGTGCACGATACTGCGCCCAAGAAGCGGCCATCACGCCTGCATCTTTTGCAGAATCTGAATAACCAATCATCACCATTTGGCGATCGTCAATTAAGTCACGATACCAGTCGATGCTCAGCAATTTTTTCATCACACTTTCAGCATTATTTAAGTCATCCAGTGTTTCAAATAATGGCGCAACCGGTAATCTCACTGACGCGCCATTTTCTTTCAAGAATAATTTTACGGCTAATACATCTGACGGGACTTTTGCCATTGAAATAACATAAGCGGCGACAGAGTCATTTTTGGATTTTGCAATAACACGACAGGTATCGAATACTTCTTGCGTTTCTTGGCTTGGCTGCCAATCTTGCGGTATTAATGGGCGAAGGGACTGTAGCTCAGCCAGTAGGAATTGTTGTTTTTCCTCTTCTGACCATTGTGCGTAATCGCCAAGTTCCAAATATTGTGTCAACTCTGAAAGTGCATCGGTGTGACGAGTGCTTTCTTGGCGTACATCAATGCGGACTAACTGTAACCCAAAGCTACGAATACGACGTAAGGTATCCAGCAATTGACCATTAGCAATGATCTTCATATTGCAGGCAATCAATGATTGATAGCATGCATATAGTGGGTCCCATAACTGTGCGTTATCCGTCAGTAAATCTGCCGGTGGAAGTACTTGCTCGCCTTTGACTCGACGTTCTAAATATTCCAATGTTGAGAATAATTGACTCCGCAAATTTTTGGCAATTTGACGATAAGGTTCATCGACATCATCGCCGCCAGCTAACGCACGCAGTTCTGGTGTGGCCTCTATCATCGATAGCTCAGAAACCAAAACTTGAATATCTTTCAAGAATAAATCAGCAGCTTTCCAGCGACTTAATAACAGAACTTCGCGGGTAACATCTGCCGTAACGTTTGGGTTACCATCACGGTCACCGCCCATCCACGAAGTAAAACGAATTGGGTTAGCTTCTACGGGTAAAACACGGCCAACGGATTCTTCTAGCTGTTCATTGAATTCACGTAAAAAGGCAGGAACGCCTTCCCACAATGAATTTTCGACCACAGCAAAACCCCATTTTGCTTCATCAATCGGGGTTGGACGAATTTTACGAATTTCATCGGTATGCCATGACTGGGCCACCAGTTGGCGCAAACGTCGCATAATGTTGTTGCGTTCATAATCGGCAATATCATCGTGATCGAGCTGAGCTAAGCAAGTATTTACTTCAACCAGTTTGTGGATCAAAGTACGACGTGCGATTTCAGTTGGATGCGCCGTCAGCACTAATTCGATGGACAGCTGTTCAACCGCTTTATGAATATCGGCATCAGTAAAATTTTTATCTTTTAATCGACTAAACAGTTTTTTTAGCGCCACAGGGTTACTTGCTGCTTCACCATGAGGTGAAATGCTATGATATTGCTCTGCAACGTTAGTCAAATTTAAAAACTGATTAAATGCCCTTGCGACTGGTAATAATTCATCGTTAGAGAGGTTCTGCAAGGTGATAAGTAGTTGTTCTCGTTGAGCTTCATTACCTGCACGAGATGACTTAGACAGTTTACGAATAGATTCGACTTTATCGAGTATATCCTCTCCTAAGGCTTCTTTAATTGTTTCGCCGAGTAGCTTACCCAGCATACTGACATTACTGCGCATTGCGGAATATTGCTGATTCATGGGACTCCTGACTTTGTGCTTCTGGCAGAATGCGATACCGAGTTATGTCACGGCTAACAAACTGCAACCAATTTCCTGTAACAAAATTTCAGCCGGCAGTGCTGGAGTTGTAGTTTTGTGATGCATGCCGCTAAATTTACCCTTAACACTATATTCATATCAGAAAAAAAACATTTTGGGGGATTTTTATGAAATTTAATTACAGTCTTATTTTTATTAATTTTTCTTATCTAAGTATTGTTTCAGCGCAATATATTGTCGATTCAGCACTTTTAAGACATGAATGTGGCTTAAGAATTAAATCATCAGAATAAAAAAATGGAAAAAAGAAAAATTCACTAAGAAATATAATCAGCATATTAATGCTGATGCAATGAATAAATATTAAATTACGCCTAAAATAATTCAAGATGCAAGCTAGTGGCAAATACTTGCTACAACCTGACATCTTGAAATATGTTAAATTTAATTTATAGCAATTGAGAAAGACGGTTTAGATCAGATTGAATAGCCCCTGCCGTAACGTCACGCCCTGCTCCTGGTCCGCGAATAACGAGAGGATTATCACGATACCAACGACTTTCAATCGCAAAAACATTATCGCCCGGTAATAAAGAAGCTAATGGATGCTCAGGTCTAACCGCTTCCACACCAACTTTAGCTTTACCTTTGACTGCATCAAAACGAGCGACATAACGCAATACCAGCCCCATTTCTTGAGCCGCTTCTAAGCGTTGCAACATCTGCTCGTTAATCACTGCGCTGTTTTCAAAAAAAGCATCTAACGAACCCGTGGCGGCTTGAGTAGGTACTAATGATTCAACACGAACTTCATCAGGTTCAATATCATAACCCGCTTCTCGCGCTAAAATAATCAGTTTACGCATGACATCTTGCCCAGATAAATCAATACGAGGATCTGGTTCTGTCAGCCCTTGCTGCCACGCTTGTTCGACGAGTTCACTAAAGGGTACCGAACCATCAAACTGTAAAAATAGCCATGAAAGCGTACCTGAAAAAATACCGCTAATGGACAGTATCGCGTCACCACTTTCTTTTAGATCTCGCACAGCATAGTTTATCGGTAGACCAGCACCAACGGTGGCATTGTATAACCAATGGCTCGATGTTTTGGTAAAGGCATCACGAATTTGACGATACTGCTGAGTAGGCGCCGCCCCAGCAATTTTATTTGCGCTAATAACGTGAAAACCATAACTTGCAAAATCAACATAGCTATCAGCTAACGCATTGCTTGCCGTGACATCTAATACAATTAAATCGTCGTAAGGATGTGCACGCATCCATAAAAAAAGATTGTCATCTTCATGTTCAATGGCTTCATCATCAAAAAATGCGAGCGCTCGGCTTGGATCAATACCTTGATAATTCAATAAACTACGACGGCTATCAACGACACCCGCTAAAACAAAATCAAAATCACTACGAGCCGAAATATTGTGTTGCTCAGTCGTAAAGAGTTCTAACCAGCGAGCACCAATATTTCCTTTACCAAACAAAACTAACCCAATACGCTTTTCTGCACGAAATAAGCTTTGATGCATTCCTTGAATAAGATGCTCAGTCTGATTAGTACGCAAAACGGCAACTAAGCTAATACCTTCTTCCGAGTGCCAGATAAATTCAACTGGCTGACCTTTTAATTCTTCATAGAAACGATGACTATGTAGCGGTTTTTTACAGACACCGGCACCGACTAGCGCCACTAATGAAAAACCTTCACGTAAAGAAAGTGTACCCGGTAATGCGGCTTCTTCGAGTACATTCAAGGCGCTTTCGACAATTTCAGAGGTATAGCACAATTGCAGAATTGATCTATCATGGTGAATACCCCGTGCAAGAGGACGCAATTGTACACGTTTTAATAATAAGTCGATGTCCTTACAAATTTGATTAAAGTCGCGCCCAGTTGCAATACGTAATTCAATTAAACAGACATCATCATGGCTAGTCACAATTTTAGCACCAGCCCCTGAGGCTAAAACACGCTCAATCTTAGTTGAGCCCTGTTCTGGCTGATAGCTGCATCTAAGTTGTAAATCAATTTGACTCACAGAGACAGGTTGCAACGTGCGAGTGTGAAGCACTGGAGCTGCAAGGCGCGCTAGCTCGCTCGCTTCATCAAGGCGTAACAGCGGTAATAGACACGCATCCTTAACTTTTCGCGGATCTGCACTGTAAACCCCTGCCACATCACTCCAAATAGTAACTTTAGCAACATCAGCCAAAGCACCCACCTGAGTTGCAGAGTAATCACTTCCGTTACGCCCAAGCAATACCGTTTCACCTTTCTGGTTACGTGAAATAAAGCCCGTTACGACGATACGATGATTAGGATATTGCACTAATTGCTGCTGCAATAGGGGTCTTGATTGTAATTCATCAACTTGAGGTTGAGCAGCTCTTTCTGCACGTAAAAATGTACGTGCATCCAACCATGAGCTTGCTATATCTTGATGTTCTAACACGGCTGACATTAAGCGTGCAGACCAAATTTCACCATGCCCAACCACCTCTGCATAGGATGCGTCATTAATGGGTTTATCGAGCAAGGCACTTAAATGTTCTAAATCTTCAATGAATAATTTATTCAGCTGGGTCGCTTTTATCTCAGGTAATAATTCACTAATCAAATCTTGTTGATAACGACGCAACGATTGTTGAACCTGATGAGCCGATATGCGGTCACTTTGACTTAATTTCAGCCAGTTAATCAGCTGATTTGTTGTACTTCCTGCAGCGGAGACAACCATTAAATCACCGGGCTGACTATAGTTAGCCATAATAGCGGCAACTCGCTGATAACACTTAGCATCAGCTAAACTACTTCCCCCAAATTTATGTAACTGCCGGTGACAAGGTGTCACCTCAACCGCTGTTAGTACACTCATCAAAAAAACTCCGCTAACGTTGTGCTGCAACCTTAAATGCATGATTTAAATCTGCAATTAAATCCTGAGGATCTTCTAAGCCGACAGAAATACGCAGTAAACTATCAGTAATACCTGCGGCAAAGCGCGCTTCAGGTGACATGCCGGCATGTGTCATGGTTGCCGTATGCGATATCAATGTTTCGACACCACCTAATGATTCAGCCAATGTAAACAAGGTTAATGCACCAAGAAAACGGCGCAATTGTGGTTCATCGCCATCAAATTCAAAACTTAGCATTGCACCAAAACCTTTTTGCTGCTTAACCGCAATATCATGGCCTGCGTGATCTTCTAATTCAGGATAATACAATTTACGCACTAAAGGCTGAGCTTTAAGATATTTTACGATTTCATGGGCATTTTGTTGCTGTTGTAAAATACGAGGAGAAAGGGTACGAATTCCTCTTAACAACAAGTAACTATCAAATGCGCCACCCGTTACACCAATATTATTAGCCCACCACGCTAATTCTATTGCCCATTTCTCTTCTTTTGCAATCACTGCACCTGCAATAATATCTGAATGACCATTGAGATATTTTGTACAAGAATGCACAACAAAATCAGCCCCTAGCGCAATAGGTTGTTGTAAAATCGGACTAAGAAAGGTGTTATCCACGACCACTAACGCACCAGCCTCATGCGCTAACTGTGCAATATGTTGTATATCAAAAATACGCAATAATGGATTACTTGGCGTTTCGATGAGCACTAATTTAGGTTTTTTATCCAGTGCTGCCTGTAGTTCAACATCATTACTCTGATCCACAAATTGAACTTGATAAGCACCTTTTTGACTTTGGCTATTAAACAAACGATAGCTACCGCCATAGCAATCGTGGGGCGCGACAAGCAGATCCCCCGGCTGTAAAAAGACAGTACATAAAAGATGAATAGCAGACATTCCACTGTTCGTCATTACCGCTCCACTACCACCTTCCAGCTGCGCTAATGTTTTTTGTACAATATCACGTCCCGGATTACCTCTTCGTGAGTAATCATGAGCTCTCGGTTCATTAAAATCAGTAAAATTATAGGTACTGGATAAATAAATTGGCGGGACAACGCAGCCAAATTGCTGATCTTCATTTAATCCATTATGAATTGCGATAGTCGACGGTTGGTGTGCCATAAACGCTTCTCCTGATTGACGATAGCTCAAATCATACGCACTAGATGTTTGGACGTCAATATATCTAGACGTCTAAACCTCTTTACGTTTATATCAACTAATGAAATAATCAGCCCTAATTATTATGTGTAAATTGATTATCAATCACACAAAAAAACCTAGCTCATTCATTTCACAAATAAAATTGTGTTAAACTGAGTAAAGTGAATTCTAGCTTATGTGCTGAATTTGTACTGATTAGAGACTTATAACAAGTTTATCTGAAAAGTAATGCGCATATTATTTTTTATTATTAATGAATATATCCAAGGTAACTCATGGCTGAATGGAACGGTGAATATGTCAGTCCGTATGCTGAACATGGCAAAAAGAGTGAGCAGGTAAAAAAAATTACAGTATCAATCCCTTTAAAGGTACTGAAAATTTTAACCGATGAGCGCACTCGCCGTCAGATTAATAATCTACGTCATGCCACTAACAGTGAATTACTGTGTGAGGCGTTTTTGCATGCGTTCACCGGACAACCACTGCCAAATGATGAAGATTTACGCAAAGAGCGTAGTGATGAGATCCCAGAAGCGGCGAAAGATATCATGCGTGAGCTCGGTATTGACCCAGATACTTGGGAATACTAATCAGCTTCGTTATTTCGGTTGATCCCACTGATTTCGTGCCATCCCTTTATTTGCAAAGTCTTAAAACTGCGCGATTAAAGAGGTGGCATTAATCTTTAATACCCACGTATAGATTACTCCTATTTATTCCTCTTTCAGAATTCCCCTCAGGTTTTATCGCTTGTATTTATCTACACTCTGCGACATCAGTTGATAACCTCTGTTAGCAACAAAAACAATGAAGGATTATGCAATGAATAAATACAATATGGCTTTTGTAAGCTTACTTGGTGGTGCTTTACTGATAACAGCAGGATGCGCATCCTCTCCTCGATATAGTCAGATCCAAGATCAAGATGTAGCCCAAGAATTATCAGAACCCGCGTCATCAGCAAAAAAACTAGGCACTAAATGGGGTGAAGATGTTGATTCGGCGGTCGTTACCGTTGCCGCAAGCCGCCTAACTGATAAACCTTATGACACTGCGGCCATTTACTATCGCGGTGAACGAGTACCAAGCAATGTCAGCACGTTATCCAAAGTTTCGTTATCGCCCGTCAATGTAAAAGTCGTAAATGAAAATGGAAGAACAATGCCTATGTATCGTAATAAACAAGGGCAATATATTCTGCCAGCTCAAGAAGGCCAACGTTATCAACTGATTATTGCTAATGCAGATAAAAATCGTACTTATGAAGTGGTGACAACGGTAGATGGTATTGATGTACTCAATGGTCGCGTAGGGTCTTATCAAAATAGTGGCTACTTAGTTCGCCCAAATAGTGAGTTAACTATTGAAGGCTTTCGCAAAAATAGCGATCAAGTTGCCGCCTTCCGTTTTGCAGCGCCAGAAGAGTCTTATGTGAATCAAAATGTACAAGGTGATGAACGCAACATTGGTGTTATTGGTGTGGCAATCTTTGAAGTCCGTGAAGAGTTACCTGATTGTGAAGCTAACCCATTCCCTGCGGATAACGGCTATGCACCAGCCCCTTGTCGTAAACGCTAACTAAAATAATCGGTTACCGTATCGAAATCTGAAGGCATTGAAATAAAAAAAACCTGCTCAACATTAAATTGAACAGGTTTTCTTAACCGCATTATTTGAACTTTATTGAGGAACATATTTATTACTAAGTGCAATATGTTGTTCGCGCAATACCGTTCAATGCATCAAAAAAGGGAAACCAAGTTCCCCTTTTTTTACAGGCTAAATTACTTCTTAGCGCCTGGGATGCTGAAACGCTGGTTGAAGCGATCAACACGACCACCTGAAGCTACATCACGTTGCTTACCAGTATAGAACGGGTGGCAGTTACCACAAACGTCTAGGTTCAGCGAGTGACCTGCTGTTGAATTAACTTTCATAACGTTACCGCAAGAACAAGTTGCAGTAATTTCTTCGTATTTAGGGTGAATACCTTTTTTCATGGGAAAACCTCTTTAAGGCCGTGCCGCCATTCCAGCCCTAACGCCGGACACCACACGTCGTGTTGATTGAATTTAATGTATTGGTAAGTTTAATATGCTTAAACAAATAAATCATACCAAAGGCGGCGGATCATACAGAAAATCTGTTTACCGCGCAATGAAAAACAAATACTTTTTGTGTTATTCTAATCAACTAATTGATATATCATCGTATAAAAAACAGACGGAAATCCAGTTATGATCGTCGTTCAGGTGGCTTTACCTGTTCCTTTGAATCGCACATTTGATTATCGCTTGCCCGATAATATGCCACTTCCCGTTATTGGAAGCCGCGTAATGGTGCCCTTTGGCAAACGCCAAGCACTGGGCATTGTTGTAAATCACAATGACAAAAGTGAATTTTCTGAGGATCAATTAAAAACCATCGACTCTACACTCGATTCACAAACACTGTTTCCCGATGACCTATGGCAACTGTTATTATGGTCTTCCCAATATTATCATTACCCTATTGGAGAAGTGCTCTTTCACGCGTTACCAACACTCTTACGACAAGGTAAAGCGGCCGAATTCACACCGATTTGGCAATGGCAAGTTACCCCTCAGGGTCTATCCATTGATCTCAATGAGCTCAAACGATCGCCCAAACAACAGCAAGCACTCGCCATATTACGTCGTCACCCTGTGTATCGTCACCAAATTAGCGAACTCGATATCAGTGACAGCGCCTTGCCGGCATTAAAGAAAAAAGAGTATGTAGAACTTCATCCCGTACAGCCAGTCACAGAAAGATGGCAACCGCAATTTGCGGTTTGCGGTGAACGACTTCGTTTGAATAGTGAACAAGCTACCGCCGTGGGAGCAATTCGTTCACAAGATAATGAATTTTCCCCTTGGCTATTAGCGGGTATTACGGGGTCAGGTAAAACAGAAATTTATCTGAGCGTATTAGAAAATGTGCTAGCTCAGGGCAAGCAAGCTCTTGTCCTTGTCCCCGAAATAGGATTAACGCCACAAACCATTAGCCGCTTTCGTGAACGCTTTAATGCACCAGTTGATGTCTTACACTCGGCGCTAAATGACAGTGAACGTTTAGCCGTTTGGCTACGGGCTAAGCAAGGAACAAATGCCATTATTATTGGGACTCGTTCTGCATTGTTCACACCATTTGCTGATTTGGGCATTATTATTATCGATGAAGAGCACGATAGCTCTTATAAACAACAAGATGGCTGGCGCTACCATGCACGGGATCTCGCTGTTTTTCGTGCCAAAAAAGACAATATCCCCATTATTATGGGCACAGCGACACCCTCTTTAGAAACCTTATGTAATGTGCAACAAAACAAATATCGCCAATTAGACTTAACTATCCGAGCCGGAAATGCACGCCCTGCAACACAACATTTAATTGATTTAAAAGGACAACCCCTTAAACACGGTCTATCACATCTGCTAATTCAGCACATCAAAGCGCATTTAGCGAATAATAACCAAGTTATTTTATTTTTAAATCGACGAGGTTATTCTCCCGCCTTGATTTGTCACGAATGTGGATGGATAGCCGAATGTCAGCGTTGCGATCACTATTATACGCTCCATCAAAACTTTCATCAGTTGCGTTGCCACCATTGCGATAGCCAACGACCTGTTCCTCGACAATGTCCAGAGTGCGGTTCCACGCACCTTGTGCCTGTGGGTATGGGAACAGAGCAACTTGAAGAGGGTATTTCAGAGCTGTTCCCTGATACGCCAGTAACCCGTATCGACCGTGACACCACCAGCCGTAAAGGTGAGCTCGAGCAGCATTTAAATGAAGTCCATGCAGGTGGCGCTCGAATTTTAATTGGCACCCAGATGCTTGCTAAAGGCCACCACTTTCCCGATGTGACATTAGTTGCATTATTAGATGTTGATGGTGCACTCTTTTCCAGTGACTTCAGAGCTGCGGAACGGTTTGCTCAATTATATGTGCAAGTTTCAGGTCGTGCTGGACGAGCAGGCAAGCAAGGTGAAGTTTTTCTACAAACTCATCACCCTGAGCACCCATTATTGCTGACTTTACTTGAAAATGGCTATAACGCGTTTACGCATGAAGCCATGGAAGAGCGCCGCATTGCGATGTTGCCACCTTATACCAGTCATATATTAATCCGTTCAGAAGATCATAATAATCAGGATTCACGTAACTTTTTACAAAATGTTAGGCAATATATTTCTCAGCATCCACAAAGTGACTCGCGACTATGGATTTTAGGTCCTACACCTTCGATTCAAGCCAAACGAGGGGGACGTTTTCGTTGGCAGCTATTATTACAGCACCCATCACGCGGATACCTTCAACAATTTATGGCTCAGCTTTTACCTGAATTACTCAAACAGCCTGAAAGTCGTAAAGTAAAATGGAATATTGATGTGGACCCAACTGATGGTTAATCATAATGTATTTAATATCAGTAATGTATAAAGTACTTAAGTGGTATCGACACATTGAGCGGGTATTATTGATAAATTAACGTATTTAGTTATTTTTTAAATTTGCTAAATTGGTTAAATTTCATCCCACATAAATTTACCTTAAGTTTTTTCGCGTCAATTATTTTCAAAATTTGCGAAGCAGCTCTAAAAAATGACGTAAGTCACAAAATTTATGTAAACTAGGTAACAGATATTGTTGTGAAACCGATTAGAATGACCTCTAATCAGAAATAATGACGTGTTCGCGCCATTCATAAAAGCAATCGATTAAATAACCCTAAGGAAGGCGTTGTGGAAAATCAAACACACAATAACACAGCAACGATGAAAGATGTTGCAAGTGCAGCGGGTGTATCAACAGCAACAGTATCCAGAACATTAATGAACCCTGAAAAAGTTTCTCTGCAAACGCGGCAAAAAGTTGAGCAAGCTGTTATTGATGTTGGTTATTATCCACATAATCTGACCCGAAGCTTCAAACGCAATGAATCCAAAACAATTCTCGTGATCGTCCCCAATATTCGCGATCCTTTCTTTAGCGATGTGATCTGTGGGATTGAAGAGCTTGCGGCACAAGAAGGTTACTTTGTCTTAATTGGTGATTGCAAACATCAACAAAAACAAGAAAATGCTTTCATCAACTTGATTATCACTAAGCAAATCGATGGCATGATATTGTTAGGCTCTAATTTGCCATTTGATGTATCAACTGAAGAACAAAAAAATCTACCCCCTATCATTATGGCCAATGAGTTTGCGCCTGAGCTAAAACTTCCAACCGTACATATTGATAATTTAACAGCGGCATTTAATGCCACTCATTACCTTCAAAAACAAGGCCATAAACTCATTGCCTGTATTGCTGGGCCAGAAAATATGCCGCTGAGTCAATATCGTCTAGAAGGTTATAAAAAAGCCATGCTACGGACAGGTGAAAGACTGAGAGAGAATTATATTCTCAGAGCTGATTTCACCCACGAAGGTGGCGCTGAAGCGGTGAAAACGTTACTCTCACTTCCTCAACCACCAACGGCTATTTTTTGTCATAGTGACATCATGGCGATAGGGGCAATGTGGCAAGCAAAAAAAATGGGTTTAACCTTGCCAGATGACCTCTCCTTTGTAGGTTTCGATAATTTAGATCAAGCTAAATATACATTGCCTGCACTCACAACCATCAATCAGCCACGTACTGAAATTGGTCTTCAAGCAATGCAATTACTGCTTGAACAGATAAAAGGAAACGCTGTAATCGCAGGTTCACGCCTCCTAGATTCTGATTTAATCATCAGAGAGAGTACAAAAGCGCCTAAAAGCTAGGCAAAATCGTTCAGGTTAAGTAACATGTGAATCTAAATGACGACTAACGATTGATAAACTAGCGAATTAATAGCGTGGCACAAAAAGATTATGTAGCGCGAGGCCGAACATCTGCCCGCAAAAAAAGCAAAGGTAAATCGAAAAAAGCACAAGGACTACCAATCACCACGTTGGTTGTTGCTGTTGCTATTGTCGGGCTATTTGTCGGCGGTTTATTTTATATCACCCACAATAAAAAAGACGCGCCACAAACTAACAGTGCTGTGACTCCGCCACCAGCAGGTAGCACGCTACCACCAAAACCAGAAGAACGCTGGCGCTATATTAAAGAATTAGAGCGTCGTGGCGTTGATTCACCTAATATAGAACAGCCTAATACAACTGGTGCGGGCAATATCATTCGCCAATCTGATTTAACACCAGAACAGCGCCAATTGCTTGAGCAGATAGATTCAGATAGACGTCAGCCGGTCACTAATCTGCAAGAGGTTCCATTTAATGGCAAGCCTGTACCGCGTTCTCAGGTCATTATCAATGAGCCGACTAAGCCTATTGAACCACCCGTTCAAAGAAAACCCCTGATTCCGAGTGAACCAAAACCAGAAACACGACCCGTTGCCCCTATTTCGCAAGCTGAACCTGAAAAAAAATCAGAACCAAAACCAATTAATAATATGCAAAATATGATGGTGCAATGTGGTTCATTCCGCACCGCTGATCAGGCTGAGTCTGTTCGGGCGACACTCGCTTTTGCAGGTATTGAAAGCCGTGTAGCCGCAGGTGGCGGTTGGCATCGTATCGTACTGGGCCCGTATTCTAAGTCAACCGCAGAAAAAATGCGTGACCGTGCAGCCGGTGTCGGTGTTTCTGGTTGTATTCTTCGCGCGTCAGGGGGTTGAAAAACTTCCTCCCCCACCCCATCTAATGATCTAACGTACTCATGTGTGGGTGTTTTTGTTCTCAATAAATTTCAAGTGATAGTTAATCAACAACTATCACTTGAAATCTCTCTCTTGAAAATCAAAACCAACCGTACTCTTTTGTCATAAAATCAGGGGCTAACTCATGACAACAATCGTAAGTGTTCGCCGTAATGGCCAGGTCGTTATTGGTGGTGATGGACAGGCGACGATGGGTAATACCGTCATGAAAGGCAATGTCCGCAAAGTCCGTCGCTTGTATAATGATAAAGTTATTGCAGGATTTGCTGGCGGCACCGCAGACGCATTTACGCTTTTTGAGCTATTCGAACGTAAACTCGAATTGCATCAAGGGCATTTAACAAAAGCAGCCGTTGAATTAGCCAAAGATTGGCGTACAGACCGTATGTTACGCAAACTTGAAGCGCTACTCGCTGTTGCTGATGAACATACATCGCTCATCATCACAGGTAATGGGGATGTCGTTCAGCCAGAGAATGACTTAATTGCCATAGGCTCGGGTGGTCCATATGCACAATCCGCAGCTCGTGCACTATTAGAAAATACAGATTTAAGTGCCAAAGAAATCGCTGAAAAAGCACTCGCCATTGCGGGTGATATCTGTATTTACACCAACCATAATGTCAACTTTGAAGAAATCACTTCAAAATCATAAGGATTGCTAGCATGTCCGAAATGACTCCACGCGAAATTGTCAGCGAACTCGACAATTATATTATTGGTCAAAACAAGGCCAAACGTTCTGTTGCTATCGCGCTACGTAACCGCTGGCGCCGTATGCAGTTGAATGAAGCATTACGCCATGAAGTGACACCAAAAAATATTTTGATGATTGGTCCTACTGGTGTAGGTAAAACAGAAATTGCACGTCGCCTTGCAAAACTTGCCAATGCACCGTTCATCAAAGTTGAAGCCACTAAATTTACTGAAGTAGGCTATGTCGGTAAAGAAGTTGACTCTATCATTCGTGATTTGACCGATTCCGCGATAAAAATGGTACGTCATCAATCCATCGAAAAAAATCGCTACCGTGCTGAAGAAATGGCAGAAGAGCGCATTCTTGATGTACTGATCCCGCCTGCAAAAAATAACTGGGGACAATCTGAGTCTGTTGATGAGCAATCACCAACTCGCCAAACTTTCCGTAAAAAATTACGTGAAGGTCAGTTAGACGACAAAGAAATTGAAATCGAAGTTTCAGCAAGCCCAATGGGTGTTGAAATCATGGCGCCTCCAGGCATGGAAGAGATGACCAACCAACTTCAATCAATGTTCCAAAATCTTGCAGGGCAAAAACAAAAACCACGCAAGATGAAAATCAAAGAAGCCTTCAAATTACTGATTGAAGAAGAAGCAGCAAAATTAGTCAATCCAGAAGAGCTAAAAGAGCAAGCCATCGAAGCGGTTGAGCAAAATGGTATCGTGTTTATCGATGAATTCGATAAAATCTGTAAACGTGGTGGCCAAAGCTCAGGACCTGATGTGTCTCGTGAAGGCGTACAACGTGACTTACTGCCATTAATTGAAGGCTGCACAGTTTCAACGAAACATGGCATGGTAAAAACTGACCATATCCTGTTTATTGCGTCTGGCGCTTTCCAAGTTTCTAGCCCATCAGATTTGATCCCTGAATTACAAGGTCGTTTACCGATTCGTGTTGAGCTACAAGCACTCACGACTGAAGACTTTGTTCGCATTCTAACGGAGCCGAGCGCTTCTTTGACTGAGCAATATAAAGCGCTGATGGCTACTGAAGGTGTGAATATTGAGTTCACTGAAGATGGAATTCGTAAAATTGCAGAATCCGCATGGCAAGTAAATGAATCCACTGAAAACATTGGTGCTCGTCGTCTTCACACTGTGTTAGAACGTTTAATGGAAGATATTTCTTTCGATGCAAGTGAAAGTAGTGGCCAGTCAATTCAAATTGACGCTAACTATGTGAAACAACACTTAGACGAATTAGTTGCAGACGAAGATCTGAGTAGATTTATTTTATAATCTTATTAATTATCCGGTTTTCATGTATCCTTAATAGACGTCATATAAAGTGCAGCAATAATTGCTGCACTTTTGACACTCTATATTCAATCCATCACACGAAAAACACCGATGTATTTCTCAGATGATGGGTTATTAAAATTATTAAGAACATTACCCTGAATAATTTAAGTTATCGCTAGACTGCAAATTAAACGCAGCCAACAAAGCTGTAACTTGAGCGATGAAGGGCATAAACCTGTGAAATGATTAAATGAGCTCATCACCAATTCCTATTAGCCGTAAACAGGCCTGGCTAGAAAGCTTGCGTCCCAAGACCCTTCCTCTCGGGGTTATTGCTATCATTACTGGCTCTGCACTGACCTATTTAACTGGCAACTTCAAATGGCCAGTCGCCCTTCTATCGATTATTACTGCTGGTTTGCTTCAAATTTTATCTAACCTTGCAAACGATTATGGGGATGCCATTAAAGGTTCCGATACGGCCGAACGCATCGGTCCTCTACGGGGTATGCAAAAAGGGGTAATTACCCAAGCAGATATGAAAAAAGCGCTAAAAATTAATATTATTGCCGCTTGTATCTCTGGCTTATTATTGATTTTTGTCGCTTGTGAAAAACCTGAAGATGCTATTGGCTTTTTAACGCTCGGTCTCATCGCTATCCTGGCAGCAATTACCTATACCGTAGGTAAAAAACCTTATGGTTATCTAGGTCTTGGAGACATCTCAGTCTTGGTTTTCTTTGGCTGGCTGAGTGTTATCGGCACTTTTTATCTGCAAGCTAATAGCTTCAATGTGATTACTATTTTACCTGCTACTGCTTGTGGACTACTTTCTGTCGCTGTTTTGAATATTAATAATATGCGCGATATCGAAAATGATATCAAAGCAGGAAAGAACACATTAGCGGTTCGCTTGGGTCCTCAAGGCGCAAGAATTTATCATACCATCATTATCCTTGCGGCCATTCTATGCTTAGCCTTCTTCAATTTATTATATTTGCAAGGTTGGAGTGGCTGGCTGTTTTTACTTGCCGTTCCAATGCTGATGAATCATATACGCCGAGTCCTGATGGACCCAACGCCTGAAGGTATGCGTCCAATGTTAGTCAATATGGTCAAAGCAGCATTATTGACCAATGTGCTTTTTTCTATTGGCGTTGTAATGAGTAAATAGTGATTCACAGATAGCGATGAGCAAGTTGTACAATTATTTGCTGTTTTTTTGACTTTCCCACCTGTTTAGGGTGGGGAACTTTGCCAATCACTATTAAAAAGGGATATACTTAATTTCTCTTGCAGCAAAAAAAGATCTGAATCCTATGAAATATGATACTTCCGAACTCTGCGACATCTACCAAGAAAGCGTTAACGTGGTAGAACCTCTTTTTTCCAACTTTGGTGGACGTACTTCATTTGGCGGTCAAATTATTACAGTTAAATGCTTTGAAGATAATGGCATTCTGTATGATTTGCTGGAAGAAGACGGTAATGGTCGCATATTACTGGTTGATGGTGGCGGATCAGTCCGTAAGGCACTGATTGATGCTGAACTTGCAGAACTAGCGTTTAATAATAACTGGGAAGGTATTGTCGTCTACGGTGCAGTGCGTCAAGTCGATGCATTGATGGAACTAGACCTTGGTATCCAAGCTGTTGCTGCTGTCCCTGCTGGCTGCCCTGACGAAGGCGTCGGCGAAAGTGATATTCGTGTCAATTTTGGTAGTGTGACTTTCTTCTCTGGCGATTATCTGTACGCAGATAACACCGGTATGATTTTATCCGAAGAGCCACTTACTGCTCCCAACAGTGAAATTGACGAATTCGAAGATCCTATCAACGCATAATACGCATAGTCCCCTCAATAAATTCAATAAATAAGGGCAGATAGAATTCACTATCTGCCCTTATTTTTACAATTCAAAATACAAGCAGCCGGTAAACAAAGATAGCGAGCGGAACAGACAAAAGTCTGTAACTCAGGTTGCTGAACGCAGCCAACACTCCTGTAAATCAAAGTATGACGAGTAAATTAAACTTCTTCCATCTTACCTAACAAAGTGCGCAGGCGTTCTTGCCACACTTGTTGTTCTTGTTTGTACTGCTCATTTTCACGCACCAGTAACTCAGTACCTGATTTTGCATTCTCTAATTCTTGGTTCAATGAACCATTTTTACTTTTCAATTCATCGATTTCCATCTGCAATAGTGTGATGGTGTCGATCGCTTGTTGAACTTTTGACTCTAGTTTTTCAAATACTTCAAATGACATGTTTTTAATCTCCCATATAAGCTTTTAACAGATTGTAAGTAGCATGATCCCCTGTGTCCAGTTCCTTACGTCTGATTCTATAGATTAGTGATTTAAAAACACTGGTCGGATCACATTGCAAAGGTCGATTGCATCACTATTTATGGTTGTTTTCTTTCGCTTTAGTGATGTAACACACATTTTTCAATTTCGATATTTCTCGTTTATGTTCATTAACGATAAATTTACAGTATGGGTTTTCAATTAGAAAATCTTAACTCAGAAAAACATTACAATAATTTTAATTTCATTTTCAATTTTCGTAGGATAGAACATATGAGCCAAATGACCACGACTACCCTCACAGGTCAGTGCATTTCGGAATTCTTAGGTACTGCACTGCTAGTATTTTTCGGATTAGGCTGCGTTGCCGCAGTTAGAATTGCAGGGGCGCAGCTCGGCCTCTGGGAAATTAGTGTTATTTGGGGCTTTGGAGTTGCCCTAGCCGTTTACCTTACCGCCGCGACTTCCGGTGCTCATTTAAACCCGGCTGTCACCCTTGCTTTATGGCTATTTGCCTGCTTTGATAAACGCAAGGTTATTCCTTACATTATTGCACAAATGCTAGGTGGTTTCTGCGCCGCGGCACTGGTTTATGCGATGTACTCACCTGTGTTCTTTGATTATGATCAGGTACACCATATTATTCGTGGTACACAAGAAAGCTTGTTTACAGCAGGGGTATTCTCAACCTATCCAGCAGCACAAATTAGTGAGCTCCACGCATTCTTCATTGAGGTTGTCATTGCTGCTATTTTAGTTTGTCTGATTTTAGGTCTGACCGATGATGGTAATGGTGTTCCTCGTGGCCCATTAGCACCTTTATTAATTGGTATTTTAATCGCTGTTATTGGCGGTTCATTTGGCCCACTAACCGGATTCGCACTTAACCCTGCTCGTGACTTTGGCCCTAAAGTTGTCGCTTACCTTGCAGGATGGGGTGATATTGCACTAACTGGTGGACGAGAAATTCCTTACTTCCTGATACCGCTGACCGCTCCAATTGTTGGTGGACTGTTAGGCGCATTTGGATACCGCAAATTAATTGGCCGTCACTTACCTTGCATGGTTTGTGAATCAGAGATTGAAGAAAAAAAACCATTAACTAAAAACGTATAATTATTACGGGAACAGGTTTAAATTATGACAACAGAAACTAATATCGTTAAAAAATATATTGTCGCTCTTGATCAAGGAACAACCAGTTCACGAGCTGTCGTACTTGATCACGAAGCCAATATTATTAGTATCTCTCAACGTGAGTTTACTCAAATTTATCCTAAGCCAGGCTGGGTCGAACATGATCCAATGGAAATTTGGGCATCACAAAGCTCAACACTCGTTGAAGTGCTTGCTAAAGCAGATATTCGTACTGATGAAGTCGCAGGTATCGGTATCACCAACCAACGTGAAACCACCATCGTATGGGAAAAAGAAACAGGTAAACCTGTTTATAATGCCATTGTGTGGCAATGCCGTCGTACCGCTGATTTTTGTACTCATTTAAAACAAAATGATAAAGATTTAGAAGAGTATATTCGCCAAAATACAGGATTGGTTGTTGACCCTTATTTCTCTGGCACCAAAATTAAGTGGATTCTCGACAACGTAGAAGGCGCAAGAGAGCGTGCAGAGAAAGGCGAACTACTGTTTGGTACAGTTGACACTTGGTTAGTCTGGAAAATGACGCAAGGACGTGTTCACGTTACCGATTTCACTAACGCATCTCGTACTATGTTATTCAATATCCGCAATTTGGAATGGGATGACAAGATCTTAAAAGCACTGAATATTCCACGCGCTATGTTGCCAGAAGTTCGTCCATCATCTGAAGTTTATGGACAAACAAATATCGGAGGTAAAGGCGGCACACGTATCCCAATATCAGGTATTGCTGGTGACCAACAAGCCGCATTGTATGGTCAGCTCTGTGTGAAACCAGGGATGGCTAAAAATACCTATGGTACTGGCTGTTTCTTACTGATGAACACAGGAGAAACCGCTGTACGCTCTAATCATGGCCTTCTCACCACAATAGCTTGCGGTCCTCGAGGCGAAGTAAATTATGCCCTTGAAGGTGCTGTATTCGTGGGCGGTGCATCAATTCAATGGTTGCGTGATGAGCTCAAACTTATCGATGAAGCCACCGACTCTGAATATTTTGCAACTAAAGTAAAAGATAGTAATGGTGTTTATGTCGTACCTGCATTCACAGGTTTAGGTGCACCTTATTGGGACCCGTATGCCCGTGGCGCAATTTTCGGATTAAGTCGTGGGGCTAACCGCAATCATATTATTCGTGCCACCCTTGAATCTATCGCTTATCAAACTCGCGATGTGCTAGATGCCATGCAAGCAGATGCAGGAGAACGATTAAAAGCATTGCGTGTTGATGGTGGTGCAGTTGCTAATAACTTCTTAATGCAATTCCAAGCTGATATTTTAGGTACAACGGTAGAACGTCCTGAAGTCCGCGAAAGTACGGCCTTAGGCGCAGCTTATCTTGCAGGTTTAGCTGTTGGTTTTTGGAGCAGCTTAGATGAGCTGCAAAGCAAGGCAACTATTGAGCGTGAATTTAAGCCAGGCATTGAAACTATAGAGCGCAATGTGAAGTATGAAGGTTGGAAAAAAGCCGTTGCTCGAGCGCAAGAATGGGAAGATCGCGCTTAAATATATTTTAAGCTAATCACTCTAAGGTCATATAATTTATATGGCCTTTTATTATTCACGATAGGATTAATTGTTTCTCCTAGTAAATCACCTGACAACTAATTATTTAATAAATGTAATCATAGCTATTAGTATAATAATAAATTAGACGTTTCATTATAAGTAATTAAAATATCCATATAGTTCTATCTCATGTCACTCATATTAATAAACACAAAGAGAAATAGGTTATGGATAACCCAAGCTCCCCCTCATCTGTTCAATGGAATAAAGAACAAAAATTTGGTTTACAGGTTCAAGTTTATGATATGACAAGCCTTGACCAAAAGACTCCCGTTATTAGACAAGTCATCGCTGTTTCTGACCTAACCGATAATGCCGCATTATTAAAAACAAGAACAACACAAAGTAAATGGGTATATGAAGGTATAATTACCATTCCGAAGAATGGAAAGTATTCCTTTATGGTTGATAAACACAGCAGTGATTTATCTATTGAGATCAATCATAAAAAAATAAAATTAAGCACAGAGGAAATCACTAATGGCCTCTGTTTTAATAATCTTAATGCCAGTGAACAGTATCCCATTAAATTTACAACAATTACCGATGGCTCAGTACCTCAATTTCGCTTTTATTGGGATACGAAGAATGGTTATGAGTATATTCCTGAGAACTTAATTCACCCTCCTACTCGGCATTCACATAATACCAAGGTACAAGAAATCATTACTAATGAAGTGAAACAGAATAACTTGCAGCTTGGTTACTACAAAAAAGGAAGGGGTCGTATCGCCGTACTCCGTCATAACTCCACACTCATCAACGCTTTAATTAAAGAGGACCCAACAAGATCAGAAACAGGTAATACCGCTTTTCACCTACTCAGTTGGTTAGCAGATAAACAGCGTATACCCGGTGGAAACCAAAAAATTCATCTACTCAGTGCTGTCAGTATTGACGAGCTTTCAGGATTTCAATTCAAATCTAAACATGGACTTTTTGTCGACAGCTTTAATTCACCACATGATTGGCTAGAAGGTGACTCTAGAGCCGCTAATCAAATGGCTGACCCATTGCTACCTAGCGGACAGTGGTATCGACACTATGAAATTGTCATCCTACCTTCAAATGCAAATGACAAACAAGTTAAGCTCGCGCGTCATTATATGGCGCTCACGGGTGGAGGTGTTTTGATTCATCATAATGACGATATATCATCTAGCAAAGCTATACAGGAGCTTATCCAAGAAATTCAACCAACGCAATATGAGCAAGAACAAGCCACTAGCCCAACTGCCGCTCACAGTAAACATGGATTACACTTAACAATTAATGAATTAAACCCACTGACTAACACAACAACACCTGTTTTTAAAACGGTTATTCCTGCAAACTCATTACAAAATAACGCTCACCTTTTATTATCTCCACGTAAAACACCTACTCAATGGGTTTATGATGGGACTATAACTGCACCACGTGATGGTTTCCTAATACTTGCATTAGAAAAATACAGCCCCGGTTTACTACAGTCATATAAAGTTAATCATCAAGACGCATCTATTGATAAAAACCAACAATTAAATACTCTCAAGTTAAATAACCTTCAGGCTAATAAAAAGTACCCTATTCAAATAATCATTACCAATAACGGAGACATTCCCAAATTCCAACTTATGTGGGATATTAACGGTAATACAGAGCAACTATCCAGCCAAGCACTTCACCACCATTTAACAGAAGTACCGTATCAAAAAGAGCGCATTCCTATTATTACTGAGCCTTCTATTTCTGAGGTTAGCTATCAGAAAGTTATTTCATTACCCTCACCTGCAATTAGCTCTCTTCATCTAACTGAAGACATGGTAACTCAAGCCGAATATTTTTCATTATCTCTACAAATAGATAGCCATTCGAAACCATTTATATTAAATGATATTAGACTTTCGCCTCACAACTCATGGCAATCATTAGTCAGTGAAATAGAAAATAAAGTTAATCAAGAAATTGAGCCTTTATTCAACACGCATATTTCAGCTAAATTTAAAGATAATAACATCACGATTCAAGGAGATAATTTATCTATCCTTCAACTGCAACTCAAAAAAAATAAAGCAATAAATTATGTACAAATAAAATCAGAATATTATAAAAAACATAAGTTCAAATCAATAAAAGAACATGGATATACCAAACATATTATTCATCTAAAACCTGAAAACTTAAATGAAATTACTCATTTTTCACTGGTATTAAAAGGCCAAGAAGCAGAACAAGTACAATTTATCAAAACAGAATTGAGGTCACCTCACCTACGTGAAACACTCCCTGAGCAATTTGTCGAACGCTTACAAAATTATCTACAGTCACATGCACAAAGTAGTTCATTAGTAGTGAGTTATCATCATGGTAAGAAAGAGGAAGATCAAAAATTATACATCAAGGATCCCCTAAATAGGACTATCGAAGATCTTAATTTTGGCATTCAGCATCAAACCCTGCCATTTGTCATAGCAAATAATACAGGAGCAGAGACAAATAAGCTCACAGTAGGCGCTGTCACCGATAAGTTACCATCGCATAAGGATATTATTGAATATCGGCTACTCGAAGCGCCGAAATTTGGTATTGTTACACTCAATAACCGAACAGGAGAGTGGCAATATCAACCCAAAAGTGATGAGTCATTTTCTGGTGATGATCAATTCGACTTTGTTGCGATAACAGAAAATGGTCAAGAATCTGCGCCAATGTCAATTCACATTCAATCTGACCGCCCGCCAATTGTAAGCTACCCCGGTAAACGAGTATTCACCATTCCAGATCCAATTTATCATGAACCAGCAAAGCGAAATTACAGTGTTCCTGATGATATGAAAATTCAAACAATTCAACTTGCTCAAACTCATTTACAAAGCCCTGATACACCTTATTTTATACTAACAGCTAACCGATGGGCCTTATTAAAGGTAGACATTACTAGCCAATCCGCTGCAAGCGCACCTAATTTAACCGCTATTGTAATCGACAAAAATGATATGGAACTTGGCCGAATTCGCTTAACAGGTCCAGACAAACTGCCACAGAAATTACCTTCCATACCAAATATACCCTCAGTGGAAAGTAAAGAGGTTCATAAACATAGTTATACTGCACCATTGAAAGGTCACTGGGTACAACCCGATATTCGCATTCAACTAATAGCTGGTGATACACCAATAACTATGCCTTATACTGATAACAATGGTTTTTTTAAACCTAAAATCAGTGTCAGCAATGAAATGACTTCTCGTATTACTCACCATAGCCTATACCAACAAGGTCACGGTGTTTACGCTTATTCCCCACTCAGTTGGGGCATAGAAGCCGCAGCAAAATTACCAGCAACTAAATTCACGCTGTATAGTTACCCAACGATTTCGCAAACGATGCCACTTGACCCTGCTATCACTCATCATTCAGCCCTGTTCATGCCAGCCTATGATAGGGTTAATGGATTTTATAATAATAGCACTGAACAGATCTCTTGGGGTTTTCACCGAAGCCATCAGAGCATCGGTGTCAATGGCCTTGATAGTGACTTTAATTACTATGCACTGACTCCGACAAATACCATTAACTTACTAGGCCTAGCTTGGAAGAATCAAGGTGCTGGTATTGCTCGTTCAGATGTAATGTGGCATGAGTTGTACGGGCACGGGTTTGGTTTGAACCATACCATTAACACTGATAACACTGATAACACTGAATTTTTTTATCCATTTGATGGTAAAACAAATGGCCAAAATATTGGCTATGATCAGCAAACTCAATCCTATATTACCTATCGATATACTGAGCCGCACAGCAAGGAAAGCAAGGAGGTCATGCCAGCTTTATATCCTTTCTTACAGAATCAAGGATATGACCATTTTAATGCCTTTACTCCACACTCTGATTTTTTTACTCAGCGCATTCAACAATTTTTAAGAAAAAAACTACGTTGGCAGCCTAACAACATTATCGATCACGATATTGAAGATAATAATTTTGCTGGAGAAGGTTATTATCAAAACTGGTCAGAAAAAGAACAAAAGTGGGTTACCCTTACTCTTGATAATTTTTCTAGCTTTTATCCTAATACACGGCATTATGAGCTCGCTCATCAACGAGATGTCCCTGTTTATTGGATACAAGCATTGATTATAACAACCCCTGATAATCAACCTCACCCTTACAGCACAATCCAACCATTACGCACAATTGGCAACCTACCAGCTAAATATCACAACCTGAAAACAGGCGAAGGCCGCCCATATCATCACCATACACCCTATGCCTTGACCGTCACATACGCCACAAAGCAAGGTTTACTGACAGAAAGTTTGCAAGCGATCCCATATATAGAAACGATTAATTTAAATATTCCAGATAAAGGAGAACTCGTAAAAATCGAAATTGCCAGAATTAATAAAAATAAACAAATTGGTGAATCAATTTATACTTATAAGAATTCAAATTCCCTAGCAAACCGCCTCTTTAGCAAATGGAAGAGCAATTCATCTCTAGAACAATTAGTTCTCGATAACTATTGGAGTGGCAGTCAGTTATTTTGGTCTGCTACCGCCACTGATTTAATTGATTTGAAAACAGGAAAAATAAACCTACACCGGCTCACTGAAGATAGTGCAATCTGTGCTGCTTGGATTGAAAATGGGCAACGACATCAACAATATTTTTCATTACACGACCCGTTAGGTGAATTTACCCAAGTCCGAACTACGCAGATATTTTTACCAATCAATCATACGAACTTACTGGAAAACAATAATATAGTACCTCAGGATTACTATACTGAATCAAATGTTCCATTACTTTCGGATGTACACATTAATCAAACTATTGATATCACAGCATTACAATTACCTGAAAATATCTGTAATTATTGGGTCACTCTTACGGTGGAAGATAAACAAGGAAAACAACAAGAACAGAACCCTTTAGAACAATGGCAGATCACACGAAAAGGCAATAAGCTATCCATTATTGGTACTATAGACAGTACACCTGCACTAAAAATAAATAAAATAAAGATTTATATTGATGAACACTTACAAGATAGAGTTGAACCATTCTCCATCACACTCTCTCAAAATTATACGTCAATAATCAGTGAAAACATGGAATTCTTAGACTATAACCATCCCGTCGTTTTCAACAAAATTGAAAATCAGCCGGAGTTATTTAGCACAATGGATAAAACCGATAGTCAAACTATAATGGGCAATAAAGCGTATATACCAATAGCGTCATCGGCGGTCTCTTCTCCACTTCTAATAGTATAAAAGTCATCAGGCGGTAACCATACCGCCTGTATTTAAAAACTAAACTGTACTTTCGGTTTGGTTCATTTTATGAGCCAAAGGCAACCAACACAGTAACACCATGATTGACATCAAAAACATTAATAAGCCTAAGCTAAATTGGCCATTTTGTGGCATATGGGATGAAATCCATGTTGCTATACCTGAGCCCACATTTTGCAAACCACCGACTAAAGCACCTGCCGCCCCAGCAAGATAAGGGAAAGGCTCCATTGCGCCAGTAGTCGCAAGCGGAAATAGCATACCCGCACCAAAGAAAAAGATGGCGGCAGGTATTAGCAATGTCCAAGTGTTCATCACACCGAACCAGCTTGGTATCCACATTAATATGCCAGCTAATAAGCAAATAATAACGGAATGCCACATTAGTGAATAAAAGCTTTTACCTTCACGTCCTGCATACCAAGCACCAAAAAAAGCAGCTGGAATTGGTAAAATAAATAAAATACTCACAGTAATACTGCTAAGCCCTAAAACGCCCCCCATTAAAACACCGCTACTGGCTTCAAAAACTGCAATTCCGGCTAATGCACCAATTAACATCGCTAAATAGGACAAAAATGGACCATTAGAAAGCAACTGAACATATGACGCGACCATTTTACGTTTTTCAGGGGAAACTGGGCGCGTTTCTGGTAACCAGTGATACATACTTAATAGCACTGATGCACCTAAGATAAACAGGAAGATATAGCAAGCATGCCATCCCCAAAAATGCGCCAATATTCCACCAAACATAGGGGCTAATAACGGGCTGACCAGTATGCCCATATTTAATAAGCTATTGGCATAACGCAATGCAGTACCTTTATACAGATCACGAGGCATGGTTCTTGCCATAACGCCAGCCACTCCCGTACCTAGCCCTTGTAAGCCACTGGCAATAGTCAACACCTCAAGTGTTGGTGAGAAAACTGCGATAACTGTTGATAACAGAAAAATGGTCAATCCTGCTAAAATTACGGGTTTGCGACCAATCTGATCTGAAAGTGGCCCATATAATAGCTGTGAAAAGCCATAAGAAAATAAATACGCAGCCATAACTTGCTGCACAGCACCCGAAGGTTCATTAAAATAAACGGCTATCTCAGCTATAACAGGGACATAAATAGTTTGAGTCATCTGCCCGACAGCAGCTAAAGCAATTAGCATCAACAACAGATTAAAATGTTCCAGTTTTCTCATTTTCTTCTCAAAAAAATAGTCAATTCTATGCACACACAAGCTCTGCATTATTAAAATTTAATAACACAGGGCGGAGTTTAAAAATTAAATACTGAATAATAAATTCTTGTTTCAAAGTTGGCATAAAAAGCAATGAAACATAAACCTTGTTCTAATGTGACTAAGATAACAAAAAATAATATTTTTTCGAGCCAGTACATCATTTTAGTTTATCTATGAATGGCAGCCATATTCGCCGCTTATGTCAACATAAGTGTACATTGACATTGCCAACTCTCTATTTCTAAGAATAAATCACTGAACCACATTATCGATAAGAACAAATAATGATCTGTTCTAGTATTAAATCCTAATAAACACATCGCTATAGAAATAACAAAAGGTACATATTTATGGCTAATTGGGTTACTGGAAATGTTGTAGAAGCAAAGTTTTGGACAGAATCATTATTTAGTTTGGTGATCAATGCACCAATTAAACCGTTTACTGCAGGACAATATGCCAAGCTCGCACTTGAAATTGATGGAGAACGTATTCAGCGTGCATATTCTTACGTCAATGCACCGAGTGATAATCAACTCGAGTTCTATTTTGTTATTGTTCCCAATGGAAAATTGAGTCCAAAACTTGCACAACTACAACCTGGTGACGAATTACAAATAACCGATGAAGCAACAGGATTTTTTGTCTTAGATGAAATACCTGAATGTCAAAACCTCTGGATGCTATCTACAGGGACGGCAATCGGGCCATTTCTTTCGATATTACAAGAAGGCAAAGGACTAGAACGTTTTAAAAACATAGTGTTACTTCATGCAGTTCGCTACCACAGAGATCTTAGCTATTTGCCACTGATGAAGAAGCTAGAACAGCAATATCAAGGGAAACTGCAAATCGTCACCGTTGTCAGTCGTGAACATGCCGAAGGCTCATTACAGGGTCGAGTACCTGCATTAATCGAAAATCATGCGCTTGAAGAGGCTGTCGGTATACCACTAAGTCCTGATACCTGCCATGTGATGTTGTGTGGTAATCCTGAAATGGTACGAGATACGCGCGATATGCTGAAAAATAGCCATGGAATGGTTAAACATTTACGCCGTAAACCAGGTCATATTTCTAGCGAGCAATATTGGTAAACTTTAAAACTCAAAATAATAATATGATTTTACCGCTTCTTTACCTGTTTTAAATACTTCAAACTGAGGAAGCGGATATTTTATCTAAAATATGGGCAATGACTCGTACAACCTTAAAATGAAAAAAACCAATAATGATGTCATTGCACCTAATCCTGATACAATAAGAGCATCCAAAGAATGAGTGAAAAAAAATGACGCAACCGATATTTCGTTCAATTCAAATTATCATCGCTATTTATGCACTTAGTTTGTCCCAAACGGCATTAGCCCAAAAAGTTCCCACCTTACCGGACACTGACTTTGAAGTGGCTTATTTAGCACCTGATGCGCCTTCATTTGATCTCACAATCCCTCAGCTGCGTACTCAGTTTAATCAACATAATCCAGATTTGTATCTACATGAATATAAAGTAATTGCGAGTCAGGATATTTCAGCACCCTATATTCGTGCAGCATCCCGTATTAACCAACAAATATATTCATCTGCTGTTTTAGAGCGGGGTAGTGAAAAAATAAAGAGCCTACAAATCACCCTGCTCCCAAGCTCTAACGAAAAAGAAGCCCAAGAAAACCAGCAGCTGATGGAACGCTATATTATTGCCTTTATTAATCAATTTGATCCTAATGCTTCTTTGGATAAAGCACCTGAATTAACCTCAGCCTTAACTAAATTCATGACCGATAAAAACCCAAATCGAGCTGAAGAAGCCAGATTGGGCACTTTGCGCTATATTTTAGTAAAAAGTGATAATAATGTGCTTACTTTTGCTGTTGAACCGATTAAGCTAGAGCAACAAGCACCCTAAACTGATAATGATCACAATGCTTAGGACATGCATGATGAAAAGCAAAGCTATTCCTAAGTATTGTTTTTATAATGCCTATAATTATCTTACTTAGAACTATCTGATTACTATCATTATCTAACAATCAGATATCTTAAATAAGTTAGGATATGCAGTGATGGTGAAAAAATTTGTCTTATTATGCGAAAAACAACAACTGCATAATATATAACTTACTGATTAATCATTTAAATCTCAGGTTGGAGGAAACAACATGCGACATCCTTTAGTAATGGGTAACTGGAAACTAAACGGCAGCACCCAAATGGTCATTGATCTAATCGCAGGCCTGCGTAAAGAACTTAGCAGTGTTGATGGTTGTGATGTAGCAATTGCACCACCAACTATCTACTTAAACCAAGCAAAACACGCCGTTGCTGGTAGCCGTATTGCATTAGGTGCACAAAACGTAGATGTAAACTTATCAGGCGCATTTACTGGCGAAACGTCAGCTGAAATGCTTAAAGATATTGGTGCTAAATATATCATTATTGGTCACTCCGAACGCCGTACCTACCATAATGAAAGCGATGAATTCGTTGCTAAAAAATTCGCGGTATTAAAAGAACAAGGTTTGATTCCTGTGCTGTGTATCGGTGAAACTGAAGCTGAAAACGAAGCAGGCAAAACTGAAGAAGTTTGTTCTCGCCAAATCGATGCTGTCCTAAATTTATTAGGTGCTGAAGCATTCCAAGGTGCAGTTATCGCTTATGAACCAATCTGGGCTATCGGTACAGGTAAATCAGCAACCCCAGCACAAGCTCAAGCTATCCATAAATTTATTCGTACTCATATTGCGAAAAAAGATGCGGCAGTTGCAGAACAAGTCATCATTCAATATGGTGGTTCAGTTAATGCAAGCAACGCTGCTGAGCTATTCACTCAGCCTGATATCGATGGTGCTTTAGTCGGTGGTGCATCACTGAAAGCAGATGCTTTCGCCGTGATTGTCAAAGCAGCCGCTGAAGCAAAAAAAGCAAAATAATTGCTTTGATAACACGCATCAACAATTAGCCGTCAGTCATGGCGGTTAATTGTTTAATTAATACCATTAAAAACCAACCTAATTATTATCTATTTCAATCTAATATTAAGTAAAATCAAATAATTAAAATAAAAAACAGTCAAAGATACTCATAAATAAAATACCAATCCTTATCACAAAAATGAAAATAATTAGATGTAAATTATTCTCTATTCTTATCCTCTATTCCTAGCAAAATTTAATTTTAATTCACCAATATAGTTGTTTTTAATTTCTATCATTCCCTAAATTATTCCTGTTCTACCTATAGCCAAGAATTGTGGACATCATTTAAGGCTTAGCATTAAATCGATGTTGAGAACATTCAACACAGACAACCTTTAATAACAATCAATGATGATTAACTCAGTATTTTAACAAGGATGATTATGAAATATATAAAGGGTCTCATTTTAGCTATCATTACCCTCTTTCCCCCCATCACTCTCTCTCAATTAAATAACGATTTTTGGCGAATAAACACCGATACTTATATCGAGATTGAAGAATATCAAGGACAACGAGACGCCTTTAAGAATAAAGTTTTCGATAAAGTCAGTATGATTGGTGAGTTAAACCTTAGAAATCCTGAATCTAATTGGCGATTCGCACTTGAACACCGAGAGTCCCTTAGAAATTACGGCCGCAATTTTTCAATGTCTCGAGGATCTTATATTCGTAACCGTACACAATTCGGTAGCACATATCAATTAGCCCAAAATGAGACGTCACAACTTAGTCTCAATTTCACTTATCGAAAAGAATCTAATGATTCCGCCCCAAATACCTTAGCTCATTCCTCTCATAGCTTATATTGGTTGATGCCAGCAGCAAGTTATCAGTTTAATGAAAAATGGTCTTTGGATTTTTGGACTGCTTTTTATTATTACAGTAATTATCACCGTTCAAATAATCACGAATGGGAAGCCCAATATAGTATTGTTTATCAATACGCTCCTAAAATAAAAGGAATACTCTCGTTATACCATGACCGAGTTTGGGCGAGCGGTTTCACAAATACTTTTTCACAAGACCAAATTCGCGGCGAACTTCCAATTACCATTAATCAAAATTGGCGTATTTTTCCTTATTTTCGCTACTACTTAAGCGAGCATGCCTATAACAGTGCGCAAGTTCTCACTCAAAAAATCAAAAAGGGTTATCGATTAGGTGCAAGAATCGAATACAACATCACGCCTAAATTAATACTATGGAGTGGTTTTGCCATTGAACCCACAAATTGGCAATATGCTAAATATAATAAAATAACCTCAGGAAATAATAATAAACAAACCTATTACCTCAGCCAACTCGGTGTGCAATATCAATGGCAATAAATAAATGATTTATCATTTTCTTAATTTAAGATAAAAAACAAGTCACATGGCCACTAAATGTGACTTTCGTATTTATCACTATTTTCATCTGTTTTATATGACACAAAAATTACTCTTAGTTATTTCAGCAGTATAAAAACAAAAATTTAATCCTTTAATTAGACGAATAATTTATTCAACTATTTATTCAGCGGAGATCACATAACAAGATAATTCCAAAGTGAAATTATTCCATATATAAATCAATTATTCACTTATATAATTATCATATAAATCAATCAAATAATTAAGGCATCATAATTCATCAGACTAGGTTCTATTCTTATAAATCTCAATTTGAGAATAACTTTAACTGTGATTTATCTCACATCATAAATAAGAGCGGCTACTTATTATCCATCGAAAAATAACTAAGGAATAATAAAATGAAAAAACTCGCCTTACTTTCTGCCTGTATTTTTAGTGCGATGTCGATAGCAGAACCGATGACGCAAGCACAGTTGGATGATTTATGGAAAGATAAACAAAAATCAGCTGAAGAAATTGTGAAAAACATGTCTGAGGCTGAAAAAATTGGCCAACTATTCATGTTAGATTTCAGATATTGGAATAAAGATAAGAATGGTGAACCCGTACCATTCCTAGCAATGAATGATGAAGTATCTAATGTTATCAATCAGTACCATTTAGGATCAGTAATCCTATTTCGTGAAAATCTAATTGATACGCCACAGACGGTCGATTTAATCAATAAGCTCCAATCTTCTCGTAGTAACCTTCCGTTATTCATTGGTACTGACCAAGAAGGGGGCTATGTCACACGCCTTCGCGTTGGAACTGAAATGCCCGGTAATATGGCGCTAGGCGCAACACGTAACCCCGCACTGGCAGAGTTAACCGGTATGATCCACGGATACGAACTTTCAAGTCTAGGCTTCAATATCAACTTCGGCCCAGTTGTTGATGTAAATAACAACCAAAATAATCCTGTTATTGGCGTGCGTTCATATTCCGATAACAAATCTTTAGTGGAACAGCTATCAGTCAATTACATCAAAGGTATTCATAAATACAATTTATTGACGTCATTAAAACATTTCCCAGGACATGGAAATGTCTCTTCCGACTCACATGTTGACTTACCGGTTGTCAATTCCGATGCAAAAACCTGGCGTTCAACCGAGTTGCCACCATTTAAATATGCTTTGGCCCATGGTGCTGATGCGGTCATGACTGCGCATATTATTGTTCCAGCCCTTGATAACCATAAAATCAAAACACTTACCGGTAAAGAAGTTGGCACGCCCGCCACGCTTTCAAAACCTATTTTGCATGATATTTTACGCGAAGAACTCAAATACGATGGTTTGATTATTACCGATGCCATGGATATGGGTGCCATTGCCGATAATTTTGATATGAACTGGGCTGTCGAAACCTCTTTGCTTGCTGGCTCTGATATTGTCCTCATGCCAATAAAAATGTGGGATAGCGCAGCGGTAACACGCCTTGATAACATGTATCGCCACCTAGAAGAACAAGCTGAAAAAAATCCTGAGCTGAAAAAACGCATTGATGAATCGGCAAAACGAGTGGTATTGAAAAAACTTCAGCAAGAAATTACAGCTCAGCCTATTGATTTAAATACCGCACAACAAGTTGTTGCCTCAAAAAGTCATAAAGATCTCGAAAATATGGTTTCGGAGCAAGCGGTTAC
This sequence comes from Providencia sp., assembly GCF_003533305.1. Lineage (GTDB taxonomy): Bacteria > Pseudomonadota > Gammaproteobacteria > Enterobacterales > Enterobacteriaceae > Providencia. Next base: position 20,504 of record NZ_DOEH01000014.1, on the reverse strand, counting down.
ACTGATTAAAAATGAAAAAGTACTGCCTTACCAATTGAAATCACAAAATAATATTTTAGTTATTTCAGATGAAAGCCCACGTAATACATTAATTCAGAAACATCTAAACGATATTGCTAACGAAACTAACGTCAATATTCAAAGTAGTGAACTCGTTGTAAAACTAAACGAAAACACGCTGACTAAAAGTGATGTAAAAAAATTAGTCAAAGACCAAGATTTAATCCTACTGACGACTTATAACCTCAAAGATACACCCACAAATGCGCAACTCATTATTGACGAAGCGAATGCGAGTAAAACACCATTAGTGGTTATTTCATCACGCAATCCGTATGACATTGCTTATTTGAACGACGTAAAAGCCAATATTGCCATCTATGGTATTACAGGTTTTGATGTCACGAATAACAATCGTAACTCACTGGAAACTAATATTCGCAGTGGCTTACGCACTTTATTTGCTGATAACAACGCACAACCACTCAATCCACCAAAAGGATTGTTACCGGTGAATATCAAAAACCCTAAAGGCGACAAAATATTGTTCCCTTATGGCCACGGTGAAACATACAACACCGCCCAGTAATTCTTCAACGCTCTACATTAATAATACGTACTCATAAAAATAAGCATTAATCAGCCTTTATACCTCAACCGGTATAAAGGACTGATTCTGACATCCTTAAAAAAGGTGTCTCATAAAAATAAATGTATATAAGTAATTAAAATTAAAGGGTTATTATGAAAACTTCACTGAATGGTTTACTTTTCCTCACTGCTACTGGGCTTGCGACATCTGCTTTTGCTGCGGACCAAGTCAATAATGACTACTGGCGTATTTCGTCTAACGTCTATATGGAATTAGAAAAATTCGAAGGCCACCACAACTCTAAAGATCGTAAGGTTTATGATAAAACTACCATGATTGGACAACTATTTTTATCCAATCCTGAATCTAAATGGAGTTTCTTCCTTGAACATAAAGAATCATTAAGAAGCTACAACCATAATTTTTCAACGTCGAAAGATTCATTTATTCGTAACCGTACCCAAATTGGGGCAACACGCAAAATGTATTCAAGTGACCTTGGGCAATTTAATCTTAACGTGACTTACCGTAAAGAATCCAATGACTCTGCACCTGGAACGCAAGCGCGTCCATCAAATACACTCTTTTGGCTAATGCCTAGCGGTACTTATAATTTTAATGATAAATGGGCCTTTAACTTCTGGGATGCATTCTATCATTATGACAATTTTCATGCCGCAAACAGCTACGAATGGGAATCTGAGCACGGTATAGTGTATAAAGTAAATGATTCAGCAACAGCTAAATTATATATGTATACCGACTGGACTTGGGATAAAGACTTTAATAAGACATGGGAACAAAACCAAATTCGTGGTTACTTTCCAATTACCCTCAATCAAGATTGGAGTGTAATGCCTTATTTCCGCTACTACTTAAATGAGCATAACTACGACAGTAATCAACGCACAACACAAAAAGTAAAAGACGGTTACCGCGTAGGAACTCAAGTATTCTATAACCTAACACCAAAACTCACACTGTGGGGCGGATTTGCGGTTGAACCAAGTACTTGGGAAAATCCAAAAAATGCAGGTATCACGTCTGGTAGCAATAACCGTCAAACTTTCTATCTCGGACAGTTAGGTGTGAAATACACTTGGCAATAAAAAATAATTATGCCACGGCCTAATTTAAAGTAATCACAAAGTCACACTACAGACTGTATAGTCTGGTGTGACTTTTATATTTATTAGATTTTAAAAATAACATGACTAAATTGTAATAGAGCTGTCAGGCTATTTTATAAATCCTTTTATAGAATAAATGCAAATCAAATGCATTATCAAACAGTTATTATAAAAGGACATATCAAAATGAATTTTAAAAAACATCTACTCTCTGCCATTATATTATCAGCCGTCACTATTCCCACTCTCGCCCTAGCAGCAGATAGCTTAAGCGTTCACATATTAAACCAACAAACAGGGAAACCAGCCCCCGGTGTTGAAGTTACGTTAGAGCAGAAACAAGCTAATAATTGGAAAATTCTAAATTCTGAAAAAACAGATCAAGATGGCCGAGTAAAAAAATTATGGCCTGATAATGTAAAAACTGAAATCGGAAATTATAGAGTCACGTTCAAAACAGGAAAATATTTTGCTGACAATAATCAAAGTAGCTTTTTCCCAGAAATTCCAGTTGAATTTAATATTAGCGATCCTGAGCAGCACTACCACATTCCATTATTACTAAGCCAATATGGATATTCGACTTATCGTGGTAGTTAATCTCATTTTATAAACAAAGCCGTTCTTCGACTGCCCCTCGTTGGCGGGGAGCGGTTCAAGCATCTAACTATCCAACCAACAAATACTCTAAACAAAACTCAGTAATACTCTAAATAATTCGAATTACAGCTAGGCGGCTAGTGAGCGAACCTTTAGGAGCATACATAAGTATGTGACTAAAGTTAGCGAATGAAGCCAACAACGCTGTAACTCGAAGTATGACGAGTATTCGAGATTAACGACGAATAATATCGTCAAACACCCCCCCATTCGCAAAATGGGTTTTCTGGGCTTCTGTCCAACCACCAAAGTTTTTATCAATAGTCAGCAATGCTAGCTGTGGAAATTGATGTTGATACTTTGCCGCAATGGCTGGATTACGCGGTCGATAAAAGTTTTTAGCCGCAATTTCTTGCCCGTCTGCTGAATATAAGTATTTAAGATAAGCTTTTGCGACCTCTCGGTGATCACGTTTATCGACCGTTTTATCCACTATTGCTACTGATGGCTCCGCTAAAATTGAAATACTTGGAGTCACAATTTCAAATTCATCTTTCGTATCTAACTGACTCGTTGCTAACAACGCTTCATTTTCCCAAGCAATTAAAACATCGCCGATACCACGCTCAACAAAGCTATTCGTCGCACCACGAGCTCCTGAGTCGAGAACTTCCACATTTTGATAAAGCTCTTTCACAAACTGTTTTGTTTTTTCAGTGTCTTGGTTATTTTTATCTAATGCATAACCCCAAGCGGCTAAATAATTCCAACGTGCACCCCCTGATGTTTTCGGATTTGGCGTCACGACAGAAACATCTTTACGAATTAAATCATCCCAATCGCGGATATTTTTAGGGTTACCTTTACGTACTAGAAATACAATTGTTGAAGTGTAAGGTGCTGAATTATCGCTTAACTTACTTCTCCAATCTCGTTCTATTCGGCCACTCTTAGCAATAGCATCTACGTCATAAGCTAATGCTAATGTGACCACATCAGCTTCTAACCCATTAATCACTGAGGTTGCTTGTTTACCGGAACCACCATGAGATTGGCGCACAGTAACTGTATCGCCAGTTTTTGCTTTCCAGTATTCACTAAAGGCTTGATTATATTGCTGATAAAACTCTCGCGTCGGATCATATGACACATTTAATAACTGAATATCCTTCGCCCATGCACTTGTTGCCAAAACCATTGCGGTGAGTATGAATAGTAATGCGGTGGTTAATTGAAATTTTTTCATCTGCCATAAATGTACCATTGTGCCATCCCTCATCGAATTAATTACAAGGTCAGGCTGACAGATAGTATCGATAACGGGAAATAATTAAAAAGTTAAACTTATGCATTTGGGGAATATATGAACACATAAAGGAGGCAAATAAGTTTGAACCGAAGAGCGATATGAATATAAAAATGGTTTGAAAATAGACTAAATCATTCGAGCTACAGCAAGGCGGCGTATGAAGCCAACAATGCTATAGCTCGAAGTACATAAAACTGATTTGCAATAACAGAGGCAAAAATTAGTACAGTTTTTTCGCTGTATCGAACCAATCTTTCTTAAAGACGCGTTTCATGTTCATAACGGCATCAATAATATCATGGTGAATTAATTTTTCATTTTGGATACCGACACAACGGCCACCATAGCCTTCAAGTAGCAATTGGATTGAATAAGCCCCCATACGCGAAGCCAATATACGGTCATAAGCAACCGGTGAACCACCGCGTTGAATGTGGCCTAACACGGTAGCACGGGTTTCATGGCGGGTTTGCTCTTCAATATATCTTGCCAATTCTGCAACATCACAAACATGCTCAGTAATCGCAACAATGGCGTGGCGTTTACCTTTTTCAATACCGCGTTTAATTTCTGACAGCAGCTCTTCACGATCAAACGCCATTTCTTGCTCTGGCAAAACTAAGAACTCACAGCCACCCGCAATTGCCGCAGATAGGGTCAAATCACCACAATAACGCCCCATCACTTCAACGATTGAAATACGTTTGTGAGAAGTTGAGGTATCACGCAAACGGTCAATCGCTTCAACAACCGTTTCTAATGCCGTGAAATAACCAATGGTATAGTCTGTTCCCGCCACATCGTTATCAATAGTGCCCGGCAAACCTACACATGGAAAACCTGCTTCTGTTAGTGCTTTAGCTCCTAAATAAGAACCATCACCACCAATAACCACCAGCGCATCAATATGATTTTTCTTCAAGTTATCAACGGCAATGGCGCGAACTTTTTCATCACGGAATTGCGGGAAACGAGCAGATCCTAAGAAAGTACCACCGCGGTTAATCATATCCGACACACTGTATCGGTCTAATTGCTTCATACGGTTTTCATATAAGCCTAGGTATCCATCGTAAATACCCATGACTTCTAAGCCTTCACCTAGTGCAGCACGTACAACACCACGAATTGCAGCGTTCATACCTGGTGCATCACCACCACTCGTTAAAACCCCGATTCTTTTAATCTGTTTGACCATGATGACCTCTGATTAATGAATATAAATTGCAAATCTATAAAAAGGATACGACTTACTCAGTTATTCTAAACTTAATCCTATTGTAAATCGCCAAAGCTGAATTGATTCACCTACTGACATAATACGGTAAAGACAGGATTATGCATCTGCTTTCCATCAAGATTTTCAGCTTTATACTCAAAATAATTCAAAGTACATATAAACAGCAAGCGAAGATATCCCGACAAACAGACAAAATTATGTATTCAATAACATAATACTAGCTCATGAACCCATGACTTGGAAAATAATGCGTTAAAACAATCCCCTTAAAACGCGGGTTCAATATACCGATTGTCGCCTTAGTTCGAAACAAAAATTAAGTGACAATGATAACATCGAACTTAATCTAACGCTGTATCCATCAAACAAAAAAGCACCTTAACGGTGCTTTTCAAATAAAACCATCATCATGATGAATTAAGTATAAAAGTAACGAGTCAAATGGAAAAATACCGGCGCAGCAAAACACAGAGAATCAATTCTATCTAACATTCCGCCATGCCCTTCAATAATTGCGCCAAAATCTTTAATACCACTATCACGCTTAATTGCTGACATACATAACCCACCAACAAATCCCATCAATGTAATCGCTAAAGACATCAGCCCGGCAACCCACCAACTAAATGGGGTCACCCAATATAAACAAATACCAATAGCAACCGAGGACAGTATCCCACCCAAGAAACCTTCTATCGTCTTATTTGGACTCAGTTTTGGCACGATAGGATGTTTGCCAAACAATTTACCAAAGACATACTGTAGTACATCTGAAATTTGAGTTACAACAATAAGAAAGAGTAATAATTTAACCGTCTCACCTTCGTAGCCTTGAATATTCAGCATCAATAATGCAGGCACATGACTTAAACAGAAAACTGTTACCAACATTCCCCACTGGATCTTTGCAGTACGCTCAAGAAAATGAAAAGTATCCCCAGCCAATGCAATTCGGGTCGGTAAAAATAAGAATACGAAGACCGGAATGAAAATAGAAAATAATCCGTACCATTCAATCCCAACTAATACATATTGCAGAGGAATAAAGACAAAGAAACACCAAAATAGTGCTTCATGGTCACTACGTCTGGTAGGGGTTAAGGTAATAAATTCACGTAATGCAAAAAATGAAATCAACGCAAATAAAACCACAACGCCAATATTACCGAGCACAACGGCGAGAACACAAATAATGCACATCACCCACCATGCCCGAATTCGCGCATTTAAGTTATCAATCGTTGGATTACTTTTCTCGCCTGAATACCGATAAGCCAGTATTCCACCAATGATACTCGCCACAATCAGTACGCTAAATACGCCTGATAATAATAATGATAATTCGCTATCCCACAGGCTCATGGCATTAATTCCTCAAGGGCTTTTTTGGCACGCAGCAAAAAATCTGATTTACTTTCATCTTCCATTAATGGTGCCAATGGCTGACCCACTGTCGCAGAGCAAATAACGGGCACAACGAGTTTAGACCCTTTAGGCAATACTCGATTTAAATTTTCTAAATACACAGGTACCACCTCAACATGAGGGTATTTTTTAGCTAGATGATAAATACCACTTTTAAATTCGCTTAACGCTTCGCCATCACCGCGAGTTCCCTCTGGAAATAAAATTAACGAATGTTGCGATTCTAATACAGCTTCCAATGGCTCTAGCACATTCCCTGTTGCGGGTTTGTCCCCTTTTCTATCAATCAAAACAGCACGAAAAACCTTATTCACCAGATAACGACGAAACGGAGTTTTATCCCAATAATCTTTAGCAGCAACGGGATGAACAAAGTGACGCATAAGTGGCGGTAATCCTGACCAAATCACCAATCCGTCAAGGTGGCTTGAGTGATTTGCATAATAAATTCGAGAAGCCATTGTAGGCTGACACCCAACCCAACGGGTACGTACCCCAGTCAATAGACGGCAGGTCCCCGACAACAGCATTCCCATTGTTTTAGCTAATAGAGAAACTCGCTGTACTTTTTTCATCATTTTTCCTTGCGATCGCTTTCGCATAGTGACGTCCTAAAAATTAATGGTCAGTCACGAAGGCGCAATATCAATGCTAAATCAGCAATTCAGAGTCATCATTTTAAATAAGATAGATAGCTGCCTAGCAGAGTACAACTGGGTAAGTTCTGATTTATTCATTTAGAGGAAAAATAGGAGGGAGCCAATCAGATAATATGTATAAAAAATCTATTTCTTCGATAAATAGACACTAAATAATTCAAGGCGCATGTCACTGATATAGAATCAGCAGCTATGCACCTTGAGGTATAACTGAATAATTAAATATTATTTTTTATCAGCAGCGATACGGTCACGGATATTTTGTGCACGTTCTGTTGATGGTGGGTGAGAATCAAACATACTTGTTTCATTGCTACCCATTTTTGCTAATTTCTCAAAACCCGTCACTAAACCGTTAGTGCTAACACCACGTTTTTTCAACAAATCATAAGAGAAATCGTCTGCTTGGCTTTCTTGGTGTTGAGAGAACTGAGAATTAACCAGTTTCTCACCTAAAGCAGCAACTTGAGATGCGCTCAGTTGTTCAACTACGCCACCCGCTGAAGCAGCTGCGGTACGTGCAGCAACGGTTGCATAAGCCACTTGCATCGCTTTACGTGTGTGACCTAATGCTACGTGGCCCATTTCATGGCCCAGAACGCCTTCAACTTCGTTATCGTTCATCACATCCATCAGACCACTGTAAACACGTACACAGCCGTTAGCCATTGCCCATGCATTCACATCTTCAGTTTGATAAACTTTATAATTTACTGGAACGCCATCAACTTCATTACCTAATGCTTTAGCAATTTTATCTAAACGCTTAGCGTACTTACTTGAAGCTGGTGCAATTTTGTTTTGTGCATCCATTTCTTTACATGACTGATCACTAAGTTGTTTAACATCAGAATCTGACAATGTAGCTGCTTGAAATAATTGCATGCCTGAGTTAGTTAACATCCCTTGGTCTAAATTTTTACAGCCAGTTAAAACGACAGCAGAAACCGCTATCGCAACAAGTGCTTTCATTCTCATGTTTCATATTTCCTATAGAATATATACAACAACTATTATTATTAGTAATGCTAAAGACTATGAATTCTGTTAAAAATAACAATAGGAATAAAGCCATAATTAGTCATAATATGATTTTGTTATCATATTTACGCTAATAGCAGAATTTACCAGATAAATACCTCACCAATCACACATAATTAGAGTAAGTTGCTACTAATAAAAACGCTAAATTCGTGTAATTAATCAAGTCACTTAATAAACAATTCAATAATACAAAAATCACGATTCAATTGTTGTGACGTCGTAAATTGCAACGGCTGACAATTATTTGTCACCAATAAGGTTTCAAACCCTTTTAATGAGTATTGCTCCATATTAATGACTATATCGAGCAATTTTGTATGATTAAAAATTAAAACATGGCTGGCATCGCTAATCCAAGACATGACAGATTGTGCATTCAACCACTGTAAGCGAGCCCTATATTTTTGCGGATTATAGATCAGATTAAAATCGCGAATAGCGCCATCAACAAGCTCCGCATACACCTCGCTTTCACCATGGAATGCAAAAAATTGTTTTTGCTGTAAGGTAATTGGTGCCTTTTTATCTACCTGTAACGTCAAACCAACTCCCTCTAATACGCCAATAATACGCTGCCTATCAGGGAAAAAAGAAAATGCACCCGCCGCCTTAACATCTGCAATAGAAATACGCCAATCAAAATCATCTAAACCTTCACCATGACTACGCGCAACTTCTAAAGTAAACCCTTGACCATTTTTCCATGGCATTTTTTTATAATCTTGTTCTGTTAAAACTTGGATCATGACGTTTACCTATTTTTCGATGAATGATTTAGATAAATAAAAGTAATACTGTCGATAAAAATTAATCAATAATTTGCATTAAAATGATCTTAAAGATTAGATGACTTAATTGATTTGAATTGTAACTTTAAACCAAGAGAATTAACGATTTTTATAATCGTTGTAAATGCTGGATTACCTTGCCCCGATAAGGCTTTATACAAACCTTCACGACTCATACCCACTTCTTTTGCAAGTTGGCTTATATTTCTGGCTCTGGCAATATCACCAAGCGCTGCAAGCACTAAAGCAGGATCGCCATCTTCTAAAATTTCATTGAGATACATTTGTATTTCTTCTTCACTATTTAAATGTTCAGCAATATCATACTCTTTTAACTTAATGGTCATAGTTTCTCCTCGATTGCTTTGAAAATTTGTTTAGCTTTAACAATGTCTTTCTGTTGTGTCACTTTATTTCCACCATTGATTAGAATAACAACAACATTATTTACTTTCTTCAAATAAATACGATACCCTGGACCTTCATGTATTCGTAATTCTGAAAAACCATCACCAATTGCTTCAACATCCCCGAAATTTCCATTTTTTAAGCGCCTAATTCGAACTTGAATTTTTGTTTTCGCTCGAATATCTTTAAGATCTTTCATCCAACCATCAAAGATATCTGTTGTAAGCACACTCATCATAAGACCCTCCTTGTCTTTTGGTACTATACTAATGAGCCTTTAGAAATTGTCAACTACAGTTAACACTTATCTATTTACAGGCAAAAAAAAAGCCCCTAAAAGGGGCTTAAAAGACAGGGATGGTGTCTATGGCAAGGAAAAACTTCATTTGTTGCTACTTCACTACTTACATTTTGAAACTCACTTCACGACTTAAATCTCACTTATTTCACTGCTATATTCTTTTACTATTGCATCGCTTGATATTCAGCCATTTTGTGCTGATGAATTTGTTCAAGTTGAACTTTCTGTTCAGGCGTTAATAACTGGTATAATTCATGGTGAATACGTGCCATTTCCACACGTTGTTCCAGTTCTTTTTGCAATCGCTTTTCGATTTGTTCACGGACAGCTTTATCATCAAAGCTATCTGCGATAATTAATTTGTGTAGTGCTTCACGTTCTTGCACTAAACCCGAGTTATCAACGCGATAATGCCGCTGTGTAGCCATTAAATCTCGTAATTGCTGGCGCTGTTTTTCATTTAACGTGATACCATTAAACAGGAAAGTACTTGCGCGCTCTTCATTACTAAACATTTCATGATTTTGAAATGGAACTACAACTTGAGAATTTGCTGAGGCAGATTGTTCAGGTTGCATTTGTAACATTAAAGGGGCTTCCCCTTCACGGACACTAGCATCGTTTGCTGGGATTTCCCCAAAAGCGACTGCGGGTCCGAAAACAAATGCAGAGGCTAAAACTAATACTGCTGTTTTATGTGCTGTTCTATGCATTTTAGACACCTTGTTTCCGAACTGTGCTCGTGATTCAATGTGGACAACTATACGCTGGTGGCTGCAAACTAGCGTCAGAGCTTGTAAAAGAACGTAAAGTCATGGAATCGTGAAGATTGTTATCGTATTTTGGTAGCCGGAGGACTTAAACAATGCATAAAATCCTATTAGTTGATGACGACCGTGAACTCACGTCGCTATTAAAAGAATTGCTGGAAATGGAAGGCTTCAATGTTGTCATCGCTTATGATGGTGAACAGGCATTACAGCAAATAGACTCATCAATTGACCTACTATTACTTGATGTCATGATGCCAAAGAAAAACGGTATCGAGACATTAAAAGAGCTGCGTCAATTACACCAGACCCCAGTGATCATGTTGACTGCCCGTGGCAGTGAACTCGATAAAGTATTGGGATTAGAATTAGGGGCGGATGATTACCTTCCTAAACCTTTCAATGACCGTGAACTTGTCGCTCGTATTCGCGCCTTACTACGCCGCTCAACTTGGAGCGAGCAGAACCAAGGTGACAATAGCAACACGCCTGTGCTGCAAGTTGATAAACTGCAACTTAACCCAGGCCGCCAAGAAGCGAGCTTCGATACCGAGATTCTCGATTTAACCGGTACTGAATTCACGCTACTGTATTTATTAGCACAACATTTAGGGCAAGTCGTTTCGAGAGAACACCTCAGCCAAGAAGTGCTTGGAAAACGCTTAACACCGTTTGACCGTGCCATTGATATGCACATCTCAAACTTACGTCGAAAACTCCCAGAGCGTACAGACGGTCAGCCGTGGTTTAAAACCCTACGTGGCCGCGGATACCTGATGGTTTCAGCCACATGATCAACAGTTTAACCGCAAGAATATTTGCGATTTTCTGGTTCACCCTCGCACTAGTGCTCATGCTAGTGTTGATGGTGCCCAAGCTAGACTCACGGCAGCTCACTGTTTTGATGGAAAGTGAGCAGCGCCAAGGAGAAATGCTTGAACAGCATATAGAAGCAGAACTCGCACAAGCGCCGATGAATGACCTCCTTTGGTGGCGTCGTATCTCAAACTCCATCAAAAAATGGGCACCACCCGGCCAACGCCTCATTATTGTGACCAGTGAAGGTCGCGTAATTGGTGCGATGCCGAGTGAAATGCAAGTCATTCGTAACTTTATTGGTCAATCGGATAACGCCGACCACCCGAAAAAGAAAAAATATGGCCGAGCAGAAATTATTGGCCCATTCTCGATTCGTGATGGTGAAGATCACTATCAACTCTATTTAGTTCGTCCAGCCAGTAGCCCACAATCTGATTTTATCAACCTACTGTTTGACCGACCGTTTTTACTACTGATTGCCACAATGTTAATCAGTGCGCCATTATTGCTCTGGCTATCATGGAGCTTGGCACGACCTGCGCGAAAACTGAAAATGGCGGCAGATGACGTCGCGAAAGGTAACTTACGGCCTCATCCAGAACTTGAATCCGGCCCACAAGAATTCCTCTCAGCAGGTAACAGCTTTAACCAAATGATCAGCGCCTTGGATGGCATGGTCAGCGCCCAACAACGTTTAATTTCTGATATTTCTCACGAATTACGAACTCCACTCACCCGTTTACAACTGGCAACTGCCCTATTACGTCGTCGCCATGGGGAAAGTAAAGAACTTGAACGAATTGAAACCGAAACACACCGTTTAGATAGCATGATCAACGATTTACTCGTGCTATCGCGTAGCCAACACAAAAATGAAATTCTTCGAGAAAACATTAAAGCCGATGAACTTTGGGGCGACATTCTTGACGATGCTAGCTTTGAAGCAGAACAGATGAACAAAACCTTGGACGTCACCTCGCCTCCGGGACCTTGGTCGCTGTACTGTAATCCATCCGCTGTTGGTAGTGCTTTTGAAAATATCGTCCGAAATGCTTTACGCTATTCTCATTCACATATTGCAGTTGATTTTAAAGAAGAAAATAACGGTGTCTTAATCACTGTTGATGATGACGGCCCAGGAGTTAGCCCAGCCGATCGCGAGCACATTTTCCGTCCATTCTACCGAACGGATGAAGCGCGAGCGCGAGAAACCGGTGGAACAGGCTTAGGCCTCGCCATCGTCGAGACCGCAATCACTCAGCATAAAGGTTGGGTAAAAGCCGATAATAGCCCATTAGGTGGATTACGCTTACAAATTTGGTTACCCGAACACGGTCGCTAGCCCTTATTTTAAATCGTTACCAAGCCTTCAACTTTTAATACAATAGTTATTAAAAGTTAAAGGCTTTTTTTATTTCATTATTTAATATAACTACAAACCATATTATTAATACGCTTATTGATCAGAATATTCTTATAATCGCCTATTTCATCAACCACCAAAATAACTCATCAATATATAACCCTATTTTACTCTAATTAATAATGACGCGATCGAACAAAAACGCATTAAATGCGTTCAATTCAAAACATAAAGTAATAGCTAATAAGTATTACTTTAATTATTAACTAGTTAACTCATATAGTGAGTAATGTATTAATCTGATACTCTTAAAGAGAAAAAATTATTAAATGTAAATTTCAGGATTAATTAAAATCAAATGGCACGCACTCCCAAGCCAACTTAAATTTCATACGTATATAATAAAAAAAAACAATTAGATACTCCTAATAGGAGTTTAAAATAAATACAATTTTATTTTTTATAACCCATTTAAATATTAGCCGAACTTAACTTCAAATGGACTTATCAATGAAAAAAAACAAGCTCACTCAGCTGATCATGTTAGCAGTACTAGGCGCATTCAGTAGCAGCAGTCTCGCTGGCGGCCTAGTTGTACCCGATAACAACTTGCGCAGCGACCTCGCTTGGCTTTCAGAACGTAATGTAATTCAAATCAGCCTTTCAACATGGCCCCTTTCTCAGGAAGAAATTACGCGTTCGTTGAATAATGCCAACATCACCAATGATGAGCAGCTGGCAATTATTCAACGCATCAAGAAAAAACTTGGGAACAGCAAAAATAGTGTTCAGCTAGAAACCCATTTAGCCTCTGGCAAACCGTCAATGCCACAAGGGTTTGGACAAAGTGAATACAGCGATTTTCGCTATACTGTTTCCGGTAATTACAGTACCGACGACGTTGATTTAAACCTCAAAGCTAATGCAGAACGTGCTTTGCGCGTTGAAAATGGCTCTGACTACAACCTTAACGGCTCTTATGGTGGCGTTAAAGTTTGGAACCAATGGATAAGCTTTGGTGAAATCCCGCAATGGTGGGGACCGGGCCATGATGGTAGCTTAATCCGCACCGATGCCGCGCGCCCTGTCACCGGTTTCTTAATGCAACGTGCCGACCAAAGCCCATTTGAAACTCCATGGCTTTCATGGATTGGTTCATGGCAATACCAACTTACCGCAGGCCAAATCAAACAGTATTCATCCCAACCTAATACTAAATTGATTGGTCTACGCATGACAATGAACCCAACTGACTTCTTTGAACTTGGTGGTTCTCGTGTGGTGATGTGGGGAGGCGATGGCCGCCCAAATAGCTGGAACTCGTTCTGGAATGCCATGGGTGGAAAAGATAATACCGGTGACTACAATGACGACCCCGGCAACCAACTCGCTGGCCTTGATTTTAAACTAAAACTTTATCCGCTTATTGATTTGCCAGTGAGTGTTTACGGGCAAATGGTCGGTGAAGATGAAGCCAATCTGTTCCCATCGAAAAATGCTTTTATGGGCGGTATCGAGGGATATCATACCGCTTGGGGCCAACCATTGAACTGGTATATTGAAGGCGCCAATACCCATACGGAATGGGATAAAAATGGCGTGATGTATCGCCACTTTATCTACAAAGACGGTTATTACCAACAAGGCGCGCCATTAGGCCATGCGATGGGTGGCGATGGGCGTATGTTATCTGCAAAAGTTGAATACACACTTGATGATGATAACCGCGTCAGTACCCGTTTAGTCTATGCGAAAGTAAATAAAGAGAGCTATCCACAAAATAGAATCTTCCCAGAATCTGAAACCATCAAAGGGGTCGATTTAGGTTGGTGGCATAATTTTGATAGAGACATTAGTACAGACGCCAAAGTGTGGGTTTCGAAAACTGACTATGACACTCGCGACGATCTCGGTGCGTCAGTAACAGTGAACGTGCCGTTTAAGTGGTAATACTTATTTAAAATCCGCATTATAAATAGTCTCTCATCACGGACAGCGATACTCGCCGTCCGTGTTTTTGATTAAATATTAATTTTCGTTCCACTTTTTCTGATTAAAGTAATTAAATCTAACAATTATTAAGTTAATTAAAATCATCAATTTCAGCTGTTATCAATCCTATTTTACGCCGAACCAGTGTATTGCTAGCATATTAAATAATATGAATAAAATGTATCCATAATAAGCGTAATGATATTAATAGGTTAACTTAAGTTAAACTCGGGTTAATATTCGACGTCATTTTAAGAGTTATAACCTGATAATTTAAAATAATTTATCCAATTAATACTCACCTCTAAGACTATTCTCTAACGTTATTTAAGATATAGTCTCTATGTATATTTAATGGTATTATTAACCGCTTTTTGCTTGACCCTGCTAGCTAGCAGGATTAACCTTCATCGGTTAAAAACAATAAGAAATGTTTATCAATTGAGCGATTCAGCCAAAAGTGCAACAATTTCAATTGATAAGCATTAATTTACAATTCAAATGGTGCTCTGGGACCCGACAACCCAGTGCGGTAGCTATGGATTAAATTTTATATGAAAACGATTATTACATATGGGACTTTTGATTTGTTTCACGTTGGTCACATCCGAATTCTAAAACGACTTAAAGAAATGGGTGACAGATTAATTGTTGGTATTTCATCTGATTCATTTAATAATATAAAAGGGAAAAAATCTTTTTTTTCTTATGAAGAGAGAGCCGAGATAGTTCTCAGTTGTAAATATGTTGATGATGTTTTTCCAGAGAATAATTGGGAGCAAAAAGAAAGCGATATTATCAAATACAGTGCAAATATTTTTGCTATTGGGGATGACTGGAAAGGTAAATTTGATCATTTGAAAAAGATATGCGAAGTCATTTACTTACCTAGAACAGAAAATATATCTACTACGGATATAAAAAAACAACTTTCAAATATAAGTGAATCAGAACTAAAAAAAATAGAAAGTTATTTATCTCAGGTCAATGAAATAATAATTGCGATTTCAAGGTAATATGAATATATCACTTAAAAAAATAAAATTTGGATTACTATCTTTGCTATTCCAAGTTAATCATAGCTTTCAAATAAAGAAAAAAAAAGTAAATTCTGAATCAGTGTATGTCATTAGTTTAACTTCATATTTTAAAAGGCTGAAAACATTGCATATAACATGTGAAAGTTTACTGAGACAAACATTGCCCCCAAAAAAAATATACGTATGGTTAAGTCAGGAGGACGTAGATAAAGCAGGGGGCATACCGCATAAAATGAAAACCCTTGAAAATAGAGGCGTGATAATCATCATAAAAAAAGAAAATATATATTCATATAAAAAATTATCGTATTTCAATGAAATAATTGATAATAAAATCACTCACATTTTAACTGCTGACGATGATATTATTTACCCAAGATATTGGTCATCTAAGCTAATAGAGACAAGTATAAAGAATAATTGCGTGTCCTGCTTTAGAGGGCATAATTTCGAAATCGAAAATGATGAATTTAATTACAATAAATTCATCAATAATAATACATCAAAAAACAAACCTAGCTTCAACCTTATTCCAACTGGTTGCTCTGGTATTTCATACCCTATAGCCGCATTAAATAATATCATTATAGATAAAAAATTGTTTTTATCTCTCGCGCCACAAGCCGATGACCTATGGTATAAAGCAAGTTCTCTACTAAATAATTACAAATGCTCTAGAGTAGAAAAAGAAAATATTCATTTCCCAATACTCCTCTCATCTATAAAAGATTCTTTATATTCCAGCAATGTATTTGAAAATAGAAACAACATTCAATTGAAAAAAATTGTTAACCATTTTAATCTTCATAGATTCTTCCTCTAAATAATATGAAAAAAATAAAACAGTACTTAATCAACCTACCTAATAATAACATATTAGCTGAAAAAGCCTTATTTTTTATTAGAAAATTTAAAAAGAAAAAAAAACCATCAAATCAATCCCATCATAAAGATATTGTTTTTAAAAAAATGAACTCTTTAAGTATTCAAGTTTTTCCTTTCTTTGGTACTCTACTGAGTCTTTATAGAGATAAAAACATATTATTTGCTGATGATTTTGATTTTGCTTCGACTGATTATAATATATTTACATTAAAATTTATAACTGAGTTAGCTGCTAACGAAATAGAACTTATAGCTATTTCAGTGGTTAACAATCAACTTGTTGAGTTATCATTTAATCTAAATGGCGCAAAAGTCGATATTTTTCATTTAAAAGAAGAAAATGAATGTTTAATACATGAGTGCCCTAATTTCAGAAAGGAGCGAGCACAAAAAGAATTTACATCAATAGAAAGAAATATTTATAAAACTTATTTTAAGGTTAAGTACCCTAAATTTGAATTAAAAAGAGATGCCGTCTCTGGAATGCTAATCCCTGATAAATGCGAAGAAATATTCAAAAGCCATTATGGGAATGAGTGGATGATACCCAAAAAAAGCAATTTCATTGATTACTCTAATTATCAATTTATTGATAATGAAAGTTATAGCGCCTTTGGTAGTAGCAAAAACTTAATAATCTTTATGTTAGAAAACAAACTAATAAAATAAATGAATATAAATAAAACCTCATCTAGAATAATAAGGAACTTTACTCATTTATTATTTTCCAATGTGTTAATTTTAATTTTACCTTTTATATACTATCCATACTTAATAAAAACCATTGGAACAGAAAACTATGGGTCAGTTATTTATACGCAATCTATTTATCTACTTCTTTCTATAATAATTCAGTTTGGATTCTCAATATCAGCAACAAAAGAAGTGTCTTTAAATAGAAATAATAAATATAGATTATCTACTATTTTTTTCTCTATCGCACTAATTAAACTAGTTCTTTTTTTAATTATAACCATTATTTCCTTATTTGTACTTTTTCTTATATCTATAAACACAAGTATTGACACGAAACTTCACTTAAGCTGTCTTATTTATTTAATTGGTGATTTATTTTTTGTAAACTGGTTCTTTCAGGGGATAGAAAAAATGTTTTTTGTATCTCTTGGAACCCTTATCTATAAATTATCTTTGTTGGCTTGTGTATTTATTTTCATTGGAAAATCTAATGACTATATCTTATATACATTGATTTTTTCTCTCTGCTATATTATAGGAAACTTCTCTCTATTTATCCTATCAATAATTAAATTTAAACTTTATACATTTACTTTTCAAAAATCACTATTCTTAAATCTTATAACCGACTCATGGCAGTTTTTTCTTTCACGTTTATCATCTGTATTTGTTGAACGGTTTAATATTCTTTTATTAGGTTATAGCAACGAAAAGCAATATGTGGCGTTTTACGATTTAGCGATTAAATTAGTTGGTATTGCACAATTACCATTTAACTTATTTAACCAAGCTTTTTATCCTAATGCCACAAGAGAAAAAAATACTAAACAAGTATATAACATTATAAAGTTATTAAGCCTTTTAGCCATTTTCGGAATAATTTTAACATTTATTTCAGCGCCTTATATTATATCTCTCTATGTTGGCGAAAGCATGATCCAGTCAGCATCAATTATTAATATATTAATAATTGGCATACTAATTAATGTCCCATCTCATTTTGTTGGTAATTGCCTATTAGCTCCATTTGGGTTAAGTAAGGAGTTTAAGAATTCAGTAGTGTATAGTACTTTACTATACACTCCAATTGTAATAGCTTTGTATTTAGCTAATCAACTAACTGTCTATACTCTATCTATTGCATATATATTTTATCTCATAATCATTCTTATCTATAGAGTTTACATCTGGAAAATGTATTTAAAAAAAAATGAAAACCAATATCTTAATCTATAACCTTACTCAAATTTTCTTAGCATCAATATTGTTTATTGCTGTTTTTATATACTTTCCATTTATGGCATTACTACTATGCATTTTAGTATTTATCGTAAATAAAAATATTAAAGCTTTATTTATTTCAATCTCTCTTTTTTTGTCGTTAGTTACATATACTTTGGATTATCACAATTACTACCCAGATGTTATCCGATACTATAGTGAATATGAACACAATATTTTTTATGCTCTCATTAAGTTAAAATTATATCGATTTTTTGTTTTTTCAATAATGCAATCAATAGGATTGAATGCTTCTTTTTATTCTTTTTTTTCTATATTTATATTTTTTTATTTTTTATTAAAAAGCTCCCAGAATTATCTTTTAGCTATAAATCATAAGCTAGATACTATAAAGAAAATAATTTTATTTTTAATTATTATACTATCAGGAGTCCCTTTTACTATTTATTTTTCTTTTGAAAACATGCTTGCTATTGTTATTTTCAATTATGCCATTTCATGTTATTGCTTAAATAATAAATATGCTTTTTCATTTTTTGTTTTTTTATCACTACTAATTCACAGTTCTGTAATTATACTTATCCCTCTATTTTCTATCGCTATTTTACTCTATAAAAAAAAGATTAAGATAATATCTACAATTATATGTCTAAGCGCTTTTTTTTCTATAATCACATTTCTCCTTAATTTCGAGGTAAATACTGGGATTGACTTCATCGATTCTGTATTTGATAAAGCATATAGGTATGGTAGTAATGAATGGTCTGTATTAACGACAAGCGAATTATTGCATTACATTCCTATAGTTTTATTAAAGATAGCAATAACTTTAATTATTTCCTTAAGTATAATTAAAGACAATAAATATACTAAAATAAATGTACTCATATACTTTTCCATAATATACTCACTAACTATTTTGTTTTTTATATATAATAGAATGTTCTCAATTCGATTTGGTTGGTCACTTAGCTTAATTAGTTTTATACTCATATACATTTACAGCATGGATTTTATAACAAATAACTTAAAAAAATTAATTGTTATACTAATTGTACCTGTTTGTTTAATTTCAATCCCAAATTTATTTATACTTTCAAAAATAGGTAACCAGCTTACATTTAATAATGACTTTTTATTCTTTAACTCTATCTATGATTTTAATAGAAAGATTGAAATACCAAACAGAAAGACCTTAAATCAAATTGAAAAGAAAACAACTAATGACCGTGAATAAACCATATAAACTCACAATAATTATTGCCGCATATAACGTTGAAGACTTCATTAAACCATGTATTATGTCTTTCATAAAACAAAGTAGAGCTTGGTCTCAACTAATAATAGTAAATGATGGCAGTACTGATAATACATTAAACATAATATCGAATATCATCACTAATCAAAAAAATATATTTTTAGTACAAAAAGAAAATGGTGGACTTAGCTCAGCGAGAAATGCAGGCATAGACTTCAGCATTAACAACACTGATTTTATTAGTTTTTTAGATGGTGATGATTTACTATCACCTGATTATTTAGAGTCATTTCTGGCATACTATGATAAAAATACAGATATTATAGAATTTAATATTCAACGCTTTTCTTGTGATAGAAAAAAAATATCATTAATTAGAATATGTAATTCATTTGAAAATAATGAAATGAATTACAAAACATTTGAGATTGTTTTGAAAAAATATAACTGGCATGCCTGCGGTCGTTTTTTTAACTCGAATTTATTAAGTATGAATAGATTCACTATAAACAGGCGATATGAGGATTTTATACTAGTACCTCATTTGTATCTTTTAGCAAAAAAAATAAAAGCCATACCCTCCCCATTATATTTATATAGGACAAACCCAAACTCAATAACAAAAAATGCAAAACCCTCTGATATTGATGATATAATATATGGATTTAATAAGTTAAAAGAAAAATTAAATACTTCACAAGTATATATACTAAAAAAAAGAACAAGTACTCATATAACTAAGGTTATTATAAATATCCCCCAGTCAAATAGAGATGTTGCTTTTATTAAAAAAGCTAACTTTCTAAAAAAAAGTAAGCTTAGAATAAAATTACATTTTTACTCTTATTTATTTTTATTTAATACAAAACAAATCTTTAAAAAAATTCATTCACTTAGATTGCGCTAGACGGGTAATATTATGAAAATAGCAATTGCAGGTACA
>NZ_DOEH01000015.1 GCF_003533305.1 Providencia sp. | reverse complement strand
TTGCACGTGCAAAAGCCAAAAAACTAGCCCAAGCACAAACGGAATTAGCGACACAAGTGACGATTGAAGATGAACTAGCTCCTGCCGCGCAGATGCCAATTGAAGAAGAAACTGATCCCCGTAAAATTGCAGTAGCTGCAGCAATAGCCCGCGTGAAAGCGAAGCAAACTCAGAAACAAAATGAACAGACAACTACAGAGTAAGTGATAAAAGATGAAATTTAGGCCACTTGATGCGAAAAATCGCCGATTAAAAATAGCTAGTGCCCCATTTACTCATGATAGGCAAAGTACCAGTCAGATAATGTTCTGGGTTTTACTTGCAGCAATCCCCGGTATTGCTGTTCAAACCTATTTTTTTGGTATCGGTACACTTTATCAAATTATTTTAGCGATGGTGACGGCTGCTATAACAGAAGCTATTGCAATTCGCTTACGCAAACAACCTATACTTCCCGTACTGAAAGATAATTCAGCGATTGTAACTGCCTTATTACTTGGCGTAAGTTTACCGCCATTAGCACCTTGGTGGCTTATCGTACTTGGTACTGTATTTGCCATTATTATTGCCAAACAATGTTATGGTGGATTAGGGCAAAATCCATTTAATCCCGCAATGGTTGGTTATGTTGTCTTACTTATTTCATTTCCCGTCCAAATGACTAACTGGTTACCCCCACAAGAATTACAAACGCTTTCTATTTCTGCAATGGATAGCTTATCTGTCATTATGAGTGGTCATACTCCCACTGGAGTTACTTTAGAGCAGTTACGGATGGGTGTCGATGGCATGAGCCAAGCGACACCTTTAGATAGCTTTAAAACAGGTTTATTAACCCACTCGATATCTGAAGTATTACAGCAACCTATTTTGCAAGGGTCTCTTGCTGGTATAGGTTGGCAATGGGTCAATATTGCTTATCTTATTGGTGGTTTGATTATGCTTAACCGCCGTATTATTAGCTGGCAGATCCCTGTCGCATTTATCGGCACTTTAGCATTTTTCTCTATCATCAGTTGGTTAATTGATGATGGCCGTTATTCGCAACCTTTAGTTCAATTGTTATCAGGCGCAACGATGCTTGGGGCATTTTTTATCGCAACCGACCCAGTCACCGCCTCAACGACACCTAAGGGCCGAATTATATTTGGTATCATGATTGGATTTTTAGTCTGGGTAATACGCGTTTATGGTGGATATCCAGATGCCGTCGCCTTTGCGGTATTATTGGCCAATATTACAGTGCCATTAATTGACTACTATACGCAGCCTCGCGCGTACGGACATGGACATAAGTAGGAAACCAATATGTTAAATACGATGCGACGCCATAGTACAATTTTAGCACTATTTGCTGCGGGAACTACCGCACTCAGTGCCGCAGTCTATACTTTGACTAAAGAAACTATTGCGGAACAAGCAGCTCTCGTACAAAAGAAATTACTCGATCAAGTCGTGCCATCTGAGCTATATGATAATGATTTGGCCAAAGAGTGTTATCTTGTCACCAATGAATCTGTTTTAGGTAATAAACTACCAAGACGGCTTTATATAGCCCGAAAAAATGGTGAACCCGTTGCAGCCGCATTAGAAAGTACCGCTCGCGACGGTTATTCAGGTGCTATTCATCTTTTAGTTGGTGCGGATTTCAAAGGTACGGTACTAGGAGTCCGAGTGACTGAGCATCATGAAACACCAGGTCTTGGTGATAAAATTGAAACACGTATTTCTGATTGGATAACCCATTTTAGTGGTAAAAAAATGGAATCCGATAACGACCCTAAATGGGCAGTAAAAAAAGATGGTGGTGAATTCGACCAATTCACTGGCGCAACGATAACCCCCAGAGCGGTTGTTAATGCCACAAAACGTACCGCTGTATTTATGCAACATATACAGCAAGAATTATCGAGTTACCCTATTTGCGGGGATGAGTAATAATGAGTGAATCTAAAGATCTGATGGTTCAAGGGTTATGGAAAAATAACTCTGCTCTAGTGCAATTATTGGGTTTATGCCCATTATTGGCGGTTTCTTCAACAGCAACCAACGCATTGGGGCTTGGATTAGCCACGACGTTAGTTCTAATTTGTACTAATGTCGCTATCTCTGCCTTTCGCCGCTGGGTTCCGGCAGAAATACGTATCCCAATTTATGTTATGATCATCGCTTCGGTTGTTAGTGCTGTTCAAATGCTTATTAATGCCTATGCCTTTGGCTTATATGAATCACTTGGAATATTTATCCCTCTTATCGTTACAAACTGTATCGTCATTGGGCGTGCCGAAGCTTATGCGTCACGAAATCCTGTCCATTTATCTGCGATAGATGGCTTAGCAATGGGACTTGGTGCTACCGCTGCACTTTTTGTGCTTGGCGCAATGCGTGAAATTTTAGGCAATGGAACCCTATTTGATGGTGCCGATTTATTACTAGGATCATGGGCTAAATCCATAAGAATTGAAGTCTTACACCTTGACTCACCATTTTTACTCGCTATGCTGCCCCCAGGTGCATTTATTGGCTTAGCCTTAATGTTAGCCTGTAAGTATTTGATAGATGAAAAAATGAAAAAAAGAGCCGCCCTGAAACTGGATCAACAACCAGCCCGCGAATATGAAAAACAACAAGGGTGCGGTAGTCATATTTCTTAAATTAATATTATGTGAGCAATGAATAAATCAAAACGCCTTGAGATTCTAACTCGCCTACGCGATAACAATCCTCATCCAACAACGGAGTTAAAATTTAACTCCCCTTTTGAGTTACTTATTGCGGTATTGCTTTCAGCGCAAGCAACTGATGTCAGTGTTAATAAAGCAACCGCAAAATTATATCCTGTTGCAAATACCCCAGAAAAGCTCATGGCTCTGGGTGTCGATGGCATAAAATCATATATAAAAACCATTGGCTTATTTAATACTAAAGCTGAAAGTGTTTTTAAAACCTGTAAAATTTTAATTGAAAAACATAATAGCCAAGTTCCAGAAGACCGTGAAGCGCTTGAAGCTTTACCGGGTGTTGGTCGTAAAACAGCCAATGTAGTACTGAATACTGCATTTGGTTGGCCAACAATTGCTGTTGATACGCATATTTTTAGAGTTTGTAATCGTACCAATTTCGCATCAGGTAAAAATGTCGTTGAAGTCGAAGATAAGTTATTAAAAGTCGTCCCAGCAGAGTTTAAAGTTGATTGTCATCATTGGTTTATACTACATGGCAGATATACTTGCATTGCGCGAAAACCGCGTTGCGGCTCTTGTATTATCGAAGATTTATGCGAATTCAAAGACAAAGTATATCCTGAAAATTAATAAATTTGACTCTCAGCTAATCGTTATTAACCTTTAGTTAATTCCTATTAGCTCTCAGATATGGTTAAAAGCGCATTTTTTTCTTGCCCTAATACTTTGTCTTACGTAACAATAGAGTCAAACTCAACCTCACAAAATAAATGGTAAGTATGTTTCAAGATAACCCATTGCTCGCACAGCTTAAACAAAAATTACATGCCCAAACCCCCCGAGTTGAAGGCCTAGTTAAAGGTACTGAAAAAGGTTTCGGTTTTTTAGAAGTTGATGGACAAAAAAGTTACTTTATCCCACCTCCGCAGATGAAAAAAGTCATGCATGGTGACCGCGTTATTGCCTCCGTACATACAGATAAAGACCGTGAATTTGTAGAGCCAGAAGAGCTTGTAGAACCTTTTCTTGAACGTTTTGTCGGTAAAATTCAGAAAAAAGAAAACGACAATCGATTATTTATTATCCCCGATCATCCTTTATTAAAAGACGCTATTTCCTGTCGCCCAATAGATGGAATTACACATCAATTCAAACAAGATGACTGGGCCGTCGCACAAATGCGTCGCCATCCCTTAAAAGGTGATAAGGCATTTTATGCAGACATCACTGAATACATTACTGATGGCGCTGACCATTTTGCTCCTTGGTGGGTAACGTTACGCCGTCACCAATTAGACCGTGATGAACCACAAATGGTTGACTGTGAGCGTGATGATCAGGGTATTGAACGTGTTGATTTAACTGGGCTGCATTTTGTGACTATTGATAGTGCAAGCACTGAAGATATGGATGATGCACTTTATATTGAAAAAACTGAAAACGGCGATTTAAAATTATTTATCGCCATTGCTGACCCAACTAGCTATATCAGCGAAGGAAGTGAGCTCGATAAACTCGCCCTTTCCCGCTCTTTCACTAACTATTTACCGGGTTTTAATATCCCGATGCTGCCGCGCATATTATCTGACAATCTATGTTCCTTACGTCCAAATGAGCGTCGGCCAGCCTTAGTTTGTGTTGCCTTGATCCACCAAGATGGTTCTATTTCTGAAAATATTGAATTTTTCAGTGCATGGGTAGAGTCAAAATCTAAGCTAGTTTATGATGAACTTTCTGATTGGCTAGAAAATACAGGTAGTTGGCAGCCAAAGAATGAAAGCGACAAGCAACAAATTCTGTTATTAAAAGAGATGGCAGATAAACGCCTACAGTGGCGTGATGATCATGCACTCGTGTTTAAAGACAGACCGGATTACCGCTTTGTGTTAGATGATAAAGGTGATGTCGTTGACATCGTTTCAGAAAGCCGTCGTAGTGCTAATCGCATTGTCGAAGAAGCCATGATAACGTCAAATCTGTGCGCTGCGTCTGTATTAAAAAATAAATTAGGTTTTGGTGTCTTTAACGTACATATGGGCTTTGACCCATTACAAATTGATCAAGTAGTTCAAACCCTTAAAGATAACGGTATTGAAACAACAGCGGAGTCACTACTTTCACTTGAAGGATTCCGCCAATTACGCCTTCAATTAGATTCACAACCTACCCAATTTTTAGATAGCCGTATTCGCCGTTATCAGACATTTGCAGAAATTAAAGCCGATCCAGGCCCACATTTTGGCTTAGGATTTAATGCTTATGCAACATGGACATCTCCAATTCGTAAATATACCGATATTGTCAACCACCGTCTGTTAAAGTCCATTATTGCCGGTAAGCCGTCAACCAATAAGCCGAATGAAGAACTGTCACTTAAACTGGCTGAGCGTCGCCGAGCTAACCGTATGGCTGAACGAGACGTTGGGGATTGGTTATATTCCCGATTCTTGAAGCCATTTGAAGGTACTGATAAAAAATTTCCTGCTGAAATTATTGATATTACCCGTGGCGGTATTCGAGTCAGACTGACTGGCAATGGTGCGATCGCTTTCATCCCTGCGCCATTCCTTCATAGCGTACGCGATGAAGTTCAATGCAGCCAAGAAACTGGGTGTGTTCTGATTAAAGGTGAAAAAGCTTATCAGCTCAACGACATCATCGATGTCAATATTGCCGAAGTTCGTATGGAAACTCGAAATATCGTTGCTCGCCCTGCGGCATAATAACAATTGTGCTATTATCTAAAGACTGCTGACAAAATCGTCAGTAGTCTTTTATTTTTTAGCCTTAACACAAAAATCGCATTTAACGTTAAAAAATCTACATTTATTGATATTTATTCCTGATTATTCTTATTTGTTAAATCAACGACCATGATATTTTAAACATGTAATAATTTGAATTTAAGGATCAATAAAATGAATACTCTAAGCAAACGCATTCTATCTTTTGTTATTGTAACGACTATCGCTATCAGTGTGGGCGCATGCTCAAACATGTCGAAACGAGATAAACATACGACAATCGGCGCTGGCGTAGGTGCAGTTGGTGGGGCAATACTCACTGATGGTAGTCCACTAGGAACGATCGGTGGTGCAGCGGTTGGTGGTATTATTGGTCGGCAGGTCAAATAGACCATAGCCAGCTAGGCTCAGATTCAATAATAAGGGGAAACATTTGATTTCCCCTTACTTTTCAATGCTATTGGATTAATTAGCGAATCAACCACCAGCTAATTTAACTTTAAATCCTTTGGCTTCAAGAAGTTGCTTGATAAAGTCACGCTTTTCACCTTGGATCTCAATATTACCGTCTTTAACTGCACCGCCACAACCACACTTCTTTTTTAATTCAGCGGCGAGTAAACTAAGTGCATTATCATCAAGATCAAGGCCAGTCACAACGCATACACCTTTACCTTTTCGTCCTGATGTTTCACGACGAATCCTAACAATACCATCACCTTTTGGTCTTTCTGATTTAATTTTCTCTTCTTCGATACGGCCAACATCAGTGCTATAAACTAAACGGCTATTTGAGTCATTCATTATAACCCCTTGATGGACTGATTAATTTGTTGCAACGTCAAAGTTGGGTTATCACTACGCGTAATGGGACGACCAATGACCATATAATCAACCCCTGCTTTTACCGCATCTTGTGGCGTCATAATACGGCGTTGATCGCCAATATCACTGCCTAATGGGCGAATACCAGGCGTGACTAATTTAAAATCGTTGCCACATAAATCTTTCAGACGAATAGCTTCATGGGCTGAACAGACGACACCATCAAGACCACATTGTTTGGTAAGTAGAGCAAGACGTTCTGCATGTTCCGCGGGGGTTGCATTAATACCAACGCCAATAAGATCAGACTCATCCATGCTAGTCAGCACAGTTACAGCTGTTAATAATGGTGCATCCTTGCCATAGACTTCCAGTGAATTACGCGCAGCTTCCATCATACGAGCACCACCACTAGCATGCACATTCACCATCCACACCCCCATTTCAGCAGATGCTGCGACAGCTCGAGCAACCGTATTTGGAATATCATGGAATTTTAAATCAAGGAAAACATCAAATCCACGCTCATGAAGTGACTTAACGAATTGAGGACCATTGAAAGTAAACATCTCTTTACCCACTTTCAGACGGCAATCACGTGGGTCAAGACGATCAACAAAGGCTAACGCCGCATTTGCATCATCGTAATCAAGCGCAACAATGACAGGCGAATGCGTCATTACGCAGGTCTGGTTCTCAGTTGAGGAAATCATTTCATAGCCTTTAATTGAGTTGTAATAATTGAAAAGGTGACGTTGTCACTGACCATCTAATCCTCTTATTGGCTTGATAGTGTCCCAAGAGCGACAAGATGGGCAATGCCAATAGAGTGAATGTGAGGTAAACCCGCATTTATGACAGCGATAATCAGGTTTTGTTTTAATTTGCTCACCAACCATTTTACGCAATAAAATCAAACTTTCTTTCGCCCGACCATCTTCTGCTTCTTGAAGGTGGTAATCCATCAAACGATAAAATAAGCGCATGGTTGGATGACGTTGTATTTGATCATTAACGTAACTGGCAGCCGCTTCTCGATTTTGTTTTTCTGCGATGATATCAGCCAAATACAGTTGGGCAATCGCACCTGAATTGCCTGCAACACATTGACGTAAGTAATCTTCCCACTCATCAGAATCGCCAGTATGTTGGTAGCAGTCATAAAGAAGAGGTAAAGCCTCCGCGACAAGTTCACGATCTTGTTCGTAAACTTGCTTTAAAACATTAATTGCTTTTTCAAAGTTAGCTTGTTCAATAAAAATGCGCCCTTTCATAATTGAAACCCGCGCACAATTTTTATCCGCTTGAGCCGCTTTATTAAGTAAATTCAGAGCATCATCAAGATCATCACTACCGAGTTGCTGAGTCGCAAGTTCACAGTAAAAATGGGCAATTTGTTCACGTAGCTCATCGTTACCTAGCTTGACTAGTTTACCCGCAACATCTATCGCTTTGCTCCAATCACTGGTTAACTGATAAATACTTAGTAAAGATTGTAATGCACTTTGTTTGAAATCGATTTCATCAGTAAGTTGTTGAAACATATTCTCAGCACGGTCATAAACTCCAGCGGTCATATAATCTCGACCTAACTGCTGAGTTGCTAAAAGTCTTTGTTCAAATGAAAGAGAGGCACTTTCCACCAGCGACTGGTGAATTCGAATTGCGCGTTCAACTTCGCCGCGAGAGCGAAATAAATTACCTAAAGTGAGATGGGCTTCAAAAGCAGAGCTATCTTCTTTCAACATATCCAAAAATAGATCAACTGCTTTATCTTGTTGATTGGATAATAGAAAATTCACGCCTGTTACGTAATCACGTGACAAGCGATTCGCATGTTGCTGCTTATCTTGTTGAACGCTTCTGCGCCCCATGTACCAACCGTATGCTGCGGCAACAGGTAGCAACAGAAACAGCAACTCAAACATACAGGACTATTCCTTATCCTGAGCTGTCACTATCGAGGTTGACTCTGAAGTTTTTTTATCTCCAACCTCTAATTGTGACTCTAAACGTTTAATTTTACGTCGTGCATTTTTAAGACTTACAACAGTGCGTAAATAAAAGACTGCACAGATTAGCCAACCAAGCACAAAACCGACACCAAAAAGTAATGCAAGCAGAGATGATAAAGAAAAATCCCCTTTTGCTATCAGGTAGTTAAATGTAATTACCTGATCATTGCTTGAGCCCAGCGTAATCGAAATGATAAAAAAAGCGACCGCTAGTAATAAAATCAGAAAATATTTCACATTTGTTCCCGTTGTCAGTTCTTATGATCCTAAAATATCTACCTGATAAGGTAGCATTTCCGGCGCATTCAGACAAAGTAATTTATTTTATACAAACTACTTTAACTAAAATAAAACACCTATTTTCAGTCTCTAATTGCAATCACGATCAACCATCTTATTTGAGAGTTTATAATCGAATAATGCATACCCAAAAATGGCAAAAAAACCGCTAATAATAATAGAAACAATTATATCTATTGGCCAGTGCATCCCCAAAATCATACGACTAAATCCAATTCCTTCTGCCCAAATAGCTAAAAATAAACAAAATGTATATTGGCGACGTTGCCATAACAGCCCTATCAGTAGCAATGCCCAACCAGCAGCAAATAACATATGCCCAGAAGGAAATGAGTAACCTGTTTCTGATTGCCAATGCGCAAGCTGCCATTTTGGAACGTTTTCATTTTGGTTCACCGTTGTTTGAACTAGCTCTGCACGTTGTAGCCGTGTTAAATCATAAAATTCTGAATTTGAAATATCATATTGTTGTTCTATCCAAACAATATAGGGTCTAGGCTCTTGAAAATAATTTTTAAGTATCGACTTAAGACCCTGCATGGCTAATATGCAAAAAATCATAATAGCGATCAATTTAACGAATAAATGACGTTGTGAACGAAACACAAATAATGTGATAGAAACGAAAATGAGAGAAGTAACAATGCTATAAGGTGCGCCTGCCGTATCGGTTAGCCAAAGTATCCACTTCATCGATTTTGGCTGATTTTCAGGTGACCAATTCCATCCTATCATCATTAATATAATCGGTGGAATTAACAACAACACAGCAAAACAGGTAACAATATAAACGTTTTTTTTCATCTCATGTATTCCATACAGATAAGTTATTTCCTATACATAAATATTACATTCACTCTTCGTTAACTCTGCTATAGTAATATACCGCTGGCAGTGTGCAAAGGTGTCAGCCTCTATATGCTAAACGTTATAGAGTATCGATATTTTAAACTCAATGTAGTTTATATCGATTAACGTTAATAATTAAGCAAGAGTTACTTTAACTAATGAATGAAAATATGCAGCTAAAACGCGTAGCCGAAGCAAAATTACCCACTCCATTTGGCGAATTTCTGATGGTTGGCTTTGAAGAAATCGCCACAGGTCATGATCACGTAGCACTAGTTTTTGGTGATATTACCGGCTCTGTGCCTATTCTTAGTCGTATTCATTCTGAATGCTTAACGGGTGATGCATTATTCAGCTTACGTTGTGATTGTGGATTTCAATTAGAAGCCGCACTCTCTCAGATTAGCAAAGAAGGTCGAGGTGTTCTGCTTTACCATCGTCAAGAAGGTAGGAATATTGGCCTACTCAATAAAATTCGTGCCTATGCATTACAAGATCAGGGTTTTGATACCGTAGAAGCTAATCTCAAACTGGGTTTTAAAGCCGATGAGCGTGATTTTACGCTTTGTTCTGACATGTATAAACTATTAGGCATAAATGAAGTTCGTTTATTGACCAATAACCCGCAGAAAATTGATATCATGCGTGAAGCCGGAATTAATGTTGTAGAACGCGTACCTTTAATTGTTGGACGAAATCCTAGCAATGCGCACTACCTTGATGTCAAAGCTGAAAAAATGGGTCATTTGTTATTTAAGCATCAATAGCCATATATCATATATAAAGGAAGTGCGTCCCTCGCGCTTCCTTCCTCCAATTACGTCTTATTTATATATCCGATTATAACAATCAAATGTTAGACATTTACGCATTGTCATATTCACATTCTTTTTATAAGGTTTATACTGTCTGCAATATTATTACCTTGATAAATATGTCAATAATTGCTGCCAATTATACCTATTTTTCATACTGCAAGGAGATATTGTGAATAACCTGCACTCCATTCAGCGCATGAGAAGATTGCGTAAAAATGAACAATTTCGCGCCCTATTTCAAGAAACTCACCTATCACTAAATGACTTGTGTTTGCCTATTTTTGTTGAAGAACAACTCGATGATTATATGCCAATTAAAAGTATGCCGGGCGTCATGCGCATCCCTGAAAAGCGTTTGGCTTATGAAATTGAACGCATTGCCAACGCAGGCATTAAATCCGTAATGACATTTGGTGTTTCGCATCACCTTGATGAAACAGGGAGTGATGCATGGCATGAAAATGGCCTAGTTTCACGTATGTCACGTATATGTAAAGACACAGTTCCTGAAATGATTGTCATGTCAGATACATGTTTTTGTGAATATACCTCTCATGGACATTGCGGCGTAATGCATGGTGATATCGTTGATAACGACACCACTATTCATAATCTCGGTTTACAAGCTGTTGCCGCAGCGCGCGCAGGGGCTGATTTCATTGCGCCATCCGCAGCAATGGATGGACAAATTGCAGCAATTCGCCATGCTCTTGATACCGCGGGTTTTACAGATACCGCTATCATGTCTTACTCCACTAAATTTGCCTCAGCACTTTATGGCCCATTCCGTGATGCCGCAGGTTCTTGTCTTAAAGGTGATAGAAAAACCTATCAAATGAATCCAATGAACCGCCGTGAAGCTATTCGCGAATCATTAATTGATGTACAAGAAGGCGCTGATGCATTGATGGTTAAACCCGCGGGTGCGTATCTTGATATCATTCGTGATTTACGTGAATGTACACAATTACCCATTGGGGCTTATCAAGTCAGTGGTGAATATGCACAAATTAAATTTGCAGCTCAAGCTGGTGCTATCGATGAGACTCGAGTAACACTTGAAACATTAGGCTCAATTAAACGAGCTGGTGCTGACCTCATCTTTACTTATTTTGCATTGCAACTTGCTGAAGATAAAATTTTATAATTTCCAATTTTAATGTAT
Organism: Providencia sp.; assembly: GCF_003533305.1. Taxonomy (GTDB): domain Bacteria; phylum Pseudomonadota; class Gammaproteobacteria; order Enterobacterales; family Enterobacteriaceae; genus Providencia. Next base: position 339,579 of record NZ_DOEH01000015.1, on the reverse strand, counting down.
ATGGCCGCCAATATATTCATGCGGCCATATACAATTCAACGCTTATAACTAAATTTTACTTGCCCATAAATTTAGTTAAATCATTTTGCTTTTTACTATTTTCGGTTAATTTTTCATCTAAACGTTGAATCTTCGACTCTAACATTCTAATATTTTTTTGATTTTCTAACTTAGACTCATTCAGTACTATTTTATCTTGTTCAAATACCTTAATTTCATTTTTAAGATCATCTACTGAAGTGAACTTTTTATTATTTTCCAACTCAGTTAGTTGGTTATCTAACTTTGCAGTGAACTTTTGTTTTTCCATTTTCAGGTTATTTACTGTAGATGATGGATCTAAATAGTTCTTCACTAATTCATTAAATTTCGATGCAGTAGAATTTAGTTCTTTGCCTTTACTAGAGTATTCGCGGTGCCCGCTAACAAGTTTAAAGCCAAACTTTTCCATTGCATAGCTACTATCATTAATATGAGCTTTCCACGAAGTAGCCCCTAAACCATTTTTATCAGACTCATCAATTTTTCCAGCCTCAGCCTTACGTAAGTCCTCTTTAATACCGGAAAATTTATCACCAGCTATTTGCTTTATCTGACCTAATAAATTGCTTTTTACATTCTTAATCTGGTCATCCATTTTTTTAATTTTATCACTACCTTCTGATTTTTTCTGAGTAATTTGATTATCAATCGAGCTATTCTTTTCTTTGAAACTTTCCAATAATTTGGCAGACTCCGAAGGGTCACTGCAAATTTTCAAATTGTTATCATTATCTTTTACTTTGTTTTCAATCTGCTTCAAATTTTGCTGAACATCTGTTAAGGCAGTGCTACTCAATGACAACTCTTTGGTTAAGGTTCTTTTTTCATTTGCTAGCTCGTTACCTTCAATTTTACTCAATGATTTTAAAAATGACTGTTTAATACTTTCTAATTTTGTACTTTTTTCTTTTAGCATTCCTGAATTTTGTTTATTTAATTTAATATCGAGTGCATTGAAACGTGATTCTAACGACTTAGTTCCAGCAAATGTTAAACTTTTAGCTTCAGAACTATTCACTATTTTTTCAATGTTGTTAACGAGTTTACTGAGTTCATTGAGTGGCTTTTTAGACACTTTATCAGAACTTTCCAGCTTGTTAAATGCAGCAACAAAACGACTTGCTTGACTTATCATAGTATTAATTTCCTTTATAAAATAAATAATTTTTCCGCAAAAATATATTGCACAAGGAGAATATTCACCTAATGGATACAAGACAATTTACTTACTATGAAAAGCAATGATTTATTCGGAAAATAACTGACTTATCCAGAAAAGAAGTGAAGCGACCAAACAAAAAAGTAATATAAAGCTAATAAAAAAACCCAACCACTGTACGTAAATACAGTAGCTGGGTTTTTGGGCACTTATGACTAAACTTCATACATAACTAGTATGGTTTATATTCTTTTTTTTATTTTTTACGCTGTAATTCAAGCTGTTTAGATAATGACTGCGCATATACTTGAGCTGATTCCTCAGTTAATAAGCCTGCAATAAGTAAATCTGATTTACCCGCTGATGTTTTTGCTATCACTCCCCATGAATCAACTTCAGCGGCAATGCTATCAATGCTTTGATCTAACATAGGAAAAATTTCGAAGAAATCTTTTAGGGGGGCAATTGAGATTGAGGAATAATCAGCATTCATTCCTAATGGAAATTCTTTATCGGCATATAATCGTAAATCGTGGACTTCAGTTTCTGGCGTTTGCATCACAATGGAATATAAATTGGGAATATGTTCTAAAATATCTCGGACTTCATCATTCGCTCCCACACAATGGGAAGTACTTACAAGAATATCTGCTGCCCATAAAGCACCTTTATAAAAATCAATTTCATGGATCTCTGCCATATTTATTTCCTTTACGTTATTTTCAATAGATGCTGTTACTTCATTAAATCAGACTACAAGCTATATATCGTAAATGTAATCAAAAAAAACAAACTGGTTCATGGTTAACTTCACATAAAGCACTAAAAGTACAATATTTGATGTTCAACAGGTTTAATTCATTTCTCCCAACAACTCAAACAACTGCTATCACCATAACTTAGAAACAACATTAAAATATTGAGAAAAAACAATATTCATCAAGCAATATGAAATAAAAAACGCCTGCGATGTAAGTTCATGCAGGCGTTTACACTTTGGTGCTAATGAAGCATTTGTCTAATCACATAATGCAATATGCCGCCATGACGGTAATATTCCATTTCTGTTGCCGTATCAATACGACAACGAGTGGTTATTTCTTTAATATCACCGTTTCCATAAGTAATTCTAACGATGATATCTTGCCCTGGTGTCAATGATTGCAACGATGCCACATCAATTCTTTCATCGCCTTTCAAACCTAATGTTTTACGTGTCATCCCATGAGTAAATTCAAGGGGAATCACGCCCATACCAATAAGATTAGAACGGTGAATACGCTCATAAGATTCCGTTATTACCACCCTAACGCCCAGTAAATTGGTTCCTTTCGCAGCCCAATCACGACTAGAGCCTGAACCATATTCTTTACCCGCAATAATCGCTAATGGTCGTTTTTCTTGCTGATACAACATAGCCGCATCATAGATTGCCATTTGCTTACCTGTTGGAATATGTAATGTATATCCCCCCTCAACACCCGGCACCATTTCATTACGGATACGAATGTTAGCAAATGTACCGCGCATCATCACTTCATGGTTACCACGACGTGAACCATAAGAGTTAAAATCAGCAGAATTCACACCATGCTCTTGGAGATAACGTCCCGCTGGGCTGTCTTTTTTAATGTTACCCGCCGGCGAGATATGGTCAGTCGTGACCGAATCACCCAAAATGGCTAAAATACTTGCCCCTTGAATATCTTCAATCACATCAGGGACTGCACGCATATTTTCAAAAAATGGCGGATGACGAATATAAGTCGAATCAGCTTGCCAATGATAGGTTGATGAACTTTCAACTTCTAATGAACGCCATGCATCATCACCATCAAAAACTGCGCTATATTCTTTACGGAACATATCCGTTTTCACTTTTTCAACCGCTAAAGCAATTTCTGCACTTGTTGGCCAAATATCTTTGAGATAAACATCATTACCTTGTTTATCTACTCCTAAAGGCTCTACTTTAAGATTGATATTCATATTACCTGCAAGCGCATAAGCAACAACTAAAGGTGGTGAAGCTAACCAGTTGGTTTTGACTAATGGATGGATTCGACCTTCAAAATTACGGTTACCCGATAATACAGCTCCTACTGTCAAGTCGGTTTGTTTTATCGCATCTTCAATTGGTGTTGGTAATGGCCCTGAGTTACCTATACAGGTAGTACATCCATAACCCACTAGGTTAAAACCTAATTTATCAAGATAAGGCGTTAATCCGGCTAAGGCGAGATAATCAGTAACAACTTTAGAGCCCGGTGCCAAAGATGATTTCACCCATGGCTTACGCGATAACCCTTTTTCAACAGCTTTTTGCGCTAAAAGCCCTGCGGCCATTAAAACACTTGGGTTCGAAGTATTGGTACAAGATGTAATCGCGGCAATCACGACTGCGCCATCTGTTAATTCAAAAGATTGATTTTTATAATTAACCGTTGGATGTGCGTTTCTTTCTTTTTTATTCACCTCTAATTCAACCGCACCGCGAAATGCGACTGGAACTTGGCTCAGTTCGACTCTATCTTGTGGGCGTTTTGGGCCTGCAAGGCTAGATTCTACGGTAGACATATCCAATTCTAATGAGCTGGTAAATATGGGCTCATCCCCTTGATGGCGCCAAAGTCCCTGCACTTTACTGTAAAGCTCCACCAGCGCAATATCATCTTCACTGCGACCCGTTAATCTCATATAGGCAAGTGTCACGTCATCCACAGGGAAGAATCCACAGGTTGCACCATATTCTGGGGCCATATTGGCGATAGTTGCTCTATCAGCCAATGGTAAATCAGCTAATCCATCACCATAAAATTCAACAAATTTACCAACGACACCGTGTTTTCGCAGCATTTGCGTGACAGTTAACACTAAATCCGTTGCCGTTATACCTTCGGGCAACTTACCGATTAATTTAAATCCAACCACATCTGGAATTAGCATCGATACCGGCTGACCTAGCATTGCGGCCTCAGCTTCAATACCACCAACACCCCAGCCAAGTACGCCTAATCCATTAATCATCGTGGTATGTGAGTCGGTTCCCACTAAAGTATCTGGATAAGCATATAACTTACCGTCGGTTTCTTCATGCCACACCGTTTTACCTAAATATTCAAGGTTAACTTGATGGCAAATACCGGTTCCCGGTGGAACAACTCTAAAACGATTAAACGCTTTTTGACCCCAGCGTAAAAATAAGTAACGTTCATGGTTACGTTGCATTTCTATTTCAACGTTTTCCCCAAATGCATTTTTTGACCCAAATTCATCCACCATCACGGAATGGTCGATAACAAGGTCTACTGGTGATAAGGGATTAACTTGGTTAACATTTCCACCCAATGACTTAACCGCTTCTCGCATTGCCGCGAGATCCACTACAGCAGGTACACCTGTAAAATCTTGCATGAGAACCCGCGCAGGTCGGTAGGCGATTTCTCTTTCTGCATGGGCTTCTTTTTGCCAATCAATAATGGCTTGCAAGTCCTGTTCAACCACTGACTTACCATCAATATTACGTAATAGATTTTCGAGTAGAACTTTGAGGGATTTAGGTAACCGAGCTCCATCACCTAACTTTTTTTCGGCAAGTGCTAAGCTAAAGTAATTATATTGCTTGTTTCCAATATCGAGCACCGCTGCACTTTGTGTTTTTAGATTCAACGACATAACTCCTCCTTGGTTTTTTATGACGATGGCAATACCACACGTCAATCACCATTATTTTTTATAAACCTCTTTTAATCATAGTTGCTCAAAAAATTTCATTTATTGATTTCGTGCCAAATACACAATGAAACACACTTTAGTGTAGGATAATTTAGGCTAAGATGTGAACTTAAGGCAAATAATCACCTTTATCATTACATTTCGAAGGGATTTAAATTTGATTTTTAATTTTTGAACAATGTACATTTAAATTATTTTCAAAGCATTTTAGCCCATAACTAGGCGGCAAAAACACAAATCCCTAGGAGCGTAGATAACTACGTGACTAGGGTTTATGTTTGAAGCCAACAACGCTATGGGCTAAAAGGCAAAGAAAATCAAATTATAGGGAGTTTTATATCTTTAAAAAACGCTTCTATATCTTCATTATTTCGCAATGCAACTGCTTTATCTACCACATCTCGGGTTAAATGCGGTGCAAAACGCCACATAAAATCATACATGTAGCTACGTAAGAAACTGGTTTTTTTGAATCCTATTTTTGTAGTGCTATAACTGAATTTATCACGCATATCAATAATAACTAAATCACTATCATTAACGGGATCAACTGCCATACTTGCGATAATCCCAATACCAAGCCCTAACCGAACATAGGTTTTAATCACATCAGCATCCGTTGCAGTAAAAATTATTTTTGGCTCTAATCCTATTTTTTGAAATGCAATATCCAGTTCTGAACGACCTGTAAAACCGTGGGTATAGGTCACAATTTGATATTGTGCGATATCTTCAATAGTCACGTTCTTTTTGGTGGCTAATGGATGATCTTTTTGTACGACCACACAACGGTTCCAGTGGTAGCAAGGTAACATGATCAAATCGCTATAAAGGTGTAATGCTTCTGTTGCGATTGCAAAATCACTATTACCTTTGCACACTTCTTCTGCTATCTGTGTTGGCGTCCCTTGCTGCATATGTAAAGAGACATTAGGATAACGCTCAATAAACCCTTTAATCACCGGAGGTAATGCATAACGAGCTTGTGTATGCGTAGTTGCAATGCTAAGGCTACCTCTATCTGGGTAAGTATGTTCCCCCGCTACTGAGCGTATCGCATCAATTTTAGACAAAACTTCCCTTGATATACGAACTACCTCTTCACCTGCGGGAGTGACATGTGTTAAATGTTTACCACTACGAGCAAATATTTGAATACCAAGCTCATCTTCAAGCATACGAACCTGTTTACTGATCCCCGGCTGTGAAGTGAATAATCCTTCGGCTGTAGAGGAGACATTCAAGTCGTGATTGACGACTTCAACAATATAACGCAATTGCTGCAATTTCATTTTTAGGTCTACCTCTTACAAAGCGACTTGCCAATCGCTATAGCTAAAAAACATTAGTTATAACTAAAAGAAATATAGATTATGTTCTATATAACTAATATATCATTATTTAGATAAGAATAAATAGCATGATGATAAAATTTCATCTAAGTCATACAAAATCATCAGCCGACGTAAGATTTTGCAAAGTAGAATTAAATTTTTTCTGAAGTATGATTGAATAATAAAAATATTATGTTGTTAGATTCACCTTAGCTTTTACAACTTAAAGGTGAATATACAAATCCTTAATAAAGAGAGGTTTATGCATGCGTATCAACGTATTGGCTTTACTTATTGGCATATCAACTGTTTCCCTTGCATCTAATTTGTATGCAAAAGAAGTTTCATACGGTCAACAAAAAATTGTGCTATCTGATTCGATTCAACCAGGAAATGATTTTTATCGTTATGTTAATGAGGATTGGATAAAAAAAGCAAAAATACCTACAGGTATGCCTCGTATTAACTCCTTCGTTGATTTGTATCTCAATACCGAAAAACAAACACAGGCAATTATTGAACAGTTACAAGCCTTACCAGAAAGCGCTCTTAGCCATAACCAACGTAATATTCGAAATTTATATTTAAGTTATTTAAATGAAGATGCGATTGAAAAAGCGAATATCTCGCCGATAAAAAGCGACTTAGACGCAATTAAGCAAGCAAAAGATCATAATGATATAAGCCGTTTAATGACCTTACCCGCATATAACTCACTCATTTCCTATTGGGTCGATTTAGATGCAAAATCACCTGATACTTATGTTCTTTATATCGGTCAAGGTAGCTTAGGGTTACCAAATCGTAACTACTATCTTGATGATACCCCGCAAATGGAAGCAATCCGTAAAAGCTATATTGCCTACATTGAAACTATTTTAAAATTAGCGGGAGAAAAAGATGTCGATAAGAAAGCGCAGCTAATATTTGACCTCGAAAAATCAATAGCTAAAGTACAATGGAGCCCAGAAGAACGCCGTGATACCCTCAAAAATTATCACGCAATGACCTTGCCAGAAATGAAAGCATTCACTAAAGGTTTTGCATGGGAAAACTTCATTAATCATTGGCAACTTTCAGATAAACAATTAGAAAAAATTGTCGTAGAAACCGATACGGCTGTAGAAAAGACAGCACAAATTTATGCGCAAACACCAATATCGGTGCTAAAAGACTATCTAATTTTCCAATATGTTAGCAGTAATGCCCGTTATTTAAACCAACAATTTGTTGATGCCAATTTTGATTTTTACTCGAAAAAACTCAATGGGATAGAAAAACAACGTACCCGTCAGGAACGTGCGTTACAAACAGTTAACGCCCTGCAAGGTGAACCTTTAGGGCAAATCTATGTTGAACAGTATTTTGATCCGAAATCAAAAGAAAAAATTAAAGATCTGGTCAGTTATGTGAGAGGAACATTCAATTCACGTCTGAAAGTTAATGACTGGATGGATGACGCGACTCGACAAGAAGCACTCAAAAAATTAGACCAATTTACTGTAAAAGTAGGATACCCAGATCAATGGAACAACTTTGATAGTATTAATCTCAAACAAGATGATTTACTTGGTAATTACAAACAAGTGAATGAATGGTCTTACAAAGACGCCATCAGCAAAATAGGTAAACCAGTTCGCAAATGGGAATGGGGAATGACACCACAAACCGTTAACGCTTATTTCAATCCAGTACAAAATGAAATCGTTTTCCCTGCGGCGATCTTACAAGCACCGTTTTTTGATCCTAACGTTGACCCAGCCTATAACTATGGCGCTATTGGCGCAGTTATTGGTCATGAAATGGGGCATGGATTTGATGATCAAGGTAGTTTATATGATGGTACGGGCCAATTGCGTAACTGGTGGAGTGAAAGTGCCAAAACGCATTTTAAACAAAAAACCGATAAGCTAGTCGACCAATTCAATGCTTTTGATGTAGATGGGCAAAAAGTCAATGGGCAGCTAACGTTAGGCGAAAACATTGGTGACTTAGGTGGGCTTAATATTGCATTAAGTGCCTACAAACAGTTTGTCAAAGAAAACTACCCAAATGGCGAAGCCCCTATCATTGACGGAACTACTGGATTACAACGCTTCTTTATTTCATGGGCGAGAACATGGCAAGAACTGTCAAACAAAGAGTCAGAACGTAATAAAATCTTAACCGACCCGCACAGCCCAAATCAGTTTCGTGCAAATGGCGTTGTCCGCAACATCGATGATTGGTACCAAACCTTCGGTGTTGAAAAAAACAACCAACTCTATTTAGAGCCTGAACAACGTATCCGTATTTGGTAAATACTGACTATAAGGCTCTAACTTTTCTTAAAAAATGGAAAATGGAGTTACCTATATAATTCAGTAGAAACTAGTAGAATATTACTCTAAATAATTCGTGCTGTGGCAAGGCGGCGAGCGAGGATAGCTCGGGGAGCATACAAAAGTATGTGACCCAAGTAGCCGAGTGCAGCCAACACCGCCACAGCGCGAAGTATGAAGTGTAATTATTTGATTATCCCACAGGCCATCCTCGCCCCCCCACCACCGAGTACTTCAGGATTGTCTGAATAATTATCACCGCCAACATGTACCATTAATGCATGATTTTTCACATCATTAAGCGACTTTAACCGTGGTGCGAGAACCGCATAATCCGCATTACCTTTAGCATCTGCCACTAAACCCGGTAAATCGCCTAAATGGCCGCTATTATCATAAGGACCTTTATGCACACCTGTTTTCTCAGGATCCATATGACCACCAGCTTTTAATGCAGGCACTATTTTGCCCTCTTTTTCACCCGGTTCACAACTTGGGTTGGCATGAATATGAAAACCATGAATACCTGCTTGTAGCCCAGTTATTTTCGGGGTGAACAATAATCCATATTCAGTTTCAGAGATAACGACTTCACCGATTGCTTTACCCTCTCCAGTTGTGGTCGCTTCTTTTAATACGACTGTTGTGTCAGCGGCAAAAGCCGCACTTGTCGTAAATAATGCAGCAAGTAAACAAATCTTGAACTTCATTTTACCTCCAGTAGATAAAATTTATCTATCGTTCCATCGACTTACCTCATATTGATATGAAGTAAGAACCGTTTTATTGTTGAACGCAATAATGCACAGCGCTATTTCACGTTAGCACATTTAAGTTAGTACTTTTGTTCAAATGATTTCTTTAGTGAATAAATGATAGTTACATCACAATCATTTAATTAATGAGTACATTGAAGGAAAGGAAATGTTTACTAAAAAAATGGCTAGATAAACAATTATGTTCTCTAGCCATTAATAGAAATATAATTTTAGGTTAATTCTATCTATCAGACTTCAATTAACTAATTCGAGCAAAACCTGCATCAAGATCAGCGATTAAATCATCTATATTTTCAAGGCCAATATGAACTCGAACTAACGTACCGGTGAAGTCCACATTGCTGACTGGGCGGATCTCATTTAATTCTTCGGGTTGATTAGCTAAAATCAATGATTCAAAGCCACCCCATGAGTATGCCATATGGAACAAGGTAAAATTATCCAAAAAAGCAGACATCTGTTCATCGGACAAGCGTTTTTTAAGAACAAAAGAAAACAAACCTGAACAACCAGAAAAATCACGACGATAAAATTCATGCCCAGGGCATTGCTCTAATGCAGGATGATTCACTCTCGCAACTTCAGGGCGGTCAGCTAACCATTTAGCAATCGCAATACTACTTATCTCATGTTGTTTTAATCTAACTGAAAGTGTACGTAAACCACGGCTTCCCATATAAGCTGTATCGGCATCGAGAGTTTGTCCCATCAGATACGAATTTTCACGTAATCGTTCCCAACAACGCTCGTTAGAGACGGCTGTACCTAACATCGCATCAGAATGCCCAATCGTGTATTTAGTGCCAGCTTGAATAGAAATATCAACCCCGAAATCTAATGCTCGAAATAATATTCCTGCTGCCCAAGTATTATCTAACATAATTACAATTTCAGGATTAACGGCACGAATCGCCTTTATCATTCCCGGAACATCTTGTACTTCCATCGTAATAGAACTTGGCGATTCCAGAAAAACAACTTTCGTATTTGGTTGAATGAGTGAAGCAATTTCTGCGCCGATCATTGGTTCATAATACGTTGTTGATACATTATATTTGCTAAGGATCTTATTACAAAAATCTTGTGTCGGCTCATATGCACTTCCCGTCATCAAGATATGGTCACCGCTTGCCACAAATGAAAGAATTGCATTTGTCACTGCCGCTGCACCGCATGGATAAAGGGCGCAACCAACACCACCTTCCAAATCGACCATCGCTTTTTGGAATGAAAAATGTGTAAGAGTGCCTCTACGTCCATAAAATAATTCGCCATTTGCCCGATTTGCAGTTGCAAATTTCTTATCTTTTACGGTATCAAAAACTAATGATGATGCACGTTGAATAACCGCATTAACCGAACCTTGTGTATAGCGTTTTTCTCGCCCAGCAGTCACTAACTGAGTTTCAATGTTCAAGTTCTCTTTCATTAAATTTACCTTTTAATTCATTATGTTTGAATAGCTTATTCAGTTACGTTTTCTGAAACTGATAGGTCATGAATATTCGAATTTGCTGATTTTTTCCCTGCAAAGCGCTCAACTATCTGAGCTGCATTTAAATCATGAATAACGTTAATCAGTGTAGCTGGCGCATCGGTGATCGTACCGAGAACCACTAATATCGGGATCGCTTCCATTGGCAAACCTAATGTTGTCACAATAAATATTTCCCCAAGGAATGCACCACCTGGTACGCCCCCTACGATAATGGCGGATAGTACTGCGATTAACATGGCCAAAAAGAAAGTTTCTGTCGTAAATGGCAGACCTAATACCGAATAAATAAAGACAATTTTTAGCGCTGCAATCATTGCTACGCCGCCTTTATTTAGATTAACAAGCAAGGGAATTGAAACATCCACAATCTCAGGATTAATTCCCATCGCTTTTCCTGCGCGGATAGTCACGGGCAATGTTCCTAAAGAAGAACAAGTTCCCAATGCAGTCGCAGAAGGTTCAATCGCATTACGCCAGAATGCTTTCACACCCGGTATACCACCACCAATCCACGAGTAAAAAATAGAGCCAAAAACATAGTAAATTAGGGTCGCAACCATAAATAACCCAATAGCACGAGCAAATGTCATTAATAGCGCCGCGTCCTGACTTGCCATAGTCGCCGCAAAATAACAGCCCAACCCAACAGGTGCGACTTTCATAATAATTGAGACTATCTTCATCACAATAGTATTGGCATCATCAAGAAATGCAGCGATACGCTTACCTGCATCAGCAGATTGACCAATTGCGATACCTGCAATAATGGAAATCATGATGAGCGCTAAGATATTTGACTTAGAAAATAGACCGACAAAGTCACTGGTCGTTATCATGCTGACAAAATCCATATTTCCCGCGCCTGCATTTACAGACTTAGGAAGATCAATCGTGACGCCTTGCGCTGGGTTATACCATAACGCTAATGCAACGATACCCGCCGCTGGGATAAGTGCCATGGCTATAGAGACAATAAAAATAATACCAATTATTCGACCCAAGCGTTTAAGGTCGGTCATTCCAGCAATTGATGACATCACACTGATCCCAACTAACGGAACAATGATCATAAATAGTAGATTAAGAAATATTTGTCCCACTGGTTGCAGTTGGATAGCAAATGTTGGGGTATAAATACCAAGTAATCCCCCAAGGATAAGAGCAAAGAGTAGAATAAGAGACGATTTGTAGGGTTCTAGTCGAGTCCACATATCGGATTACCTTTTAATTAAAATTATATTTATCAGGATAGAAATCACATTTATAAGTTTTGTAATTTCCCTTCCCTGTATTTTGTGATGCATATCACTTAACTTGTTTATTTTTCATATTGTTATAGCTTTCTTTCCTACAGGGTAATAGTTACACTTTTAAAAAGGGATTTAAATGGCATATTGATACTGTTTTCTCAAATCACTTGTGAATTAAAGGAAAGAATGAGCTCACCAATTTCACTCAAGAATTTAGAGTTTTTTGTTAAAATTGTTGAATGTGGAGGTCTTTCTGAAGCCGCCACACAACTTAATGTTTCGCCTTCAGCGGTCAGTAAAAATTTAGCAGCGATGGAAAATACATTAGGAACAACATTAATTAAAAGAACAACGCGTAGCATTACATTGACGGATGCTGGACAGTATTTTTTTAATCGGGCACTTAAGTTATTGAAAGAATTCGATGATACGTTGAATGCAACATCTAGCTATTACGAATATCCTCAGGGAGAATTGCGTATTACCTGTTCCATTGCTTTTGGCTATTCTCGTCTAGTTAATTTAATTGATAAATATCGTGAGCAGTGTCCAGATGTTAATTTATACATTGACCTTAACGATGACTTTGTTAATTTAAATGATACCGACTTTGATATTGCATTAAGAATATCGTCATCTCCCCCACAGAATTACGCCATGCGTAAACTAGCGCCTATTCGATGGGCTTATTGTGCAACATCAGATTACTTGGCTAAAAAAGGTTTTCCGATGAGGCGCACTGATTTGGTAGATCACGATTGCCTTATTTATCCAGGGCTGACGCCCCCAATAAAAATGACCGATGAACATAACCGCCAGCATCAATTGAAAGTTAGAGCTCCTATTCAGGCAAATAGCAGCTTAGTTCTACTGAAATCTGTGCTAGAAAACCAAGGTGTTGCTTGGTTACCCACTTATCTTATTGGCGACCATATTCAAAAAGAAGAATTAATACCGTTATTACTTGATGGGAATGTGACTTATGAAACTCATGCTTTATATGCGCTTTATTTCCCAAGTAAATACAGTAATCCTAAAATAAGATCATTTATTGATTTTCTTATCTCAGAATTGCAACCTGTTCCTGCTTGGGATTCTTGGATACCCCAATAAAAAAATACCAGTCAACTTAGCTGACTGGTATTTTTATGAGTTTCATTTTTTCAAATGCAATTACTTTTCTTTAACTACCCACTTACCATCGACATAAAAAGCACTCCAACCCGTTGCTTTGCCATTCTTTTCAGAAGACACATATTGCTGTTTAGTCTTGCGACTAAAACGTACAACAGTTGAATTACCTTCAGGATCTTTCGCTGGTGCTTCCGCTAAGTAAGCTAATTTTTCAGGTAATCTATCTTTAAATCTTTGTAACTCTTCAACTAATGGTGCTCTAGTTTCCCTCGATTTAGGGAATGTATTGGCAGCGAGGAATACACCTGCCGCGCCATCACGTAGAACAAAATAAGCATCTGACTTTTCACACGGTAATTCCGGCAACGGAACAGGATCTTCTTTCGGCGGGGCTATTTCACCACTTCTTAAGATTTTACGTGTGTTTTTACATTCTTCATTAGTACAACCCATGTACTTACCAAAACGCCCCATTTTCAAGTGCATTTCAGAACCACATTTGTCACATTCAATGACTGGGCCATCATAACCTTTGATACGGAATTCGCCTTCTTCGATCTCATAACCTTCACAAGCTGGATTATTACCACAAACATGTAGCTTACGTTGATTATCAATCAAATAACTATCCATCGCAGTACCACATTTTGGACAACGACGTTTTGCTCTTAAAGCATTAGTTTCAGCGTCTTCACCTTCCAGAATATTAAGCACTTCATCTTCTGGAATTAAATTAATTGTTTTCTTACAACGTTCTTTAGGCGGTAAAGCATACCCAGAGCATCCGAGGAATACACCAGTAGATGCTGTGCGAATTCCCATATGGAGAGAACAATCAGGACAGGTGATAGATGTGATAACCATTGGATTGGTACGCATTCCGCCTTCTTCCGGATCTTTTTCTGCAACTTCAAGCTGCTTACTAAAGTCGGAAAAGAACTCATCTAATACCGCTTTCCAATCTGCACTGTGATTCGCTACATGGTCAAGTTGGTCTTCCATTTTAGCTGTAAAATCGTAGTTCATCAGATCATTGAAATTCTCTTCCAATCTATCTGTGACGATTTCACCCATCTTTTCTGCATAGAAACGACGGTTATCAACTTTCGCATATCCTCTATCTTGGATAGTCGAAATGATGGCAGCGTAAGTAGATGGACGTCCAATACCTCGTTTTTCTAATTCTTTAACTAACGATGCTTCACTAAAGCGAGCAGGTGGCTTAGTAAAATGTTGCGTTGGTAATAATTCAACTAAAGATAGCTCTGAACCCACTTGAATAGGTGGCAAAGTTTTATCTTCATCGTTTTTACGTAACGCAGCCATCACTCGAGTCCAACCATCAAAACGTAAAGTACGTCCTTTGGCTTTTAACTCAAAATCACCCGCTTTAACTGTCAGCGTCGTCGAATCATATTTTGCTGGTGTCATTTGACAAGCAACAAACTGATTCCAAATAAGCTGATACAACCGTTTGGCATCATTTTCCATATCCTTCAGTGTTTCAGGTAGAACATCTACACTTGAAGGTCGGATAGCTTCGTGCGCTTCTTGAGAATTATCTTTACTGCTATAAACGTTGGCATCTTTTGGTAAATACTTTGCACCAAAATTGTCATTTATATAGCCACGAACCATATCTAATGCATCCTGACTCAAATTAGTTGAGTCAGTACGCATATAGGTTATATAACCGGCTTCATAAAGGCGTTGAGCCATCATCATCGTTTTCTTCACACCAAAGCCAAGGCGCGTACTGGCTGCTTGCTGTAAGGTTGAAGTGATATATGGCGCACTTGGCTTACTTGATGTCGGCTTATCTTCACGGTCAATAACCTGAAAACGAGCTTTTTCAAGCAATTTAACTGCCGCATCTGTTTGTGCTTTATTGACTGGCTTAAATGCTTTACCTGCTTGAGAAGTGACTTCCATACGTAAGTTTGTCACATCTTTATCAGATAAATCTGCATGTAATTCCCAATATTCGACAGGAACAAATGCTTTAATTTCGCGTTCACGCTCAACAATTAATCGTACTGCAACCGATTGTACTCGACCAGCAGAAAGACCACGAGCCACTTTTTTCCATAATAATGGCGATACCATGTATCCCACTACTCGGTCCATGAAGCGACGAGCTTGCTGAGCATTTACCCTATCGATATTCAACTCGCCAGGGCTTTCAAACGCTTGTGTGATCGCATTTTTAGTTATTTCATTAAATACGACACGGCTAAAACGTGATTCATCACCACCGATAACTTCACGCAAATGCCAAGCAATCGCTTCCCCTTCGCGGTCGAGATCCGTCGCGAGATAGACATGGTCAGCATCTGCTGCCAATGCTTGGAGTTCAGAAACGACTTTTTCCTTACCGGGCAAAATTTGATAATTTGCTTTCCAACCATGGTAAGGGTCAATCCCCATGCGTTTAACTAACGCTTCTTGAGGATCTTTTTTCACCTTTTTGGTTTTATCGGTAGATGAGTCTGTACTCTTTTTTTGTGAGCCGGTTTGTGAACTAGAGCCGCTTTTCGGCAGATCACGAATGTGACCAACGCTGCTTTTCACAACGTAGCCACTTCCAAGATACTTATTGATTGTCTTGGCTTTTGCCGGGGACTCCACTATAACAAGAGCTTTACCCATAGTTACCTTTACCTAAATATCAACAATGGCGCATTTCTGCATTAAAATGCGCAAAATGGAAATCTCTTTTTTATATTGCGACACAATCACAATATATCAATATGTTTTTGTACAATAATTTGTATTGAAACAAAACTTCTAATCTCAGTCACGTTATTATAAAAAACAGATAAAACGCTCTAATCAACTGATTTTAACCGGATTATGTTGTTTAAATACTATTGAAAAACACACACTGTACCTGATAAAATGCTATAAGCAACCAATTATTTTTTCAAGGGAGCGATTCAATGCAAGATAATATCCAATACATTACAAAAAAAGAACTACTTGAAAAAGCCAATGATATCATACAGAAACACGATGATTATATTCATGGCATGTTTGTGAATACTGTAGAGCAACATCGCAATACTTTAGTGTTCAAAGGCGAGTTCTTTTTAGATGACAATGGAATTCCTACCATTAAAAGTACCGCAGCTTTCAATATGTATAAACACCTAGCACATATACTTTCAGAACAGTATCGTCTGAATGATGAATGACCTGAAAAAAATTACCGGCTTGACGCCGGTAATTTATATATTAGTTTGATAATAAAATATTTGCGAATTATCGAGCAATTATAAAAATGGTTTTTGGCCACGCTGCCACCAGCGCAATAATAATTTATCAATATTTTCTGAAACGCTACCTGTAAACCTATCCATCACTTTTTTACTTATTACGTAACGAATACTGATAATTTCTTTGGTATCAATCGCATTAATTATCGCATCATCGCTCACACCAATTTGGTCAACTAAACCTTTCTCTATAGCTTGCGAACCATACCAATATTCACCCGTGGCGACTGCATCGATATCAAGCGATGGACGGTTCATATGCACAAACTGTTTAAACAATTCATGAGTTGAATTTAAATCTTCGACAAATTTTTTGCGACCTTGTTCGGTATTTTCACCTAACATGGTTAACGTTCTTTTGAATTCACCAGCTGTATGCAATTCAACATCAACATCATGTTTTTTAAGTAAACGATGAATATTAGGAACTTGGGCGACAACACCAATCGATCCAATAATAGAAAATGGCGCGGCAATTATTTTGCTTGCAATACAAGCCATCATATATCCCCCACTCGCTGCCACTTTGTCAACAGCGACAGTTAGCGGGATATTTTTTTCTTTTAATCTCACTAATTGAGAAGCCGCCAAGCCATAACCATGGACCATTCCACCTGGACTTTCCAAACGCAGTAAAACTTCATCTTGTTGATCCGCAACCGCAAGGATAGCGCTGATTTCTTCTCTTAAAGAAGTCACTTCACGCGCGTCCATACTTCCTTTGAAGTCTAATACATATAAACAAGGCTTTTTAACCGCAGTTTGTCCTACTTTAGCGCCAGATTTCTCACTTTTTGATTTTAATTTAAGCTGTTTCTTAAATGCTTTTAACCAAGCTTTTTGCTCAGAATCATTCATTTTGATTTGCTGCATTTGACGCTGACGCTCACGGTAATTTTCACCTAAATCAGTGATTTTTAAAGAACCTTTAGCACCTTGACGACGCATTCCTGCACCAAATACAAAAACGGCAAGTAAAACAATAGCAACCACAATTGTGACAACTTTTGCTAAAAATAGTCCATACAAAGAGAAATACTCCACAAATTGATCCTTCTAATATTAATCTTTAATAAAAAATAGTCTCATGATTGTAACCAAACAACCAGAAAAAAGTCATATTGCCACATAAAAATAGACTAACATCTATGTAAGATTAGCCAAGAAACACGATTAGTGCGATGATACCGACAATATGTTAATAAATATGATAGGAAAGAATATGCTTCAATATCAGCCAAGACAAGACCTTTTAAAGGGTAAAACTATCTTAGTAACAGGCGCAGGTGATGGCATTGGTCGTGAAGCGGCTTTAACTTATGCCCGCTTTGGTGCATCGTTAATATTAGTCGGAAGAACTCGACAAAAACTGGAATCGGTCAGTCAAGAGATAACAAACTTGACAGGTAAACCAGCCCAAATTCATATTTTAGATTTACTAACAGCAACGAGTGATGACTGTCATTCTTTAGCTAATAACGTTGCAAAGATATCTCCTCACCTTGATGGCGTGTTACATAACGCAGGTATTCTTGGTGTTGTTGCACCCATCACAGAACAACCAACTCAATTATGGCACGACGTTATGCAAGTTAATGTAAATGCCACTTTTATGCTGACTCAAGCCCTATTACCTTTATTGTTAAAAGCACCTACGGCTTCATTAATCTTTACTAGCTCTAGTGTTGGCAAACAAGGTCGTATAGGTTGGGGAGCATATGCTGTCTCTAAATTTGCGACCGAAGGTTTAATGCAAGTTCTTGCAGAAGAATATAAACATACTCAATTACGCGTAAATTGTATTAATCCAGGTGGAACACGCACCAGTATGCGCGCAAGTGCTTTCCCTGAAGAAAACGCTCAGAATTTGAAAACTCCCGAAGAAATTATGCCAATCTATATTTACTTAATGGGTGACGATAGCTTACGTAAAACAGGCACTAGCTATGATGCACAGCCTGGACGTAAAGCAGGTCCAGCGGAGTAACTTTATGTCACAAAACCGACATGAAACACGTCAACAACGCTTAAAAGAAAAAGTTGATGCACGCATTGAAGCGGCGCAACTTGAACGCGGTATTCTGCTCGTATTCACGGGAAATGGTAAAGGGAAAACAACAGCGGCTTTTGGTACCGTTTGTCGAAGTGTTGGTCATGGCAAAAAAGCGGCTGTAGTTCAATTTATCAAAGGTAGCTGGGACAATGGCGAACGTGAGTTACTTGAACCTCATGGAGTTCCTTTTTATGTGATGAATACCGGTTTCACGTGGGACACTCAAAATCGAGAAACAGATACGCTCGCGTGCCTTGAAACATGGCATCACGCTAAACAGTTGTTAGCTAACCCTCAGATCGATTTAGTTATCCTTGATGAATTAACTTATATGATTAGCTATCACTACCTTCCCTTAGAAGATGTCATCACTGCATTACAAAATAGACCTGATAACCAATCCGTTATCATAACGGGTCGTGGTTGCCATCGAGATTTACTAGCTCTCGCAGATACCGTCACTGAAATGCGCCCAATAAAACATGCCTTTGATATTGGCATTAAAGCTCAAAAAGGGATTGATTGGTAATAAACTCAATAGCCAATAACGTTGTTATTGGCTATTCAACTCGCCATAAACTCATTCAAACTAATTAAGCATCAGAATTCCTGCATTAAATATCGCCCTTGTCTGGTTCATAAACGTAAGATATTTTTGTTTTTCCACCATCGAATACTCTTCACTACCTAATTGCCCATAAATACGCGTCATTCGAGAAACTAGTTTATGGTATTGGTTATAATAAAATTGCTTCTTATCTGAATCTGTTGAACCTCTATAGTCATTAAGAAGTTCAAATATATCTAGTGCATACATTTGCAAATTTTCATCAGTAAAATTAGGTGCAGTTAGCGGATAATCAAAGATTAATGTGACTGACTCTTTTTCATTATAAAATACCTTTTTTACTAATAACTGCGATATCAAAGCATCATCACTACGAAGCAAATCCAGTAATTCTTGGCGAGAAAAACATTTCGTTTTCACTTGGCTGACCCCTGTATAAGTTGTCAGAATATTAGGCACTTCATCACCAATAGCAAAATCACAGTTAAATGCATTATTATCAATAACATAATGATTGCTACTATTAATTTTTCCCTTGAGATGATAATCACTCACGATCACATCCTGAGTAGTTAAGTGATAAATTGAAGGGATACCATTCGTACCATGTACGAAATTGTAGCTGTAGTATAGTTGGTGCTGCGGGTTTAATATTCCACCTTTATTATCTGGATAAACCATAAATTTGATTAATTGATTATCTCTCGTTGACATAGTATGCATACCAACACCTAAAAATAGACTTCCAACCGTATGTTTGGGGATAACGACAGATTTTTCATCAATTAAAAAAACGACATCTTCCCCCATATCATTACTAAAATAAAACCGACCACTTTCAGGCTGTATTGGTTGATAAACATCGCAACCAGAGATGCTAATACTCAATATTCCTAGCCAACGCACTAATTGGAAAGCCGTCATAAAAAGCCATAACCTATTTTAATTTTGATCTACATCAAAATAGTGTATAAATGAAATTATCTCAATCTAAATTGAACAATTTTGTGATAAAACATAATTAAAATTAATGTAACCACGAGAAATTTTTCTAATATGAGGTAATTACAGCACTGACGTAACCTTAGAATTTCAGCCAATTTATACCGAGAGATTTTAAACGATAAATTGATGTGTTTCTCATCAAATATGGGAATTTAATTCAAAAAAACAAAAACACTATTGAGTAAATTAATTTTTATATTTTAAAAATATTAATAAAATGAATTTAAATATTACATTTAATAGACATTATCCTATAAAAGCGTTAATTATATTTAATAAATCACAACATCAAAAAAAATATTCATTAGATTAAGTATCAGTTAGATTATCCTTATTAGAATAACTTAACTATAAATACAAAAACATCATTTATACATAAGTGTAATTACCTTAGTATTAATCCCCATCATATCAATACTAGAGTAATTGCTACTTATTGAACAAAAAGAAATTTATTTATTTAAATATATTTAATCCTGCATATTTGTGATTGAACTTACTTTCAACCACCGTACAATTTCATAATCAACTTTAATATTATTAATTTTTATTTAAAGTTTTATTGCATCATAATTTAACTGCAATAATGGATTGTTAATTATTTTAGATTCTGTCTATTTTAAGTTTAAAGGATATATATATGAAAAATTATTTAAATAATAGTTCCAATACACCAATATTGAAAATTAAACCTGTATTTTTATGTGTTTCAATTATATTAGGATTATCGACCGTTGCTCAAGGTGCAATCACATCAACAAATGGTGCGGGTATCTTAACCCAAGGAAATGGCCCTACTATTGTTCATATCAAAGCACCTAGTCAAAATGGCGTATCTCATAATATTTATAGTGCATTTGATGTTGACCAAAAAGGTGTTATTTTAAACAACAGTGCAAATAATAGTAATACACAAATAGGCGGTAGAGTTGGTGGTAATGCTAATCTTACAAATGGCAGAGCTAAAGTTATTTTAAATGAAGTTAATTCAGTATCTGCAACCACCTTAAATGGCATGATTGAAGTCGCTGGTGGTAAAGCACAAGTCATTGTTGCCAATGCTTCTGGAATAACCTGCAATAACTGTGGATTTATTAATACCAATCGCGCAACACTTACTACCGGTAATGTAATTTTAGCCAATGATGGGTCAATTACAGGTTACAATGTTGAGAAAGGAAAAGTGACTATTAATAGCCATTTTGATACTAACTCACCTACCGATATTATCGCTCGTTCAATTGCCGTCAACGGAGTTATTAGTGCAAAAAATATCACCGCAACTGCCGGTAATAATATTGTCAATAATAATGGTCAAGTTGTTGGACGTACAACGGGAGCGGGAGCTCAACCCATCGTTGGCATTGATGTATCTGCTATAGGTGGTATGTATGCTGACAAAATTTCTTTAATCACAACTGAAAATGGTGTTGGCGTCACTAACGCTGGTAATATTTCTGTTGGTAATGGCGGTTTATTGATCGATACTTCTGGAGGACTAATCAATACTTCTGCCAATATAACCTCCTCAGGTTCGATCAACATTAAATCAATGGGTCTAACCAACAATAGCGTCATAAATGCAAATAATGATATCGATATCACCATATCTAATCCCAATACGTTAAATAACAATAATGGTAGAATTGAGGCAAATAAAGGAAATGTAAATATCACCACATTAGGCTATATTACTAATGCGAATGGCGTGATTAAAGCCGCTAAAGATATTAACACGATTTCAAATACACTCGTGAATGATAATGGTTTATTTAAATCAACTAATGGTGATATTAACATTCACTCTACGGGTGCCATATATAATAGAGATAGTATTCAACTTCCCAACAATCCGAATAAAGGCTTTATTGCTGAACGCGATGTTTCTATCAATGCAATTAGCTTACTTAACGAAAACTCGAATGTCACCGCTGGTAGAGATCTTAATATCAAGGCTCAATCAACCGTTGATAATATCTCCAATAGTAAAATAACGGCTAAACGCAAAGTCAGCGTAAGTGCGATGAATTTAACTCAATTGAGCTCTGAGTTAAATGCACAAAATGGTAAAATGGATATTGATGCTTCGGTTTCATTAACTAATGATTCTGTCTCTAAAATTCATAGTGGTAAATTAATCAATATAGAGACTTATAAATTAGTTAATACGGGTTCTATCATTTCTGATAATGGCCTAAGTAATATAACCACATCAGTATTAAGCAATAATGCAGGTTATATTAAAGCTAAAAATTTAGATATAAAGTCTCATGACCTCAATAACCTAGGTGGTTTGATCAATGCTGAAAGTAACTTAAACATTGAAACAAGTGCATTGAATAACACCTATAGTGATGAATTCCAATATGTTAACACCAAGTTTGGATTAACAAATCAAAATGGTGGATTACAAACCAATGATGGTGCAATTACCATTAAAGGGGATACTCTTTATAACTGGTATGGTTCCATTGCTGCTAATATTAACAAGCAGAATATAGCTCGAAACGATATTGATATTATTTTAAAAGCTGGATTGCAAAATAATTATGGAGCAATCACGGGTGCTAATAATCAAAAAATTAATGTCGGTAACCTTGATAACTACGCCGGAAAAATTGCAGCAGGTAAAAACCTTACTGTTGATTCTGCTATTAGAATTGAAAATAGTTATGGGATACTAAGCTCAAATAACACCACAAAAATCACTAGCCCAACAGTAACAAATGGAACTACGGGTACGATTTCTGGCAATAAAGTTATTGTGAATGCAATTCAAAAAAATTAATTTAAAATCAATGAGACAAGAAAAGTAATTACATTTTCTTCATTATCATAAATTAATATAACAAAAAAGGTTATGGGTAACTGACTCAATCCCATAACCTTTTTGTTCAACACAACACTCTCAAACTAAATGCGTGTACGGCGTTTCGCAGTTGGTTTCGGTTTTGATGCCTGGCGCTTAGATGCAGGTCTTGAAGCTACCTCAGTCGCACGCTTAACCGCACGACGAATTTGATTCGCTTTCAGACGTCGCTGATCACGTTCAACAGCAACCTTGCTTTCCGTTTCAACGGAAAGCCCAACTAATTCTCTTAGGTAATTTGTTTGCTCGAGACCTAATTCAGTCCAACCACCACGAGGAAGCCCTTTAGGTAAATCAATATCACCGTAACGTACACGGATCAAGCGACTAACTTGAACACCTACAGATTCCCATAAGCGACGAACTTCACGGTTACGTCCTTCAGTTAAAGTCACGTTATACCACTGGTTCATACCTTCACCACCACGGTATGAAACAGTTTTAAAAGAGGCAGGACCATCTTCTAATTGAACACCCATCGTTAATTGACGAATTTTCGCATCATTAATTTCACCGAAAACACGAACCGCGTATTCACGCTCAACTTCACGACTTGGATGCATCAATCTGTTTGCTAATTCACCATCTGTCGTAAACAACAACAGACCACTCGTATTAACATCGAGACGCCCTACCGCTATCCATCTTGCTCCTGTGAGCTTAGGCAAACGAGTAAATACTGTTGGACGACCTTCAGGATCATGACGTGTACATAATTCACCTTCAGGCTTATAGTACGCCATAACGCGGCAAATTTCTTTTTCAGGCTCTTTAATCGCTAACAGGCGACCATCTAACCGAATTTTAGTTGATGCTGTAACTTCAACCCGATCGCCCAATGTTGCAATTTTACCATCAACACTGACTCGACCAGCTTGTAAAAATGTCTCAACTTCTCGACGGGAACCATGCCCAGAGCGAGCTAGAATTTTTTGTAACTTTTCAGTCTTTTGCGATTTATCGCTCATATAACCCTCTTACTGTCGCCTTCACAGGCGTCAAATAACTTGCTGTACTAAACTTAAGGCCTAGCACAAAAAAGTATAAATTTAAAAACCCGCGCATTATACACAGGTTTGCAGTGAACCCCTATTACTAATCTTTGCGACTCTTTGCAACAATAAATCTCAGTAAAATCGATTTCTTATTCAAATGGTGATGGGTCACCAGTACCGACTCGCAGAACAACAGGAGTATCATCGGTAAAATCAATAACTGTTGTTGGCTTTTGCCCGATATAGCCACCATGAATAACTAAATCCACTTGTTTATCAAGTAAATCACGGATTTCTTCTGGATCTGATTGGGTAAAGTCATCACCAGGCATAATAAGACTCGTGGACATTAATGGCTCGCCAACCGCCTCTAACAAATCCCGTGCGATTGGATTTGAAGGCACTCGTAACCCAATCGTTTTACGTTTTTCATTCATCAAACGGCGTGGGACTTCTTTCGTTCCACGCAAGATAAAAGTATAGTTGCCAGGCGTATTATTTTTAATCAGGCGAAATACCGTATTATCAACATGCGCATAATTAGAAATCTCAGATAGATCACGACACATCAAAGTGAAATTATGATTAACATCGATTTTGCGGATGCGACAAATTCGTGCAAGTGCGTCTTTATCTTCTAAGCGACACCCGATGGCATAACCGGAATCTGTCGGATAAACAACAACTCCACCTTTATTTAAGATATCAACACTTTGGCTAATTAATCTAGCTTGTGGATTATCCGGGTGAATGTAAAAAAACTGACTCATACATACCTCTAATATTTGATATCGATGCATCACTTAGTAAAATGATTATAGTAATGCCATCTACTTTCAAAACTTTAATGTATTGAGAAAAATAAGGTAATTATCAATACATTTATCTAATAGATTATCTAATCCAAACCCCAATCTAATCAAATAACATCATCGTTTTGGGTGTAATACCGTATTGCAACCTATAGTAAGCTTAATTTACGGTAAGTTAATATTATTATTCTACACCGCATCGATAAGACATCAAAGTTTCAAACTGTTTTACTTGATTTAATCTGTTTTGACATCATTCCAAAGCGTCCAAACAGCTTGAGTATCATCTGGCAGCCATAAATTCCGACCTAACTCTATCCATGAACAGGGGCGGTGAAAATCTGAACCCACTGACGTTCTCAAATCTGCTGTTTTCGCAAGCTCAGCCAAAAATTGTTTTTCATGTGGGGGTTGCTGACAATGTGAAACCTCCATCGCATCACCCTGACATTCTTTAAAATGAGCAATGACTCGCTTTAACCATTTATTTGATAGTTGATACTTAGACGGATGGGCAAGTACAGCAACACCGCCCGCAGCATGAATCGCTTCTATCGAATCTTGAATACTGCACCATTGAGCTGGAGCATAGCCTGTTTTACCTTTCGATAAATAACGTTTAAATACTTTATTAATATTTTTTTCTTTACCAATTTGAACCAAATGTTGAGCAAAATGTGCGCGTGTTACTTGCCCTCCACCTGATAATTTAACCGCATTCTCCCAAGCATCATCGATACCTGCTTTTTGTAATCGCCTACCTATTTCTTGCCCTCGTTCTAGCCGACGTGCCGATTGTTCATTCAACAAATTTTTCATTGAGTTAGCAGAGACTGAGAAATTTAACCCCACAATATGAATTTCTATATTTTCCCATAGAGTCGAGATTTCAACGCCATTAATTAGTTCGATTGGCCGTTGATTTTCAAGAATATAATCTCTGGCTTGAATAAGCCCATCACAAGTATCGTGGTCGGTAATCGATAGAATATTTATGCTCATTTCTATCGCACGCTCGACTAATTCAACAGGGGTCAGATTGCCATCTGAAGCATTCGTGTGACTATGCAAATCATAGCGAGTTAGTAATGGTGTCGAGACTTGCGACATAATTATAGCTACTCCATTTTTTATATTTTAACTATTTTTCTGAAATCACATTTCTGAAATCATTAATAAAAATCCTTGACACAAAGCGCGCGATCCAGTTTACTAGTACGCAAGATAGCTTATAGCTAAAAGATTTAAAATTAAACCCTGTTTATCCAGTGAGGCATTATATGAATTTATGTAATTTATCAAATCGTTGGTGGCGTGACTTCCCAAATTGGGCGGAAGCTGCACACGCATAGATTAATCATGCCTCAGTGCCGAACCCGCTCTTATATAGCGGGTTTTTTAATGTCTGAAATTAGCGTAAAGGCAACAAAATGAACAAACAAAACACCACATTAGCACATTTTAATTATCTGGATAGCCCAATTAACTACCAACCAGATCCAACATTGCTGTTTAATCACTTATGTCAAAATAAGCCTTCAACCATGTTGTTGGAATCTGCTGAAATTAATAATAAAGCAAACCTACAAAGTTTATTGATTGTTGAAAGCTCGTTACGTATTCGTGCCTTTGGCCAACGTGTTGAAATTGAAGCCTTAACAGATAACGGCCGTGCATTATTACCTTTAATACTCTCACAATTAACCGACCATATAGAAAGTAGCACAATAACTATTGATAATTTAGTGGTTATCTTTACTACGCCAAATAATGATATAGATGAAGATAGTCGTTTAAAAGCTTCATCTTGTTTAGATGTATTACGTTCGTTACCTGCACTGGCGCAAGCCCATTCAAGCAAACCTGAAAATATTTTTATCGGTGGATTATTTGCTTATGACTTAGTGGCAAATTTTGAGTCATTGCCTCGTGTTAAAACAATTAATAACTGTCCTGATTACTGTTTTTTTGTCGCTGAGCACTATTTAGTGATCGACCATCAGAACCAAGCTGCTCGTATTAAAAGCTGCATTTTTACTGATAACAAATTACATATTGAAACACTGACACAACGTCATCATCAAATAATTGCTGCTTGCCGCCCTTTTTTACCCGCACTACCACCTGAGTCTCTGGTGAATTTTACGGTTAGCATTAATAAAGATGATAGCGAATATGGCACCGTGGTTTCTTCATTAAAAGAAGCTATTTATCGTGGCGATATTTTTCAAGTCGTCCCATCACGTAAATTCACTATGCCATGCTTATATCCGCTCATCGCTTATCAGAAGCTTAAAGCACAAAACCCAAGCCCTTATATGTTTTATATGCAAGATAGCGATTTCACATTATTTGGTGCCTCTCCAGAAAGCGCGTTGAAATATAACGCTGACAGCCGAAAGGTAGAGATCTACCCTATTGCAGGAACGCGGCCTCGTGGCCGTAATGCACAAGGAGAAATTGACCTTGATCTCGATAGCCGTATCGAACTGTCTATGCGTACCGATGAAAAAGAACTCGCAGAACACATTATGTTAGTTGACCTTGCTCGTAATGATCTCGCTCGTATATGTGAGGCGGGTAGCCGTTATGTCGCTAATTTAACGAAAGTGGATCGCTACTCTTTCGTTATGCACTTAGTGTCGCATGTAGTAGGTAAATTACGCAGCGACCTTGATGTTTTCCATGCATATCAAGCTTGTATGAACATGGGCACATTAACAGGAGCACCAAAAGTGAAGGCGATGCAATTGATTGCACAATATGAACAAGAACGTCGTGGCTCTTATGGTGGTGCTGTTGGTTATTTCAACGGAAAAGGTGATTTTGATACTTGCATCGTTATTCGTTCGGCTTATGTCGAAAATGGCATTGCGACGGTACAAGCAGGCGGTGGCGTTGTTCTTGATTCCTCTCCTCAAGCTGAAGCTGATGAAACCCGTAATAAAGCACGCGCGGTTATTCGCGCTATTGCCCAAGCACACCAAGTTAAGGAGTTATTCTAATGGCGAATATTTTATTGCTAGATAACGTTGATTCCTTTACTTACAACTTAGTCGATCAACTCCGTTGTAGTGGTCATCAAGTCGTGATTTATCGTAACACTGTACCGGTTGAACATATTTTATCTGTCTTAAACGGTATGGAGTCGCCTATTTTGGTTTTATCTCCAGGCCCAGGAAAGCCAAGTGAAGCTGGCTCAATGCCTGAAGTCCTAAGCAAAATAAAAGGTCAAATTCCTATTATTGGAATTTGCTTGGGTCATCAAGCCATTATAGAAGCATACGGCGGCACCGTTTCAGCGGCAGGAGAAATACTGCATGGTAAGTCATCAATGACAACCCATGATGAATTAGCGATGTTTTCAGGTTTAGAGAATCCAATTTCTGTTGCTCGCTATCATTCACTGGTCGGTAGTCAAATTCCTGAATCTTTAACTATCTGCGCGCAATCAAATGGCATGGTCATGGCAGTACGCAATGATAACGACCGCGTTTGCGGTTTTCAGTTTCATCCTGAGTCTATCTTAACCACACAGGGAAAATTGTTGTTAGAAAATACAGTGGCGTGGGCTCTTTCTGCTCCCAATCAAAAAACAACACAACATTCGCACTAATGGGAAAGAGAGAATCAATCATGCAAAATATTTACGATAAATTATTTAATGGCAAAGCAATAACACAGCAAGAGAGCCAATTTTTATTTAATGCCATTATTCAAGGTGAGCTGACCGAATCACAACTAGCTGCCGTGCTTATCAGTATGAAAATGCGGGGTGAGCAACCACAAGAAATCGCAGGTGCTGCATTAGCTTGTTTAGAAAACGCGCAGCCTTTCCCTCGTCCCGATTATCAATTTAGTGATATTGTAGGTACGGGTGGTGATGGCGCAAATAGTATCAACATTTCGACAGCGAGCGCGTTTGTTGCCGCCGCATCGGGGATCAAAGTGGCGAAACATGGTAACCGTAGTGTTTCTAGTCGCTCAGGTTCATCAGATTTATTATCTGCATTTGGTATTGCATTAGATTTGAGTGCACAAAGTGCGCGTGATGCTCTTGATGATTTAGGCGTGTGTTTTCTATTCGCGCCGCAGTATCACAGTGGATTTCGCCATGCTGCACCTGTACGCACTCAATTAAAAACAAGAACACTGTTTAATGTACTCGGCCCATTAATTAACCCTGCGCGGCCGCCGCTAGCGTTAATTGGCGTCTATCAAGCATCCCTTGTAGAGCCTGTAGCCAAAACATTACAAATGCTTGGTTTCACCCGTGCAGCAGTAGTTCACAGTGGTGGAATGGATGAGGTTTCTTTACATGCCACGACCCAAGTTGCAGAGCTTAAAGATGGAGCTTTACGCCAATACCAACTCACTGCCGATGACTTTGGTTTAATGCCTTATCAAATCCGTGATTTAGAAGGTGGAACGCCCGATGAAAATCGCATTTTACTCAGCAATCTGCTACAAGGTCATGGTGAAGCTGCTCATGAATCTGCGGTAGCAGCAAATGTGGCCATGTTAATGCGCATTAATGGTCATGAAAACTTGAAAGAAAATAGCGAACACGCATTAAATATTATTCGTAGTGGCAAGTCTTTTGATCTTGTCACTGCACTAGCTGCAAGGGATCACTAAAATGAAAGCAACCGTATTACAAAAAATTGTTGATGATAAATTTGTTTATCTCGCAGAGCGAAAAATTACGCAACCATTAGATAGTTTCATCACTAAAGTTGAACCGAGTCGCCGTAATTTTTATCAAGCGTTAAGCGCAAAACGCCCTGTATTCATTTTAGAGTGTAAGAAGGCCTCTCCTTCAAAAGGATTAATTAGACAGGATTTTAATCCTGAACTGATCGCTAAAACATATGCGCCTTACGCTTCTGCAATTTCTGTATTAACTGATGAAAAATATTTTCAAGGTAATATGGAGTATTTAACGATAGTGAGTAATACCGTTAAGCAACCTGTGTTATGCAAAGATTTCATCGTTGATTCATATCAAATTTATCTTGCTCGTTACTATCAAGCAGATGCTATTTTACTTATGTTATCCGTGCTTAATAATGAGGAATATATTGCACTAGCAGATGTTGCGCATCAATTAAACATGGGTGTGCTAACTGAGGTTAGTAATGAGGAAGAGTTAGAGCGCGCGATAAAATTAAACGCTAAAGTCGTTGGTATTAATAACCGAGATTTACGCGATTTATCTATCGATTTAAATCGTACTCGTCAATTAGCACCCCGCTTAGCCAAAGAGACTATTGTGATAAGCGAATCAGGTATCAACCGACATCAGCATATTCGCGAATTAAGTGATGTTGCTAATGGGTTTTTAATTGGTAGTGCGTTGATGGAACAAGATAACCTAGAGTTAGCACTACAAACATTACTTGTGGGTGAGCATAAAGTCTGTGGCTTGACCCGAGAGCAAGATGCAAAAGCTGCGTTAACTGCAGGCGCCAGTTTTGGTGGGCTAATTTTTGCTGAAAAATCCCCACGAAAAGTGACATTGTCACAAGCAAAGCAGATTGTTCACTCAGTTCCATTAAAATTTGTAGGTGTTTTTCGTAATCAATCCATAGACTTTGTTTCACATATCGCAAGCCAACTCGCACTATCCGCGGTACAGCTTCATGGTAGTGAATCCGCAGATTATATTGAACAACTTCGCGGTCTCCTTCCTGAGCATTGTGAAATCTGGAAAGCCGTTGATATGTCACAATCTCATTTTTCGGACTATGAACAAGCACAAGTCGATGTATTACTACTTGATAACGGCAATGGTGGTACAGGAAAAACATTTGATTGGACGACAATCCCGACAACCATAAAGCATCGGATCATGATAGCTGGTGGTTTAAATATAGAAAATTGCCGACAAGCCGCGCAATTAGTGTGTAACGGGCTCGATTTCAATACAGGTGTTGAAATTGAACCTGGAATTAAAAGTGAAGAAAAAATAAATCAAATTTTTACATCACTAAAAGCGGAACAAGCCCTTATTTAAATATCGTTGATTCAATATCAACAATATATTATTAAATTTAATTGACGAAATGGATAACAAAAAATGAGCAAATTAGACCCCTATTTTGGTGAATTCGGCGGGCAATATGTCCCAGAAATTCTGATCCCAGCGTTGAATCAGTTAGAAGATGCCTTTATTGAAGCCCAAAGTGATGCCGCATTTCTAAAAGAATTTCATGACTTACTTAAAAATTATGCGGGACGCCCTACAGCACTCACCTTATGCCGTAATCTTACGGAAGGTACCAAAACTAAGCTTTATTTAAAACGCGAAGATTTATTACACGGTGGCGCGCATAAAACGAACCAAGTTTTGGGTCAAGCTTTACTGGCTAAACGAATGGGAAAAACTGAGATCATTGCAGAAACAGGTGCAGGCCAACACGGTGTTGCAACTGCACTGGCTTGTGCGCTACTCAATATGAAATGTCGCATCTATATGGGTGCAAAAGATGTCGAACGTCAGTCACCAAACGTCTTTAGAATGAGGCTGATGGGCGCAGAGGTTATCCCTGTACATAGCGGTTCAGCCACCTTAAAAGATGCATGTAATGAGGCACTAAGAGACTGGTCTGGAAGTTATGAAAATGCCCATTATCTGCTGGGAACAGCCGCAGGCCCACACCCTTATCCAACGATTGTACGTGAATTTCAACGTATGATTGGAGATGAAGCCAAACAACAAATCTTAGAACGAGAAGGACGTCTACCTGATGCTGTCATTGCTTGTATTGGCGGTGGCTCTAATGCAATTGGTATGTTCGCTTCTTTTATCCCTGAAGAGCAAGTTAATCTTATTGGTGTCGAACCTGCGGGTTTAGGCATTGAATCAGGCCAACATGGCGCGCCATTAAAACACGGTCGAGTGGGTATTTACTTTGGTATGAAATCGCCGATGATGCAAACAGATGAAGGACAAATCGAAGAATCTTACTCTATTTCAGCAGGTCTCGATTTTCCCTCTGTTGGCCCTCAGCATGCCCATTTAAACAGTATTGGACGTGCTGAGTATGTTTCTATCACGGATGATGAAGCTTTAAATGCATTTAAATTACTGTCGCGCAAAGAAGGTATTATACCCGCTCTCGAATCTTCACATGCTTTAGCTTATGCTTTAAAAATGGCTGAAAAAGAGCCAAATAAAGAGCAATTGCTAATCGTAAATTTATCCGGCCGTGGCGATAAAGATATTTTTACTGTGCACGATATTTTAAAAAGTAAGGGAGAAATCTAATGGAACGTTACACACAACTTTTTCAACGTTTAGAAAATAAAAATCAAGGTGCTTTCGTTCCCTTTGTTACTTTAGGCGATCCTGACGCTGAGCTTTCTTTAAAGATAGTTGATGCTTTAATTTCTGGCGGAGCAGATGCATTAGAAATCGGTATTCCCTTTTCTGACCCACTTGCCGATGGCCCAACGATTCAAAATGCCAATTTACGTGCTTTTAAAAGTGAAATAACACCAACAATTTGCTTTGAATTATTAAAACGAATTCGAGAAAAACATAGTGAAATCCCGATTGGTTTATTAGTCTACGCAAATCTTGTATTCAGTAATGGAATTGAAAACTTTTTTATTCGCTGCCAAGAAGCCGGCGTCGATTCAGTTTTAATTGCAGATGTCCCTATGAGCGAATCTAAACCGTTCCGCGATGCTGCTTTGAAGCATGATATTGCCCCTATTTTTATCTGCCCACCAAATGGTGATGATGCATTATTACAAAATATCGGGCAGCACAGTCGCGGCTATACTTACTTGTTATCAAGAGCGGGTGTTACAGGAACTGAGAAACGTGCTGAAATGCCATTAACCCATTTAATAGACAAACTTAAACAATACAATGCCGCCCCTGCTCTGCAAGGATTTGGTATATCTGAACCTGAACAAGTTGCTCAAGCAATAAAAAATGGTGCTGCTGGTGCTATTTCAGGTTCAGCTGTAGTTAAAATTATTGAGAATAATCTTAATAGACCCGATGTTATGCTAGCCGAATTAACCCAATTCGTTTCTAATATGAAGTCAGCAACTTTTAAATAATGTGTAAAAACCGTCAAGATAATTTGTTGGCGGTTTTTTAATTTAAAACCCTTTTTCTTCTCTCTAATTAAAAACCCCTTCATTATTCAAATACAAAATACACTATTTAAGGATATATTTAGTGTTTATTTAAAGTAGATTAATATTTTAATTCTATTATTGACAAGACCACTTTCACTCTCGATGAATAAACAATCAATTTAAACTAAAGCTTAGATAAAAAACATCATCAAGCAGTATAAATAACTAAACCTAATAACAAACAATAAATAACTCTTACTAATAGCATCTTATTATAATTTAAAGATAAGTATTAATTCATGCGTAATAATAACTAGAATATCCATATCGGAGTAATTGCAATGCAATGATTAATAAGTAAAAACTTAATCTTAATATATTTACACCTTACATTCTAATTATTGTAGGTATTTATGTTACATATATATTAACCATAGGACTTAAAAATAATTAATTTTTATTTAAATTACATTTAAAGCATAATTAACTGGCTGTAATGGAATTTAAGTATGCTATTTTAATTAATTTATAGTCTAATTTAGGGATATATATGAAACAAATTAACAATAAATCACTCAATAGCCCGACATTGAGAATTAAACCCGTGTTTTTAGGTATCTCAATTGTTTTAGGGCTCGTCTCTGTCGCTCAAGGCGCAGTCACTAATATTAATGGTGCTGCTGTTATTAACCAATCTAATGGCCCCACTATTGTTCACATCAAAGGGCCAAGTGCGGGTGGTGTTTCTCATAATATTTATAGCCAATTTGATGTTGACCAAAAAGGTTTAATTTTAAATAACAGTCAAACCAATACAAGTACTCAACTTGGTGGCCAAATCAACGGTAATCTTAATTTAAGCGGTGGGACAGCTAACGTTATACTCAATGAAGTTAACTCAAATAAAGCAAGTACCTTAGGCGGTATAATTGAAGTTGCCGGTGATAAAGCACAAGTGATCGTGGCAAACGCGTCAGGTATTACCTGTAACAACTGTGGTTTTATCAATACTGAACGAGTTACTCTAACGACAGGAAAAACACTAGTAGCTGGTGGTCAGGTTATCGGTTATAACGTAGAAAAAGGTCAAATTGTTATTAAAAATCGTTTAGTATCAGATTCTCCAACTGATATTATTGCTCGTTCAGTCGCCATAGGTGGAGATATTCGAGCGAAAGAAATTAATGTTGTTTCTGGTAACAACTTTGTTGATGCCGCAGGCAACTATATAACCAACGTTACAGGCGTAGGTTATGGCTATAGCGTTGGCATAGACGTTTCTTCAGTGGGCGGCATGTATGCAGATAAAATCACTTTAGTTTCCACTGAAAATGGTTCAGGTGTTAATAATGCAGGTATTATTAGCGCTGGCACTGGTGGGCTGACCATGAGCTCAGTTGGAAACTTATTTAATGGTAATAAAATACAATCGGCTGGTGCTATAAATAGCGAGTCTTATGCTTTTAAAAATCAATCAAGCATGACTGCAATTGATGATGTAAATATTACATCAAAAAATTCCAACTTTGATAACGTGAACGGACAAATCGCCTCATCAGGTGGTAGTATTAATTTATCTAGCGCTGGTACATTGAATAATTACGGTGGAGTCATCAATGCACAAAAAGATATTAATATTAAATCTGACCTATTAGTTAATACCAATGGAAGCATCAAGACAACTAAAGGTGATATTAATTTACGAGCCACTACCGGTATTCAAAACTATCATACACTCAGAAATAATGTAAACATTCCTGACAATAGAGGCATTGTTTCCGGTAATGATTTAGTTATCAATGCGGGCTATGTTTATAATAACAATTCTAATATTACAGGTCGCGATGTAACCATCAACGCTCGTAATTTAATCGATAATAGTAATAATTCAACAATAGTTGCTAAGCGCAAAGTTAATCTTGATGCAACGAGCATTAATAATAAGTCTTCATTAATAAAATCAACTAATGGAAAAATGGATATTGCAGCGGGCTATCAGATCGTTAACGATAGATATGCCTCAATTAACAGTGGTAAAGGGTTAACGATTAAATCAAATACACTGACTAACTCAGGTTCTATCATATCTGGTGCTGGTAAATCTGTATTTGATATTGTATACCTCACAAATGCTTATGGTTATATCAAAGGTTATAATTTAGACTTTAACAATCAAACTTTCTCTAATGAAAGTGGTCTTATTCAAGCCGAAAATGATTTGAATATAGAAACATATAACTTACTTAATCGAAGTTCAATTTCATTTAAAAACTATAGTTCTAATTTTGGGCTAGCAGGAACAACTGGTGGTTTAAAAGCCGATAATGGGTCCGTTGCTATAAAAGCAAATAGCTTAGATAATTACTATGGCGAAATTTCAGCTAATATCTCAGAACGAGGTAATACTAAAGGTGATGTTAGTATTAATTTACGAAATAACCTAGACAATCGTTATGGTAAAATAACAGGAATGAATACTGTTAAAATTAATGCTGATAAGCTTAACAATACATACTCAGGACTAATTGACGCAGGAAAAGATGCAATCATCGATGTATTCACTCGAATTGATAACGATCGTGGCAGAATTAGCTCATTAGGAACAACTAAAATTACTAGCCCAATAATCTATAATGGTTATAGTGGACTGATTTTAGGCATGACAATTATTCTTGATGGTAGAGTTTATAATTAATAATATATTCTAAGGGCCTAACCAGCCCTTTTCATTTTAATGAAAATTTATATTACTAATTTAAAAATGAATAACTATTTGTATATCCCTCACAAGATAGTTGCAAATTATAAAATTAACCATGTGGGTTTTAACTAAAATAGTAATTATAATATTAAGCTTAGGGGGAGCCCCCTATTTCTCTACTATATAAGTGGTGCCTATGAAGTTTCGTTATGTGCTATTATCTATTTCATTATTTCCTTTTTTTTCGTCAGGTAACCAACTACCTGTTATCGATCAACAAATTAACAATCAAATTAGTCAAGATAAATCTCGTCAGCAACAAACTCAGTTAGAAACTAAAGATACACTCAATAAAAAAGTGGAAAAGTCGAATAACATTTTAATATTCTCAGAAGAAAAAAACTGTTTTGAAATAAGACAGGTTACTTTAATAATAGAACCCAAGTTACCGTCTATACGGCCTCTTCAGATGTATGCAAATCAAGTCATCGGACACTGTATTGGTATCAACGGTGTCCAAACACTAGCGAAAGGTTTGCAAGATAAAATAATTAAAACAGGTTATATCACAACGCGCGTAACCATCCCCGAACAAAATATTGGTGATGGTAATTTAATACTTCAAATTATTCCGGGAAAAGTCGCAAACATAAAACTAACCGACGATAGTGATAAATACATCAATTTATCCTCTGTCATGCCGACTAAAAAAGGGGATATTTTAAATCTGCGCGATATTGAGCAAGGCTTAGAAAACTTAGAAAGAATACCAAATGCAAAAATTGACATAGAATTATCGCCTAGCAGCGAACTTTCAAGCTCAGACATCACTATTAAACGGGATAAATCACCACATTTCAATGTCGGCGGCTATTACAGTAACTCAGGGAGTAAACAAACAGGTAAAGACCAGATGGGCGTCACGCTGTATGGGAATAATCTCACGAGCTTAAATGACACACTCTATGTATCGGCAGGTAAAAACTTAAACAACAAAGCTCGTCATAGTTCAAATAACCAATCAATTTACTATGCTGTTCCCTATAACTATTGGCTTTTTTCTGTTTATGCTAGTCAAAGCGACTATAAGCAAACTATTAAAGATACCGTCATGAGCTACAAATACTATGGTGATAGTAAATATTTGAATGCGACTGCTAGCCATATCTTAGTACGTGGTCAAACTTATAAAGATACGGTATCAATGCAATTAATGAAACGAAAATCCAAATATAAGCTTGAAGATGTCACTTTACTGTCGCAGGAAAGAAACCTTACCAACATTAAATTAGGCGTGAATCATCGACAAAATATTGATAATGCAACCATCGATGCCTCACTAAATTACCAACGTAATGTTCCTTGGTTTGGTGCTGAAGAGAGTTGGGATATGAAATATGGTGATGTCAGTACACTAGGGCGAGTTATTACATTTGATGCCAGTGGCATGATCCCTATCGTATTTGATAATTTCGTCATGAGCTATAATCCACAGCTATTCCTACAATACTCCCGTGACCGTTTAACTATTCAAGACCAATTCTCTCTGGGAAATCGTTGGACTGTAAGAGGATTTGACGAGGAGTTTTCCCTTATTGGAGACAAAGGCTTTTATTTTCGTAATGAATTCAATTTTTATTTCCCTGGGATCTCCGTCTACCCGTACTATGCTATAGATTATGGACGCATTATTGGCGATATCTATCCTATAGGCCTTTATTCTGATGACCAATTAATCGGTACGTCCATCGGTATGAGAGGCAACATTAATATCTTTAGCTATGATCTCTTTTTGGGAACACCGCTGTATAAGCCTGATGAATATGAGACAAGTAGTGTCAATGCAGGTTTAAATGTTCAATGGTTCTGGTAGTCATCTAAAATCACATATTCAAAAATCTAAAGGGTTAATTTAATTGCGCCTCACATTAGATTAGCCCCTTCCTATTTTCATTTAACAGAAATTAAATCATCAATAATAATTTTCAATAATTTACCATTACATTTATCACAAAATGTGATTACTTTAATTAATTATTGCACAGGCTTATTTGTTTAATAGCTTTAATTCTGATTATTGTTCTCTATTTGGTAACTGTAAATTAATTGTTATTTTTCTTTTAAAATTATTTCAATATCCTGAAATAGTGATAAATAAAAATGATATAAATAAAACAAAAAATCCGAGAATATAAATACTCTCGGATTTCCTACTACACTCTAATCCATCAGATTTCAGGAAATATCCTGTTTTGCATCCTGCTAAATACTTAGAAGCGGTAACCAACACCGAACATAAATACAAACGGGTCTAGACGAGTATCAACTTTATATTGGTCATCACCTGCTTTAAATTTAACGTCAGTTTCAATATTCATCCACCAAACAGAGGCGTTTAACATCCAGTTGTCAGTTAACATATAGTCCATACCTGCTTGTGCGGCAAAGCCCCAAGAGCTAGATAAGTCTAAGTCACTTAAACCTGCTGTTTTACCTGTTGAGTTAAATTTTTCATCAAAAAAGAAGGTATAGTTAACACCGGCACCTAAATAAGGGCGCAGTTTGTCTTCTTTACTACCAAAATAATATTGAGCCATTAACGTTGGTGGTAAATGTTTAACTGTTGCAATATTTCCTGTTGGACCAGTACCAACTTTATGTTCAAAAGGTGTAGCTGCTAATAATTCCACACCAATATTATCGGTGATCATATAACCAAAGGTTAAACCTAATTGAGTATTATTATTAGCATCAAAAGAACCTAAATTACCTACTCCTTTTATATCAACAGCATCTGATCCTGCATTAGGTCTTACGGTTGCAGTACCCGCACGAAATAAGAAATCGCCAGCTTCGTGAGCAATTGAAATTGCCGGAGCTAGAGTTGCAGCAGCTAAGATAAGCGCAGTGAGTTTTTTCATTATCAATCCCATTCCTGTATTTTTATTTTAGGCAAATATACCTTATTATATAAATTCATGTTCAAATCAAGATCACATCTTTTACTAATTTACAGACAACATAATAAATATGATTATATTATTTCATTTATATTTTTTTAAATTTTGATTTAAATCAATTTTTGACAAATAAGCATCGAAATATAAAATGATTTTTCATTTCATTATATTTCCGTCACGCTTATAACTTACATTTAAAATACATGTTAAGTGTATTTGATTATAAAAAACATTATTAACACCTATTTAGCGTGTTAATTTCAAATAACAATTATTGCTAACTCCCAGACTTTTCTTATCTTTCTCTACCTATGAGCAGGATACTCAGTTACAATTAGCTAAAATTATGATCTCATTTGTAGATAGGAGCAGTTAGATGTCCATTTCGGCCAATTCACTCATCAGTGACAGTATCAATTTTTTTAAAAATCAGTTGAGTGGCCTATCCACAATCGTACTGTTAGCAACTGCGGTTAGCCTGATTTTTTACGCTGTCATGATCCCAAATGAGCAAATGATAGGGGTACTTATTGAAGCGCAAAGTAAGCTAGTCGAAGCGGGCAATTCAGGCTTGCAAGACTGGGTACTTAGCCTTTCTGAAGCGGATAAAAGCAGCATTTTACGTGTATCTTTTGGGTTGATATTATCAGTAACACTCGGCAGTCTAGTATTGATTTGTGGTGTACTATCTTATATAGCAGGAATGTCTCAAGGTGAGGAAATGACGGGTACGCAAGCCATTGTATCGTCATTATCTAAAGCGCCATCCATGTTTCTGTTATTAGTGGTTTGCTCGCTGCTTATTCAACTAGGCATCACTATTATGGTGCTTCCTGGTATTGTGCTTGCCATTGGTTTTTCGTTAGCCCCAGCGATTCTTATCAGTGAAAAAACTAATCCATTTAGTGCTATGGGTAAAAGTTGGAAGATGGCTTATACCAATTGGCGAATTGCATTACCAATGGTATTAATCTGGATGGCGTCACAAATGCTAGTGAGTGTTTTACTCAGCAGTGTCCAATTAAATCATATTGTTGCTAACGGTATTTCGTTCCTAATAAATAATATTATTGCCGCTTTTGCACTAATTTATTTCTACCGTTTATACATGCTGATTAACAAAAACTGACTTAGCATCAATTCAAATATTCAGGGCACATAATAAATGCGCCCTTTTTTTGACTCACTAAAT
Source organism: Providencia sp. (assembly GCF_003533305.1). GTDB lineage: Bacteria > Pseudomonadota > Gammaproteobacteria > Enterobacterales > Enterobacteriaceae > Providencia. The sequence goes on along the minus strand of NZ_DOEH01000015.1, from coordinate 299,800 downwards.
AACAATTTTTGTTTTGCTATTTTTTAAGAATTATCTGTCTTCATGTTTAATTTGTTCAGAGAGTGGCATAACACCATTACATTTTAGCGTACCCGCAGTTTGTTCTACCTCATCAATTACTCGCTCTTCTACTGCCTTTCTATCTTCTACACATTTTATTTGTATTTGCTGCTTACTCTGAATTAAGCGGATTGCAAAATAAATATCTGGCACAACTAATAAATCATCATCAGAACGTATAATTTTATTTTGTTCTAACCATCGATTAACGGAGGTACGCCGCCCTGCTAAAACCAGAGTAACCCCTTTTGCTTTCAATGAAGTCACAATGTCATTTAGGGCAGAAAAAACGCTAACATCATTATGCGTAAAGCTCACGGCAGCATCAACGATGATCCAAGCGGGCCTTTTAGGCTGATTATCTAAATGTTTATTTAAGCGTTCTTTGAAATAATTAACATTAAAATAAGTCAGCGGAGAATTAAAACGATAAATCAAAACGCCATCTACTGGTTGGATGTCATTACCCGGCGTTATAGAGTGCAACATGCCTTGATCATCAACACCTAAAAGCTGATCAGTCGGACGAAAAATAATACGAATAAATTGCAACAAACCTAATAATACCGCAAGCCCAACGCCACTAATAAGCCCAACGACTAATACGGCACACAGCGTAAATATGCAGAGGAAAAAAGCCTCGCGATTACGTTTACGCATTGAAAATATACTTCGGAAATTAATTAATGATAATGTCGAAATAACAAGCACCACACCCAATGCGGGCATCGGTATATAACCGAGTAAGTCCATAGAAAAAAGTAAAACAGCCAATATTGTTAATGCTGCAACTATTGAAACTAATTGTGTTTTCCCGCCCATCATATCATTAACAGCTGTTCGGCTACTTGCCGCGCTCACAGCAAAGCCTTGCGACAATGCCGAGGCAATATTCGCCAATCCCAAAGCACGTAATTCCTGATCAGCATCAACGGTATAACCATTTTTACTTGCAAAGCTACGCGCCGTCATCATAAAACTCACAAAGCTTATCACCGCAAGGTTTAAGGACGGAATGACAAGATCCCGAATTAATCCGGGAGGGAAATCAGGCATAGGGATTGATGGCAATCCATTACCAAGATTTCCAACAATACTCACCCCATATTGTTCAAGATTAAATAACAGACTCGCAGCGGTAGCTAAGACCATAGCAATTAATAATGAAGGCCATTTACTGCGAATTTTTCGAATCACAATCGTGATAGTTAATGTTGCCACTGCAATAATTAACGTTGGAATATGTGTTTGAGATAACGATAAAGGAAATGCAATTAAGCGCTCAATAAAACCGGAAGGTAGGGTCGTAATACCAAAAATTTTGCCCAATTGACTGACAACAATCGTCAATGCCACCCCATTGAGTAATCCTTGTAGAATCGGGCGAGACAAAAAATCAGCAAAAGTCCCTAATCGAAATCTTGCCGCAATTAAACACCAGACCCCCGTCATCAAGCTCATCACAATGATCAATTGCCACCGCGTATTGGCATCCCCCATTGCTAATGGGCTAACGGCTGCCGCTATTACGGCGCACGTTGCCGCATCAGGCCCAATAATAAGCTGTTTTGAAGTACCAAATAAGGCATAAACAAACATCGGCAATATACAGGCATATAAACCCACGATTGCATTAACACCCATCAGTTCTGCATAGGCGATGGCAACAGGCAATGCCACAGCAGCAACCGACAGCCCAGCCTTCACATCAGGCCCTAAGTCTGCAAGTTGATATTTGAACAGCGTTTCTAATCCTGGCATCCAGGCAAATAGCCTAGCTTTAATCATGTCCTGAAAAATCCCTATAAATTAGGTAGTTAAAATAATATACACACTATTTATATATCAACCGCACAAGTTAATCTAGAAGTAAGTCAAATAACAGTAAGATTGTGCAAATATAATTGGTAACAATGCGTGTTTATTGGTAAAAAGATGCAAACTTTTAACAATCCAAGCAAAAATCAGTTAAACTACTCCATTATCTTGACGTTGAGGCTATGTATTCACTGTTATGAAACAACTTATTGATTTTATTCCTTTAGTCATCTTTTTTATCGTCTATAAGCGATATGATATTTTTTATGCGAGTGGCGCCTTGATGGTTGCGACTCCTCTGGCATTACTTGCGACTTATCTGATCTATAAAAAAGTAGAAAAAGTGGCGAAAATTACCTGCGCTATTGTTATGGCCTTTGCCGCATTAACACTTATTTTCCATAGTGATGTCTTCATTAAATGGAAAGTAACTATCATTTACGGTCTTTTTGCTATCGCGCTACTAGTAAGCCAGTGGTTCACTGAAAAACCATTAATTCAAAGAATGCTCGGTAGTAATCAAGAAATTAAATTGGCTGATAGTTATTGGGCAAAACTCAACAGTGCGTGGGCTATCTTTTTTATAGTCTGTGCAATCGTTAATATCTATGTTGCCTTTTGGATGGCACAAGATATTTGGGTTAACTTTAAAGTCTTTGGTTTAACGGCTGGTACACTTATTTTTACAGTTCTCAGTGTGGTTTATATTTTTAAAAATATGACCAAAGAACCTGTAGAAGAACATAAAGAATAGGTTTTATAAATTATATTTAGCTTCGAAACATAAAAACCTGCTATTTAATAAAAGCAGGTTTTTTTATTTAGATGACAACATCATTATTCAGTCATTATCGACCAAACGCTTTATTTATCTTTTTATCGGTATTGTATTGAGATAATGCATATACCGACCATATCGCTGCGGGTATCCAGCCAATGAGCGTAATCTGTAAAATTAAGCAGATAATTCCCGCAAAAGGCCGCCCAATGGTAAAGAACTGAAACCAAGGTAGTAATAGTGCCAATATTAATCTCATCATGAATCTCCCTAATTATCTTTCATCGATAACATGTCATCTTTTTAGTATAGACAATCTAACCTGTTAACTAAATGTAAAAGACGTTTCTTGTTTTTTCTTTGCATTAATTTAGTTTATTACAGGAGGCGTTTGACACACTATAGTCAATATTGATGATTAACGTATATTCTTCATACAAAAATCATTTGGTTATAAATCATCGTGGCAGAAGATGTTGTTCTAGTTTACTATTGTCACTATAATTTGCTATAAAAGTATAATTATCCTTTAAATCATTATTTTAACTAAGAGTTGGATATGCAATTACCTAACGGGGAACTCGTCTTACGCACGCTGGCTATGCCTGCGGACACCAATGCAAATGGCGATATTTTTGGTGGTTGGTTAATGTCTCAAATGGACATTGGCGGCGCTATTCTAGCGAAAGAAATCGCACTGGGACGTGTTGTCACCGTCGCGGTTAATGGTATTAAATTTCAAAAGCCTGTTGCTGTGGGTGACGTCGTTTGTTGCTATGCACGTTGCGTAAAAACAGGTAAAAGCTCGATCACTATCAATATTGAAGTTTGGGTAAAAAAAGTGGCTACAGAACCCGTAGGTCAACGCTACCGTGCAACTGATGCCATTTTTACTTATGTCGCAGTCAATGACGACAGTACACCTCGTGAATTGCCAAAAGAAAAACAACATTTTCAGTTAGAAAGCTCAGATTAAGCTAGCTTTACGACTTGCAAATATAGCCATAAAATAAAAAATACCGCTGTGAAATAATTATTCACGGCGGTATTTTTTATTAAGAAAGTAATGGGGTAACTTTATAATATGACTTCTATTCTTATACTTGGCTAACCGTACCATCAAGTTTGAAATAAATTTCTGTCACATAACCTTTAGCCGGTTGTTTTTCATATGCCCAACGATTCATCGCACGTTTAACTTCTCGCTCAAATAATCCTTTTGGTGAAACTTCCACAAACTCAATATTCGTCACACGCCCATCTTCATCAATATCATAACGGACTTTAACATAACCTTCTTTACCCAGTCGTCGTGCGCGATCTGGATATGGAGGAGCCTGCTTACGTAACGCTTTAGGCCCACTCTTACTCGTTGATTGGTTGTTTGCCGGGCCATTATTTTTGGCAGTCGCATTCGATTTTTCTGCCTTCGATTGTGAATTAGACTCTGTGTTTGAATTATTTGTTGCCAGCTGCTTTTCAACAGGCTTAGCCTCTTCTTTAATTTTTTTCTTTTCTTCTACTTTAGGTTTTGGTTTCTTTTTAACTTCAGGTTTTTTTTGCGGTAAAGCAATAGCTGGCTCAACAACGGGTTCAGGTTCCACGATAGGTTCTGGTTCTGGCTCAGGTTCCACCGGCGTTTCTACCTGCGGTACAGGCTGAGTTGCGGGAGCCTCCTCTTCAAATGCTATCATTGCAATGCTCATAGGTTCTGGATTTTTAACCAAATTTGGTTGATTGAAAATCCAAGCCATCGCGAGGCCTGCATGTATAGATAACGAGATAACAATAATGAAAACCCAACGGATCCAGCGCATATGCAATTTCTACCCTACACCTGTACTTAATGAATATGACTGATAGTTTAAATGCAAATAGCAATCATATTCAATAAGCTTTATCACTCAAAGTGAAAAATGTGAATAAAAGCCTTAATAACCCTACTCACACCATTGAGCAAATAACAGAGAATGACGACGTTTATAAATGTCAATTTTACGCATTGAGTAGATGTGCATATTACGCCTAGAATGCCCTTCCAACCAGCGGCGACGGCGTCTAAGAGCCTGTCTTAACATTCTCCAGCGAGCAACTTCATGCCTACTACGTCTCATTTATTGTGTCCTTTTCAGATGAATAATTAATTTTCAAAAAATATTATATTCTTTTGCTCAAAGGAGCCAAGTAGAACTTTTTTAGCCCCTAAATATCCATTTAAATAATTACAACCATAAATAATAAACAAGCTAAATTATAATTTCATTATAGATTTATGCATTTAACAAAGCTTTTGTAACCAATTTTTGCTAAATTCTATTAAGTTTAGTTTTGATCATGATTTTATATGGTGAAATTTAGCTAAACTCTCGTTTTTTGACACTATTTCTTCCATTTTTCACCCTGTCAGTGAGGCATGCAATCAATTATGGCAACAGTCTATACTTTCGTTAGCTGGCTATTTTTTTTCCTTTATTGGCTAATTATTGCAGCTGTTACGGTTCGAATTCTAGTAAAACGAAGACCCGTGACTTCAGCGATGACGTGGTTATTAATTATCTATATCCTGCCATTGGTCGGTATCATTGCGTATGTTGCTTTTGGTGAGTTACATTTAGGCAAGCGCCGTGTCGATAAAGCACATCACATGTGGCCATCAGTCGCAACATGGCTAGAAAATTTACGTCATTCAAAACATATATTCACGTCAGAGAATAGTCCTGTCGCCGAGCCTCTGTTTCAACTCTGTGAAAAACGCCAAGGCATTGCTGGTGTAAAAGGCAACCGAATACAACTCTTAACAACTTGTGAAGACTCTCTCAAAGCGATTGTTAATGATATCAACAATGCGCAACACTCCATTGAAATGGTATTTTATATCTGGCAGCCTGGTGGTCTTGTTGACGGCGTTACAGACGCCCTTCTTAACGCGGCTAAGCGCGGTGTCAAATGTCGTATTATGGTTGACTCTGCGGGTAGCTGGCATTTTTTCCGTAGTGATTATCCAGATAAAATGCGCGCAGCAGGTATTGAGTTCATTGAATCGCTTAAAGTTAATTTAATGCGTTTTTTCTTACGCCGTATGGATTTACGTCAACATCGTAAGATAGTCATTATCGATAATTATATTTCATACACCGGTAGTATGAATATGGTCGACCCACGCTATTTTAAGCAAGATTCAGGGGTGGGTGAGTGGATTGATATACTGGTTCGAATGGAAGGCCCTGTAAGCACCACCTTGGGTATTGTCTATGCTTTTGACTGGGAGATGGAAACAGGCCAACGTATACTGCCACCGCCGCCTGATGCCAATATGATGCCATTTGAACAAGCCAATGGACATACAACGCAAACTATTGCCTCAGGGCCAGGTTTCCCTGATGAGCTTATTCAACAATCTTTAATGACAGCCATGTTTTCTGCACGTAAGCAGTTAATTATGACGACCCCCTACTTCGTACCGAGTGATGACCTGTTACATGCCATTTGCACTGCTGCAATGCGTGGTGTTGACGTCAGTATTATTATGCCTCGTCAAAATGACTCATTTTTAGTACGTTGGGCAAGTCGCTCGTTTTACACCGAATTACTTGAATCTGGCGTTAAGATTTATCAGTTCGAAGATGGCTTACTACATACAAAAAGCGTCCTTGTCGATGGTGAACTCAGTTTAGTCGGCTCAGTTAACCTAGACATGCGCAGCTTATGGTTAAACTTTGAGATAACTGTTGTCATCGACGATAAGAGTTTTGGTAGCGATCTCACGCTTGTCCAGTATGACTACATGGCTCGCTCAACTCGCTTAGAAATAGATGAATGGGAACAACGCCCATTTTGGAATCGTGTCGTTGAACGCTTATGTTATTTCTTTAGCCCATTGTTATAATTATAATTTTTAGGAACGACCATGACAGCAACGCATAATACAAATTTAATTGATGAAGATGAAATCATTGAAATCGCATATGACCTTTTCCTCGAAGGGGCAATGGATAATCTAGAACCTGCGGATCAATTAATTTTTGCTTTACAGTTTGAAGAGTGTGGTGCGGCAGAAATAGTGCCCATAACTAATCACTGGCAAATGATTTTAACAAATGAACTTGAGTTAAAAACGCTGAGTGAAGTCGTGATCGGATTGGCGAAAACAGCCGAAGATGAGCTAGATGATATTTTTGCACGAATTCTCATTAGCCGTGATCCTAAAAAACCATTCCATCATATTTTATGGAAAAACTAGTTTTTATCTAAATACTTTCAAATAGTTATTGTCATGCAATAAAAAGGGCCGATTGGCCCTTTTTATTTTTTTAACGCTAATTTTAAACCACTATGATTAAAGTGGATCAATTTTTAAGCATGATACTGCATGTTTAAAACTACCTTCCAATAATGGTCTTGTTTTACTACATTCCTCATCCGCCAGCGGGCAGCGCGTTCTAAATACACAACCAGATGGTGGGTTAATCGGTGATGGGAGTTCCCCATCGAGTAATTCAATCACTTTATTTTTTTCTTTGTCAGGATCGGGGACAGGAACAGCAGACATCAGCGCTCGAGTATAAGGATGTAATGGATGATTATACACCTCGTCATAAGTACCTAATTCGACGGCATGACCTAAATACATCACTAATACGCGATCTGATATATGTTTCACTACCGCTAAATCATGGGCGATAAAAATCAGTGAAAGCTTCATTTCGCGCTGTAGTTCCTGCAACAAATTGACGACTTGTGCTTGAATGGAAACGTCGAGTGCTGATACTGGCTCATCACAAATAACCAATTTAGGTTCAAGAATCAACGCACGGGCAATCCCAATTCTCTGGCATTGCCCGCCAGAAAACTCATGCGGATAACGGTTAATCAGATTAGGTAATAAGCCGACCTTCAACATCATCGCTTTTACTTTTTCAAGAATCTGAGTATGTGACATTTCTGGATGATAAGTTTTGAGAGGTTCGGCAATAATATCGCCAATGGTCATACGTGGATTCAGTGATGCCAATGGGTCTTGAAAAATCATTTGGATATCACTACGCACATTACGCCATTCTTTATTGCTCATTCCAAGTAAATCTTTGCCTAACCAACTCACCGTACCATCGGTCGCTTTAACTAAGCCAATGAGGGCTCGTGCAAAAGTTGATTTACCGCACCCTGACTCACCGACAACACCTAAAGTTTCACCTTCATAAAGACGCAAAGTAACGCCATCAACTGCTTTAAGACTTTTATCTGGCTGCCAAAACCATTGTTTTTTATCTCGAATCGAAAAGTGAACTTTAAGATCGTTAACTTCCAATAAGACTTGCCTGTCTTGTTCTTGATTAGTAGATTGCTGTGTCATGCTAATTCCTCCACAGGCTGAAAGCAGGCACGTAGGCGATTTTGTGAGAATCCTGTTAGCAGAGGTTCATTTTCAACACATTGAGCGCTAGCAAACTGGCAACGAGGAGAAAATGGACACCCTTTAGGCAATCTTAATAGATTCGGTGGATTGCCTGGAATAGTTGCCAGACTTTCGTCATCACCATCAAGACGCGGTACCGCAGCAAGCAAACCTAAAGAATAAGGGTGTGATGGCGCATAAAAAATATCGCGCGCAGTACCATACTCCATGGTACGCCCTGCGTACATAACCAATACTTTGTCACATACACCTGCCACAACGCCTAAGTCATGTGTTATCAAAATAATAGCTGTATCAAATTCACTTTTTAGCTCATTTAAGAGCGTCATAATTTGTGCTTGCACAGTAACATCTAATGCGGTTGTGGGTTCATCTGCAATCAATAGCTTAGGTTGACATAATAATGCCATTGCAATCATAACTCGTTGACGCATTCCACCTGAAAATTCATGGGGATACATATGCATACGTTTACGCGCTTCTGGCATTTTCACTGCATCAAGCATACGAATAGATTCTTCAAATGCCTCATGACGACTCATTCCTTTATGAAGCATTAAAACTTCAGAAAGTTGGATACCTATTTTTAGATAAGGATTTAATGATGTCATTGGATCTTGAAATATCATCGATATTTCTTCAGCTCGCATTTTATTAAGTTCTTTTTCCTTTAAATTAAGGATCTCTCGCCCATTAAAAATAGCAGAACCCCCAATGTGGCCATTTTTGGCGAGTAATCCCATTAATGCAAATGCCGTTTGTGATTTACCTGAGCCCGATTCCCCAACAATTCCAAGGGTCTCTCCTGCACTTAATTCAAAATTAAGTTTATTAACCGCTGTCACATCACCATCTTGTGTAGAAAATGTCACATTGAGATCTTTTACAGTTAAAAGAGGGCTTTTAGATGTCATTATTGTCATATATATCCCCTTTAACGATCTTTCGGGTCGAGGGCATCACGTAAGCCATCGCCGATAAAATTGAAACAAAATAATGTAATCACTAAGAATCCCGCAGGTATAAGCAGTAACCAAGGTGTGACTTCCATTGAATTAGCACCATCGCTGAGCAATGCTCCCCAACTACTTAACGGCTCTTGAGTTCCTAAACCTAAAAAGCTTAAGAATGATTCAAATAAAATCATACTTGGCACTAATAATGATGCATACACCACAACCACCCCGAGCACATTAGGGACGATATGACGTAAAATAATATGTCGAGTACTTACACCACTCACTAATGCAGCTTCGATAAATTCTTTACGTTTAAGACTTAATGTTTGCCCACGCACAATACGTGCCATATCAAGCCAAGACACCATACCGATGGCAACAAATATCAGTAAAATATTGGTACCAAATAAAGTGACTAATAAAATGACAAAAAACATAAAAGGAAATGAATTTAGAATTTCAAGAATACGCATCATCAATGAGTCAATTTTGCCGCCGACATAACCCGCCAATGAGCCATATAAAGTACCGACTATAACAGCCACGAGTGCGGCTGCGACACCAACCATCAATGAAATTCTTCCACCAATAGCGACTCGAACAAGTAAATCACGTCCAGATGCATCGGTCCCGAAATAATGTCCTGTTGCTGCATCTGGCGGCATAGACATCATTTCCCAATCCGTATCATCATAAAGAAATGGCGATAACATCGGGGCAAAAATAACAAACAACGTAATTAAAAATAAAATGCATAAACTAAAAATGGCGGCACGATTATGAATAAAACGCCGACGGGCATCCTGCCAAAGACTACGCCCTTCAATATCAAGCTGCTCTGTAAATTGCTCCAGAGCTTCACTATTTTTTTTATTTAATAACATAGTGGGTCTCCGGTCTAATAACGAATTTTAGGGTCAATAACGGCATATAACACATCAACGATGGCATTAAAGGCAATCGTTAATATACCCACTAATATTGTCAAACTCAGTACCAATGAATAATCTCGGTTTAACGCGCCATTAACAAATAATTGCCCAATCCCCGGTAAACCAAATATAGTTTCAACAACCATTGAACCAGTAATAATGCCAACAAATGCAGGCCCCATATATGACAATACCGGGAGTAATGCAGGCTTTAATGCGTGACGTAAAATAATGGTTCTTAACGGTAAACCTTTGGCGCGGGCAGTGCGAATGAAATTAGAATGCATAATTTCAATCATAGAACCACGAGTGATACGAGAAATACTCGCAATATATGCTAACGAAAGTGCAACCATCGGTAAAATCATATGTGTGGCGTTACCACCATCCCAACCTCCACCTGGTAGCCATTTTAAGTGAATGGCAAAAATAAGTACCAACAGTGGAGCCACAACGAAGCTTGGGATGACAACCCCCGTCATGGCAAAGCCCATGACTGTAAAATCCCACTTAGTATTTTGATTAAGTGCAGCAATCACCCCCGCAGTTACACCAAAAAAAACCGCAACAATAAAAGCAGTCGCGCCTAATTTGGCTGATACCGGAAATGCCTTAGCCACTAATTCATTAACACTGTAATCTTTATATTTAAACGAGGGACCAAAGTCGCCTTTAGAAAGCTGAACAAGATAATTAAAATATTGCTTATACATCGGATCATTAAGATGATATTTGGCTTCAATATTTGCCATCACTTCCGGCGGCAATTTTCTCTCCCCCGTAAAAGGACTTCCAGGTGCAAGTCGCATCATAAAAAATGAAATGGTGATAAGAATCAAAAGTGTCGGAATTGCTTCAAGTAAACGACGCAAAATAAATTTAAACATTGCCCTTTCCTACTTCTATTGCCTATTAGGCTGTAATGGTCAAATGAAGTCTGGCCCATCATTAGAGCCAGACTAATATGACTAGTGCTTGATAATATAGAGATCTTTAGTATGTAGGTTATCTAATGGGTCTTTACCACTATAGCCACCCACATAAGGTTTAACTAAACGAGTATTTACATAATAGTAAAGAGGGACAATTCCGGAGTCTTTATCAAGCAATTTCTCAGCTTGCTTATATAATTCGGCACGTTCTTCATCAGTCTTAACTTGTAATGTTTTTTTCATTACAGCGTCAAAGTCAGTATTTTTATAGTGAACGGTATTATTACTGCTATAGGAAAGTAACATATTTAAGAAAGAAGAAGGTTCGTTATAATCTGCACACCAACCTGCTCGGGAAATATCATAAGTTCCTTGATGACGACTATCTAAGAATGTTTTCCATTCCTGATTTTCAAGTTTTACTTCTGCGCCGATATTTTTCTTCCACATTGACGCAGCGGCAATAGCAATTCGTTTATGTAAGTCAGACGTGTTATATAACAAATTAAACTTCAGTGGATTCGATTTATTATACCCAGCCTCTTCCAGTAATTGCTTCGCTTTTTCATTACGTTGTTCCTGAGTCATATTAGTATACCACTCCGGTTTTTCTGCATTCATCCCATAAATAAAGGGAGGAGTAAATCCATATGCAGGAATATCACCTTGCGCCTTCACTTTATAAGTGATCACATCTCTATCCATTGAAAGCTTCAGCGCCTCTCTCACTTTCGGATTATTAAACGGCGGTTTTTCATTATTAATTTCATAGTAATAAGTACACAAATATGGACTTACACGTAATTCATTCGGCATATTTTCTTTTAAGCTTTTGAATTGTTCTATTGGCAAATTGCTATAAGTCATATCAATTTCACCACTACGATAGCGGTTAACATCTGTAACTTCAGAAGAGATCGGCAGGAAAGTAACCTGATCTATCACCGTATTCGCATTATCCCAATAAGTTGGGCTACGCTCTAAAACAATACGTTCATTAACGGTCCAATCTTTTAATTTATACGCACCATTTCCGACAAAATTTTGTGGTTGGGTCCATTTGGCACCGTATTTTTCAATCGTTTTTTTATTAACGGGTGACATGGATGAGTGAATTAACAATTTAGGAATATAAGGCACTGCCTCACTTAACGTAATAACCAAAGTATGGTCATCAAGCGCTTTAACGCCTAATTCTGATGGTTTTTTCTTACCGGTAATAACATCATCGACATTGAGAAAATGGGCGTACTGTAAATAGCTTGCATATGGTGATGCGGTATCTGGATCAGCTAAACGTTGCCAACTGTATACAAAATCCTGCGCAGTAACAGGGTCACCGTTTGACCATTTTGCATCTTCACGAATTTTAAATGTCCACTCAGTAAAATCTTTATTTTCCCAACTCGTTGCTGAGCCAGGTAAGATTTCACCATTTGGGCCAACAATTGTAATACCTTCTAGCAGATCTCTTGCTAATGCCGATTCAGGAACACCTTCAATTTTATGAGGATCAAGTGATTGAGGTTCTGAGCCATTATTGCGTACTAAAAGTTGTTTTTCTGCCAATTCGACACCAGCAGGGATTGTTGCTGCAAAACTACTTGCAACACTACCCGCCATGAGTCCAGCAGTAACACTTAATGCAACAAGAGTTTTATTGATTAATTTACTCATCGTATCAGCTACTCCCTTACTATTATTATGATTGTGTTGTTGATGTATTTACTTACTTAAGTTTGTAAGCACTTTTTGTAATTATTTAAATGTTATTTATCATCTTCTCTTATATATAACCGCTTAATATCCATATAATCAAGAGGGTCTTCACCTTTAAATCCACCAACTGTCGGATTTATCATTCGAGCACTAACGCGGTAATAAACAGGGACAATCGCAGAATCGGCATCTAATAGCGCTTCAGCTTGTTGATAAATTTGATTACGTTCGAGTGGGGTTGGCACTATTAAGGCTTTTTCGAGTAGTGCATCAAAGCCTTTATTCTTATAAAACGCCGTATTATTACTATTTTGCGATAACATCATATTCAAAAAAGAGGTAGGTTCATTATAATCCGCACACCAAGTTGCTCGAGCAACATCATAATTTCCTTCATGCCGACTTTGTAATGATGTTTTCCACTCCTGGTTTTGTAATATAACTTGTGCTCCAATATTTTTTTTCCACATAGAAGCTGCAACAATAGCTTGCTGTTTATTTTGATCGGACGTGTTATATAAAAGAGAGAACTTAAGCGGATTTTTTTCATTATATCCGGCTTCGGCTAGCAATAGCTTGGCTTTTTGATATCGTTGTTCTGGGCTTAATTTAACCCAACTAGGTAATGCGAAATCACCATTATTAATAAAAGTAGGTGTAAAACCGTAAGCAACAGTTTGTCCTTGCGCAATAATTTTATTTGTAATGGTTTCTCTGTCTAAGCCTAATTTAATTGCTTCCCTCACCCTTGAGTCATTAAATGGTGCTTTTTGATTGTTAATCTCATAATAGAAAGTACACAAGTATGGGCGTACATATAATTCATTTGGTCTTTCTACCTGCATTTTTTGAAATAGTGCGGGAGGAATGGCCGAGTTTGTAATATCAATTTCACCACTACGGTAACGATTAATATCACTAACTTCAGAGGAGATTGATAAAAAGGTAGCTTGGTTAATTCGACTATTTTTATTATTCCAATATTGCGGATTGCGTTTAACAACAATACGTTCATTAACAATCCATTGATCTAATAAATAAGCGCCATTTCCGACAAAATTTTGAGGTTGGGTCCACTTGTCACCATACTGTTCAATGATTTTCATGTTAACGGGTTTCATCGCAGTATGTCCTAACATGTCCACAAAATATGGAACAGGACGACTTAATGTAACTTCTAAATGATGATTATCTAACGCTTTAACACCGAGAGATTCAACTGGCATATCTCCTTTTAATATTTCAGCAGCATTTTCAATATAGGCATTTTGTAAATAACTTGAATAAGGAGAACCTGTCTTTGGATCAGCTAAACGTCGCCAACTGTAAACAAAATCTTCAGCGATAACCTGAGTCCCATCACTCCAGCGTGCATCTTCTCTTAATGTAAAAATCCAACGCGTATATTTATCATTCTCCCAATTTTTAGCGACTCCAGGTGTTAACTTTCCGTCGATATCCGTATAAACCAATCCTTCTAATAAGTTCAAAATGATATTACTTTCAGGAACACCTTCAACCTTATGCGGGTCAAGGGATACGACTTCAGAGCCATTATTAATAGTAATTATTTGCGGTGATACATTTTTAGTAAGTTCATTTGCCTTAGCCTCTAACGCTAAAAACAAAAAAGGAAGTATGCTCAAATATGTTATCGATTTTGTCACTACATCCCCCTGAAGTTGTTAATAGTATCTTATCTATTAGATAGATAACTGATAAAACGAGTCTTTAAACTAAAAATATCGCTAGTAATATCTACCTTTCAACAATTAATTTATTAACATTAACTTAACATTTAATGAAATCTTAAGTTATTCTTAAATTTCCCTCAACCATTAATTTTATAAATATAATTAAATTACAATAGGTTAGATAGACTCTTTATATAATTTCTTAATAATCATTAAAGTGAATATAAACATATCATTAACAAACACCAATTAGAATAGTGAATAATTTTACTTAGCTCACAATTCCACATTTTTTATGCCTGATTTGGCAAAAAATGCGGCATATAATGACAAAAAATATTTATTACCGAAATCACCTTTAAGTGCCTATTAAATAAGCAGTTAAAATATCCTCTTACAATATCAATAATAATAAGAGTGGCTCACTTTAATGGTAATACTTTGATTTTTTAAAAGTAAATGAGATTAGAGGTTGGATAGCCGCCTAGGTTTAGCCGGCTATTTTGAATAGAAGAATATAAAAATTAGAGTAAACCAGGAAATATCGCTTTCACACCAGTGACAATGAATTCAATACCTAATGACATAAGCAGTAAACCCATAATACGAGTCACAACGTTAATACCTGTTTGCCCAAGATAACGAACAAGTAAAGATGCTGAACGAAACAATAACCAACAACAAAAAGCAAAAAATATACTCGTAATCGCTAAACCGATAAAATTCTGCCATCCATTCCATCGAGAAGACCAGACAATACAAGAACTGATTGCACCAGGTCCTGCCATAAGTGGTAATGCCAAAGGTACCACTCCGATACTGTCGCGAACGGCGGTTTCTGTTTTTTCTTGTTTATTTTGTTTATCTTCACCTATTTTTCCGCTGATCATCGACATCGCGATCGTTACAATGAGTATTCCACCCGCAATACGAAACGAATCTATCGAAATACCAAAGAGTGCAAGTATTGAGTCACCCACTAATAAAGAAATACAAAGAATAATCGCTACTGAAGAATTAGCGACCGTATTTGTTTTATTCCTTCCCGCAATACCTTGATAGTTAGTCATACTAATAAACACCGGTAGAATTCCTACTGGGTTTACTAACGCAAATAGACCAATAAAAAACTTAATATAGCCCGATAAATCCAGTAATGTTGCGCTCACCCATTCATATCCTTACAAGATTCTCATTCGAGAGATTTCACCTATTGCTAATCTTATCATTGATACAATTAAATTCCTTGAACAAACCATGATTTCCTTTAATTTGATTATGTTACTTTTTATCTTCCTTTTAATGGTGACTTATTTTTGTAACTTAAAAATTGTAAAAAGTTTTGAAATTCACCTTCTATCCGACCATAAAGGTAAATTTATTAATAAATATTCATCATCAATTTAACTTAAGCCGAAATATTCATGCTGAAAGGTGTCAGCTTGCATTTTTTGTGATTAAGATCACTTTATTTAATTACTAATTTGCTAACCTGTTACCAACTGATAGAGACACTACCTTGCAGATAACAGATCATTTCATTCAATTTTAAACAGATTTTTAAGCCAATTAGCAGTAACGAGCTGAAATATTAATAAAACTATCTATACTTTTCTTTCCGGCTAGTCTTATTACTACAGTATTTATAGATGCATTGCTCATTGGCTTAAAAATTTAACATTTATCAGGAGTAATCTATATGTCCGTAACTAACGTTACCGAACTCAATGAACTCGTTGCTCGTGTCAAAAAAGCTCAACGTGAATTCGCAGGCTTTTCTCAAGAAAAAGTGGATAGAATTTTTCGCGCTGCTGCACTTGCTGCCGCAGATGCGCGTATCCCATTAGCGAAGCTCGCAGTCGAAGAATCAGGAATGGGTATTGTTGAAGATAAAGTGATTAAAAACCACTTCGCTTCAGAGTATATCTATAACGCATACAAAGATGAGAAAACCTGTGGCGTGCTCTCTGAAGATCCAACATTTGGCACTATTACTATTGCTGAACCTATTGGAATCATCTGTGGTATTGTCCCAACAACAAACCCAACCTCTACTGCTATCTTTAAATCACTGATTAGCTTAAAAACGCGTAATGCCATTATTTTCTCACCACATCCACGTGCTAAAAATGCAACTAATCGTGCAGCTGAAATCGTCTTAAAAGCAGCAATTGAAGCTGGGGCACCAAAAGATATTATTGGTTGGATAGATGCACCGACGGTTGAACTTTCAAATGCATTAATGCACCACACTGACATTAACCTGATCTTAGCGACAGGTGGTCCTGGAATGGTTAAAGCGGCTTACAGCTCAGGAAAACCTGCAATTGGTGTTGGTGCAGGTAATACACCAGTCGTTATCGATGAAACAGCCGATATTAAGCGCGCAGTTGCCTCTATTTTAATGTCTAAAACATTTGATAATGGCGTTATTTGTGCCTCAGAGCAATCTGTCGTTGTTGTTGATGAAATTTATAACCAAGTCCGTGAACGTTTTTCTAAACATGGCGGCTACCTACTCCAAGGTAAAGAACTTAAGGCCATTCAAGATATCATCTTAAAAAATGGCAACTTAAATGCAGCTATCGTTGGTCAGCCTGCCTATAAAATTGCAGAAATGGCTGGTATCACCGTTCCAGTGACCACTAAAATCCTAATTGGTGAAGTTAAAGTCATTGATGATTCAGAACCTTTCGCTCACGAAAAATTATCGCCTCTTTTAGCTATGTATCGCGGTAAGAATTTTGAAGATGCTGTTGAAAAAGCTGAACAATTGGTAGAAATGGGCGGTATAGGCCACACTTCATGCCTTTATACAGATCAAGACAATCAACATGCTCGCGTTAATTATTTTGGCGACAAAATGAAAACCGCTCGTATCTTAATCAATACCCCTGCATCCCAAGGTGGTATTGGTGATCTGTACAACTTTAAATTAGCACCATCTCTAACGCTAGGTTGCGGTTCTTGGGGGGGTAACTCCATCTCAGAAAACGTTGGACCAAAACACCTAATTAACACAAAAACTGTGGCGAAAAGAGCTGAAAACATGTTATGGCATAAACTTCCTAACTCAATTTACTTCCGCCGTGGTTGTTTACCTATTGCTCTTGAAGAAATTGCGACTGACGGTGCAAAACGCGTACTCATCGTAACGGATAGCTACTTGTTTAATAATGGCTATGTGGATGAAGTCGTTAACGTTCTGAAAAAACATCATATCGAAACAGATGTGTTTTTCGAAGTTGAAGCTGACCCTACTTTGTCTGTTGTCCGTAAAGGTGCAGCGCAGATGAATGCATTCCAACCCGATGTGATTATTGCATTAGGTGGTGGTTCACCAATGGATGCAGCGAAAATTATGTGGGTAATGTACGAGCATCCAGAAACTCATTTTGAAGAATTGGCATTACGCTTTATGGATATCCGTAAACGTATTCACCGTTTCCCTAAAATGGGTGTAAAAGCAAAACTAGTTGCAATCACAACGACATCAGGTACAGGTTCTGAAGTGACACCATTTGCCGTAGTGACAGATGACAAAACAGGCCAAAAATATCCACTTGCTGATTACGCATTAACACCAAACATGGCCATTGTGGATGCTAATTTAGTCATGGATATGCCTAAGTCATTGACCGCTTTCGGTGGTCTTGATGCCGTCACTCACGCACTAGAAGCTTATGTTTCTGTTTTAGCAAGTGAATTTACTGATGGGCAAGCGCTTCAAGCTTTAAGTTTATTAAAAGAATACTTGCCAGCAAGTTATCATGAAGGTGCTAAGAACCCTGTAGCAAGAGAGCGCGTACATAATGCAGCAACCCTTGCTGGTATTGCATTTGCTAACGCATTCTTAGGCGTATGCCACTCAATGGCTCATAAACTTGGTTCTGAATTCCATATTCCACATGGTTTGGCAAACGCATTGTTGATTTGTAATGTAATTCGTTTCAATGCAAATGAAAACCCAACAAAACAAACTGCATTTAGCCAATACGACCGTCCTCACGCTCATCGTCAATATGCTGAAATTGCCGATCATCTGGGATTAAGTAAATCAGGTGACCGTACTGCGGCTAAAATACAAAGACTATTAGCATGGTTAGACGAAATTAAAGCAGATTTAGGTATTCCTAAATCTATACGTGAAGCTGGTGTTACTGAAGCTGATTTCTTAGCGAAAATAGACAAGCTATCGGAAGATGCATTCGATGACCAATGTACAGGTGCAAACCCACGCTACCCGTTAATCTCGGAAATTAAACAGATCTTATTAGACTCATTCTATGGCCGTGAATTTTCAGAAGAAATTGTAGCCCCTGCTGAAGCACCAAAAGCAGAAAAGAAAAGCACTAAAAAATAGTTAATAGTTAATAAAAAAAGGCACTGCATATTATTTGCAGTGCCTTTTCTTTTGAGTAGTTTTAAACATTTATCATATTTAGATATACAACAAATAGTCTATTCTGTTTAGCTTCTATATTAATGCAGTGTTTATCACTTAAATACACTTAAAGAGAGAAGTAAGCATCAATTCATCTATTAAGCTAGTTTAGGCTTGCCCTGCTCTTAACTAAAATGAATTGGCTTTTTAGGTATTACTCCACTATTCATTAATTTGGCCTGCTCAATGGCTTCTGAGTAGTGTTTGCGACATACCGATATATACTTTTCATTTCCGCCTATATCGACCTGTGCGCCTTCATACATAGCAATACCATCACTACCAATTCTTAATACTTTATTTGCTTTACGCCCACAATAACAAACCGTTTTAAGCTCAACTAATTTATCGGCCCAAGCTAACAAATATTGACTACCCTCAAATAATAATCCTGAAAAATCTGTCCGTAATCCATAACATAAAACAGGAATATCCGTATTATCGACTATATGACATAATTCTTCTACTTGTTTTTTTGTGAGAAATTGACATTCATCAATAAGCACACAATGTACTTTTTGAATACTATTTTCATTATTGATAACATCAGCCATATTGGTTATCGGTGTATATAACAATGCTTCAGCTGATAGTCCTATACGTGATGATACTTTCCCTTTATCAAATCGATTGTCTATCTCAGCAGTAAAAATAACCGTACGCATCCCGCGTTCGTTATAGTTATACGATGATTGTAGTAATGAAGTCGATTTTCCAGCGTTCATCGCTGAATAATAAAAATATAGCTGAGCCATCAAGCTGTTTCCTTAAGAATAATATGCCTAATAATTTTATCATAAAAAGCACTATTAAATTAACAACAAGGATAACAGAGTGCCCTACTTATTGAAAATTTAACTATTTTTATGTAAACATAACATCTCTTTTTTAAAAATGTGTATCTTATAGGCAATAAAATCAATTTGATATTAACTATAAGCGGTTTAAATTAAGGCACATATAGCTAAGTAAGCTCATCATAAAAAGAAAATTTAAGTTAATTCTTCTTACTTTATTCACTAAATTCATAATGTATCGTTATGATTTTTACAGAACTAAGAGAAATATGTTCTTAGATACTTTCGTCTAATTACCTTTTTTTCAATAGTTCTGTTATTGATAATAGTTGTATATATAAACCAACGGAAACTTTATATTTCTTTTGTAAAAAAATTGCATTCTTTAAAGATAACTTTTAAACTACTAAAGTAAATTAGCTATTGCAGAATTTAAAATAGCATTCTATTATTAGCATACACATACCAACAAATAATTTGAGACCAGGAAAATGAGCGAATCTTTAAAAGCGTTAAATAACATCCGTACTCTTCGTGCTCAAGCTCGCGAAGTAACTTTAGAATCTTTAGAAGAAATGCTAGAGAAATTAACTGTCGTTGTTGAAGAACGTCGTGATGAAGAAAGCCAAGTTCGCGCTGAATTAGAAGAGCGTAACCGTAAATTAGAAAAAGTACGTGAAATGATCCTAGAGCAAGGCGTAGATTTAAATGACCTTCTGCAAACTATGGATTCAACTAAAACTACAAGTACCAGAGCTAAACGTGCTGCACGTCCAGCTAAATACAAATATATCGATGAAAATGGCGAAAGCAAAACTTGGACAGGCCAAGGCCGTACTCCAGCTGTAATCAAAGTTGCCATTGAAGAACAAGGTAAATCTTTAGATGATTTCTTAATCTAATTAGCCTAAAAATCTATTCTAAACACCCTTTTTATAAAGGGTGTTTTTGTTTAAATCCTAATATAACAATTTATATTAGCCCTTCTTAAAATTACTCATTCATACTTATAAATCTAGAATAACTCTATATTAATCATCATATTTAGGTTTTCACTGACTCCATTGAGTTACTCTAAAAAACAGGCTTATAAAATAAGTCACTCGATTAAAGTAAAGATATGTAATTTCAATCACACTTAAAAATATATTTTTAGATAACGAGTTTATGAATTTAGTCCGATTTTTCAAAAAAAAATAACCCACCTATGCTAAATAAACAATGTTAATTGCCTCATAAAAATGAGTTCATTTACTTATTCTAGATGTACAAAAAAAGGCCTTCACTTTCGTGTTGGCCTTTAATAATATAAAGAGTAGATATATTATTTCAATGTAGCGGATGTATTCAATTTATCTGCTAATTCTTTCACCCACTGAGTAAAATCTTTTCCTAGCGTATCATGTTGTATGCCATATTCGACAAATGCTTTCATGTAACCTAATTTATTACCACAGTCATGACTCTTACCACATAAGTGGTATGCTTCAACAGGCTCATTGTTTGCCATCATTAATGTAATAGCATCCGTTAATTGTATTTCATCACCAGCGCCAGGTGTTGTTTTAGATAAAGCGTCCCAAATCTTTTCAGATAAAACATAACGGCCAACAATAGATAAATTAGAGGGTGCTTCATCTTTACGAGGTTTTTCCACCATACGGACGATTGGCTTACTATCTCCAGGCTGCAATATTTCACCATTACAGTCAACAATACCATAATTAGAAACCTCGTCCTCAGGTACAGGCTCAACGAGTATTTGGCTAGCACCAGACTCTTCATAATGATCTAACATTTCTCTAAGATTGAATTTAGTTAGGTCAGTACTATAACGGTCTAAAATAACATCAGGTAAAATAACAACGAATGGCTCATCACCCACTAATGGCTTAGCACATAAAATAGCGTGACCTAATCCTTTAGCAATACCTTGGCGAGTTTGCATAATTGTCACATGCCTTGGGCAAATAGATTGCACTTCATCAAGTAGTTGACGTTTAACACGAGCCTCTAAAATCGCTTCAAGTTCAAAACTAGTATCAAAATGATTTTCAATCGAGTTTTTTGATGAATGTGTCACTAATACTATTTCATTGATGCCTGCTGCAATACACTCATTAACAACATATTGAATAAGTGGTTTGTCAACAATTGGCAACATTTCCTTTGGAATAGCCTTAGTTGCAGGAAGCATGCGAGTACCTAATCCAGCAACAGGGATTACCGCCTTACGCACTTTACGTTTTATCATTTATCGAAGCTCCAGAAATTTCCTAAGCACCTGCGCCTAATATTTCAGAAATATATAGCTGTGCATTTTCAGTGCGCGGAAGTATATCAGGAATCAACTTTGAATAAATAGCGATGAGTCTGATTAGCTGTTTTTAATGATATTTGAATAATAATGTTAAGCTTGGTTTAAGTTTGTGGGCTAAACATCAGTTTAATTTTTTGACTATTATTACGAATTAAACATTGCCACTCAGACCCCTTAATGTCGAGCTGATTTGATTGATAAAAAGTCAAAGTTCCTAAAGGAATACTTCGTGCTAAGTTAAAATTCCCTTTTTCTGTTGTCACTTCAGCTTCAAGGCCTGCACTAGCCAATATGATAGACTTGTTCTTCGTATTAAAGTAACCCAATAAAAGTGGAAATTGCCCATTAAATCCAGAGTCTTCAAGTAAATAATTTATTTGATTAATTATCTTATCAATTTTTGGCAATTTTTTATCTGGATGGCTCACAGCACTCTTTAATAAGTCATTAAACACCACGCGGATCAAAAACGCAGCCATAACCCCCTCATGAGGGGATCGTTCCGTATCTATACAATAAAAGCCGATTTGACTATCTGACAACGCAGCTAAATCGAGTAATAAACCAAATCGATTCGCTTCATTCAATTGTCGATAATTAATCCTATAATTATTTATAATCTGGCTCACTGGTGGCTGTAACTGCCTTAATACTGGCATTATATCGTACTCATCATTTTCTAATAAGCTCGATATATTTTGCAATTCCCCCTCAGCCAAAAACGCGGTATTGTATTGTTCAGGATACAATGCGCGATGGATAGTTTTCTTAACCTCATCTAGATTTTTTATTGGTTTAAGCAATGCATCTTTCGCTCCCAGACGAAACATTCTATCCAGTTGAGTGAAATCCGTGGTTGCAGAAATAACAATAACCGGGATATTTATTTCCCTATTCACGAGCTCTATCATGAACGCCTCGCCATTCATGATAGGCATATTTAAGTCACATAAAATAATATCAGGGGCGATATTATGGGCAGTCAGTAGCTCTATGGCCATTTCACCATTGTCGGCAGTATAAACCTGCGTGCCTATATTTTTAAGGTAATCCCCTAAAATGCTTCGAAAAACTTTTTCATCTTCAATTATGAGTATTTTTTTATTTATCATCATTCACCCACCTACAACTACTCAAACCTGGTTTAATTAACAATGCTATTATTCATCCAACAAAATCATTATCTACCCATTTTTAAAGTATAGTGATTTTTGCACCGTATACTTATTTTTATCGAGAAAAAATGAATCTATTACTTAAAAATATTTGCCCTTGTGGGAATCAACAAGAGTTTAGCCACTGTTGTGAACCTTTCTTGCTCGGTAATGCGATACCTGAGACACCTGAGCAATTAATGCGCTCAAGATATAGCGCTTATGTTTGCAAAAATGCAGACTACCTCATTAACACTTGGCATCCTGATTCTAAGGCTCAAAATTTTCGCAAAGAGATAATTAAGAGCTTTGAATCGACCCAATGGTTAGGCCTTCATGTTATTAGTTCTTCTTATGCTAAAAATTCAGATGAGGCATATGTCGAATTTTCGGCTTGCTTTATTGATGAAAAAGCTGATGATAAACAACTTATTCATGAACGTTCCCGTTTTCTTCGCACTAATACGCGTTGGTATTACATAGATGGCACTACACCGAAAGTAAGCCGCAATGATCCGTGTCCTTGCGGTTCAGGTAAAAAATTTAAAAAGTGCTGCGATAGTTAGTGATATGTTTTATCAAAATTCGTTAAGTGCACAGTTTGCCATTGGTCTACTATTTTTGTTTACCCATTAAATAGTTAGACTTTTGCTAGTTAAGGATTAGACAGCTTCATGCAACACAAAAATGTACAAAAAAAAATTCTCAGGACGATTTGCCCTGACGCGAAAGGACTTATCGCCAAAATTACCAATATTTGCTATAAGCACCAACTTAATATCGTTCAGAATAATGAATTTGTCGATCATCTGACCGGCCGCTTTTTCATGAGAACTGAACTTGAGGGGATCTTTAATGATGAAACCCTTCTAGCAGATCTTGACGATGCTCTACCTAAGGGTTCAATACGTGAATTGAATTCATCTGGGCGTCGCCGCATTGTCGTTATGGTGACGAAAGAAGCGCACTGTCTTGGCGATTTACTGATGAAAAGTGCTTACGATGGCTTAGACGTAGAAATTGCAGCGGTTATCGGCAACCATGAAACGTTAAAAAATTTAGTCGAGCAATTTGGTATTCCTTTCCATCATATTAGCCATGAAGGCTTAACGCGTGAACAGCACGACGAAAAAATGACGGCTCAAATTGATCAATATCAGCCTGATTATGTTGTATTAGCAAAATATATGCGCGTATTAACTCCTGAGTTTGTACAACATTATCCAAATCAAATTATCAATATTCACCATTCATTCTTACCTGCCTTTATTGGTGCTCGCCCATACCATCAAGCCTATGAGCGCGGTGTGAAAATTATTGGTGCAACGGCACATTTTGTAAATGATAGCCTTGACGAAGGCCCAATCATCACTCAAAACGTGATTAACATTGATCATACGTTTTCTGCCGATGATATGATGCGTGCAGGGCGTGATGTTGAGAAAAACGTACTCAGCCATGCCCTATCTTGGGTATTGTCTCAGCGTGTATTTGTTTATGGCAACCGGACCATTATTTTATAAATTTGTTCTTTTATAAGTTCGTTGTTTTTAAAGCCATGCTTTTATAAAGTCACATGACAATTAATAGCATGGCTTTTATCTGTCATGAGGATCTCAACAAGTCACTTTATAGAAAGTGATATTTAAATATAATCGTTTTTCATAAAACACTCATCTATAACCGTAACTGTGTTAATTTGTTGTTTTTACAAACATAAAGAATAAAAAAACAGCATTTAGATCTTTTTTTATAATTAATACTTTACAGGGGCGCGTCATTTGATATGATGCCGCCCGCTGAGAACGATTACAGCAATTCAAAATCTGGTGGGATACCCAAGCGGCCAAAGGGAGCAGACTGTAAATCTGCCGTCATCGACTTCGAAGGTTCGAATCCTTCTCCCACCACCATCTAAGATTGTTTTTTACCTAAACTGTCAACAACTCCCATAAAACGATTTAAAACACTTGAATGTGCCTTAGATTTATAGATATAGCAGTTACTTAGCTCTAACATGCGATTCAATGATAAGTAAATTAAAGATTTATCATTTAGCTCATCTTCAGGGTAATGATCAATAATCCCAATAAAATCACCATCCTGTATAAAACTCTGACAACACCCAATATTATCCATTTGCCTAATACTTGATTTACTATCTGTCGTTTCGACTTTTGCAAGTAAATCTGCCATCAAGGCGCTTTTATAAAAAGCAGGGTCACATAACCATGTACTTTTTTGTAGTAATTCAGTCACGTTAGAATTAAATTTTTCATACAGTTCTTTTCTACAATATATTCCTAGTGGTGAGTTTTCTATTTTCCGCTGTAAAGAAAAACGTTCGCTAATAACGAGCTCTGAGCTTAAAATTAGGGTGTTACCATCATAATCAATAATTTCATCCACCTCATCATAATTAAACCTTAGAATGTTAACTTGAACATTATTTTGATGAGCTGCCTGATAAAGATTAATTAAATGATTTTCCTTACCCCAGTCATAATAAATATTAGCTTCATTGACAACATATCCAGAAAAATGTTTTTTTGTTATTTCTTTTTCTTGTAAGTATAAATCCCTAAGATCGTTATAAAGCTCCTGGCCATCCTTAGTTAATGTCATTCCAAATTTTTCTCGTTTAAAAAGTCGCTTACCTAGGCTAGTTTCAAAATCTTTTATTGATTTAGCGATAGGTGGCGTCGTGCGGTTCATCACCCTTGCCGCCTTGCTTAGCGAGCCATTTTCGACAACTGCCATAAACGCCTCTAATTTTCTTGAAAAGAACATATCTATGACCCCACTATTTATTAAAATATTAACTAACATGATTATTTTTAAAACAATCATTTGTAAGTCAGTCCATAATCTTAAACATCTAATTAAAAATTAAATTTAAATTTTCATTAAATGAATAACAATATTTCTTAAAAGTATTTTTATATTTTCCAACATAGCAAAGCAATATATAATATTGTTTCATTTGATTATTTTTTATGACTCCACTATTAAATCACATTAAAATACAAATAACCAATTGACTTTAAATGAAAAAAATAATTATTAATCATAATATTAATAATTATTTTTTAATTAAGAATAAACATTTTATATTTAATCAAATTTAAATTTGTCTAATAAATTATAAATTACTCTATAAAAATATATTTGATAGTTACACTATTCTTATCCTCTGGTAGAATCAGCTAAAGTGATAACTAAAAAATAATAGGTACAATGATCATGAAATTCATCTCCTTTAACATTAATGGCCTAAGAGCTCGCCCCCACCAACTTGCTGCTATCATTGAAAAACATCAACCTGAAGTGATAGGCCTACAAGAGATTAAAGTCCATGATGATATGTTTCCTCATGAAGAAGTCGGTAAACTTGGCTACCATGTTTACCATCACGGACAAAAAGGCCATTATGGAGTCGCATTACTATTAAAAAATGAACCTATTGCCGTAAGGAAAGGCTTTCCTACCGATGATGAAGATGCTCAGCGTCGTATCATCATGGCAGATATCGAAACAAACCAAGGCTTATTGACAATTGTTAACGGTTACTTCCCTCAAGGTGAAAGTCGCGACCACCCGACTAAATTTCCAGCAAAAGAAAAATTCTATCGCGACTTACAAGACTACATTACCACTACACAAACTGAAGACTCTCAACTTCTTATTATGGGTGATTTGAATATTAGCCATACCGACCTAGATATTGGTATTGGTGAAGTCAATCGTAAACGCTGGTTAAAAACAGGGAAATGTTCATTTCTGCCAGAAGAGCGTGAATGGCTTGATAGACTCATGAATTGGGGATTAGTCGATACTTATCGCGCTAAAAACCCTAATGTATCAGATTGTTATTCATGGTTTGATTACCGCTCTAAAGGTTTTGACGATAACCGTGGCTTACGAATAGATTTACTTCTAGCGTCTAAAAAGCTTGCCGAACAGTGCACTGAAACCGGTATTGATTATGAAATTCGAGGAATGGAAAAACCGTCTGATCATGCACCAGTTTGGGCTGAGTTTAATTTAACAAAATAAGTTCATGCTTGTAGAAATACAAAAAAGGAGCCATTGGCTCCTTTTTAAATTTAATTATTCAATTTTAATCACTTTTCTTTTTACTTTTTTTATCACTTTTGACTTTAGTGACTTTTTTAGTGCCTTTGCTTGCTGCAACCGGTGGTAACTCTCTAAAAGCACGCAAATTTGTATATTGACGGGCCTGATGTATCAGTTGAATCAGTGTTTGGCTTAGTGGTTGCATAAAATCATCGTAACGGGTTTGTTTCTCACTAATTTGAGTTAGTCGAGATTCCCACTGAGCAGTCATATCTGGCAATGTCGCCATATCGGGTAGCACATGAATTAACGCTCTACCAGCAGGAGAAGAGTGAATATTTCGACCTTTTTTAAACAAAAACTGTCTTTTGAATAGTAAATCAATAATACCCGCTCGAGTCGCTTCCGTTCCCAAACCATCCGTTTCACGCAATACTTTTTTTAATGCTTTGTCTTGAACAAATCGAGCAATACCAGTCATAGCCGACAGCAATGTTGCATCAGTAAAAGGTCTAGGTGGCTGAGTTTGTCTCTCAATCACTTCCCCCTTCTCACACAATAGCTCATCACCTTTACTCACAACAGGTAATGGCATTCCATCATTTTCTGCATCGCGCTCTTTACCACCAAGTACGACTCGCCAACCCGCCTCTGCAAGAAACCGTGCTTTAGCATTAAATTTACCGTTTTCGATTTCTAAATCGATTGTGCATTTTCGATAAACGGCATCAGACATAAATTGAATAATATATTGACGAGCGACTAACTGATAAATATTAGCTTCATGTTCTGTTAGCTTCGTAGCAGATGTTTTAGCCGTAGGAATAATCGCATGGTGGGCATCGACCTTTTTGTCGTCCCAACAACGATTTTTTTTGTCTAATTCAGGTAATTCAAACTCAGTAAGCTCAGGTTGATGCACTGCAATGGCATTAAGCACAGAATGACGCCCAGCAAAATGCTCATCGGGTAAGTATCGACTATCAGAACGCGGATAGGTAATAAGCTTATGGGTTTCATATAGGCGCTGACAAATATCGAGGACTTCCTGAGCGCTTAAGCCAAATTTTTTAGCCGCTTCAATCTGCAACGCAGAAAGAGAAAATGGTAACGGCGCGATTTCAGATTCACGTTTATCTTGATATTGCGTGACAATCGCAGGTTTACCTTCAATGCGTGCAATAACATGCTCAGCTAATGGACGATGAAATAAGCGACCTTCTTCATCTTGATAGTCGAGACAAGATTCACTTGGCTGCCATGTTGCCACAAAGCGTTCATCCAATGGTGTCACTATATGCGCTTTAACTTCAAAATAATCTTTGGAAATAAAATTTTCTATTTCTTCGTCACGTCGAACGACCAGCCCCAAAATCGGAGTTTGGACACGCCCAACTGAAAGAACACCTTGATAGCCACCTCGTTGGCCTAATAATGTATAGGCTCGAGTCATATTAATACCGTAAAGCCAATCAGCACGCGCTCTAGCTAATGCTGATACACACAAAGGGATAAAGTCACGGTTTTCTCTTAATCGCTCTATTGCTCTTTCTACGGCCTGTGGATTAAGGTCATTAATCAGACAACGTTTAACTGTCTTTCTTTTTTCATCGGGTAGCTTTAAAAAATCGAGAACTTCATCTACCAGCAACTGTCCTTCTCTATCAGGGTCTCCTGCGTGGATAATGACAGTTGCTTGCTTTAATAGCACTTCAATTGTTTTCAGTTGTTTGGTTACTGAGGGCCGCGGTTTTAATAGCCATTTATCCGGGATAATTGGCAAATCTTGTAAATTCCAACGGGCGTAGCGCGGCTCATAAGCGTCCGGCTCAGCTTGCTCTAATAGATGGCCAATACACCATGTCACTGTTTGACCATCACCACATTGAATAAAACCATCGCCCCGTTTATGAGGTTTTGGTAATACATCCGCAATTGCCCTAGCAAGGCTGGGCTTTTCCGCAATAAACAAACGCATGAATTAATCTATCACTTCAATTAAAGGTCCATTGTCCCTATGGGGTAATAATTTACCGATAGACTGTAACAAAACACCCTGCTGCTGTGCAATGTCTTTAATTTTAGCTATTTCTGTAGGTTTCACTGCAATCAGTAATCCACCTGAAGTTTGTGGGTCACAAAGTAATTTACGCTGTAAATCGGTCATTGGTGCAATAAGATGACCATAACTATCAAAATTACGTTGAGTTCCGCCTGGCACACAACCCGCTTCAATATATTTTTCTACATCCGCAAGTTTAGGTACTTTACTAAATGAAATTTGTGCACGAACACCAGAGCCTTCACAAATTTCACTTAAATGACCTAATAGTCCAAATCCCGTCACGTCAGTCATCGCAGTAACACCATCAAGCGGGGCAATCACTGCACCTAATTTATTTAATTGGCACATTGTTTCAGATGCAAGGTTTTGATGTTCAGGTGATAAAACGCCTTTTTTCTCAGCGGTGGTCAGAATACCAATCCCGAGTGGTTTGGTTAAAAATAGCTCGCAATCGGCTGTAGCCGCACTATTTTTCTTCACATAAGCAGTATTCACCACGCCAGTCACAGCTAAACCAAAAATAGGTTCTGGTGCATCAATCGAATGTCCACCCGCCAATGAGATCCCTGCATCAGCACAAGCTGCGCGACCACCCTCAATCACTTCACGGGCAACTTCCGGTGGTAACTTCGCAATTGGCCAACCTAAAATGGCAATCGCCATAATCGGTTTACCACCCATTGCAAAAATATCACTAATTGCATTTGTTGCCGCAATACGACCAAATTCAAAAGGTGAATCAACAATCGGCATAAAAAAGTCAGTCGTACTGATGATACCAATCCCATTACCTAAATCATAAACTGCAGCATCATCTTTTGTTTCATTGCCCACTAACAAATGTGGATCATGAAATTTGGCTTGCTCTGTATGTAGAATTTGTTCAAGCACTTTTGGCGCAATTTTACATCCACAACCAGCACCATGGCTGTATTGCGTTAATCTAATTTTTTCAGTCATTTTAATCTCTTTAAAAATGCGTTACAAAACCTGTCATATCAGGACGTTGAACTTTAACTGGTGCTTTTAGTTCAGGTGTTCCTAAATACAGAAAACCCACAATATGGTCATTTTCTTCACAACCCAAACCTTCGCGAACAACAGTATCCTCAGTCCATGAGCCAGAACGCCAAATACCACCAAATCCTTGAGCAACAGCAGCCATTTGCATAGCTTGTACCGCGCAGCTTGCTGCCACTATTTGTTCCCATTGCGGTACTTTAGGATGATCTTGAACTTTAGCAATAACTGTTATAATTAGCGGTGCACGAAAAGGTGCATTACGTGCTTTTTCTTCCACTTCAGCACCTAATTTCCCGTCTATTGCAGCTTTTTCAAGGAGTTGACTAAATTTTGCGATCCCTTCATTTTGCATCACTATAAAATGCCACGGTCGCAATGAACCATGATCAGGGGCTCTCATCCCCGCCGCGAGTATATTTTCTAGTTCTTCACCTTGTGGGGCTGGTGTTGTCAGCCTTGAAGCTGAACGGCGATTCAACAAAAGGGTTAAAGCATCCATTTTCGTCTCCGATTAAGCGTAAACTGATATGATAGTCGTTTAAACGAGGAATCATACTCACTTTATATATTTGTTATTTGTTGCTGTCCGTGAAACTTAATCCATCTGATATCATTGACTAAGTGGCTCGTATCAGCAAAAGTGTGTACCAATTACTTTATTAATTCATTGAATTGTATCATTTGTATGTATTGAAAAATATAATCATCACATTGTACCTCTCTCATAACCGTTTTGTTATGAATAATAATGTGTTTGATTTACGTACAACTGTATTATTAAACATACAAAACTGTATCGATTACGTTCTGGAGAAGTTATGCGCCAAATATGGGAAATTATCGCCACCGTCTTTAAATTTAGCTGGCGAATACTGAATTTTATTAGGGAACTCGTATTCAACACTATTTTTATTGTGTTGTTCTTTGTGGTAATAGGTTCAGTTGTATTATATCAATCTGATTCTAAACCCGAAAAAAATTATTTTGGTGCACTTTACGTCGATCTTCAAGGTGTTATTGTTGATCAAGTTTCAGCGCCCGACCCTTTTGGGCGAATGAGTAGAGAACTTCTTGGCACATCAAATAGTCGTATGCAGGAAAATTCACTATTTGATATTGTAGATGCCATACGTAATGCAGAAACTGACGACAGGATCACTGGTATGGTACTGCGTTTAGATAACTTAGTCAGTGCAGATCAACCATCTCTTGCTTATATTGGCAAAGCGATTAAAGAATTCAAAGCCTCGGGTAAACCTGTTTACGCCATCGGTGATAATTTTAGCCAACCTCAATATTATTTAGCCAGTTTTGCTGATGATATTTATCTATCACCTCAAGGTTCTGTGAGTGTCTTGGGCTTTTCTACCAACAGTATTTATTATAAATCGCTACTAGAAACCTTAAAAGTTAGCAGTCATATTTTTCGTGTTGGCACATATAAATCAGCCGTTGAGCCTATGATGCGTGACAATATGTCACCTGAAGCACGTGAAGCAAACCAACAGTGGTTAAATGCATTATGGAACAATTATCTTTCGGCCTTAGCAACCAACAGGAATACAACGGATAAACAAATTTTTCCGGGTGCCGATGAGATACTGAATCAGTTACGTGCCAATAAAGGTAGTAGTGCACAATATGCACTAAAACAAAAATTAGTAGATAAAATTTACACCCATGAAGAATCTGAAAATATTTTGACTAAACACTTTGGTTGGAATAAAGAGGATAAGCAATTTAACAGCATTAGTATCTATGATTATTCGGTTCAAACGGCTGATACTTCAACAAATAAAACGGGTAATATTGCCGTTATTGTTGTACAAGGTGCCATTATGGATGGGCCTCAAACAGCTGGGATCGCAGGCGGCGATACTATTGCTTCACAAATTCGTGATGCTCGACTTGATGACAACATTAAAGCCATTATTTTACGTGTAAATAGCCCAGGCGGAAGTGTCAGTGCCTCAGATTTAATCCGCAGTGAATTAGCCTCTGTCCGCGCAGCAGGTAAACCTATAGTTGTGTCTATGGGAGGAATGGCTGCATCTGGAGGCTATTGGGTATCAACCCCTGCCAATTACATTATTGCTAGCCCAAGCACACTTACCGGCTCTATTGGGATCTTTGGTGTGATCAACACATTCGAAAATACCTTAGAAACTATCGGTGTCTATACTGATGGTGTATCAACTTCACCACTCGCAGACCTTTCACTAACAAAAGGTATCACTCCTCAGTTTTCAGACATGATGCAATTAACTATCGAAAATGGCTATGAAACATTTATTGGCTTAGTGGCTAAATCTCGTCATAAAACACCAGCGGAAATAGATAAAATTGCACAAGGTCGTGTATGGGTTGGTCAAGATGCTTTAAAAAATGGTTTAGTTGATGAACTCGGAGACTTTGATGATGCTGTATCAAAAGCCGCTGAGCTTGCCAAACTTGATTCCGTTGAACTCGATTGGATGTCGCCTGAGCTTTCATTTATGGATCAACTCCTCCTTGAGCTAACCACAAATGTACAGGCCGTGATGCCCGATATGTTGCAAGCGTTCTTGCCTCCTGCCGTTGCAACTGATATCCGCCAACAAGCACAATTCTTTTTAAAAATGAATGATCCACAAAATCGATATGCATTTTGCCTGAACTGCGCTGACATTAACTAAATATTGCCCCCTCAATCAAATGAGGGGGATTTATCTAGAGTTACAGCACCGTATCTGTATATCAATCTATAAAATATTATTTTATCCGTAGATAATCCCAATTAAATAAGTCAAAATCCCTGACATCCAGTTCATGATTTATTTGAACTTATCTGTACATGACTTAGGTAAAAGATTAGGTAAAAAGATGCAGAAGAAATCGATTTATGTTGTCTACACTGGCGGCACCATCGGAATGAGCCACTCAGCTCAAGGCTACATCCCCGTTTCTGGCCATTTACAAGCCCAATTAGCTAAAATGCCTGAATTCCATCGCAGTGAAATGCCTGAGTTTACGATCCGAGAACTTCAGCCACTAATCGATTCATCCGATATTACCCCTGAAGATTGGCAATATATTGCTGATGATATTAGTCATAACTATCACCAATATGATGGCTTCGTGATCCTACACGGTACTGATACTATGGCATTTACGGCTTCTGCTCTGTCTTTTATGTTTGAAAACTTAAAGAAGCCGATTATTGTGACAGGGTCACAAATACCATTAGAAGCATTACGCTCCGACGGTCAAACTAACCTATTAAATGCGCTATATTTAGCCGCGAATTATCCAGTCAATGAAGTCGGATTATTTTTTAATAATAAGCTTTATCGTGGAAACCGAACCGTAAAAGCGCATGCGGATGGTTTCGATGCATTTAGTTCTCCTAACTGCACACCACTAATGGAAGCAGGTATTCATATTCGCTCATACAATACGTGCCCGGCACCTATTGGTATCGGTGAATTGAAAACGCACCGCATCACCCCACAACCGATAGGCGTTGTTACACTTTACCCAGGCTTATCGATAGATATCGTCCGAAACATATTACAACAGCCAGTAAAAGCATTGATTTTGCGCTCATATGGTATCGGTAATGCACCACAACAGCCTGAGCTATTGCGCATCTTACGTGAAGCCACTAATCGCGGTATTATCGTGGTGAATTTGACCCAGTGTATTTCTGGCAGAGTTAATATGGAAGGCTACGCAACTGGTCATGCCCTTGCAGAAGCTGGTGTAATTAGCGGCTATGACATGACATTTGAGGCCGCATTAAGTAAATTACATTATTTACTTAGCCAAGATTATACCTCATCACATATCCGTGAATTAATGCAAAATAATTTACGCGGTGAGCTAAGCTATGCAGATGAATAGCACTATAAATCAATATAGGAACTGAGAGCGTAATGAAATCAGCCTTATTATTAGTCGATTTACAGAATGATTTTTGTTCAGGCGGCGCATTAGCTGTTCAAGAGAGCGAAAAAGTCATCGATACCGCCAATAAGGCGATTGATATCTGCCTAAAAAATAATATCAAAATTATTGCAAGCCAAGATTGGCACCCCGCGACACATTTAAGTTTTGCCGATAATTCAGGTACTCAAATTGGCGATATTGGTGACTTAAATGGTATTCCACAAGTTTGGTGGCCGGTTCATTGTGTGCAAGGCGAAATAGGCTCAGACTTTCATCCTGAGTTAAACATACAAGCCATTGATGAAATTTTTACTAAAGGTGAAAATCATCAAGTTGATAGCTATAGTGCCTTTTTTGATAATGACCAAGTCACTCAAACACGTTTACATCAATGGCTACAACAGCAGCAAATCACACACTTAATCGTAATGGGCATTGCGACAGATTATTGCGTTAAATTTACAGTGCTTGATGCCCTAACATTGGGTTATCTGGTTGATGTGCTAACCGATGGCTGTCGTGGTGTGAATTTATCAGCGCAAGATAGCCAGAATGCCTTACTCGAAATGCAAAAATCAGGTGCTAAATTAATTACTCTCAATACGTTAAGTTAAATTCAAACTGCGCCTTGCTTTCATGCTCGGCGCATTTAGCGCTTATTTACTATCTCAATAAATCAGAATGCGCATCACTCACATTCAGTGACAACGTCACTTTTTTATTATCTTAATCTTAAGAAGCAAAGCATTTCTCAGCGTTAAGCGCCATTTTTAGTTTAAAATCAATCATGATTTTGTGGTTTCAGTGTTGCTAACATATCACCTTGAAAAATGGATTTTAATTCTTGTTTACTTTTCATGGTAATTTGTCCATCAGTCCCGACAGTCATGTGATCTGGATTATGGTTATTGCGAGATTGCCATAATAATACCATTTGTAAGCTATGTTCTTTTTGATCAGGCGTTAATACTACCCCATCTGGCCATTTACCAAGCTCTACCGCTGTTACCAAACGCTGGTATATTTCAGGTGTCATCACCGCAAGCAACTGTTCAATATGTTCTGCATCTATTTCTACGCTCACAAGAGTGCTCCTTAAATAAATCTTACAAAACTGAGTGTTTAAATAATTCTTTTTCCATTTATTTTGCTGAATCGATATTGCTGTTTTATCTTTATGGTGTTCAGCAAGCTTCAGCATCATGAAATACACTAACCTAAGGTTTTTTCACCATTATCATCATCCAAAAAACTTAACGATGCTGAATTTATACAGTAACGTTGCCCTGTTGGCTGTGGTCCATCAGGAAAAACATGCCCTAAATGCGCATTACAGTTTTGGCAACGAACTTCAATTCGATGCATACCATGAGAGACATCTTCAATATATTTTATCGCCCCTTCCTTGATTGGTTCATAGAAACTTGGCCAACCACATCCGGCATCAAATTTAGTCTCAGAAAGGAAAAGTGGCGTACCGCAGCACAAGCATTCATACACACCATCTTTACGGTTATGTAATAATTGACCGCTAAAAGGAGGCTCTGTTCCTGCCTGCTGCGTAACATAGAGCTGCATTTCATTTAAATCAGATAAATCAATAGGTTGTTTGACTTTATTTGACATGTATTACCCATGTATTTAAATTAAAAGATGGTATTAACACAATCATACACTAATTCTAAAACAACAAAAATTTAACAACATTTTTTGTAAAACTATTCTAGACTAATAAGCAGCACACTTTCCCATTTGATTTGTGAGCAGCATCACATATATCACTGATGGATGGTTTCATTATGCTGCACAACCCCGATAATACGTGCGGCGATATTTGCCTCTAAAGTGGCTAACAAATAAGCAGTTAGTGGTATCAGAATTGATTTTTTTCAATAATTGACACGATTCCGCTTGACGACTGGCAAGGTTTTGGTAACTTTAACTGTAACTTAATTCACGAATAAATAGCTGGTGGAAATACTATGACTATCAAAGTAGGTATTAATGGTTTTGGTCGTATTGGCCGTATCGTTTTCCGTGCTGCACAAGAGCGTTCAGATATCGAAATCGTTGCTATCAACGATTTGCTTGATGCAGACTACATGGCGTACATGTTGAAATATGACTCAACTCATGGCCGTTTCAACGGTACTGTTGAAGTTAAAGATGGTCACTTAGTCGTTAACGGTAAAAAAATCCGTGTTACTGCAGAAAGAGATCCTGCGAACCTGAAATGGCAAGAAGTGGGTGTTGATGTTGTTGCAGAAGCTACAGGTCTATTCCTGACTGACGAAACTGCTCGCAAACACATCCAAGCTGGCGCGAAAAAAGTTGTTCTGACTGGCCCTTCTAAAGATGACACTCCAATGTTCGTTATGGGTGTTAACCATAAGAACTATGCAGGTCAAGAAATCGTTTCTAATGCTTCTTGTACAACTAACTGCTTGGCGCCTTTGGCTAAAGTTATCAATGATAACTTCGGTATCGTTGAAGCCTTGATGACAACAGTTCACGCAACAACTGCAACACAAAAAACAGTTGATGGTCCTTCTCATAAAGACTGGCGTGGTGGTCGTGGTGCTTCTCAAAACATCATCCCATCTTCAACTGGTGCTGCAAAAGCTGTTGGTAAAGTTATCCCTGAGTTAAACGGCAAACTGACTGGTATGGCATTCCGTGTACCAACACCTAACGTTTCTGTTGTTGACTTGACTGCTCGTATTGAAAAGCCTGCTACTTACGCTCAAATTTGCAAAGCTATCAAAGACGCATCTGAAGGCGAACTGAAAGGCGTTCTGGGTTATACCGAAGATGAAGTTGTATCAACTGACTTCAACGGCGAAAAACTGACTTCAGTATTTGATGCTAAAGCTGGTATCGCTCTGAGCGACAACTTTGTAAAACTAGTTGCTTGGTATGACAACGAAACTGGTTATTCAAACAAAGTATTAGACCTAATTTCACATATCTCTAAATAAGAGCTATTACGTTATTAGTGTTTACGGAGCCGCCTTATGGCGGCTCTTTTGTATCGCATCAAATGGTTATATATCACTTCTTTTTTTCAATCTCTTGTCTTATCATTCTTTATTCATTTGAAGCGCTATAATACTTTCACCACCTAATAAACTGCTGTCTCTGTCCCATCAAAACAGGCGGAATATCA
This sequence comes from Providencia sp., assembly GCF_003533305.1. Classification (GTDB taxonomy): domain Bacteria; phylum Pseudomonadota; class Gammaproteobacteria; order Enterobacterales; family Enterobacteriaceae; genus Providencia. The sequence continues at coordinate 262,519 of NZ_DOEH01000015.1, read as the reverse complement.
TGCACGATAAATTATTTGCATTACCAGTCATTAAACAGGTCTCTGCATACATTACTCAACGCCAATTGGATGAACTTCCTCTTATTGTGGTTTCTCACCCAAAAGTTCGAGGCGTCGTAAGCCTTCAAGGGGCTCAGTTAATTGATTGGCAACCAGCAGGACAAAAACCCTGTTTATGGCTCAGCGCGGAGAGCGCATTTAAAGAAGGCACTGCAATCCGTGGGGGTATTCCCATCTGTTGGCCTTGGTTTGGTCCTGTAAACAGCCCTAGCCACGGTTTCGCTCGTATTTTGCCTTGGAAATTTACTGCTCATAACGAACATGAAGACGGCGTAATTCTCACTTTCACGTTAACGGATACAGAATACAGTCGTAAATTGTGGCCTCATGAATTCACATTAATCTTACGAATGAAATTAGGTGAAACTTGTGAGCTTGAATTAGAAAGTTATGGTGATTTTGAAGCGACTGCCGCTTTACATTCCTATTTCAATATAAGTGACATTCAAAAAGCGACAGTTTATGGCCTTGGCGATCACTATTTAGATACCGTTGCTGATAAAGAAGTTTATATTTCAGAACCGCTCAAATTTAATAAATTGACTGACCGTGTTTATACCGAACCTGAAGAATACAGTTTATTACGCGATGATGGTTGGGCTCGTACCATTGAAATCCACCATTATCACCATAGCGATGTCGTTTGCTGGAATCCATGGGCTGAATTATCTTGCAGTATGAAAGATATGCCAAATAATGGTTATAAGCAGATGGTCTGCGTCGAAACAGCCCGAATTAATAAACCGATGATAAGTGAAGCCCAGCACCCTGCTCGTTTATCATTAGTCATGGTTTGTCGAGATAACAAACCTCAAGCCTAGTGCATAAAAATATAGATAAAATAATAGAAAAAACAAAACCCCAAAAGTATCTACCTTTGGGGTTTTTTATATTAACTTTGATAAGTCTGTAATAGAACACTTATCCGAGGTTCATCACTTAGAAAGTATAAGTGAAGCCCGTCCATACAATAGCCGACACTGATTTATTCACCATCGGGCTATCTTTGACTTCACTAGACATATGGTCAACACGACCCGCAGCGAATGCTGTCCAGTTTTCATCAAAGCGATAATTACCTGATAATTCTAAGAATGGCGTCCAGCTAGAGCCTGGCTGGTAACGTTTTAATCCACTATTGCGAGACTCTTTTGAAGAGATACCATATTCGTATCTGTTTTGGTTTTCACTGTCCCACTTAATACCGATACCTGGTGTCAATGTCCATTTGTCAGCTTGGAAACTATAGAGATATGCCGTTTCAGCACGTAAACCATTACTAATCCCCAACATATCACCAGAACCAATAAATCTTAATGTACCCCAATCAGCTTTATGTTTATAAGTAAAACCGCCCATTACGGTATCACGGCGACGATCTAACTCACGCATCGCGTTATCGTCATTATCTTTAGGCTTGAAAAATTGAGGATAGTAATAAGCATCCAGTGACAGTTGGTCAACACCATCATTCCACAGGTAGTAACCTGCTGCTAAAGTATGAAAATAGAAATTCTCACCTTCATAGTTAATGACAGGGACTGGCGTTACATAGTCTCGTGATTTGATGCCTTTATAGGGAGTAGATTGAGCCAAAACTGACGCACCTACTGACCACGTTCCTGCAACTGCAGCACTTGATAACATACCTAATGCGACAGCTAGTGTTGTTAATTTAATTGTTTTAGACATACAAAATCCAAGAGTAAATGAAAATGAATTAGAGGATATGTTAACGCAATATAGAACATTTCCCAATATTAGCCTAATAAATCACATTTAAAGCTAAATTGGTAAACTTATCTATATTGAATGATTACCTGTATTATATACAAATATATTAATAGCTCACAGGAACTCTTTTGGCTAGTGCACACATTAATTGATAACCAATCGTTCCAGCCATCTGAGCAACATCATCGATAGGGATATTTTCTCCCCAAAGCTCCACAGATGAGCCAATATTCGCATCAGGACAATTAGTAACATCAATCGTTAGCATATCCATCGACACCGCACCTAACAGCGCATGTTTAGCGCCATGGCACCAGACAGGCGTACCCGTTGGCGCATGTCGTGGATAGCCATCTGCGTAGCCACAAGCCACTGTTGCAATACGCATCGATTTTGTTGCAGTAAACTTACTACCATAACCAATAGATTGCCCGGCTTTAATCTTATGAATAGCGATGATTTCTGATTTTAACGTCATCGCAGCTTTAAGATTTAAATCAACCACATCAGCCCATTTACCACTAGGCGAAGCGCCATAAAGTATTATTCCTGTACGAACCCAATCATAATGTGTCCCACTGTGCCAAAGTGCAGCACCTGAGTTAGCTATGCAAGTTGGTAAAGACAAATGGTCAAATTGCCTAATTTGTTGCAACGGAGTCTTTATACCCGTTTTAATGTCAGAATTTGCAAAGTGGCTCATTAGCGTAATTTCACCCACATTTGCCATCGCATTTAACTGACTAATGACATTCATATATTCATCTTGGGAAAAACCTAATCGGTTCATTCCACTGTTTAGCTTAATATACACCGATATTGGCGTTTTCAATGGTGCTTTTGCTATCGCGGCTAGCTGCCATTGACTATGAATACTTGTCGCAAGCTGATATTGCTCAATCACAAGTAAATCTTGTGCTTGAAAAAAGCCTTCAAGCAATAATATTGGGCCTTTCCAGCCTTCCTCTCGTAATAAAATAGCTTCATTAAGATCTAAAACAGCAAAACCATCCGTTTCTTGTAAAGCACGCCAAATTTGTTTTATACCATGACCATAACCATCAGCCTTCATCACTGACCAAATTTTGGCTTGCCCAATGTGTTTGCGCACGACGGATAAGTTATGCGTTAAATTTTGTAAATGAATAACCGCACTGATTGGGCGTGGCATATTAATTCCTTTATTATCGAGGATAATCATCCTCACTGTTTTTTAGCCGCCCATTTAACGTACTGGCGATAAATGTCCACTAGATACCAATTTTGTATTAAAGCCATCTACATATCGAAATACTGACAAATCATCGAATTTGATATCCGGCTTATTGCCAGAAATCAAATCTGCAAGTAGTTTTGCAGAACCGCAAGCCATGGTCCAACCCAATGTACCGTGGCCAGTATTAAGATAAAGATTACTATAAACAGTTGCACCCACAATTGGCGTACCATCTGGCGTCATCGGACGCAACCCCGCCCAGAATTGAGCTTGATTTATATCACCGCCACCTTGATACAGATCTTGCACAACCATCTTTAATGTTTCACAACGCTGTTTCAAGACATCTAAATTAAATCCCACAACTTCAGCCATACCACCAACGCGAATGCGGTCATCAAAACGAGTCACAGCTATTTTATAAGTCTCATCAAGCACTGTCGATACCGGAGCTCGTTGTGTATCTAAAATAGGCATCGTCAATGAATAACCTTTTAATGGATACACGGGTATTTTAACTAATTGCTGTAATATCGCGGTTGAATAAGACCCCATAGCGACAACATATTGATCAGCCTTAACCACTTCACCATCAATTTTTACGCCACTGATTTTATTACCATCCGTTAAAATTTGTTCAACTTTAGCGCCAAATTTAAATATCACACCTGCGGCTTGAGCCATTTTAGCCAGCTTTTTAGTAAATTGCTGACAATCACCAGTCTCATCATTGGGCAATCGCAATCCGCCAGTAAGCTTATCTTTTACATATTCAAGAGCAGGCTCAACTTTGATTAGCTCATTTGCTGTTAACAATTCGTAAGCAACGCCCTCTTGCTTTAGAACAGCGATATCATTAGCCGCATTATCAAATTGTTTTTCTGTTCTAAACAACTGCAAAGTGCCCGCTTGACGACCTTCATAATTAATACCAGTATCCGTTCTTAATTGCCGAATACAATCACGGCTATACTCCGCGATGCGCACCATACGACTTTTATTCATGGAGTAATGTTGAATATCGCAATTTTTTAACATCTGCCACATCCAACGTAATTGGAATAATGACCCATCAGGTTTAATGGCTAAAGGTGCATGCTTTTCAAACATCCATTTTATTGCTTTTATTGGAATACCTGGTGCCCCCCAAGGCGTTGCATAGCCAGGTGAAATTTGTCCTGCATTCGCTGCGCTCGTTTCTTCTGCAACATCGAGTTGTCTATCAACAACGATCACTTCATGCCCTTGCTTGGCTAAATACCATGCGGTTGTAACACCGATAACACCTGCGCCTAAGACCATAACTTTCATATACCCACCTTACGCATGACTATAATTTACTCAATAGAATAATATTCTAGTTTTCATTTTCCAATACAGTTGATTAACATTTTTAACAATAAAGTCGAATATTCCATTAAAAATCAGATTCCCTCGATTCAATCATATATTCTGCTAACGACATTAATTACATGAAAAAAATTATTTAAATATATCAATATCATATAGAATTAATTAAATTAATTTTTATAATATGAATAGAAAGATACAGACTTTTATACTTATCAAGCGAGATTTTATATTGATACACTATTTATCGTTAAATTCTAGACGCCGAATACCCACGGTTTATTATGCTTATATTTTTTAATTTAACGGAATTTAACACTCACTAAGTCGTTTTATTACTGTGTTATCAGCAAAACATGAAGATGAAAAGTACGCTAAACCTATTTGGAATAACTATATGAGGATATTGCGAAGATACAGCGGAGATAAAAAAACCAGTTACGAATATTGAACTGGTTAATTATAGGATTTTCTTTACTCAATATTTCTAACGAATAAGCGCTAAATCTGAGGGCATATTACCTTGCATACTATGCCAAATTAGTCCACTTTCCTTACCATAATTCCTGACACATTCCATAATACGGTCATACGCTTGTTCGCGACATAAATTAGATAATTGCTGGTAAAAATTCAAAGCAAGGCGTCTAGCTTCTGGGTTCGAGAAATAATAGCGTCCCACTCGGGTATACAGCCCTCTCAAGCCATTAATAATTAATCCATAAATTGGATTACCGGATGCAAAAGCGAGGCCACGGAAAATATTGTAGTCTAAATCACTAAAAGCATCGGAATTATCTTCAACTTTGTCTTTTCCAGATAAAACTTCAAGAGATTTTTCTGGATTATTACGAAAAGCGGTACGAATAAAAATAGCCGCAATGTTTGTTCTTACCGCTAGCAAATTATCAACCAGTTGCGGAACTCGGTCATGGTCTAATCTTGCGAGAGTTTCAAGAATATTTAAACCTGACGTTTCCCAATAATTATTCACTTTTGTTGGTTTACCATGCTGAATGGTTAACCAGCCATCACGCGCTAATCGTTGTAATACTTCGCGAAGTGTTGTTCTTGTCACGCCAATAAGTTCAGAAAGCTCGCGCTCGGCGGGTAGAATTGTTCCCGGTGCGAATCGATTGTTCCAAATACTTTCAATTATATATTCTTCCGCGAAGCCTGCCGGACTTTGAGCTCGAATTACCATATTTTTATTATTCCAAACATTTTTAGACGGATTTAGACGAAAGCATATCAGATTGCCACAAAATGAGATAGTTAGACTCACAATAAACAATGCGGTTAATCATAAAAATTCCATATAATTCATATATTATCTATTAGCAAAAGGACTTAAATAATACAAAAGATAAGCGTACTATGTAGGGCAACATCACACAACATCCCCAAAAGAGGATAACAAATCATAATGGATTTTAGTTTAAAAAGAGCCTTTTTGAAAAATTTTCTAGGCAATTCACCGGATTGGTACAAGTTAGCAATTATTTTATTTTTAATTATTAACCCAATTATTTTTTATTATGTTAGCCCTTTCGTTGCTGGTTGGCTTTTAGTTATTGAGTTTATATTCACATTAGCAATGGCATTAAAGTGTTACCCACTACAGCCTGGTGGCCTGCTCGCCATTGAAGCCGTTATCATGGGAATGACAACACCCGCACAAATTTCCCACGAAATTAGTAATAACCTAGAGGTTGTTCTTTTACTAATTTTTATGGTGGCAGGCATCTATTTCATGAAACAGCTATTGCTGTTTGTTTTCACGAAACTACTAATAAACGTCCGTTCTAAACGAATTCTATCGTTATCATTTTGCTTAGCAAGTGCGTTTTTATCTGCCTTTTTAGATGCACTTACTGTGATAGCTGTCGTTATTAGTGTCTCTATTGGTTTTTATTCTATTTATCATCAATACGCATCCAGTCATCACAATAATACCGATCTACAAAATGATAATTTCATTGATACCGTAGAGAAAAAACAAACCCTTGAACAGTTCCGTGCTTTTTTACGTAGCATAATGATGCATGCTGGCATTGGTACTGCCTTAGGGGGTGTAATGACGATGGTTGGTGAACCACAAAACCTCATTATTGCCAAACATGTTAATTGGGATTTCATTACCTTCTATCTACGTATGGCGCCAGTCACTGTTCCTGTTTTTATTTGTGGTTTATTAGTTTGTTATCTTGTCGAGAAATTCAAATTATTTGGTTACGGAACAGAATTACCCTCAACAGTGCGCCAGATATTAACTGAACATGATAAAAAAATGAGCGCCAAGCGTACTAAAAAAGAGTTGGCTCAGTTAATTGTTCAAGGCTTAATCGGTGTATGGCTTATTCTAGCCCTCGCATTTCACCTTGCTGAAGTAGGACTTATCGGCCTTTCTGTCATTATTTTAACGACCACTTTTTGCGGGATCACAGAAGAGCATGCATTAGGTAAAGCATTTGAAGAAGCTCTTCCCTTTACTGCACTATTAACTGTTTTTTTCAGTGTTGTCGCCGTTATTATTGATCAACAATTATTTACACCATTTATTCAGTATGTTCTGCAATCCTCCGAATCCTCTCAATTATCACTATTTTATTTATTTAACGGATTACTCTCCGCAGTTTCAGATAATGTATTTGTTGGTACGGTATATATTACGGAAGCATTAAAAGCCGCTAATGAAGGGCTTGTTTCACAACACCAATATGAATTACTCGCGGTGGCAATTAACACGGGAACCAACTTACCTTCCGTTGCAACACCAAATGGTCAAGCTGCTTTCTTGTTCCTGTTAACCTCCGCGTTATCACCACTGATTCGTTTGTCATATGGTCGTATGGTATGGATGGCATTGCCTTATACTATCGTAATGACTATTGTAGGATTACTTGGTGTCGAATTATGGTTAATCCCTATAACTAACTGGATGGAAAGCATTGGTTGGGTTTCACTACCTTAGTTTTCGGATATAATGCGCATTAACTTAACGATATCAATCTTTATAAGCCGCGATTTTATGCGGCTTATTTTGTAATGTTAGGTAAAGCCTACTCAAAAAACCTTTAATTTGATTTTTGACGCTTTTTTTATCAGTCGGTTAGAGGCAAAATGGCACATCACTAATTTAGGGAATCTAAGTATGTTCAGATTTTTTAACTACTGCTCACAAGGACGAGGCGCATGGCTATTAATGGCCTTTACGGCGTTTATGCTGGAATGTGCTGCGCTGTATTTTCAGCACGTAATGAAGCTACAACCTTGCGTTATGTGCATTTATGAACGTGTCGCTTTGCTCGGTGTTATAGCCGCAGGCTTAATGGGAGCCATTGCGCCAAGAAACATAGTAATCCGCTGGATTGCCATCATCATTTGGATTTATGCTGCATGGCGAGGCTTAGAACTTGCATGGGAACATACCATGCTACAGCTCTACCCATCACCTTTCGCATCTTGTGATTTCTTTGTCAATTTCCCAGATTGGCTGCCATTACAAGAATGGGTCCCTGCTGTATTTGAAGCTTCTGGTGACTGTGCAGTAAGACAATGGGCATTTTTAGGTTTAGATATGCCACAATGGCTAATTGGTATTTTTGCTGCTTATTTACTTATTGCTATCATTGTTTTAATAAGCCAATTTTTCCCATCCAAAAAATAGTCTTAAAAAATACCCCATAGTTAATGATTAAACATATGGGGTATTTTAATTAGTCAGCCAGCAAAGATTAACTGTCTCAAATCCGAATCAGCAATTACATAACAATTTCCAATTTTACAGGAATATTTTTGTATGCCGGAATACCACATTGTGGGTCAAAATTATCTAACGTAATCAAATTGTTTGCTTCTGGAAAATAAGTCGCAACTGAACGATCTGCCATATCGTAAATCACAACCGTCAAATTATCTAAGCGACGTTTTGTCGGTTTTTGATTGCTATCTAATGCAATAATATTAACCTTATCACCCGCTTTCAATTTCTGTTTTTTCGCTTCACCTTCACTGATAAAGACGACATCTCGCTGACCAAATACGCCGCGATAACGATCATTCATTCCATAAATGGTGGTGTTATATTGATCATGACTACGTAGTGTCGCAAGTATCAACTCACTATTAACCGCAGATTTTGGATCTTCAATTACACCTTCTGTAGGCACAAAGTTAGCTTTACCTGATTGAGTTAACCAACGACGCTCTGAAGCTGCATTGGTAAGATGAAAACCACCCGGAATTTTAATTCGTGCATTGTAATTATCAAAGTCAGGTAAAATCACTTCCATCGCATCGCGGATAAGATCATAGTTATCAATGAAGTTATCCCATTCAACTTTAGTTGCGGGTATTGTAGCTTTAGCAATACCCGCTACAATTGCACATTCCGATTTTAAATACGGACTGACGGGTTTTAATAATCCTTTAGAAGCGTGCACCATAGACATAGAGTCTTCCACTGTAATGCACTGTGCGCCACTCGCCTGCCTATCAATTTCACTACGTCCTAACACCGGCAATAAAAAAGTATTTTTAGCTGTCAGTAAATGGGAACGATTGAGTTTAGTTGCAGTATGTACAGCTAAATCGAGTTTTTTCATACCTGCGTAACAAGCTTCTTTATCTGGCATAGCAACTGCTAAATTTCCACCCATACAGATTAATGCGTTAGCACTACCCGCAGAGATAGCTTGCATACTCGCCACTGCGGCATGACCAAATTCACTTGGAGGCTGAAAACCAAAACGTTGTGCTATCTTATCCAAAAAATGCTTGCTTGGTTTTTCTGTGATCCCAACAGTACGATCCCCTTGCACATTAGAATGACCACGCAACGGGCAAATTCCAGCACCTTCACGACCGATATTACCTTTTAATAGCAACAAATTAACCAGTTGCTGAACATTTTGCGTACCATGCTGGTGCTGAGTTATTCCCATGCCATAACAAATAATGGTATTTTTTGCTTCACTATAAAGGTCGGCAATTTCCTCAATCGCTTCACGGGATAGTCCTGAAACGCGTAAAATATCTTTCCACCCTGTGGTTAACACATCATTTTTTAAGGCATCATAACCGTGAGTGTGGGTTGAAATAAAATCGGTATCAAGAATAGGTGGCTGACCTGCTTCAAGCGCAGTTTGATGACGCTCAATGAGTACTTTCATCACGCCTTTAATCAAAGCAGTATCACCACCAATTCGTACTTTATAATAATGCCCAGCCAAAGGTGTTGATTCTAATGTAAGCATTTCAACGACATCTTGTGGATATGCAAAACGCTCAAGACCTCGTTCTCGCAACGGATTAATAGCAATTATTTTAGCGCCGCGTTTAGAAACCTCACGCAATGAACTCAACATACGAGGGTGGTTGGTACCCGGATTATGCCCAATACAAATCACTAAATCCGCTTTATCAAAATCTTCCAATAATACCGTTGCTTTACCTACTCCAATGGATGCAGCTAGCCCAACACTCGTAGGTTCGTGACACATGTTAGAACAGTCAGGAAAGTTATTAGTTCCATATTCACGAGCCAATAACTGATACAAAAAAGCAGCTTCATTGGATGTACGGCCAGAAGTATAAAACTCAACAGTATTAGGGTCTGAATAGTTTTGCAGTTTTTCACCTATCTGCTTAAATGCCTCATCCCACTCAATTGGCTCATATTTATCTATTTGCGGATTATATTTCATCGGATGTGTTAAGCGCCCTTCGTCTTCCAAATGAAAATCATCCCAACTGAGTAATTCCGTCACTGTATGCTTAGCAAAAAATTCAGGTGTAGTACGTTTTGATGTAGCTTCCCACGCAATGGCTTTAGCGCCATTTTCACAGATATCAAATGATGCAGTATGCTTAGGATCTGGCCATGCGCAACCGGGGCAATCAAAACCATCGACTTTATTCATATCAAACATTGCAATCACATCATGGCCTATTTCCATTTGTCCACGCAACGCTTGAGCAACAGCTTTAACGGCACCCCAACCTGCGGCTGGGCCAGTATACTCCTCAATTTTCTTTTTCATTTTTCATTACTCTTCATTGAATTGAAAATAAATAGTTATAATTGTTAATATACTTTTTTATAATTTTAATTATGACCTTACAATGAAGGTTAATAACTTTTCAAATGAAGATCAATTATTTATTTAGAATAAAAAACTGCCAGTCGAAATAAGATAATCTATTACGTACAATAATATAATTATCCTACACCTTATTATCGTAATATAAAAAAACAATAAACGCTTTAATGGCAAAATAAACCAAATAATTTTATTTTAATAAAAAACAACACGTTAGGGTATTTTTGCATTTAAGAAAGAGTATAGTTTAAATTTGAAAGAGGACTAATGATTAATTAAACACTTAAAGGTGTAATGTTAATAATAATGATATTTATTTAAATAACCCCTATATTTTTAAATAAATATGGGGGTTAGTATATTAAAATATTTTTCGCAGTAATATACATCACGATATACATGAAATAATGCGTGGGAAATCGCTTATTAAATACAGCTACCACTTTGAATGATATCAGCCGCACAACGCTTTCCATTAGCAAATTGGCAAACTGCTGTTTGGTTACCATTCAATTCTAATGTCATCGCAGGTAATCCACCAGCAGAGACACAAGCCTCTTGCGCCCCATAGCCTAAATTAACAACTTGTTGGGCATACTGTGCATCCGAATTTTCCGCTCGTGTCATCTTACTTGATTCAGAATTACTGCAAGCAGTAAGCATGAAAGAAAAAGTACTAATTAAACTTATTGAAATAACCGGTTTTAACAGAGCACTGATTTTACACTTCATCACATTCTCCAATAATATCAGCTTCTGTTCCCTCTAATCAGTGGTACTGCTTCTTGAAAACAGATTAATGGCAACATATTAACTATCTATTAAGCAGCATACCAATAATTGTGGATAAATCGAGCTTTTGGTTGTAAATATTAATCATCGCCATAGTTAGCTACACTATGCTTAGCTACAACCATATTGAATAGACAATATACGCGTGTTATTTAATTATATAGTCAAAATATACTGCCTATAAAATAATACTTTCATGACAATAAAATTAATTAGTGAATGCTTGATTGAGGTAATTTATCCTTAAATGATTCTTTATAGCGTTTAAAAATATAAATACACCAAATCAATGAGATAATACCAAATGCTGCACCAACATAGCCAATATACGTCATACCCATATGGATGATAACTTGATTACCAAGTAATGCCCCACCACCAATCCCAAGATTAAAAATGCCAGAATAAATTGCCATAGATAGATCGGTCGCGTCGGGCGATAAGTCAATGACTTTGACCTGCATTCCTAAGCCAATACACATAATCGCTATTCCCCAAAATATCGACAGAGGAATAAGGGACCCTATATCCCCGCCTAGCGGCATCAATAATAGTAAGCAGACAGTTAATACACCAATTGCAGTAGGTAAAAAAGTTAATGCATATTTGCTACTATAACGACTAAAAATAACACTGCCGACAATACCTGCGGCACCGAAAATAAGTAGCAATATCGTGGCAAAATTTTGACTTTGTAAAGCAACATCTCGTACAAATGGTTCAATATAGCTATATGCAGCAAAATGTGCAGTAACAACGACAACTGTCAATACGAATATACCCACCAGTGCGGGGCGCTTGAATATGATAGGCAAACTTTTTAAAGATCCCGAATGCTCACTTGGTAAGTGAGGCAAAAAGCGTATAAGTGCAATCATTGTGACAGCAGCAATCGCACCTATAGATAAGAACGTCATGCGCCAACCTAAAAATTGTCCAATTACTCGACCAATAGGTAAACCCAATACTGTTGCTAATGCTGTGCCCGTTGCCAATAATCCTAACGCCTGCGCTTTTTTACCTGCTGGTGCAACTCGGATAGCAAGCGATGCTGTAATTGACCAAAATACAGCATGTGATAATGCGACACCAACTCGAGCGCCTATAAGCGCGTCAAAACTCCATGCAAAGCCCGAAATAATATGGCTAATAATAAAGACAATAAACAAGAATACTAACAACTTACGCCGTTCAATTTTACTGGTTAGTAGCATCAGCGGTAATGACATTATTGCCACTACCCAAGCATAAATTGTGATCATCAGCCCCGTATGGGCCACTGTCATATCAAAACCTTCAGCAATATCACTTAACAATGCCACAGGCACAAATTCTGTTGTATTAAAGACAAAAGCAGCTACTGCTAATATCACAACTCTTATCCATGCTGTTTTTCTAGAAACCTGAGTCATTGTCTAATACCAAGCCTTATTTTTCCATGCGTTAATCTGCACAAAAAATACAATACCATTGCGCAAAACAACAAAAAGGGAGATTAAGATAAAAGCAACTTTAACGATGACTAAAATGTATCGAGGCACAATTTTACGTGTTGCCGTCGCTACATGTTTATTTTCGCCTTGTGTATGCTATAGAGAATTATGTGAATCATATCACACTATGAGGCATTTTTTAAAGATGCTCTAACTAAGAATGTCAATACAAGACAATCAATATTCAATCTTATTACTTTTCAATAAATACAGCTGAACATTCAGATTAAATTGCCCACTTATGCTTTTAATAACAAAAATAAGACAATCTTGTTGATACTATCCTCATGCACAGCCATTTCTACCACATTATCATTAATACCACTTATGTTAGAACACATCGGGATTTTTTCTGTGCTACAATCTGCGAATTACTGTTTATTATTAAAGGAATCTCTAAATGAAAACCCATTTCCCTACCGAGCCTGATGTTAATACCCTTGCGGATGAGATCACTTGTTTAAAAAATTTAGTCACACATATGCTTAAAGCGATTGGCCAAGCAGATGCTGGTAAAATTTTAATTAAAATGCAAAGAGAAGTCGCATTAATTGAAGATGAAAAACAAGCAGAAACATATAAAAATACACTAGAGCAGATTAAAGCAGGCTATCGCCAATAGAACATTTAGCGATAAATGCTATTTATAGCATATAACCGTATAAAAGCGGTTTATACTGCACAAATAACTAAGTTTCATTTATCGAAATAGCCTATCTTTGTTCATGAATTAAACCATTCTTTATTCATTTAGCTCCCCCTTCAGAACCCTATGAAGGGGGCTTTTTTTATCAAAAAATTAAAGTCAGCTGATCAATATCGCTCTATTTAGCTAGCACTCCACGTTCATCACTAGATAAATATACTTAGCTCTATTTTCTAATTAAAACAGACATTTCATATATATTTATAATTCAGTACTAAAAGTTAGTATTTCTAGTCCATAACCTTTGAATAAAAGCTTCTATACCAAAAATTAAATACCTTTGAACATAAAAAAGCCACTCAATAAATTTTGAGTGGCTTTTACTTCATTCAAATTATTATTTAACTTGTCATTTGATCTATGCAAATACTATTTTAAATACTGTCCTGAGCGCAACGCTTCAATACGCTTGTCTAACGGTGGATGTGATAAAAATAACTCACTAAATGCTTTACCGCGACCATTAATACAAAATGCCATTAAACGCCCTTCTTCTTGTGGCTCATAGCTAGTTTTTAATCGTTGAAGCGCAGCTATCATTTTTTCTCTACCCACTAACTGAGCAGAACCCGCATCGGCATGAAACTCGCGGTGACGAGAGAACCACATCGTAATAATGCTAGCAAGTATCCCAAATACAATTTCTAATACCATTGAAACTGCAAAATAAACCATGGGATTGCCGTTGCTACTTTCATTTTCATTATTATTGTTTGACATAAACCCAGCAACAAGCTGTGCAATAATACGAGAAATAAAGATAACAAAGGTATTCACAACACCTTGAAGCAACGTCATTGTCACCATATCACCATTAGCAATATGACTAATCTCATGCGCAATAACCGCTTCTGCCTCATCTCGGCTCATGTTTTCTAACAAGCCCGTGCTAACAGCAACAAGAGATGCGTCACGGCGAGCTCCCGTTGCAAATGCATTTATATCAGGCGCATGATAAATCGCAACCTGAGGCATTTGAATACCTACCTGTTGTGCTTGACGCCCTACAGTGTTTATTAGCCATCTCTCTACATCATTACGAGGTGACTCAATAACTTCACCACCAACGGATTTAAGTGCCATCCATTTAGACATCAATAGAGAAATGAATGCACCGCCAAAACCAAACAGCCCAGCCATGATCAACAAACCTTGAGCACTACTGCCTTGAATGCCCGTTAAACTTAAGATTATCCCAAACACAAACATAACCGCTAAGTTTGTGAGCAAGAATAAAACAATTCTCATCATTTTTATGTATTCCTTGGTAAAAACAGATATCACGTAGAATTTACTTTATAAATAAGGTTTTTTCACACTATTTCAAGTCAATTAACATTAAAAAAGCAAAAAACGACATAACTTTACATATAATATGAATAGATGCCTCAAAAAAGATTGTTTTCTTGCAATATTATATAAAATGATACTGATAACTCACTGTTTTTAAAAGTACAAAAATAATCATTCATTTTCTAGATTATTAACTTTTAAAATTCAAGGCTTGATATCAACAGCATACATATGAGTAACCCTCTAGTTTCCGCCATCTTATACACAACATGAGACTAGAGACACATATTTAACTTTTTATTTATCAAATTTAATTCATTCTTACTATCTCTATTAGTATGCAATGACGACAATAAAATACCATCTCACGTCAAATGAGATGGCATTTATTCAAAATAATGATAAATGTCGATAGGTTAAAGTTAATTAGTCGTATTTTTTGGCGCTTTTTCTTTGGTATCTTTTACGGTTTTCTCTTTTGCAACTTTAGTTTTTTCTTTATCAGCGGCTTTGGTCACTTTTTCTTTTGTGGCTTTAGTCGTATCTGTACCAGTCGCCTTAGCAGCTTTATCCTTTACCACTTTAGTCGTGTCTTTATCAGTATCTTTGGTCGCTTTTTCTTTTGTTGCTTTAGTAGATTCTTTATCAATATCCTTAGGTATTTTTTCCTTTGTCGCTTTTAGTGGCTCTTTATCTACTTTCTTCGTGGTCGTACTTTTTACGTCTTTAATTTTATCAGCAGTGTCATCTGATGCTTTGCCAATTTTTTCACTGGTCTTCTTATTTGCTTTTTCACTCGTCGTTTTAATTGATTCTGTTACAGAAGGCTTGCTTGATGGCTTTGAAACACTCGCGCCAGCTACACCCGCTTTACTGTTAATTGAATTTTTTAAGTCTACAGTACAGACCTGTTCAGAGCGGCTCGTTGAGCCATCATTACAAATAAATTGGCCGCCATCACAACGATCAATTCCACCCTTACTGCCTGAACAAGGATAATTCCTTGCATTAGCGGTACCTAATGATGAAATCACTATAACGATAACCGCAATCAATCCTAAAAATAATTTATTCATTGGCATTACCTCATTAATAAGGAACATACCCTAAAAGTTTAGGATAAATTAAGCAAAGGTAAAGAAATCTATAACTAATTGAAGTTGAGAGTTTTAAATATTGCCAGTGAACTAATAATGTAAATGTAATACACACAAAAAAGCCAGCTTTCGCTGGCTTATTGAATAATCTATAGCCGAATAAATTTATTTTTGGTTAGATAGCATCTTGGTATTCTGCTTAGCCAGATCTATTGCCATTTTAACCGTTTCATCCAAATACGGATCTGGACCTTCGTAATCCTTAGGTAAGTCCTCAAGTGACTTAAGTAATGGTTTACCTGCTTTGGAATTACGTTCATTTATGCGTTTTAGCTTAGTCGCTTCAATTTCATTATCTTCTTTTTCTCGCTCCGCATAATTAAGTGATATCAGATTCTTACTCTCTTTATTCACCTTATAACGTGCAATATCTTCATCAATATAATTAAATTCAGGGTCTTTGCTAATACGATCTAAATGCTTGGTTTTTATGACAGATAAATCCCCAGCAACATTACCGGCCTTAGTATAGTTTGCAGGCGGAATACTATCCCAAGGAAGCGCGTTATCCTCAAAGCTCTCACCTGTTTCCGCAGGATCTTGCCCTGTTGGCATGACAACATCAGGTGTTACACCTTCACGTTGTGTACTACCCCCGTTAACACGATAAAACTTCTGAATGGTATATTGTACTGAGCCTAACGACGGCCATTCTGGTTTTAACATTTGATCATAAACACGGCTCAAGCTTCTGTGTTGCTGAACGGTACCTTTACCAAAAGTTGGCTCACCTACAATTAACGCTCTGCCATAATCTTGCATTGCTGCTGCAAAAATTTCTGATGCAGATGCGCTAAAACGATCAACAAGCACGACTAATGGGCCTTTGTAATAAACAACATCGTCATCATCTATGTCTTGGCGAACTTGTCCGTTGTTATCTCTAACTTGGACAACTGGACCTTTAGGAATAAACAAACCAGATAAAGAAACCGCTTCTGTTAATGCACCACCACCATTACCTCGAAGATCAATAATCAAGGCTGATACATTATCTTTTGCCATATTTTGCAGTTGAGTTTTAACATCATTAGTTAACCCAACATAAAAACCTGGAATGTCTAATACAGCAACTTTATCTTTACCTTGTTGCTTAATTGTCAGTTTTACAGCTCGATCTTCCAGTCGGATCTGCTCCCTTACTATAGTGACTATATGTGGCTTAGCCCCTTTAGTATCAGAAACAACCTCTAGCCGTACTTGACTACCTTTAGGGCCTTTAATTAGCGCGACAACATCATCAAGACGCCAACCAACGACATCAACAATTGGCTTACCAGTTTGGCCGACCCCAATAATTTTATCACCTACTTTCAGCTCTTTACTTTTAGATGCAGGACCGCCCGCAACTAATGAGTTAATGACTGTGTTTTCGTCATCTTGCTGTAATACTGCGCCAATCCCTTCGAGTGATAAGCTCATCTCAGAATTAAATTGCTCAGTATTACGCGGAGAAAGATAACTGGTGTGAGGGTCTATTTCACGAGCAAAAGAATTAATAATGAGTTGAAATACATCCTCACTTTGCGCCTGAGCCAAACGCCTTAAAGCAAAATTATAACGTTTAGTCAGCTTTTCTTTTATCTCTTTGTCATCTTTGCCAGCGAGTTTTAGATTTAGCCAATCATATCGTACTTTTTGATCCCAAAGCTTATCAAGTTCTTGATTATCTTTAGGCCAAGGCGCTTTCGAACGATCAACTTCTATTGAATCATGTGCATCAAGATTCATTGGCTGATCGAGACGAGCAAGGGCATATTTAAATCGTTCAAAACGCCTTTGTTGCGAAAGGTTATACAGGTCATAAAATTTATCTAACTTGCCATCTTCAAGCCACTGGCCAACTTTTGCTTTATCTTTAGCATATTGGTCTACATCGGATTGAAGTAAAACATTATGTCCGAAATCTAACATATTCAGATAGCGGTCAAATATTTTCCCAGAAAACTCTTCATCTAAATCAAACTGACGATAATGGGAACGAGTGAATCTTGAACTCACTCTTTCACTCACTGTGCCATGTTGTACATTCTGTTTTAAAACAGGTAACTGGGAAGCAGTGACTGGCGTCACTGCTTGAGTATTAGCAATTGCACTGCCGAAAGTCGCTAAACTAACAACAAGTGCTATTTTAAGAAGCTTGTTCATGACCTGATGGACCTCCGTATCAGAACTTTAAATGTTCCGCGCGCACAATCATTGCCAGTCCACTTGGCAATTGAACCCTAACACCGTCTTTAGCAATTTCCATTACAGAGGCATCCATTACACTCGACCCAACTTTAACTTTTAAAGATTGGCCAATTTGTAATGCATTGATATCAGTTACTGATTTCAATGTTTGTTCTGGTGCAACGTTATTACGACGTGGGGTTTTTGCAGGCGTGTTTTGCGGGCGTTCTTTATTGTCTGACGGACGGCGGCGAGGCGCATTTTCTTTTGCAGCTTCAGGGCTACGAGCGGTTTTTTCACTCGGCTTTTTAGCGGCAGGACGTTTTTGCGCTTTTTGCTCAGCACGTTGTGCTTGAACTCTTGCTTTCGCTTCAGTTAATTGCTGACGTGCATGTGCAATGTGCTCTGCGTCTAATTCGCCACAGTCATCGCCATTCAAATCAACACGTTTAGCTCCCTCTTTAACACCGTAAAGATAACGCCAGCTAGAGGTATACATGCGCAACGCAGAACGTAGCTGCGTTTTACTAATACCATCTTCTTCGGTCAGACATCCTACGATATCTTGAAAAATTCCGACTTTTAACGGACGAGCTTCGCCTTCAGCGATAAAACAACGTGGAAAACGCTGCGCTAAAAATGCGATTACTTCTTTACTACTTTTCAACTTAGGTTGATTTTCCATGAAATTTCCTGATAACAACAATTTTGCCAACCTCACGGGCATGAACAAGCCGACATTATAATCGTGTTGCTGACAATTGCCACGTTACTATTAATTTAACATACCAATATTTAGTAATATTTTGGCGTAGAACACATTCCCAGGTGTTGACACAACTGGTTTACAATGTGTTGCAACCCATCCTCATCTTCTTGGTCGAACTGGTCGAAATTTGGGCTATCAATATCTAAAACACCGATAATTCGCCCATTTACCGCTAAAGGAAAGACTATTTCAGCGTTACTTGCCGCATCACAAGCTATGTGACCTGGGAAAGCATGAACATCTGCCACACGTTGAACTAGATTGTGACTAAAAGCGGTTCCGCAAACACCTTTGCCAAACGCTATCCTGACACAAGCCACCTTTCCTTGAAATGGCCCTAGCACCAACTCTTGTTCATTACTCAAATAAAACCCAACCCAGTTCACACCATCTAGACGTTCAAATAGCAACGCACTGGTATTCGCCAAACTTGCAATTAAATCATATTCTCCTGCCAGTAAGCTAGATAGATTAGCTGAAAGTTCGAGATAATACTTCTTTTTATCCATAGTTATTTCTTGTATTTATCAAGTAATTAAAAAAATCATCAATAAGAGTAGCGTTAAGGTTACCAATTTGTGACTTTGTCGTAAATTTTTTTACACTAGATTACATCATAGTTAACCCATACAATAAGCGCATATGAATCAAAGTAATCATACTGACATGATTTTGCAACGCTGTTGCTACTGCAACCAAAAAATACATTTACCTAACTTTAGTGTACGACAAGTCATTGTTTGTCCACAATGTTTAACTCAACTCGATGATGGCCGCTCGTGGTCATTAAATCGCTTATTGATACTTGCAATCACCCTATTAATGCTTGCTCCAATCGCTTTTTGGCAGCCATTGATATCGATTAATTTGCTGGGAGCACAGATTAACGCCAATGTTATCGAAGGAATAAGGTTAATAAATCAACAAGGCGACCCTTTTACCGCTAGTATTGTGGCTTTTTGTGCGATCGTTGCACCATTATTATTACCGACCTGCATTATTTATCTATTTATTGGTCAACGCTTAAATTTAAATCTACGTCCGATTTTATTAATTCTTCGCCACCTAAAAGAGTGGGTGATGCTCGACGTATATCTTATTGCACTTGGAATTGCGTCCATAAAAATGCAAGACTATGCCACGGTATATATCAATAACGGCTTAATTGCTTTTA
Source organism: Providencia sp. (assembly GCF_003533305.1). GTDB lineage: Bacteria > Pseudomonadota > Gammaproteobacteria > Enterobacterales > Enterobacteriaceae > Providencia. Next base: position 242,499 of record NZ_DOEH01000015.1, on the reverse strand, counting down.
TTACAATGTCAATTGTCAGTTTATTAATCATCATTCACATGAATATTGATCGGCTTTGGCAATATTTTTATGTAGTAGAAGATGCACCTAAAACTGAAAACACGTTGACTTGTACTGCTTGCCATTATACTGGGGTTCCTAATTCACAGGGGAAATGCCAACGTTGCCATCGCCCTTTACATTACAGAGAACCACTCAGCCTCCAAAAAACGTGGGCAGCTTTACTTGCCGCAATAGTATTACTCGTTCCTGCAAACTTATTACCTATATCAATTTTTTATCTTAACGGAAAACGTATAGAAGATACCATTTACTCAGGCGTTGTTTCATTAATCGACTCAGGAAATTGGCCTATTGCCATTATTGTATTCATTGCCAGTATTCTGGTGCCATTTATTAAAATTATCATCATGATATTGCTACTATTTTCAATTCAGTTCAACAGTAAAACTGATCCTGTGTTACGCATGAAACTGCTTAAAATTGTTTCATGGATAGGCCGCTGGTCCATGCTTGATCTATTCGTGATTGCATTAATGATGACACTCGTCAATCGTGACCAGTTAATGTCATTTACTATGGGGCCTGCGGCCTTATACTTTGGTACAGCTGTTATTTTGACCATACTGGCTGTTGAATGGTTAGATAGTCGTCTTATTTGGGATTCTTATGGAAAATCAAAATCAACAAAATGACCCTTCTGAACCCGTAGAAGATGTCATCTTACGCAAAAGAGTCAGTATCTCACCATTTTGGCTACTCCCTCTTGTTGCAGTATTTATTGCGGGTTGGCTTTTATTTCAGCATTGGGTAGAGAAAGGAACTGAAATCACTATAGAGTTCTCATCTGCTCCCGGTGTTGTGGCAAATAGAACACCCATCCGATACCAAGGTGTCGAAGTTGGCCTTGTCCAGTCTGTGACTATCAGTAAAGACATGAAAAGCATTATCGTGACGGCAAGCGTCAATAAAGATATGCGTTCAGCACTCACATCAGGGACGAAGTTTTGGTTGGTCACACCGAAAGCCTCCCTTGCAGGCGTTTCAGGATTGGATGCTTTAGTTGGGGGTAACTATATTGGTATGTTACCCAATGCAGGAGATGAACAATATCAATTTGTTGCGCAAGATAGTCCCCCTCAGCTCAATATTGATGACGGTGAATTGCTCATTTATTTGACAGCTAAAGATCTTGGTTCACTCAATGAAAATTCGGCTATTTATTTCCGCAAAGTCCCTGTCGGTTATATCTCTGATTACTCTATTTTACCGGATGATAAAGGCGTTTCTATTGCCGCCGTCATTGAGAAACGCTATGCCAATTTAGTTCGAGAAAATAGCCAATTTTGGAATGTATCCGGTGTTGAGGGTGAGATTAATTTAAACTCCGGTGTAAATGTAAAAATGGAAAGCCTTTCCGCTGTAATTAACGGCGCGGTTTCATTTGATTCGCCATCAGGGAGTAAACCTGCACAAGAAGGCCAACAATTTGTATTGCAAGCCAATAAACAAGATGTAAAACAGCACCAACAACAAGAGAAAGATAACCTTCGCCTTTCTTTATGGGCTCAAGATACCTATGGCGTCAATGATGGGCAACCCATTGTTTATCGCGGTATCAAGATAGGCGAAGTGTTACAACGTCACTTATCTGATGAAAAAGTGAGTTTTAATATCACTATTTTTGATGAGTATCGTCATCTTGTAAAAAATGACAGCAAATTTGTGGCTAACAGCCGCATTGATATGCAATTAGGCCTTAATGGCATACAATTCCAAGGCGCTGCACCTCAAGAATGGATTGAAGGTGGTATTCATTTACTTCCCGGCAAGGGGAAAGAACCACTTCCTGATGAGTTCCCATTATACCGCAGTGACGACAATGCCAAAGCGGGTATCCTCGGGTCTGCACCTCCAACCACAATAACATTGAATGCATCGAGCCTTCCTGATATTCAAACAGGTTCTGTCGTACTATATCGTCAGTTTGCGGTCGGAAAAATTATTGCCATTAAACCGACCGATAGCAGCTTTGATGTCAAAATTCACATATCAAGTCAATATCGGCATTTATTAACACATAAAAGTGTATTTTGGGCTGAAGGCGGTGCAAAGGTTCAGCTCAATGCAAATGGTTTAACCGTTCAAGCAGCCCCTCTTAGCCGCGCAATAAGCGGAGCGATCAGTTTTGATAATATACAAACGGGCTCACTCGACTCCGTTCGCCAGCATACACTTTATTCGACAGAAACTGCGGCAAGAGCAATTGGAAGTGCTGTCACATTAACCACATATGATGCATCAAAATTATCTGAAGGTATGCCAATACGTTACTTAGGGATCAATATTGGTCAGATTGAATCGCTCAAACTATCTGCTGATAATCATGAGGTCAGAGCTAAGGCCATCCTCTACCCCGAATATGTGCAAGCGTTTACTAAACTCGGCAGCCGCTTTGCGATAGTAACCCCTGAGTTATCACCTGCTGGATTTAATAATTTAGACTCCCTGCTACAGCCTTATATTAGTGCTGAGCCGGGTAGAGATAATAGAAATCGTTACCAATTTGAATTACAGACTGCCAATATTACTGACTCTCGTTATTTGGATGGTCTGACTATCTATCTTGATGCTAGTGAAGCAGGTTCAGTACAAGTTGGCACTCCAATCTTATTTAGGGGCTTAGAAATAGGAACTGTCACCAGTTTATATTTGGGAGAGCTTTCCGATCGTGTTTATGTGGTAACGCGTATTGGCAAAGAGTATCAATATTTGATCCGTGACAATACCCAATTCTGGTTATCTTCAGGGTATAACCTGACCTTCGGCCTAACGGGCGGCGTAGTGAGAAGTGGGACATTCAAGCAATTTGTCCGTGGTGGTATTTCTTTAGCAACACCGCCTACTATACCACTTGCACCTAAAGCCAAAGGTGAACAACATTTCATTCTAAAATTAGAGCCACCTGCAGATTGGTTAGACTGGGGAACCGCTATTCCTAAGAAATAATCCCTATCGAGGTGCATGCTTGCAATGCATTGCACCTCCCTTACTTTTCAAGTAAAAAAATATTTTGGAAATCACTTCCAATTATACTATGCTTAATTCTGTTGGCCTGAGTTTTTCAACCTTAAAATTGACGATAGAGGTATAGCTATGAGCATAGTGACATTGAAAATATCATCCTATGAAATAAATGATGCCATCATGTCGAGTCAAAAAAGCGACACGATAAGTATTCCTTGTGATTCCGATACGGATTTTTGTATGCAATTAGATGGTTGGGATGAACATACCAGTATTCCCGCGACTATTGATGAGAAGCCTGTACTACTCTATCGCCATCACTACGATAAAGATAACCACCATTGGATAATGAAGTTAGCTTAATGACACCATGTCATAATGATGAGTTATTTTTATGCAAGATATGATGAGCAGCAAACTAATAGGCAAAAAAAGAGGCCTGGTAGATTCCGATTACCTGGCCTTGGGAAATGGCTCTGGCAGAGCCGTGCGCTAAAATTGCCATTGAGACGTAACAAAGTACAATTTAATACTAGCCTTCAACTCACGTTCTTACCACTTTAATTAGCCATTATTTTACATATTATTAACACAATTTATTGCTTAATTTTCTAAGATTGAACTATTTGTTTAATAGGTTATACCTATATGTTTAATTACTCAAACCTTTCAACCTTATAACCAATTAATAAATAACAGAAAAAATCCAATTAAGTTGTATTTAAAATAATTTGAAATGGATTTATAACTACTATTTATTATCACACAGCTTTTGAGCTTCAATTTGCAATGGCTTAATTCGCTCTGCCGTTGTCTTATCTGTATCCTTTGGTGCCAATAAGATATCAATCGGTTGTGCTTTTATTTCTTTTTTCTCCATGAGGGATGTTGCAATATCATTCAAAGGATACTGCATCAAAGTTGCTGGATTAATAACAACCATGGCACCATTACTGCGACATTCCAACATCACTTCTTCTCGTGTAAACGGCCATTCATCACCAAACTGTTTTTTACTCACAGTTGTCAGCGGTGCAGCAATAGCAGAACCCATCATTATTCCGCTGAGTAATAACGAACAAATAATTAATTTATATTTCATTAAAATGACCTTGTAAAAATGATAAAGCAGCTATTATCAGCCTGTTATACTCGATTTAAATAACAAATTAAGCAGGCTGATACGTTGCAAATATAGAAACTACTAATATAGCCATTGTACCAAGCAATAATTCAACCCAGCTATTAATAATCAAATAATTTACACGTCCCTTCTGTTTGATACTTGGTACGACGATATATCGATTGACCAAAGCCAGTAACACCATCACGCTGACTAAAACTATTTTTAACCATAGTAATGATTGATACTCAGTAGCTGAATAAACAAAAGGCCAATCAGGTAACAACGTCATTGAACTAATCACGCCAGTGATCAGTACTAACCCAACCGCAATGTGCCCTATTCGCGAAAAACGCGTCATAGTGCATATGATTTGTTTATCAATTCCTGCCACCAATTCTTTTTTATGGCGTAAAAATTGTATACAGATTAAAAATGGCCATAAGCCACCAAACCAATATGCAGCACTAATAAGATGAATAAATTGATTAAATCGATGAAGTGTTCCAGTTAGGCCATCGTACATTGCCGCATGACCAATAAATGCATGCAAACCTAACATCACAATAGAAAGTATAAGAACGAGGTGTAATCGAATTTTCATTGGACGAATAAATATTACGCCAAATAAAATAACTGAACACAATAATTCCCAGCGCCAAACCTGGCCGAAATTTGTACCCAGTACACCCTGCCAAACGCTCCAATCGAGGGTATCTTGCCATCCATCACCCATTAATCCCGCTTGTGCAAACATCCAAGCAAATGCGGTTATTGATGAAAGTGCCGCACTAAATATAATACTTTTATTTAGATAGCGGTTTAGCAAGTAACTAAACTGGCCATAACTAAGCATAGCCGCAAAAATTGACATTCCACACATCAACATTGCAGCTATAAAATGAACAAAGCGAATGAGCGTATAAAAAGCTTCCAGTGACATATTATTTCACAGTGAAACTATATGTTCCTTTAGTTTTATGACCATCCACAGAAACAACACTCCAGTTGACATCGTATTTACCGATCGCAAGCTTATCTTCAATAGGAACAATCACTTTTGTATCATTAGCTGGATCAAGAGTAGCTTTACCAGTTTTAATATTTTGACTTTCAGGGCCAACAATATCCACCTTAGTAAAGTTAATTTCTATTCCTTCAGAGAAATTCAGAGTAATGGATTCAGGTACTTGCTCTACCGCGGCGCCTTCTGCCGGTAGCTGATCTTTTAGATGAGCATGGGCAAAAGCTTGTTGGAATGACATGCCTAAGAATAGAACAGCAATAGCACTCAGTTGACGCCATGAAGATTTAATATGGTTAATTGGCATTATAACCCCTTAATTTGCAGGTGAATTTAGATTTATTGCCAATCATTATACGGAAAAAAAGCAGTTTTACCGCTTAAAAGAGAGATTTAAAGACCTAGCATGTGAGTTTTAACACAAAATGAAAATAAAAAAGCTTATCCTTCATACCTCAAGCGGCTTAACTACAGATTTATATAACAACTCGGGGCACATAAATAACTATGTGCCCCGAGTTAATTTATCTTATCACCCAGGTTCCCTAGCAATGATAGGAAACTAATTGAGTGTTAACCGACTTTATCTATAGTAACTAGATATGCGCAGCTGTTGACATGTTCTTGAGATCTTTATCCAGCAAGAATAGTGATTTACCTGATTCTCCCACCATGTCCAGTTTATCAAGAACAGATTTAAACAATTTTTCTTCTTCGTGCTGTTCTGAAACATACCACTGCAAGAAGTTAAATGTTGAATAATCTTGAGTACTCATCGCCAAATGCGCTAATTTGTTGATCTCAGCCGTAATAAGCTTTTCATGCTCATAAGTTTGGGCAAATACATCACCAATTGATTTAAAATCAACTGGCGGCTCATTAATTTGACCTAGGCGTGGCAAAGCACCCGTATCACTAAGGTAATCAAATAAGCGTTGCATATGCTCCATTTCTTCTTGAGAGTGTGCTTTCAAAAATGCAGCTGCGCCTTCGTAGCCTTTATCACTACACCATGCACTCATTTGCAAATAAAGATTTGCAGAATAAAACTCAAGATTTAATTGCTCATTTAATTTTTTAATCATGTCAGTAGTTAACATATTTATACCTTATTGGTTAATAACTCATGGTGCTATTATGCACAGTATTAAAATAATTAAAACCCCAAAACAATATTAAAACAAAAAAATACAAATTACTGATTATTAATAACATTTAGTAAGAAAAATAATAATCAATCTCATTATCTTTCATCATTTTTTAATCTATATAATCAACATAATAATAGGTTAAATATAGGCGATTTAATCTATTATTTAAAATAAATGTATTGAGATTTTTTCTCATTTAATTGCTAAACTCTCCTGAGATTATATTTAATTGCAGAGATCCGACATGAGCCATAACCTAGCTTTGCTACCTAAAGATGAAATGGACAAAATCAATACCGACCTATTAGCTTCAGGAGTCGCATTTAAAGAACGCTATAATGTACCGATCATTCCTGAGGCCGTTGAGCGTGAACAGCCAGAGCATCTTAGAGAGTATTTTAGAGAACGTTTAGTTTATTATCGTCAATTATCTCAGCATTTTGCTCGTCTTCCCTATGAGCCAAGAAATCGCTAGAATCACACATTATATTTACAGATTAACGTTATAAATGTGCATAAAAAAGGAGAACCTAATGATTCTCCTTTTTATTAATGCATTGTAAAACCCTAATTAAGGGTATTATATGTAATAGTATCTTGCTCACAATCAACTACAACTCGATATTGTAAATCTGATTTTGAACCTCTTACCGTTAGCGGTATTGTGTAACCCGAGTCAGTTTTAGTGACGTCATTATCATTAACCCACGCGATCGCTTTTTTACCTAATATCGCTTTCTCATCAGCCCAACGCGGTAACCGGTTATTAATAAAATCTTTTTTTACCTGTGCCGCAATTTGTGGTTCGGTTAGATTTTGACAACTGACAAACGCAGCCGCTTTACCTTCGTCCTTATTAACACTCATAGCAACAGAACTAAAAATCAGAGCACAACCACCTAAAATAACAGCTATTTTTCTATTAACTTCCATACTATTCTCCGACACCCATGCTACATAGGCTAAAGTTTAATTAGTTTTACTACTCATTTATGGATTAGTGATATTTTTATATCCCTATTTTTAAGACACCTTTAATTTATTCTTTAAAGTATTTCTTATGAGCAGAATGCGTTAACTAATCTTAAACTTATCAGATTTACATATAAATGTTAATAGGATGTTTATTTTGTATTAATTTTCGTATTCACCGTCATCTTCATCTGAATCGTCGTTTTCATCTGTATTTTCATATTCGTTCGCATTATTATCTTCGTTTGCATCTTGTTCTTCAAAGATAGCGTGAACTTGTTCTCTTCCTTTATGGCTCTCTCTAATTTCCTGTGCAATAATTGCGATGGCTTCACCACTACTCATTCCATCGGCTATGAGTTGATGAATTTTGTCGACGGCTTCTTGCTGTTCTTCATGGTTTAGTACTGGGATGCCTGAAAGCATGTTAAAACCTCATTAATTAAAGATTAAAATTAATTGTACAGAAGTGAATTGTGCAAATTTTTAATTAAATTTTAACAGTTCTTGCCTTATTAAGATAAGATTATATGTTAATCTCACACTATCCACTTACGAAACCTAATTTTAGTTCACCATAATGGTCATCAATAAAATTCAATTACCCTACAGCCCTGATGTGGCAATCGATTTATTTACTCCCTTAGCGCACCAGCCCTGGGCTATGCTCTTACATTCAGGTAATGCGCAACATTCACATAATCAATACGATATTATTGTTGCCGACCCTGTAGCTACCATTATAACAAGTGGCGGACAAACAACAGTAAATGAAAGAAACGAAAACGCTTATATCCATGATGATGCGCCGTTTGAAGTCCTTCAACAACTTATTGATAAATATAAAGTACCCAAATTAATTGATACAACACTTCCTTTTAATGGCGGTGCCATGGGAATTTGGAGTTATGATTTAGGCCGTTATATTGAAAAAATTCCAGAAAGTGCAGGCACTGATATACAATTTCCTGATATGGCCGTTGGTATTTATTTATGGGCAGTAATCATTGATCACCACAATAAAACGGTGACATTAATTAGTTATGATGATGCAGACTCCCGATTAACTTGGTTAAAAAAGCAAAAAGCACCGCGTAAAAACACCTTCAAATTGAGTACAGCTTGGCAATCGAATATGCCAAAAGCGCTTTATCATCATAATATTATGCAGATCCATGAATATTTACGTAATGGTGATTGCTACCAAATCAATTTAGCTCAAAGATTTAAAGCTAAATATAAAGGTAACGAATGGGATGCATTTTTAACTTTAATAGAAAGTAATCGTGCACCTTTTTCTTCTTTTATACGACTCCCCGACAATGCTGTCATCAGCATTTCACCCGAGCGTTTCATTTTATTAAAAAACGGTGAAATTCAAACTCGCCCTATCAAAGGGACATTACCCCGATTAGATGATGCAGAGGCTGATATCGCTCAAGCTGAGAAACTGGCTAACTCGCCGAAAGATCGCGCTGAAAACTTGATGATAGTAGACTTACTACGCAATGATATTGGCCGTGTTGCCACTCCAGGTACAGTCAAAGTTCCTGAATTATTTGTCGTTGAAGCATTCCCTGCGGTGCATCATTTAGTCAGTACCATTACCGCAACACTGAGTCCCCAATACACAGCAACGGATTTATTACGCGTTTGTTTCCCGGGCGGTTCGATTACAGGCGCCCCTAAAATCCGAGCGATGCAAATCATAGAAGAGCTTGAACCTCATCGCCGTCATGGCTATTGTGGCGCTATAGGCTATATTAGTTTCTGTGGCAATATGGATACCAACATCACTATCCGCACATTATTGACTTATAAAAAACACATTTTTTGTTGGGCGGGTGGTGGTATTGTTGCAGATAGCCAAGCGGATAAAGAGTATCAAGAAACGTTTGATAAACTGTCTCTTATTTTGCCTTTACTGGGAGAACTAAACCTCGATGACTGAACTGAATGATTTTATTAATCGCTTTCAGTTTACATTACCACTTGCCCGTCAACCAATTAAACAGACGGGTAAGTCTGCTGCCGTTTTATTGCCAATTATTAACAAAGCCAATCCAACGTTACTACTAACGCAACGCTCCCCTCTACTACGCTCACATGCCGGGCAAGTTGCCTTTCCTGGTGGGATGAGTGATCCAGAAGATAGCACTATAATAGCAACAGCCCTACGAGAGGCCTATGAAGAGGTTGCTATTCCACCAGAAAAGGTACAAGTTCTTGGTCAACTCGCGCCAATGCAAAGTTATGGTGGATATCAAGTCACTCCGGTTATTGGTTTATTACCGGATAATCTCACTTATCAAGCTAACCCTAGCGAAGTATCTTCTATCTTTGAAGTTCCTTTATTTGATGCGTTATCTATCCAACGATATAAGTACATAGATATCAAACGCGCTGGTCGTCCAAACCGAATATTCTTCTATTGGTACAATGGACACCTCGTTTGGGGTCTCACCGCCGCAATTATCCATCAATTAGCATTACAACTTAACTAAACACCCTCGTTTTACTGTTCTGATATATTTACCATAATAATCAGAAATACTTAGCATAAACGTCTGGGTGGCATTTTTGTCTAAATTATTTTTTCATAGACAATAATTCTTGTTTCAACGCTTTTTAAACTTAATAAAATACAATTTGTGCTATTAATGACCAATTCACCTAACGAAACTACCTTATTTTAAAAAATACTTTAAACTTACTGGTTAACACTACTAAATAACAGTAAAGTAGCGCCTTTTAAAATAAATCACTATATATTCATCTTTTTTTTAAGGAGTCCTGCGTGATAAGCGTTTTCGACATGTTTAAAGTGGGCATAGGCCCTTCAAGCTCTCATACTGTTGGTCCAATGAAAGCTGGGAAAGAATTTGTCGATGATTTAGTAAGCAAAAAACTATTATCAGCCGTCACTCGCATCTCTGTTGATGTGTATGGCTCATTATCGCTTACTGGAAAAGGGCACCATACTGACATCGCAATTATTATGGGGCTAGCGGGTAATTTACCTGCCACTGTCGATATTGAATCTATCCCTGCCTTTATTGCTAATGTAGAAAATACTCAGAAACTGTTGCTGGCAAATGGCACACACTCTGTCGATTTTCCTCATGAAGGCGGTATGAATTTTCGCCAAGATAATCTTTCATTACATGAAAATGGCATGACTATTCATGCTTTTGCTGGCGATAAAGAAATTTACACCAAAACTTACTATTCTATCGGTGGTGGTTTTATCGTTGACGAAGAACATTTCGGTCAATCGACTACAGATAGCAAACCCGTATCTTATCCTTTTAAATCAGCGGAAGAGTTATTACTTAACTGCAAAAAATCAGGTTTATCGATTTCTAGCTTAATGATGAAAAATGAGCTGGATTTGCATGCTAAAGATGAGATATATGCCTATTTTGGCGATGTGTGGCACACCATGCAATCTTGTATCGAACGCGGTTTAAATACTGAAGGTATTTTACCTGGACCTCTAAGAGTTCCACGTCGTGCCCCTGCGCTTAACCGACTCGTTACATCGTCGAGCAATCTTTCAAATGATCCGATGAATGTGATCGACTTGATCAATATGTTCGCTTTAGCCGTTAACGAAGAAAACGCTGCTGGTGGTCGTGTTGTCACAGCCCCAACTAATGGTGCTTGTGGTATCGTTCCAGCAGTATTAGCTTATTATAATCACTGTATTGAGCCTGTTACCCCTGAATTATATCTACGCTATTTCCTTGCATCAGGGGCGATTGGTATTTTGTATAAAATGAATGCCTCTATCTCTGGCGCTGAAGTTGGCTGCCAAGGCGAAGTTGGTGTTGCATGCTCTATGGCAGCAGCAGGCTTGACAGAATTGTTTGGCGGTAGCCCAGAACAAGTCTGTATTGCCGCTGAAATTGGTATGGAGCATAATTTAGGATTAACTTGCGACCCAGTAGCTGGACAAGTTCAAGTTCCTTGTATCGAACGTAATGCCATTGCCTCTGTAAAAGCCGTCAACGCTTCGCGTATGGCATTGCGCAGAACCAGTGAGCCCCGCGTTTCACTCGATAAAGTTATTGAAACTATGTATGAAACAGGCAAAGACATGAATGCTAAATATCGTGAAACATCTCGCGGTGGTTTGGCAATCAAAGTTCAATGTGACTAAGTTTCTTAATGATTTTTGCTACTGGTATGATCAAAGCAACATTAACTTAAGCTAGACTTATTTTCCAATACATAAACCTTCTCAACTATTTTCATACAAGAAAAACATAGTTGAGGAGGTTTTTTATTCTAATCATTAAAAACTCTTTTTTAGATTCGATAAAAAAGAATTCTCAAATCATCTCGTCATTTAAAAATAGTTTAATTCACAAGCTATATTTATCAATTTCACGCATGTCATCGGTTGATTTTTAACCTTAAATACAACATTTTGATTAACTTGAAAATATTACTCAATATTATTTTATTCTAAAAACCGTAGTTTTAGTGCGTATAGATTATGTACGAAATCAGTTAATTTAGCTTAGTAAGTGTAAATTTTGGTTTTTTTATTCAATTTTTGACTAGTATTTGTTACCGATAACAGCGTAACAAACTAAAAACAACACAATTTTAGCGTTAAAATAATAACTATTTGCATATTTTAAATACAATGTCATTAATTATTAAGTAATTTTAGGTATATTCTTATTTTTCTGACACGAAACAAGTTTTTAGGATAAAGCAAAATGATATGCTGTTGCCGATTTAGTTACTTATAATATATTTATATAATAATTAGCTGATAACATAGATCGTCATTATTCAGCTACTATTATGTAGCAGGGGAAATTGATAAAAAGGAGCCGCTTTTTTTAGCTTCAATTTTATCCACATATTTATTCCGTTTTTATCTGTTGAGAGGAAAAAATAGTGAGTATAGCTATTATGATTGGTACCCACGGAGTCGCTGCTGAGCAGTTACTTCGAACCACGGAAATGTTAATAGGCGAACAAGATAACGTTTCGTTTATTGATTTTGTCCCTGGTGAAAATGCTGACACCCTGTTCGATAAGTACAATCAGAAATTAACTGAATTAGATACCACCGCAGGGGTGTTATTTCTTGTTGATACATGGGGGGGAAGTCCGTTCAATGCCGCTAGCCGTATTGTCAATGAACATGAAAACTATGAGATTATCACTGGTGTAAATGTGCCCATGCTTGTGGAGACATTCATGTGTCGTGATGATAATCCATCGATGAGTGAACTAATCAATACTGCATTAGAAACAGGCCGTGGTGGCATTCGTCCATTCAAGTTTAAAGAAACTGAAGCGCCAGTCGTTTCTGCACCAGTTAAAGCACCAGTCGCACAACCGGTTATTGCAGGCCCGGGAGAGCATATGGTGATAGCATTAGCCCGTGTTGATGACCGTCTGATACATGGTCAAGTCGCGACACGTTGGACTAAAGAGACAGGCGTTAAGCGTATTATTGTCGTGAGTGATGAAGTTGCTAATGACCACGTCCGTTCCACATTACTAAAACAAGTCGCACCTCCTGGTGTTACTGCTCATGTTGTCGATGTTGCTAAATGTATTCGTGTTTATAACAATCCTAAATACTCAGGTGAACGTGTAATGCTACTGTTTACTAACCCAACTGATGTAAAACGGCTTGTCGAAGAAGGCGTTGATATTAAATCGGTTAATATTGGCGGCATGGCATATCACGAAGGTAAAACCATGGTGACAAATGCAGTTTCAATTAACCAAGAGGATATCGATGCATTTAATTATCTGAACGATAAAAATATTGAGCTAGAAGTCCGTAAAGTGTCTTCAGACAGTAAAGTTCGGATGATGGATTTGATTAATAAACTTAAAAAATAATACTTTTTTGGGCATCAATTTATATTGATTTTGCACCATTACTCAATAACAGATTTATAAACTTGTTTGGTTACAGGAGATTAAACAATGGAACTTACCGTTGTTCAAATAGTACTGGTCTTCGTCGTTGCTTGTATCGCAGGTATGGGTTCAATCCTCGATGAATTTCAGTTCCACCGCCCTCTTATTGCCTGTACGCTCATTGGTATCGTATTAGGTGATATGAAAACCGGTATCATCATTGGTGGTACGCTTGAAATGATAGCATTAGGTTGGATGAATATCGGCGCTGCGGTCGCACCTGACGCTGCTTTAGCATCGATTATTTCAACTATCCTTGTTATTGCTGGTGGACAAAGTATCGGTGCTGGTATTGCAATAGCAATCCCATTAGCTGCCGCTGGCCAAGTTCTGACGATTATTGTTCGTACCGTCACCGTTGCATTCCAACATGCCGCTGACCGTGCTGCGCTCAATGGTAACTTATCAGCAATTGGTTTCATCCATATTTCGGCGTTACTCCTTCAAGCAATGCGAATTGCAATCCCAGCGCTAATTGTTGCGGTTTCAGTGGGTACTTCTGAAGTTCAACAGATGTTAGATTCAATCCCTCAAGTTGTAACTGATGGTCTGAATATTGCTGGTGGTATGATTGTGGTTGTAGGTTATGCAATGGTTATCAATATGATGCGTGCAGGCTACCTAATGCCATTCTTCTACTTAGGCTTTGTCACCGCTGCATTTACTGACTTTAACCTTGTTGCCCTTGGGGTAATTGGTACTGTAATGGCGATTCTTTATATCCAACTCAGTCCAAAATACAACAAGTCACAAGTTGTTGTGACACAAGGGAATAGCAGTAATAACAATCTTGACAATGAATTAGACTAGGAGAAACACAATGGTAGATATCACAAAACCGGCAGCGAAAAAGCTGACACAAAGCGATATTCGAGGTGTATTCTTACGTTCTAACCTATTACAAGGTTCTTGGAACTTCGAGCGTATGCAAGCACTCGGTTTTTGCTACTCAATGGTTCCTGTTATTCGTCGCCTTTACCCTGAAAATAACGACGATCGTAAGCAAGCAATCAAGCGTCATCTCGAATTCTTTAATACACATCCGTATGTCGCAGCCCCTATTCTCGGCGTAACGATGGCGATGGAAGAACAACGTGCCAATGGTGCGGATATTGATGATGGTGCTATCAATGGTATCAAAGTCGGTCTCATGGGCCCATTAGCTGGTGTCGGTGACCCTATTTTCTGGGGAACTGTTCGCCCAGTATTTGCAGCCTTAGGCGCAGGTATTGCGATGACCGGTAGCTTACTTGGTCCAGTTCTGTTCTTTGTCCTGTTCAACTTAATCCGCTTATTAACTCTCTATTATGGCGTTTCATATGGCTATAAAAAAGGGATTGATATTGTTCAAGATATTGGTGGTGGCTTCCTACAAAAACTCACAGAAGGAGCGTCAATACTCGGCCTGTTTGTCATGGGGGCGCTCGTTAACAAATGGACACACGTTAATATTCCGCTCGAAGTTTCACGGATTAAAAACCCAACCACTGGCGTGGAAAATATTACCACCGTTCAGATGATCCTTGACCAATTGATGCCAGGCTTAGTGCCGTTGTTGCTCACATTTGCGTGTATGTGGCTTCTACGTCGTAAAGTCAATGCATTGTGGATAATCATTGGTTTCTTCGGTCTAGGTATTCTCGGTGCTTGGCTAAACTTTTTAGCACCGTAATTATCTGTAATTATTTAAATGGGAGGTTGCAGCCTCCCTTTTTTAATTTTAAGCTCTATAGTATGTTTACTTAGCCAAAGGCACTCCAATGACCTTAAATGATTCAATCCTCGCTATTATCATTTTGATCATGCTTGTGTATGCAATTTATGATGAGTTCATCCAGCCATTACTCAAAGGGAAGACCCTCCTAAAAATTAATCTAAAACGAAAACATCGGGTTGATGCCATCATTTTTATTGTATTAATTTGCATCGTTATTTATACAAATATTATCCGCCACGGTAGTTTATTAACCACTTACTTATTAATGATTACTATTTTAATGTCGATTTACTTAGCATTTATAAGAAGACCTAAGTTATTTTTTAAACAAACAGGCTTTTATTTTGCTAATACTTTTATTTTATACGATAGAATTAAAACAATGAATTTATCCGAAGATGGAATATTAATAATCGGATTAGAGCAAAAGAAAATCCACATACAAGCAATGCATCTAGATGATTTTCAAAGAATTTATGATTTTTTCATTAATCATAAATAATTCAAATATATATTCTTAAGAAAACTAAGGTTAATTAAATATTTAATTAGCCTTAATTTTCTTAATATCGCAAATGAAAATTATTCTCAATACGATTTAATAGTCAACAACGAAAAGTGTTGCCTTTATAATAAATTATGGTATCTTTCATCCCACGTCATTGGGGAGTAGCCTGTTCTGGAAATATATTCTTTCCAGAAAGTCCGTATCAACATGCTCGTTTGATTTTAAACGTGGTGCGGACACCATAATTACTATAATTATAGGTTGGCAAGACCATAGACACATGAATAAGCCTTTTGGTTGGGGGTAATTTATGTGTATATGGAAACACCCAACCGAGGTTATGTTATGAGCTTCTACGCCACCCTCATTTTAGCGCTTGCGCTATCGATGGATGCCTTTGCTGTTGCTATTTGTAAAGGTTCCGTGCTACACAAACCCCATTTTAAAGAAATAATACGAACTGGTTTTATCTTCGGCTTAATTGAAGCGATCACACCAATTATCGGCTGGGGAATTGGTATTTTAGCAAGCCAATATGTTATTCGTTGGGATCACTGGATTGCCTTTAGCCTATTATTTGTTTTAGGTGCCAGAATGATCTGGCAGAGCTATAAAAAGAAAGACGATGAATGTTGCACTAAACCCTCAAGTAATAGCTCTTCAAGTCTTATATTATCGGCCATTGCCACCAGCCTTGACGCCATGGCAATAGGTTTAGGTTTAGCATTTTTACAAGTTGATATTGTCCACACTGCGATGACAATTGGTTTAATGACCATGATTATGGCAACAATTGGGATGATGATTGGCCGTTACGTTGGTCCGATACTTGGGAAAAAAGCTGAGATCATTGGCGGTTTAGTATTAATCGGTATTGGCTTTAATATCTTATTTGAACATTTAGAATTGTTCATGTACGGAGTATAGTTCTAATTCAATTGTATCCCTCCCATTATGAGAGGGATACAACATAAATACCTTTACTCACCCTGATATTGATAAACCCGAATAAGAAAATCTGCTGTATATAAGCTATCTTTAGATTGTTTTAATGTTTGCTTAACCTCTTCAGAAGCCCGCCATGCAAAAGGTGTCATCGCTAACAATTCATACGCTTCCCCACCCGATAAATTCATTTTGTAGTTTAAACGACACTCATCGAGTAAATTAAAATTAGGTAAATCTTCGTTTTTCTCTGGGTGCAATTTCACTTCATCATAGATTAATGCTTTTAATTCTTGCAGATGTTCTGCTGCTGGCGTTACTGTAATTAATATTCCGAACGGAATGAGTACTCGGCTTAATTCTTCGGCTTTACATGGTGCGTAAATACGCACGATGGCACCGATACTCGACTCTGGAAAGGGTAATCGGTGGCTAGAAGCGACACAAAAATTAACTAATTTATAACGTTTGGCCGCAAAACGGATTGCGACTTTAGAGACATCTAGACCAAATACGGTAGCCTGACTAAATTGCGTTAATAATGACTGTAAAAAATAATCAGTGTAGTAGCCTTCTCCACAACCAATATCAAGCACTGACTGATTTTGTTCCGGCAAATAACCGGCTAATTTTTCAGCGACTTTATCACGCATTAATTGATAATGTCCCGCATCTAAAAATTGCCGACGAGACAGCATCATCTGAGCGCTATCCCCAGGATCTTTCGAACCTTTATGTTGTACCGGAAGTAAATTAACATAACCTTCTTTAGCACGATCAAACTGATGGTTTGCTTCACAACGGTAGTTATTATTAATTAATTGAAGGGATTTAAAACAAAGGGGGCATTGATAATTCATATAGTTACACTGATTTATAAATAATTCGCAGTATACCATAGATCATAATAAGCAGCGCCATAGGAATTATTCGCCCATGGCACCGATACAGGATGATAACCTAAATAAAATTAAATCGCTGTTTTAGCAACCTTTGCGCTCTTTCCTTTACTTTCTTTTTTCTCTACTTTCGCCTTCATAGTATGTGCTTTAGCGGTTTGATGTGCAGTTGCAACAGGAGAAGCAGGCTCAGTTTTTACAGTTGTATTTGCAAATGAAGCACTAGAAACAGCTAAAGACAATACGGTTGCGATTGCTAATAACTTTTTCATTTTAAGTACCTTAAGATTTTAGAAGCAAGGATGTTCTTGCCACACTAATTAATCATAATTCATGAACGCTCCACAATAGGACAAGATTAAAGTTTATTAAACATTTTATAGGTTATTTAGAGTGAACTATATTTTCATTTTGTTGATTATTCATTTACTTTAGAAAATTTAAAATAAAACAAATAATTATTTAAAATCAATGAGTTAACAAATAAAAATTAGGCGTGAATTTTTTTATTTTAAAACCCAGATTAAAACCAATTAATTTGATAACTCATTAAATCGATTTTAAATTAATTATTCGTATTTTTTATTATCTATTTATTTTTTACTCTATTGCTATTATCTAATTAAATGACTAAATAAAAAAGCCGCTCAGCAGAAATGAACGGCTAATTGCACAGAACAATGTGAGTATCTAATAAATATGAACAATCATCCGAATCTAGTAACTTAAAAATCAGCAAATTCAGGAATATGTTTACGTCCATGAGATTCAAGAAAATCTAACACTCGGCGCGGCGACACATTTAATATTTGTGATTGGGGAAAATCAATAGAATCAAGCATTTCAACGACTCGATCAAAGCGACCTAAATAGCCAGCATGGTGTGAATCAGAGCCTAATGCGACCCAGCCTCCCGTTTCTTTAACTGCTTTAGCAATTTCTAGACAATTTTTCTGGCTACCTGCTCTTGAATGCAGGAATGATGAATTATTCATCTCTAATGCAACATTACATTCTTTAGCGGCTTGCGCGACTGCTTTAATATCAATTGGATATTTAGGATTCCCAGGATGCGTAATAATTTGTACTTTTCCACTGCGAATAGTGGCAATCATTGCCTCAGTATTCTCAGCTAAACTTTTAGGCTCTAATACAGGCTCATGAAATCCAGCTAATATAATATCAAGGTGACGCTCAATTTTTTCATTACAATCAGTTTCGCCCAGCTTATTTTTTATATTGGCTTCAATACCATATAACAATCCGACACCGCCCATAATCCGTGGCAAAATTGGCATATTACCAAAATGCCATTCATGAGGAGCATCTTGCATTTCTGGTCCATGATCAGTAATTGCAAATAATTTCACACCGCGGCTGGCCGCTTCTGCAAAATACTCATTAACGGTACTATAAGCATGAGTACTTGCAATGGTATGTGCATGTAAATCAACTTGATACATAAATAATATCCTTCTAATTCTACTATTTAGCGTCTAACCCTTCCTGATAATGAAAGGATTCAACACGCTAACACATCGGCTCATTGGATTCGATAGCTATTCGTATAAACAGCACATAATCAACATATTATAGAATAATATATAATTTCTTATCTCATATTTGCTATTAAAAACCCGCCAATAAGGCGGGTTTTTAAAACAATTTAATCATGAAATATCATTAATCCACCAGCACTCGCGGATTAGTTGCTCCCCAAAGGATCGACATTTCAGTAAATAGCGCACCACTAATATCTTCAACTTCTTCGGCAGTTATTTCAGCTTTACCTTGTTTACCAAAAAACACCACTTCATCACCTGGTTTAACTTGTTTTAAATCCGTGATATCAACCATAACGGTATTCATTGATGTTTTTCCTAATACAGGTACTTTTTGCCCATTAATCAGTACATGTCCTGCATTACTAAATACGCGTCGATAACCATCAGCATAACCAACAGGGATATTCGCTAATACTGAGTCACGTTTTAACGTATAGGTTCTGTCATAACCTACCGTATTCCCTTTTGGATAATGATTCACAGCTGCAATATTCGACTTGAACGTCATCACACGTTTATAGTCATTTGTCGCCACCGTATCACCATAAAAAATACCGCCAACACGCACCATATCAAGCCATGATTCAGGGACAGTAATTGTGGCGTAAGTATTTGCGACATGCAAAATAACATCCTCACGTTTTAATCCCGTTACCGCTAAAACTTGTTTAGATTGCTGATTAAATTTAGCTAAATCTTTTCTAATCTGCGTTTCATCTTCTTCTGGATAATGAGACATTATTCCAACAATCTTTAGTTGAGGTAACTCAGAAATTAGTTTTGCATCATTTAACCCTTGTGCGTTGCTAACTTCTAACCCATTACGTGACATACCCGCTGAATTAAGCGCTAAATGAATAGGGATTATTTTATTTTGCTTCAGTGCAATCGCATTGAGACGCTGCGCCATATCCAAGTTACCAATTAACTCTTCAACATCATAAATGCTAGCTTGTGCCATTTCTTGTTCAGTGGCATTACGTACCCGCATCAAGCGCCCTTTAAATCCTAACTCTCTGACTTGTTCAAATTCTTGGTTATTCGTTAAACCAATACATTGCACGTTATTTTCAATCATAACAGGCGCAACAAGAGATAAATCATGACCATAGGCATCTCCTTTCAATACTGCGCACATTGAAGATTTATTGCCTAACAAGGCCTGAACCTTTTTGACGTTGTAATCCAGCGCACTACGGGAAATTTCTATCCACGCGTTATTTACAATGACAGGCTGCACCTGTGCATTTGCCGTTGTAGTAATATTGGTATTCGCGGGTTGTTGGCACGCTGTCACCACCAGAAGTGGTAATAATGCTAAATATTTCAGACGAAATGACACTTATTTATCCTTAGCCATAAATGATAACTTTCCCCAATCGATTATTTTTTAATTTTGGAGAGTTAATATATACATAGCATGCATATAGGCTTCGAATAATAACAAGATGAATGATTTGGACAAGTGATAATTGAATTTTTTTGAATAAATACGTAAAATTGACGCATAAAAAACCAAATATTATTTTGATATGATTCAAATAGGCTTACCCAGTTTTACCTCAGTAAGCCCCTATCTTCCTATCACTTAAACTATTTATTATCTACTCGGACGAACATGGTTGTTAATATAAAAGACAGCGCAAATACACCACAGACTCCAAGGACTGCTTGAATAAAGTTCTGAGTCCCACCAGCAAGATAGGCAGGTAAACTAAAGACGGACGAAAGAATGTAGCTAGTTAAATGAGTATCAAGAGTCACCGAAATTGCTCCGAATATCCCCGTAGCTAAACTCGCCATGAATAGTGCTTTAGTATATTTAGTCAATACACCGAATAATGCAGGTTCTGTGATTCCTAATATTGCGGTGATACCAGAGCCTAAGGTAATTGACGATTGCTCTTTTGAGGCAATTTTACGCTGTTTGTACCACACTGCCATCGTCGCGCCAGCAATCGCTAAATTGCCTAAGCACATGATAGGCATCAGTAAATCTTTCCCATATAGTGCAAAGTTATTTAAGCTGATAGGTGTCATACTGTGATGAATACCAAATACAATGGTAATTGGGCGAGTTAACCCGAATACAAAACCAGTTAAAGTCGGTGATACATCAAGTAGAGAGCTCACTACCCAACCTGCGCCGTTGCTAAGCCACATACCCGCAGGTGCAACAACAGATAACACAACTGTAGATGTTACAGTAAAAGCTAATAACGGCGTGAATACAGGCTTGGCCGATGCAGGAACTAATTTATCAACTAATGGTGTAATTTTTGAAAGCACCCAAACGGCTAAAATAGCAGGAACAATCGCACCACCATAATTCAATAATTCAATTGGTACAAAACCGAATACAGATAGTTCAGGGGAACTCCCTGCAGCAGAAAGCTGCCCCGCTTTTTCAACTAATTTCGGAGCCATCATTGCTGCTGCAACGGCTAATGCAATGTATTCATTCACTTTAAAGACTTTAGCCGCAGAGAATGAAACTAACATAGGTAAGAAGAAAAATACGGCAACAGAAATAGATCTAAAGAAAAATACAGTGTCTGATGTCTCAGAAATAACCTTGGTTGCAATCAGTCCCGATAACAGCCCCATTAACATACCAGATCCTGCTATCGCAGGAACTACGGGTCCAAAAATCCCAGCAACAACTTGCATGGCATTTTGAAATAATTGCCCTTTCTTTTGTACGCCCTTATGTTTTATTTTTTCATCTGTAGCTGAACTGACATCAGTCAGTGCATTAAACCATTTTTCAACTTCAACACCAATAACCACCTGGATTTGCCCTTGAGCAATCACAACACCTTTTACACCTTGAATGCTTTCTAACCTTTCTTTATTTATCAGTGATTCATCGATTAATTTAAAACGCAAACGCGTCATACAATGGGTAATATTTTCAATATTTGCGTTACCGCCTAATGTCGCGATAAGTTGCTCTAATGTTGCCTTAAAAGCATCTTTATTTACTGCTGATGTTTCTTTAATTGGCTTATTGGTACCTGGCAATGACATTATATTGTCCTATTTATTTATTATCATTTGCTCATATTATCCATTAGCGATAATTATCCAATCAGTAGATATGTGATTTTCATCACATTAAGCCCTACGAAATAATAAAATTAGATTATTTTTATCAATTGGTACGTTTTTATTGCCTAATCCTATACCGTATCGAACCAGTTAATTTTAAATTAAATTTGCCTCTTGAAATCTATATTTATTCGCTGTTACATAAGCAGATTCAGTTAGCCAGAGGATGTTAAAAGTGAACATAAATATAATTTCAGATATTAAATGCATAATTACTAAACCAGATAGACATAATCTCATCACAGTGATCGTTGAAACTGATTCTGGACTAACCGGATTTGGCTGTGCAACCTTTCAACAGCGCCCTCTTGCCGTAAAAACAATGGTAGATGAATATTTAAAACCATTATTAATCGGTAAAAATGCAAATAATATTGAAGACCTCTGGCAAATGATGATGGTTAATTCTTATTGGCGTAACGGTCCTGTCATCAATAATGCAATTTCAGGTGTTGATATGGCACTTTGGGATATAAAAGCAAAATTAGCCAATATGCCTTTACATCAGTTATGGGGGGGTAAATCGAGAGATGCTATTCAAGTATATACTCACGCAACCAGTGATACGATGGAAGGATTATATCAGCAAGTCGATAAATACCTCGCTCAAGGTTATAAACATATTCGCTGCCAACTTGGGTTTTATGGTGGTATACCGACTGATATGCACACCCCAGAAACATCAACAGCCGGTTCATATTTTGATCAGGACCAATACATAGACAATACCCTAGAGATGTTCAAGAATTTACGGGCTAAATATGGAAAATCATTTCATATTTTACACGATGTACATGAACGATTATTTCCAAATCAGGCCATACAATTTGCCAAAAATGTTGAGCAATATAGCCCTTATTTTATTGAAGATATCCTGCCACCAAACCAAACCGAATGGCTAGATAATATTCGTAGTCAATCGAGTGTATCCCTAGCCTTAGGTGAATTATTTAATAATCCAGAAGAGTGGAAAGCACTTATTATTAACCGTAGAGTCGATTTTATTCGTTGCCATGTTTCGCAAATTGGCGGTATCACTCCAGCCTTAAAGCTCGCTCATTTGTGTGCAACGTTTGGTGTTCGCGTTGCTTGGCATTGTCCACCGGATATGACGCCTATTGGCGCAGCAGTGAATACTCATCTAAACGTACACTTGCATAATGCCGCTATTCAAGAGCATGTGACTTATAAACCGAACACATTACGCGTATTTCCTAATGCTGTAGAACCAAAAAATGGTTATCTCTACGCGACTGAAATAAATGGGATAGGTGTTGAAATGGATGTGAATGCAGCGAAAGATTTTCCTGTTGAATATCGTCCTCATGAATGGACCCAAAGCCGCCTTCCTGACGGAACAATCCACACACCATAATTATGCAATGGCCACAGATTAGTGGCCATTTTTATCTCTGTAGTTAAGACTTTCTGTATTAAATTGAGTGTAATAAGTACATTGATAATTGATATCGATAATATCGCTCACAACAAAAACCTCGCCTGTTTTCAGAAAACCTCTATTGGTGATATTCATTGCGGCACTAGAACGCTTACAGTCAAGTAATACGGCATCTTCCTTTGATAAATTAATTGCTCGATAGCTTGTTAAATAACTATCAATTTCTAATCCCAATGAAAGAACATGTTTTTGCAACGAACTTTCAATGACTTCATTCGAAATATGGGTAAATATTTTAACGGGTAGCTTAGTCTCTTCAATTTGTGTCACTTTACCTTGAATTAAACGTAACCGTTTTATATGCCAAAGATATTCATCATTATTAATTGAGAATACTTGTATTTCATGGGGAGTCGGTAAACGTTTATTGAGTTTGATTTTTTTATAGGATATCTCCCCAAATTTATTTTCAGTCACCGAGTTATAAATAAGCGGTTTATTAATAATTGCCGTATTAACAAAATAACCAGAACCTAATTTTGATTTTATAACGCCAATTGCTTCAAGTTTGGCTAATGCTTTTCTAACTGAAAACCGCGAAATTTCATATTTTTCGGCTAACTCTCGTTCAGGTAATAGCTTTACCGTAATAATACCTTGGCAAATTTTACTAATGATATCTTGAACAAGTTCTTCGTATTTCTTCATCGCGAATTTGCCTATTTAAGCCTGACAACATGATTAATCGTATTCTACACTATCAGCTATATGACTCATGAATAATACCTTACATTTCCCTATAGATTAATAAAGGTGTCATAAACATATTTAGCACCAATAAAAAAGCCCATTTTTACATGGGCTTATACTATCTCTTGCTATCAGTGCTAGCTAATTCTTATTGGGGGATTATTCCCACTCAATTGTCGCAGGTGGCTTGCCGCTAATATCATAGACTACCCTTGAAATGCCTGTAACCTCATTGATGATACGATTAGAGACACGACCAAGGAAATCATATGGCAAGTGAGCCCAATGAGCGGTCATGAAATCAACAGTTTCTACTGCACGCAATGAAACAACCCAATCATATTTACGGCCATCACCCATTACACCGACAGAACGAACTGGTAAGAATACAGTGAAAGCTTGGCTAACTTTATTATACAAATCAGCTTTGTGCAGCTCTTCAATAAAGATAGCATCTGCGCGACGGAGTAAATCACAATACTCTTTCTTCACTTCACCTAATACGCGAACACCAAGACCTGGGCCTGGGAACGGATGGCGATATAACATGTCATATGGCAGACCTAATTCAAGACCAATTTTACGCACTTCGTCTTTGAACAACTCTTTTAATGGTTCAACCAGACCCAGTTTCATGTCATCTGGTAATCCGCCAACATTATGGTGTGATTTAATAACATGCGCTTTACCTGTTGCTGATGCAGCAGATTCAATAACATCAGGGTAAATAGTCCCCTGTGCTAACCATTTTATTTGCGGTAATTTTGATGATTCTTCATCGAAAACTTCAATAAAAACATGACCGATTTTTTTACGTTTAGCTTCAGGATCGCTAATACCTTTTAGTGCATTAAGAAAACGATCTTCTGCTTTCGCATGAATAATGTTTAGGTCAAATTTACCTTCAAACATTTCCATCACTTGATCTGCTTCGTTTAAACGTAATAAACCGTTATCAACGAATACACAGGTCAAACGCTTGCCAATGGCACGATTCAATAACAATGCCGTTACCGAAGAATCCACACCGCCTGATAGTGCCAGCAATACGTGGTCATCTCCAATTTGAGCTTTTAAACGTTCAACTGTATCTTCGATAATTGCCGAAGGCGTCCATAATGCCTCACACTGACAAATATCTTGCACGAAACGTTTTAAAATATTCAAACCTTGATGGGTATGCGTCACTTCTGGGTGGAATTGAACACCATAGAATTTTTTCGCCTCGTTTGCCATAATGGCATACGGGCAACTTGGGGTGCTGGCGATAGTTTTAAAATCAGCAGGAATTGCAGTAACTTTATCACCGTGGCTCATCCAGACATCTAAAACTGGCGTGCCATTGGCATTTAATGAATCTTGAATATCACGGAATAGTTCGCATTGTTCAGTTACTTCAACATTTGCATAACCAAATTCACGCTCTCCAGAAACTTCAACCGCGCCACCTAATTGCATCGACATAGTTTGCATGCCATAGCAAATACCTAATACTGGAACGCCAGCATTGAAAACATAGTCGGGTGCACGAGGACTATCAGTTTCTGTTGTGCTTTCTGGTCCGCCAGAAAGAATAATACCGTTTGGATTAAATTCGCGAATTTGTTCTTCTGTAACGTCCCACGCCCAGAGTTCACAATAAACGCCAATTTCACGGATACGACGGGCAATTAGCTGAGTGTATTGCGAACCGAAATCAAGAATAAGAATGCGATGTTTATGGATATTAGTTGTCATTTGAGGCGAATTCCAAAAATTCAAGTCAAAAAATAAAAATTGGTGGCTCTATCTGGTATGTAAAGCCACCCTGTAACGTTATCTGTTATTGCCCCAAACGATAGTTCGGGGATTCTTTTGTAATCGTCACATCATGAACGTGGCTTTCTTGAATACCTGCGCCACTGATGCGAACAAATTCTGCTTTAGTTCTCAATAGCTCAATGGTACCACATCCAGTCAGACCCATACAGGAACGTAAACCACCCATTTGCTGATGGATGATTTCTTTTAAACGGCCTTTATAAGCAACGCGCCCTTCAATACCTTCAGGTACCAATTTATCGGCAGCATTATCAGACTGGAAGTAACGGTCTGAAGAACCTTTAGACATTGCACCGAGTGAGCCCATTCCACGATAAGATTTATAAGTACGACCTTGGAATAAAATGGTTTCACCTGGAGATTCTTCTGTGCCTGCAAACATGGAGCCCACCATGACACAAGAAGCACCTGCGGCGATTGCTTTAGAAATATCACCCGAGAAGCGAATACCACCATCCGCAATGACAGCAATACCCGTACCCGCTAATGCTTCTGCCGCTTCGGCAATTGCTGTGATTTGAGGAACACCCACGCCGGTTACGATACGAGTGGTACAAATTGAACCTGGGCCAATACCAACCTTAACAGCGCTAACACCTGCATCAGCAAGGGCTTTCGCACCTTCTGCTGTCGCAACGTTACCGCCTATAATTTGTAATTCCGGGTATTTTTGGCGTGTTTCACGAATACGCTGTAATACACCTTCCGAATGTCCATGAGATGAGTCAATCAACAAAACATCAACGCCAGCAGCGACCAGTGCGTCTACACGCTCTTCATTGCCAGCGCCTGCCCCAACGGCAGCCCCAACACGCAAACGGCCTTGCTCGTCTTTACATGCGTTTGGTTTACGCTCTGCTTTTTGGAAATCTTTAACAGTGATCATTCCTAACAAATGGAAGCTGTCATCGATGACGAGTGCTTTCTCAACACGTTTTTCATGCATTTTTTGTAATACAACTTCGCGTGCTTCGCCTTCCTTGACCGTAACTAATTTTTCTTTAGGTGTCATTACCGCAGTAACGGGTTGATCAAGATCGGTCACGAAACGCACATCACGGCCAGTAATAATCCCCACTAATGCATTATCAGTAGAAACAACCGGATAACCTGCGAATCCGTTACGCTTAGCCATTTCTTGAATTTCACGAATTGTTGTATCTGGGGTGACCGTGACAGGATCAGTCACCACTCCACTTTCATGTTTTTTCACACGGCGAACTTCTTCCGCTTGACGCTCAATGGTCATATTTTTATGGATAAAACCAATACCACCTTCTTGAGCAAGTGCGATAGCGAGCTCATATTCAGTGACAGTATCCATTGCAGCTGAAAGCATAGGGATGTTGAGGCGGATTGTTGCAGTGAGTTGAGTAGACAGATCGGCTGTATTAGGTAATACAGTAGAGTGTGCAGGAACGAGTAAAACATCGTCGAAAGTTAGTGCTTCTTTTTTAATGCGTAACATAGGCAATATCCCACCAGGCAGCGTTATGGAAAGGTATAAAATATTGCCGCTGAATTATACACACCGTAATCGATTGCTTCCAGCCTTTTTTTGAAAAAAAACTTGCTAACGTCAATAGCTACGTTAGTATCTACTCATTAAGTCATTGTTTTAAAATTTGATCTGGCTCACATGTCGACACAACAAAATAACGCAATTTATTCTGTCAGCAAGCTCAATCAGTCTGTTCGCGAGCTGTTAGACAGCCAAATGGGCAGAATTTGGCTCACCGCTGAAATTTCTAATTTTTCACAACCAAGCTCCGGTCATTGGTATTTGACGTTAAAAGATGACAGAGCACAGGTTCGTGCGGCCATGTTTCGCGGTCAAAATACCCGAGTCAGCTTTCGTCCGCAAAATGGGCAGCAAGTGCTTGTCCGCGCCACAGTAACACTGTATGAGCCACGTGGTGACTATCAACTCATCATTGAAAGTATGCAACCTGCAGGTGAAGGATTATTACAGCAGCGCTTTGAGTTGCTCAAACAAACATTGAATGCACAAGGCCTGTTTGATATTGCTCATAAAAAACCGTTACCTACACCTGCAAAATGTGTTGGAGTCGTAACGTCGGCAACAGGTGCGGCGCTACATGATATTTTACACATACTGCGTCGTCGTGACCCTTCTTTACCCGTCATTATTTATCCAACTCCCGTTCAAGGTGAATTGGCTCCTGCACTTATTGCTCGCGCAATAGAAATTGCTAATTTACGTAATGAGTGTGATGTGCTGATCGTCGGTCGTGGAGGTGGTTCTTTAGAAGATCTTTGGGCATTTAATGAAGAAATCGTCGCTAGGGCTATTTTTTCAAGTAAACTGCCTGTTATTAGTGCTGTTGGTCATGAAACTGATGTGACAATAGCAGATTATGTTGCTGACGTAAGAGCACCAACCCCGTCTGCCGCGGCCGAGTTAGTGAGCCGAAATCAAACTGAAATGTTACGCCAAATCCAGTCTCAGCAACAGCATCTTGAAATGGCAATGGATTATTACCTCGCAGGCCAACAGCAACGCTTTGCTCGCTTGCAACACCGATTACAGCAGCAACACCCACAGTTACGCCTAGCAAGACAACATCATCAACTTAATTTACTTGAGCAAAAATTAGCTCAATTTATGACTCGCCAATTACAAAAATCCACCTTTCAATTTGAGAAATATGAACGTCGTTTATTGCAGACTGATATGCGTCCACAACTGCAAAAACAGCAACGACAACTTCAACAAACTCAATATCATCTACAAAATATGATGTCCGGACTTGTAAATAGTTACCGTCAGCGTTTTGCAGTTGCATGTTCAAAGATGGAAGCGGTAAGCCCTTTGGCTACGCTTGCTCGTGGATTTAGTATTAGTGAAACAGCGAAAGGCGCTGTACTGAAAAAAACTAATCAAGTTAAATTAGGCCAACAACTAAGAACGCGCCTTAACGATGGTTGGGTTGAAAGCGAAATTACCAACATTCAAAAGTTAAAAGTAAAAAAACCAACCAAATGAACATTTCCACCACTTATCCAATGAAATTTATGCAGATAAGTGGTGGTTAATTTATTTATTGCTTAAAAACGCACCTGCCCACCAAGCATGTAAGTTCGCCCTCTTGCAGTGGCATTATTTTTGCCTCTCTCTTCCATAATAGCCGTCGAGTTTGCACGATTTAATGCATCAGAATAATTTTCATTAGTAATATTGTTAACCGTGAACATCAATTTGATGTTTTTATTCATTTCATAATCTGTATATAAATCAATTACTGTGGGTTGCTTCTCATATTTATCTTTTAAAGCATCACCATTATTATCTACGATAGACTCCACACCAATGCGTTTCGATGGACCCGTCCATGTAACCGTTGTTCCTAATTTTAATTTTTCATCTAGTAACCTGATACCGGTATCTAATGTAAGATAATAATCAGGTAATTCTGTAAAATCACCCGCACTGAAATCAGCCATCCGCGCTATTGAGTTTGGTTGATCGCCAGTTTCCTTTGTATACGAAACTGTAGAATAAAAAACACCTGCATCATAGTTGGCTTGTAATTCATAACCGCGTAAATTGACATCACGAGGGTCATTAGTATAAATATAACTTTTTTGTATAATGTCAGGTCCTTCTTTATCCCAAACATCATCATTCATTAAGCACCATTCAAATTCGGCATCATTCCTTGGGCGACATAATAAGTAAGGTTTACTGGTAATATAATCTTTAATTTTTGTATGGAACCAAAGTGCTTTTAAATTAAATTGATCGCCTTCAACCACTAAATCTGGTCTAAAGCTATTAAACCCAATTTGCCATGTTTGTGCCTTTTCCCCTTTTAAAAACGGATTCATTGATTGTCCACCATTTTGCGAATAAAAAACTTCTTGCGAATTTGGTGCACGCATTGAATGTGCGTAGCTGACAAAAGGTTGAAATTCAGGGATCACTTCTGCGGATAATAATAACCCTGGGTTAAATCCACCTTCTCGTAGATTTAAGTTTGCTTCTTCTTGCGGGAAACATTTTTCCGTTTCATTACAAGCAGGTTTATAGCCATTTAAACGATAATGGGTGTAATTTAAATCAAATGTCGCCGTATAAATATCATATTTAGCCTCAAGTTGTGTATAAGCACTTATTAAGTCTTGCGTTCCACTTGGTGAGAATGGATTATAAATCAACGTATCTTGATCGATAACCGAGCTAACTTCTTTCTGATATTTAGTTTTCATCAGTTTTGAACCTGCTAACCATTGGTAATCTACAGCGCCATAAGAAAAACGGCTGGTATTAAACATATTAATGCCATCTGCCGTATTTTCTGATTTACCTTCCCTCAATGCCCAACCTAATGAGTCACCTTCAAATTGTTGTTTACTTTTTCCATGATTCGCCAATAACTCGAAATCAATAAGTTCATTTAAAGGTGTATATTTGTATTTAAGGTAATAATCTTCACTGTCAATTTTTCGACGTGTTAATTTATTTTGAAAAAAGCGCCCGCTAAATTCTAATTCATGGCTATCATTTGGTTTAAATTTTAATTTAGTGAGTTGTGATTGAGGCTTTTGCTTATAGGTTGAATCAGTAGCAAAATCCTCACTATTATAACCAGATCCATTTTTATAGTTGCCAGGAATATTGTGCCCACTGACGGCAATTAACCCACCGATATAACCATCCTCTGAATTTAATTGCGATTTTCCAGCAACAGCAACCATGCCATTATAACCAAGGCCATTATCGCCCCAACTCGCTTTACTACGTAACCCATATAAATTATGGTCAAGTAATACATCATCAATACCAATTGTTCTAAAGTTTGCACTTCCAGCTAATGCATTAATACTATTGCTACCATTTAATTGCCCTTTTTCAACTTCAACTTTCACAATAAAGTTGGGGTCAATTAATGCACCAAATTCATTATTTGGTTGTTGCCCGTGGGTATAATTACTTGGGGAAATACCGTAATAACTTTGCGTTACCCCATCGACCATCATATTTACACGGCCAAAACCACTAAGCCCACGAATATTAACACTCACAGCACCTTGGCTGGCATCCATCTGCGTATAGGTGCCGGGCATGGTGCGGATAATTTTATCCATTGACTGCAATTTATTTTCAGTTCCCACGGCACTAAAAGCGCCGGGTTTTTCTAATGCTTTGACTAATGCCGTTTGTTTCTGCGCCCCAGAAACCTTCAATCGACTAAATTTCACCACTTTATCGTCTGTCTTAGTTGGTTGCTGTGTATTTTGAGCAAAAGAAAAGCTAGGGTATCCAGTTATGATTAAACTGATCCCCATATATATTATTTTATTATTCATCAAACCATTCCTGTAAACACATGAATTACTTATGTGCTCACATGCCACAGCGGAAAATTTGCTACCGCTAATAAGAGAACGGCAGTAAATTATAATTTATTCACTATAACTTGCTACCGTTACCCTTCACTATCTTAGCTCTTGGCTAATTATTATTTAATTACTTTAAACGAGGAAAATAAACATCTTTATTTTCTAACATCAAGATAAAACTATAATCCAAAGCGGTATCATCTAACGCGTTAAATCTCCCTGATTTTCCGCCATGTCCCGCATTCATATTTGTCTCTAATAACAATATTGAATTACCTTGTTTCATATCGCGTAATTTTGCCACCCATTTAGCAGGTTCCCAATATTGTACTTGGGAGTCATGCAACCCAGTAGTAATGAGTAAATGAGGGTACTGTTGTGCCTTAATATTATCGTAAGGGCTATAAGATTTTATGCGCCAATATGCATCTTCATTTTCAGGATTACCCCACTCGTCATATTCACCAGTAGTCAGTGGAATTGAAGGATCAAGCATTGTCGTCACCACATCAACAAATGGAACGGCGGCAACAACACCTTCATACAGTTCAGGGGCCATATTAACAACCGCTCCCATCAACAAGCCTCCCGCACTACCACCCATTGCATAAATATGCCCTGCTTGACCGTAACCTTGATTTATTAACGCTTTTGTTGCGTCGATGAAATCAGTAAATGAATTCATCTTATTGATTGTTTTACCTTGTAAATACCAATTTTTACCCAAGTCACCGCCACCGCGAATATGGGCAATCGCGTATACAAAACCGCGATCGAGTAATGATAAACGAGAAGAACTAAATGATGGGTCGAGGCCATAGCCATAAGCGCCATAACCATATACTAACAACGGATTTTTGCCTTCCTTGAACATGTCTTTACGATAGACCAATGAAACAGGAACTTTTACGCCATCCGTCGCCGTTATCCATAAACGCTCATTTTGATAATTGGCTTTATCAAAATTAGGTACTTCTTCTTGTTTTAATAACTGTTTTTCTTGCGTCTGCATATCTATTTCATAGATAGAAGAAGGTGTAGTCATTGAAGAATAGCCATAACGCAGCTTATTCGTATTTGGCTCAGGGTTACTTGAAACCCATGCCATATAGGCAGGATCATCAAAACTGACATAATTTTCAGCTTTTGTTTGCCAATTGATTTGGCGAATATTGACTAAGCCGTTAGCACGCTCTTCCAATACAAGCCATTGATTAAAGAGTTCAAAACCTTCTAAATCAACATCATCACGAGGCGCAATTAACGTCATCCATGCATCAGAATTATTTTCACTCGTGTAGAGCCCAAATAATGGGTTTTCATGGTTAGAACGAATATAAAATTTATTATCAAAATGATCAGGGTAATATTCAACACCGGTTTGGCGAGCTTTGAATACTTTGGCTTCCTGTTTAGGATTATTAGCATCAATCAATCGATATTCGGACGTTTCAGTGCTCGTGATACCAATTAAAATATAATCTTTAGAAGTCGATTTAGATAAACTCACATAATAAGTATCATCTTTTTCTTCATATAACAGCTTATCTTGTGCTTGTTTTGTCCCAAATTGATGCGAGAAAACTTGGTATGGCAGCAAAGTTTGTTTGTCTTTATTTACATAAAATAACGTGCTGTTATCGTTAGCCCAAACAATATTGCCCGACGTATTTGTTAATGTTGCTTCTTGCCATTGTTTATCACCAACTTTACGGAAAGAAACAGCAAATTCATTGCGGCCTTGTTTATCTTCTGCAATTGCTATCATCGTATTATCAGGAGAGATGGCTAATGCGCCCATTCGATAATATTCTAGGCCATCTGCCCGTTGATTGCCGTCGACAAGCAAAGTCCATTCACCTTTGCTATCAATCGGGCGTCTTTCATAAATTGAATAGTTTTTTCCAGCTTCAACCCGCGTTCTGTAAGTATAACCATTATAATCATACGGAACTGATTCATCATCTTGCTTCATACGAGAAAGCAATTCGTCATAAATTTGTTTTCTTAGCGACTCGCCAAGTTTAAGCTCTTGTTTAGTATAGTTATTTTCTTCTGTTAGATAATCAATTATCTCTGGTGATTTTCGTTCGTCATCTCTTAACCAATAATAATCATCTACACGTACATCGTTGTGCATTGTCATTGTATAAGGTTGTTTTTTTGCCTTAGGTGCTGACATGTAATCCTCCGCAAGGCTATTCCCTGCATATAATCCAAAGAGTGTAATAATACAAAATTTAGTGACCCCAAGAGATGCTAACAATAAATGTAATCGTTTGAACATTTTTTTTCCTAACTAATTAATCATTATTTATCGTAAAATCAATTGCCATTTCTACTATCACACGTCCATTTATCAACATGTCAGCAGGTGGTTGGGGTAATGGTTCAGCTCTTGAAAGCACATTTTGCGCTTCTCTGTCCAAGGATTGAGTTCCTGATTTTGCCGCTAATGAGCTCGCTAAAACATAACCTTGCGCATCAACTTCAAACTTAACAACAGGACTACCCATTCGATTTCGTTTTTGAGCATCTGCGGGGTAGCGCTTAAATTTATTAAGCTGCCCGAGCACCAAAGCTTCCCAACGCCTTTTCTCATCCAGTTGTGACTGAGATTGGCTATTTATCTGCGCGGCTATGCGTTCAGATTTTTTTAACGCAGCAGCGTCACTCGTAACTGGTGCATCACTCGCTTTTGAATGATCACTTTCAATTTTTTTAATTTTTGGAACCTTATTTTCCGTTTGCTCTTTTTTAGGCTCAGGTAGTGACTTTTTCTTGTCTGTTTTCGTCACTAAAATTTCAGCTTGTTCATTGATGAGCACCGAAGGAATTTCCATCTCTTCTGTTTTTGATTCTTGCGCTTCACTTGCCACTGATAATTCTTGAGTTTGACCTATATTTAATTCAGTTAATTGCTCAGCTTGCGCATCAATAGAAAGCTCCATGATCACCGAAGGTGGTGGCAATAGCTGTTCTCGTTGTTCTTCATACATGTTATGAATAAACAAGCTAATAATTACAATATGTAAAACAACAGCTAAAACGGCTGAACCTGCCATTTTAAATGTTTGTCCTTGCCCTAAAGTCATTGTATTCATTTTTATCTTTAATCACACAAAACGTGAATGATAATCAATAACAAATGCAAATGAAAACTATTTCTTATATTTTCGACTAAATCATTCGCAGAAGTCATTGATTATTCATGATATGAAACTATTTCGTTATTGATTATTTAGGTGTGTACCAAACATAATCTGCATGTAAATGATCAATTTCATTGTCTTGCTCAGAGATAATCAACACTTTAAATTCAGCATTTTCATCAAGATCTTGTACATGTAACGGTACTCCTATGGCTCTTGTTGCGTGATAACCACCGACAAATAAAAGTGCAGGTGTTGGAGCCTTAATGAGTGATTCAGCCATTCTACGATCGCGTAATTGTTGGATAACAACCATCTTGTCTACTTGTTCAGCCGTTAATTCGCCACCATGTGAACTTTCAATTGTTTTGCTAATGATTTCCTTAACGATGGGCTGCGTTGAACGCTCCCCCGTTAATACAGGGGAATTATGATAAGCCTCTGTTATTTCTTGCTTATCAAGATTGGCAGTTAATAATGGGTAAGGCGTTTTTAATAGCTGTTTAACCAATTCACCATACTGCTCCCATGGCCAACCATTTTGCCATTTAAGTGTTGATTGCAATTTTTCATCTCGTATATAGAGATTACCTTGCATTTCAGCTTTAATATTATTGACCTGAGCTTGTTGTGAAGGTGTAAGCATTTCAAGTAAAACAGATCCTTGAGGTCTTACTTTGGGCATTTCTTGTGAAAGCCATTGTTCTATTTGGTGATGGTATTGATTGTCATGTTTTTCACCGACAATCACTCTAGGAGATTGCGAGAGCTGTTGAACTAGCTGTTGTGGCGTAATTGCTTTTCCTGTCGATAGATCGATAATTTTCCCTTGAGCGGTTAGCTTATTATCTAACTGAACGGGAGATTGCACTATTTTTTGAGTGCATCCGGTCAGAAATAATAGCCCGATAAAAAGAATCGATGCACTGCCCTTCAATCCAACTGATATCATTATATTTTCCATATCTAAGTAGTTAATCCACTCAAAATACAGATAATGAGAATCATTTACAATTAAAAAAGACTTCTACTTATAAAAATAGAAGTCTTTTGTTTTTAAATTAAACTAACAGGCTTATTAAATATAAAACCCTATTAATTTAAGGCCTTATAATTAAAGTGGATTAGTTTGAGCTTCAACTACGGCTAATGCCACCATATTCACAATACGGCGTACAGACGCAATCGGAGTCAAAATATGTACCGGTTTTGCTATTCCCATCAACACAGGTCCTACTGTCACACCATCTGAACTCGTTACACGCAATAAGTTATAACTAATACGAGCAGCTTCCATATTTGGCATAATCAATAAGTTAGCAGAACCTTTTAATGGGCTATCTGGCATAACATCTTTTCTGATTGATTCAATTAATGCCGCATCGGCATGCATTTCACCGTCAATCTCTAGGTGAGGATCGCGAGATTTAATCAATGCTAATGTATCGCGCATTTTTTGAGCCGACGCGCAATCAGAAGAGCCAAAACTTGAACGCGATAGCAATGCAACTTTTGGTTCAATACCAAAACGACGCACGGTATCTGCGGCCATAAGCGTAATTTCAGCAAGTTCTGCTGAGGTTGGATCTTCATTAACATAGGTGTCAGCAATAAATGTATTACCCGTAGGCAAGAGTAATGCATTCATGGCACCAGCCGTGTGGACGCCATCTCGGAAGCCGAATAGGTCTTTAACCACATTGTAATGCTCACCATAACTTCCCACAGTACCACAGATCATGCCATCAGCTTCACCACGTAAAACCATAATGCCACCGATGAGAGTCGGGTTACCTATCACTGCACGACGCGCCATTTCTTGTGACACACCACGACGTTTCATGATTTGATAATATTCTTGCCAATATTCTTTATAGCGCGGGTCATTTTCGTTATTGACGACTTCAAAGTCTTTACCGAGCTCAAGATGTAAGCCCAATTTTTCAATGCGCATCTCAATAACACTTGGACGCCCTACTAAGATAGGGAATGCCAAACCGAGTGAGACTAACTCTTGCGTCGCATGCAATACACGCTCTTCTTCTCCTTCAGCTAAAACAATGCGTTTTTTCGCTGTTTTTGCTAAAGAGAAAATAGGTTTCATGAATAAATTTGTTTTATAAACAAACTGATTGAGTTTTTCAATATAGGCATCAAAATCTTGAATTGGACGGGTTGCAACACCAGAATCCATCGCTGCTTTTGCCACCGCAGGCGCAATTTTCACAATTAAGCGAGGATCAAATGGCTTAGGAATAATATATTCAGGACCAAAAAATAAATCTTGATTACCGTAAGCAGAGGCAACCTCTTCACTTTGCTCTGCTAATGCGAGGTCTGCGATAGCGTAAACGCAGGCCAATTTCATCTCTTCATTGATAGTGGTTGCGCCGACATCCAATGCACCACGGAAGATAAATGGAAAACACAGAACATTATTAACTTGATTTGGATAATCTGAGCGTCCAGTACAGATAATTGCATCTGGGCGTACTTCTTTTGCCAATGGCGGCAGAATTTCAGGTTCAGGATTAGCGAGCGCT
The DNA here is from genome assembly GCF_003533305.1 of Providencia sp. Lineage (GTDB taxonomy): Bacteria > Pseudomonadota > Gammaproteobacteria > Enterobacterales > Enterobacteriaceae > Providencia. The sequence continues at coordinate 205,470 of NZ_DOEH01000015.1, read as the reverse complement.
AAAATAAGCGGATCTTTAGCCATCGTTTTCACCATTTCAGGTGTTAAAACACGAGGGCCTGAGCAGCCTAAGAAAATATCAGCGTCTGGAATTGCATCCGCTAAAGTACGTTGGCCATTATCATCAATCGCATATGCTGCTTTGGTCACATCCATTCGGTCATCACGACCTTTATAAATCACACCTTTTGAATCGCACACCGTAATATTTTCACGTTTTAATCCTAACGCCACTAACAAATTCATACAGGCAATTGATGCGGCACCGGCACCCGATACCACCAGCCTTACCTCACCAATCTCTTTTTTGACAATCCTTAAACCATTAATGACGGCAGCTGTACAGATAATTGCGGTTCCATGTTGGTCATCATGAAACACCGGAATTTTCATTCTTTCGCGCAGTTTTTGTTCAATATAAAAGCACTCTGGCGCTTTAATATCTTCGAGATTAATACCGCCAAAAGTAGGTTCAAGCGAGGCTATAATGTCAACAAGCTTGTCTGGATCCGTTTCATCGACTTCAATATCAAAGACATCAACACCAGAAAATTTCTTAAATAATACGCCTTTTCCTTCCATGACAGGCTTACCGGCCAAAGCACCGATATTGCCTAAACCCAGCACTGCCGTTCCGTTTGAAACAACACCCACCAAGTTTCCTTTTGCAGTATAGCGATATGCCTTTAAAGGATCGGCTGCGATTTCAAGACAAGGGACGGCAACACCTGGCGAATAAGCTAATGCGAGGTCACGTTGCGTCGTTAAGGGTTTAGTTGGTGTTACAGTTATTTTCCCTGGATGAGGAAACTCATGAAAATCAAGAGCACTTTGTTTTAATTTATCATCCATCATCAAGTCCTTTCAAAATAGGTAAGGTAAGAGCGATAACAGTATAAACACATCTTTCTAGCAAATCATGATCATGCTGGCAATTTCCAGAAAAATCTTTTGGTTACGATGAAAATGAGTAAAAAACTAAGTAAAGCGTTCTCGGGTTTTAGAATAATAGCAATATTATTAGTTATAACTCTATTTCTACAAATAAATTACTTACTTAAATCTTCATTATTATTTTCACAAATTTAATGTATTATTTAAATAACAAGAAGAAATTTAAATAAAAATTAAAACATAATTTCGTCATGTAATTCATGGGATTTAAATTATTAACAAATAGATTAAATCAAGTCATTAAATAATAGTTCTAATAGTTAATTTTTAATTCTTAATATTATCTCATTAAGCGCTAGGACATAAAAAGGAATTAACTATGTCTAATCACACCGTTATGATTATCGATGAACACCCTATTATCCGTTTTGGATTACGTCAGTTAATGGACTCCGATGAACATTTTACCGTTACTGCAGAGAGTTGTAATTGCTCAGAAGCACTTAATATTGCTACGCGTTTACAGCCTGATATGATTATGATTGATATTAATATGCATGGAAATAAAACGTTTGAAACCATGCGATTACTGCGTAAACATTGCACTAACAGTTACCTACTCGTTCTTTCATTATCCACAATGAAAACAGATGTCTATAGTGCTATTGATGCAGGTGCTCAAGGCTATCTATTAAAAAACTGCGATCTCGATATGCTAATGCATAGCTTAAAAAAGGCAACTGCGGGCCATCACGTTTTTAGTGAAAAAATATACCAACATTTGATTACTCGCCATCAAACAACAGAACCATTATCTAACTTAACCCGTCGTGAATGTGAAATTATCCATGAAATGGCCGCCGGTTTAAAAAATAAAGAAATATCACAGTTATTATTTATCTCGGAAGAAACTGTAAAAGTTCACATTAGAAATATTTTAAAGAAACTACATGTTCGTTCGAGATTAGAAGCTAGCTTACTTTATATGCGTTCAAAATAAATGATGTATTAATAACTTAATCACAAAAAATTATTATTTTAAACTCATTTAATATGAAGTTTATTAATTAACAAGTATTAATCAATAGTCCGTCATTCAGTATATGACTAACGTTTTCATTTATAAATAATAAATCTTTCCTATTCAAAGGGGTAGACCAAAAAACCATTTTCGCGCATTATGTTAAGCAAAATAGTAAGTCATCAGAGGACTACGCGATGCCAAACACCCCTTCTTCGTCTTATATTATGTATGGAATTAAAAACTGTGACACCATTAAGAAAGCACGCCGTTACTTAGAAGATAATGAAATTCCCTACCAATTTCATGATTACCGCGCTGATGGCCTCAATGATAAGCTGTTATCGACCTTTATCGCGCATTTGGGCTGGGAAGTCCTTGTTAATAAAAGAGGAACGACATGGCGAAAACTAACTGAAGATGAAAAAAACTCAGTTATTGATGCTAACAGCGCCAAAAAAGTATTGCTCGACGAACCTGCAATGATAAAACGTCCTGTACTTGTTTCTTCAGATAACCGCTACATCGTGGGTTTTTCTGCCGATGAATACCAACACTTTATTAAATAAACAGGAGATTAAAATGGATTGTCCTGTTATTGAACTGGCAAAACAACTTATCGCTCAACCCTCTATTAGCCCAGATGACCATGGCTGCCAAGCATTACTAATAGAACGTCTTGCAAAAATAGGCTTTACCGTTGAACAAATGCCATTTGGGGATACGTTAAATTTTTGGGCTTATCGTGGAATGGAAGGTGAAACTCTTGCATTTGCAGGCCATACAGATGTTGTTCCGGCTGGGGACCCCACTCATTGGCAAACACCTCCATTTACCCCCACTATTATTAATCAACATCTTTATGGGCGTGGCGCTGCGGATATGAAAGGCTCAGTTGCCGCAATGGTGGTTGCTGCCGAGCGTTTTGTTGAAAAACATCCAGAGCATCGTGGTCGTCTTGCCTTTCTAATTACTTCTGATGAAGAAGCTGCGGCGACAAATGGTACAGTCAAAGTAGTTGAAACATTAATTAGCCGCAATGAACGTCTAGATTATTGTTTAGTTGGTGAACCCTCAAGCCAATCTGAACTTGGCGATATCATTAAAAATGGTCGTCGAGGGTCTATTACGGCGAATTTAACTGTTATTGGCACGCAAGGACATGTTGCTTACCCCCAACTAGCGGATAACCCCATTCATCGTACAGCCCCTTTTTTACAAGAACTTGTTACGACCCAGTGGGATAACGGTAATGCATTTTTTCCTGCCACAACAATGCAAATTGCCAATATTCAAGCAGGAACTGGGGCAAGTAATGTAATCCCCGGTGAACTTTTCATTCAATTTAATTTTCGATTTAGTACAGAACTAACTGATACTATGATCCGCGAGAAAGTGATCGAAATGCTCACTCGCCATGGATTGAACTATAAGATTGAATGGTCACTTTCAGGGCAACCATTTTTAACAGGTGACAGTAAACTTGTCACTGCAACAAGACAAGCCATCAATGAATTTACAGGGCGTACTGCCACCCTTTCCACCAGTGGTGGCACATCAGATGGTCGATTCATTGCTCAGACGGGTGCACATGTAATTGAGTTAGGTCCATTAAATGCCACCATCCATAAAGTGGACGAATGTGTCAGTGTGGACGATTTAAAGCAACTCGCCTTAATTTATGAAAGAATTATGGAGTTGCTATTATTATGATCACTATTGATATGCTAACTGGTCGTTCTACAGATCACTTAGTCACATTAGGTGGTAACCATCGCTTGCAATTTAATACCACCAAAGCCTTTCTCGCGATGCAACAAGCCGCTGCTAAGTCTGGATTTAAACTGCAATCAGCGAGTGCATTTCGCGATTTTTCACGCCAATTATTAATTTGGAACGAAAAGTTTAGTGGTAAACGTCCCGTGCTTGATACCCAAAGTCAACCATTAGATATATCAACACTAACTGAAGGGCAACTGTGCGAAGCGATTTTACACTGGTCAGCACTACCAGGTGCAAGTCGCCACCACTGGGGAACTGAGATAGATATATATGATCCCTTGAGAATCCCTGTCGGTCAAACATTACAATTAGAGCCTTGGGAATACGAAGAAGGTGGCTATTTCGCCGAATTAAATAACTGGCTAACAGATAATATGGCGTCATTTGATTTTTATCGCCCTTTTACTGCCAAAGACGCCGGAGTGGCTTATGAGCCTTGGCATATCAGTTATTGGCCACTATCTCATGAAGCTGAACAGCTACTCACTCCTGATGTTATCAGACGCGTTTTATTACAAGAAGATATTAATGGTAAAAGTTGGTTATTAGATAATCTTGATTATGTGTTTAGACGCTATATTAAAGTGCCTGATTAACCCTTTTGATATCAACCAGTATGCATCAGCGACATACCGCCATAAACATAAAGCAGATGCATACGGTTATTTCTATTACTGTGATTTTTGGTACGGTTGTTTAAAATAAAATTATTTAACGTTCTGTTTTAGTACGTGTTGGAATTTGTTCATCAACCACAGGCAAACGGTACATAAAAAAGAGTAACCAACAAAGCAATGCTAATAAACCTATTTTCAACCACCAAAAACTCACAACCCAAATAGAAAAAGAAAATGTGATTAATATTAATGCAATCGCTTTTGGCTTCGCCCCTTTAGGTAATCCTTTATACTTTTGCCAATGACGAATATAACCGCCAAACCATGACCGATAAAGTAACCAATGATGAAAACGAGGAGATGAGCGTGAAAAACACCAAGCTGCTAGCAGTAAAAATGGTGTTGTGGGTAATACCGGTAAAATCACCCCTGCGAAAGCTAAAATGACGGCGAGCCAGCCTACCATTATCAGAAATATTTTTTTTATACTCACTTAGGTTTTCCCGTATAAGACAATAGTCCGTAAAATATCCTTATAAAACCTATGGTAACCTCGAAGATGACCAAGATTATACTCTAATACCAAATGCGCTAAATGAGAAGGAATCTCTTTTATCTTTCCCCAATATCAGATAATTTTTAATTGATCATACTTTTCCTACTAGTGCATAAATCTATCTTTTTCATCTTATAAATAAAAAGGCTTCATCATTAATTGATTTCTTTTACTTACTCACATTTGAACTAAGCTAAAATGAAAGTATGGATAATTCACTATGTCTTTATAAGTCTATAAGCATACAAATGATAAGGGATTATATTACTAAATCCACAATACGCTGTGTCATAAATAATTCCGTTAACAACCTTTCAACTTGAAATATGAAGAATATGTTTTATATCGGGTAAGAATGGTAGATAGATAATGAAACACTTATCTTTATTGACAGCAGTTGTTATTTTCACTTTCAATGTTAATCATGGATATAGTTAAACTAAAATATTGGGAGAAAAACAAAACGGTATAATTACCTTTATTGGCAATGTTATCGAACCACTGTGTGACGTCCATTTCAATAACACTAAACATGTCAGTGTTGAGTGTTATCATGATGGGAAATATATAACGAAATCTAGCTCACTAACACAAATAAAGAAACTAAATTTTAGCTATGTGAAAGTTGAATATAAACACGTTAACTAAAAAAGATATTAAACTTATATTATGATTAATACGTATAATTTTAAACACTTAATCGGGATACCCAAATAAATAATTGAAGTATCCCGATTTTTTATTACATGTTTATCTGACTATTGCATATCTATCATGAAAATAGCCTTACTATTCGCCTTACCCGGTTTAATTATTTCAGGGGGATATTTAACATACCTAGCGCTAAAGTTTAACGTTATTATTTGAGTACCCGACCCCGTTTGTACTGGAACCGCTATCCAGTTATTATTGGTAATGGGAATCCCGTTCCCTAAAGTACCGAGTGAAAGCACTTTCACTCGGCCGCCAACCGAATTTAATATTTCAATAGCTACGCCTTTCGCGGTTGAACCTAAGTCAGGATCTAATAGCAAATAATTTTGCTCATTATTCACCCTATTTTCCTCATTAGGTGCGAAACCATATTTTACTTTTGTAGCACCCCGTTGGCATTCAAGTGTAACTGAAAAATTTGCTGGGGTTGAAGGAAGGCTAGTTGCTGAGTGCTGACCTAAATTGACGACAGAGGTCACTTGATTTATACCGCAGGCATTAATAACTCGCCCACCAATAACTCGCTGAGCTAAATTAGTATATGAATTAGCGGCTGAAAATGTTGTGCCTGGATTTAAACCTGGTCCAGAAAATCCAAATACTCCGCGAGAAACGATACCCACTTGGCTTAAGTATGCATTTGAATTAACGGCTTGATCTGAACGAACTTGATTAATAGAGATACCCGAAAAATGTTTTAATGTAATATTAATTTTATTTGGATTAATTGAGTCTATATCATATCCAGTCAGTTTTTTTCTTTGTACTGCGTTATTAAACTGTGTTGTTGTATCCGTATTTGAACCAATGAAAAAATTAAACATCATGCCCGTCATGTTAGTTGACCAATATCTAATACCGGCTAAAGTAAGACGCGGGGCATTATTATTAATAATTCCAGGTGGCATATAATACATTTCATAAATTGAGTCCTTATCAGTTAGGTCACATTGAAAAAGAACCCTATCTAATGGAATACCAGTTTGACCGGATATGTTACTAGGCGATATATATTCATATGCTAAAAGTGTACCTATTGGTTGATATACTTCCCTATAGATCATCAAGTCAGTTTTTGACCCAACTCTCACGGGATTTCCAGAATTACCACTTGGTAATCCACCATTCCTTACAACACATGTAGCTTGGGATAATTCGGACATAAAAAATAATATAAATCCGAAAAACATTAAATCACGTTTAAGCATAACTCTCTCCGAACATAACACAAGTTAAATAAAGAAATAACTAGCATGAGTCATTAAACCCAATGGTGGAATGACACTTTAAAATAAATAGCAATAGTTAACGCAATATTTAATATGATAAATTAAAAGATAATATTATATCAATAATACTGACAAACTGATTCAGGTATGGAGTTGTTATTAGAAATATTATAATTGAAGCTACAACGCTGCTTATTATTACTTCCCCATCTGACAGTAATCTTTCCTTGTGCTGATTGAGAATTAAAATAAACTAATCCTCCTTGCCCAACTAAACCTACTTTTCTATTATTTTCATCGTATATATCAGCGCCAAATGGTACAGACTTATTATCCTGTAGCTTTATTCGATAAGTAATATTCATACCTTTTTTAGTCTCAAATTTAACTAACACTGAAGATCCTGCATAAGGTGCTATTTTTACCATATTGTTATCAATATCGACATCTGTACTCATATTCTCAGAATTAAGATAAAGGGTATTGTATTGATAAGGTGTAAGTGACGGTACTATTGCCTTCCCTCGTTTATCAATGACTATATTACTCCATGAAGATATTGAAGCACCTTCCGCTTCATCTGCTTCCACAATAGCAAATGTTTCGCTTAAATAACGAGATGGTACGATGCCACCTTGATAAGCAACCAATGCACCACTTGCCCCAGCGGAAAGTGATTTAAAATCATTACCTTGGGAATAACCAGCATTAACAGAAGTCACTGAAAAATCTTTTTGAATATTTCCAGAGAAACTACTATCCGACTGTCCAATATTACTTATTGATGCATTCCAAGCCATTGATTTATCATCGCCAAACGTACTACTCACACTCGTATTATTTAGCCAACGATCTTCAGAACGTGAGAGTGAGCTAGACAATAACGTATTTTGTTCTGGATACCAGATAGAGAATGGTACTGACACGTTAAATATATAGTTATTATCAGTAGCATTGTTATCATTTCGATACATTTTAATATAGCTAAAACTATAACCAATTCCTTTAAAGCTATTCATATAACCCGCTTGCAATTGTTTGGTATCGGGTAAATTATCACGCCACGTTTGCAATGAGCCACTCGCATATACCGAGCCATAATCTGCTAGGTGTTGATTAATCGTTAACACATATTGTGCACGCCGAGGATTAATATTATCCCCATCAAATAAATCGTTCTTTGTATCGCGACTTGCTTCATACAAGCTTAAATAATTTTGTGACTCATAACGATAGCCTGCTAACGCAATATTGGTGCCTGTTGTATTTATATCTTTATTCCATGTGACTCGAGCACGAGTGCCATTATAAATTCGGTTATTATCTAATTCAGATTTTGAATTAGCTACATCAAAGCTAAACGCGCCAATTTGCGTATTTACGGCCAGTCCAAGCAAACCGGATTGATATTTATTTGAATACTGCAATCCTATAAATGGAGTGACAATATTACTTAGCCCATATTGCACTGTTGACTGAATAAAAATATCAGAAGAAGTATCATCACCACGCAATCTACCACTCACAATGCTGTAATCAATTTGTCCTGGCCTCAATAAACCGGGCACTGTTGAAAATGGCACAATAAAACTTGATACATTGCCATTCGCTTCTGTCACTTGAACCGTCAGGTCTCCACCATAACCTGTTGCATACAGGTCATTAATCGTGAACTCTCCCGGGGATACGTTCGTTTCATAAATAACATAACCGTTTTGTATTACCCTCACACGAGCATTACTATTCGCTACACCTCTAACTGTAGGCGCAAACCCTTGCAACGATTGCGGACGCATACGATTATCGGTTGTTAATTCTGCACCGGTATAAGAAAAACTGTCAAAAATATTTCCATTAGTAAATGATTGTCCAATGGTTAATTCACTTTCAATTTGCGGAATTGCTCTTTGAACATATGTTCTCACATTCTCATGTCTAAATTTATTATCCTGGTTATATTGAAGATTAGATTGATGTCTAAACCTGTATAAACCTAAATTAACTCCTGTTGATATATTTCCATATACAGAATGGCTATCTTGTCCATGATTACGACTACTATAGCCATTGAAATTATAGTTAAGAAATAGTGCAGGGATCCCTTCGGTAAGTGCGCTAACAGGTACTAATCCACGCGCGTATTGTTCTACCATAATTTGTGGAATTAAAATATCTAAACGTAATACATCCTGCTTAAGCTTAATTTGCACATCTTTCGACAACATGTGGAGGTCTTTGCATTGCTCAGTAGATTTGATATTTTTTAAATATTCTGGCTTTATTTGAAAGCTATCAATATCTTCTTGAGTTAAACAAGGAATAACTTTCCCTTGCTTGTTTTCATAAAACCTAATCTCTTTATTATAAATAAATTCGTTATTTAGGTATAGATCAACAAACCAATTACCCGGCGTATTTTGATCTTCTGTCAGCTTATCTATTGATATATCTTTAGCGTTTCCAAGCAAAAAACCTTCATTATATGAATATTTTTTTTCAGGCAGTTTTTTTTCTAAAGCAAAAGCTAAGCGACCACTCATTAAAGATAGTGAAATAAATATAAGGATTAATTTAATTTTCATAGCAATACCATTATTTATAAATTATATTCATAGGTATCTAAACCACCGTAATCATTAATAACTGAGTAACTAATTTTTTTAGCATTAATAAATGCATTAGGTATCCCAGTCCCACTATCAAGGATCACATCTGAGTAAGGTGCTACCATTTTACCTTCTAATTTCATTTTATTAGATGCATCATGAATAACGACATCTTGAAAAGTTATAAACCAAGGTGAATTATTTTTGATAAATAACGCATTCCCTTTTGTCGATTTTTTGAATGAAAAAATAAGTTTTTCATTTAATAATTCAGGCATTCCTATACCTGTAGGCCTAAAAAATAATTTTATTCTAGATCTAATTGCAATTTGCATCGTATTTTTATTAGATTCAATTGCATCTTCTTTTTCTGGTGGAATTTCTAACACATTTAAATAATAAATTGATTCTCTGTCTTTAGGTAGTGAATCACCAAGATAAGTTAATCTTAAATTTTGCCCTGCATTTGGTAGCATTTTAAATATCGGTGGTGTAATAGCAAATGGAGTTTTAATATCCTCAGGAAGCTCATTAGGATCGCCTTTATCTAACCAAACTTGAACCAATGCTGGCCATTTATTTTCATTAACTAGCTGTACAACTTTACTTTTAGATTTTTCATTATATATAATACGAGTGCCATTAATAATAACACTCGCATAAAGTGATGTTGATATCATGAATAGAAATACAAATAAGAATATTTTATTTATATAGGCGAGTCGAATTGACATAATGACCTAACCTTGCATTTTTAATGTAATACATGAATTTTTCAATTTAGCTGTCAGGAGAATTAAATTCTCCTGACAGCATTATTCATTATGGGTATGTAAGCGTATAATTTACTTGTGCAGTAACATTACCCGGAGCAGTGACTGTATCCTTAGCGAAATAATAAGCCTGATACGCAAGTTGAGCTGCGCCACCAACAATTGGAGTCGAACCAACAGGTGTGCCATTTACCTTCGCAACATTACCTCCTTGATCTGCTAAACCAATCTGGACGTTTGCAGGTGCAACAGAAGGAATCAAATTACCTGTCGCCGCATCGCCATTTGTTAAGCTTTCGAAATTTGCCGCTACATCGACACCGCTGACAGTACAATTAGTCAAATCGATAGTAAAAGATGTATTTCCGGCAGTAGCACCAGCCGCATTCAATGCAGTAGTAGACACTGTGGGCAAATTAACGGTAAAGTCACCATTAGTACCTGAGCTGACTTTGCATGTTGTCGCCGTAATTTCACCATTAAATGTAATAGTACCATCAGCTGCTAATACCGATGCTGAAATTGAAGATGCGATAAATAAAACTAAAAATGTTTTTTTCATATTTAACCTTTATAAGATAAAAAAATCTCAACCTTTATTTTTAAAATAAAGGTGACAAACTACATATATAGGGATAAATCCATTTAATACTGCCATCCAAAACTAGATAACTAACGTACTTGCGATAAATATATTTTTATCATAATCAGATAATAAAAATACGACATTTATATTAAAAGCATTAGCAAATTTAGCTAATGACTCAACATCGATTCTATTAATACCACGCTCAAAACGAGAAATTTGCTGTTGGCTTATTCCTGTCATTTTAGAAAGAGCTTCACCACTTAAACCTTTTTGAAGTCTAATTGTTTTTATCTTTTTTCCAATCGATAACGAATATTTATATTTTTCAATTTCCATATGTTTCACCTCTGATCTTATTATCAAAGTTTAGATTCAGATTAGTTTCTAACTAATATTTTACGCATTCATAACTTAAAAACAAACAACATCACTCATTAGTGAGTAAAACAAATTAAATTTACTTTTATAAGTATTCGTTAAGTTAATAACTAAGTAACCCCAATAAAAACATCATGTTATAAAAATCAAATAGAATAGAATTTATAACTAAATAATCCCCTTTTACGCTAGCGATTGGTGACATATAGCTGACCAATGTCAAAAAATAGATAGTTACACTATAAAAATGAATTTAAATTTAAATATATATTATCCGTTGAGACTTTTCAGTTCATTTCGCATTACAAATATCACTTGAAATTAATTAAAGCCATTGTAAACAATCATAAAACAACAATCTTATATTGATATTTACTGTAAAATAAGACCCTAATAGAAATGTAAAATAAGAATAATGAAGAAAGCTACTTTTAGTAGTCAATGACATTATTTAAAGAACCAGCGCTAACCTATTTACACACTATTACTTCATGATATCGCATGGAGTTTATTGGCATATCTATATTTGATGTGTTAACTATATTTTTGATTAAACCAAGGCTAAAATTAAATAAAAATATTTCATATAAATATATTAAAAAAACCCTAGTTCTCATTTAAAGCGCGCTAAAACGATTCAATTATTCATCATTACTTATTGTAACTTTAAATCACAAGCCTATTTCACTGATAACACTTGATTTTTGTAATGTAAAAAATTCAGTTAATCAGCATCTATAAATAAAGCATTATCGCTAACTATGATTAGCCATTGTTAAAGTACTTGCAATTATCGATGTTCTCATCAAATACTATCCGTATAACTAAGTGATTAAATCCGAATATCATCAAAATTTGAGGACATATATGCAATGGTTAACTGATTATTGGTGGGTTATTTTACTCATACTTATCGGCATTATTTGGAATGCAATCAAGGCGATGAAGAAAATCGACCCTAAAAAATTTATTGATAATAAACCTGAGATACCACCCCATAAAGATAATAATCACCTTTGGGATGATGAAGACGATTGGCCTAAGGATAAGAAATCGTAAATTTTTGCTCAATCATGGCTGTAAGTTCCAATTGCTGATAACGAATATACAGACCGACTTCCAGCCTTGCTTGTTTAATCCACTGTTTTTGACCGGTCAAACCGACCTGTGTGCAAATTTCCGCTATAGATAAGCCGTCACGAAAATAAAGGGCTAGCACACTTTGGGAGCCGCATTGATGTTCAGCACTTGGTGGTTTAATTAGGTTGTCCTGCATTAACAAACGCTGAATCGCCGCGCTACTTGCAGCCATAGGTCTGCTATATTGACTAAAACCAATTAATTCCATCCAATCTTCGGTGGTAAGACTTTGCTCTTGGCTACTTTTCAGATTAAATTCATTCAAATCGTTACGCCAAAATAGATCTCTTTGTAATAAATAGTCAGCTCTCGAATACAATTTTTGTGCTTCAACTGAAATTGGCATTATAGCCATCGCCGAAAAACAGCCGCTGCTAGCCTCTTTGTGGCTACCAATTCGCACCAACCCAAAACCTGCAGCTTGCCAAAAAGCAAGTAACTCTGGCGTTAAACCAAAACTGACCGATAAATAATCTAGCCCCTGTTGTTGCGCCTGTTTTTTTTGTAATTCAATTAGTTGAAAACCTATTTTTTTCCGACGATAAGCAGATTCGACCGCAATTCGCATTACTCTGCGCGAGCTCATTTGTGCAGCAGAGGGAAAATAACTATGTGCAGCAAGTGATTGTGCAACTAAATTACCCCTTGGGCGCCGCAACCCTGCCCAAACTTGCCAGCTTAATGCTTCATCTAATTTCCCCTCGCTTATCATCCATAACGCACCAACATAACGTTCAGATTGATGACTAACGTAATGATCCCCCATTAAGCGAGCAACCGAAAAATATTGATTTTGAGCATCAAGCAAGCGACGTAAATCAAGAGGAGAAGTTCGATAGTGGGCACTCGTCAATAACCCATAAAATCTGCTGAGCCGTTCAGCGTTATTTGCAAGTTGAGATTGTGAGATAATTTCAAGTTGAATATTTCCATCAACCGGAAGCTGTTGTGGCGGCTCAGACAATAACAACGCTTGGTTTAGCCAATTTTCAAGTGGGTCATTACGAGCAAATCGGATAGGTTCATTTAACGTTAATGCCGTAAAATGGTTAAGCGTAACGCAAAATTTATTAATAAAACCTCGCCCTGTGCCTTCATAACCATCAACCGTGGTGGTCATTAAAACTCGAGGGAAATAGGTAATAATTTGTCTAAGAATATATGTTGGAATCGTCGCTGCTTCATCAATAATCAACCAGTCAGCACTGACTTGCTCACCGCGTTGGCAATATTGGAGTAACGTATCTGGCGCCCAAAATGTTAATGACTTTCCTGCATATTGTTCTAAAACTTGTGTCGCAACTTTTGCGGGTGCACAGCACCAACATTCCCCTTGCCATTGCTGAATCAACATTCCAGCGACAGTAGATTTACCTCTACCTCGGGCAGCAATAATACCCCAAATTTTTTGCTCTACCGATTGCGTTGTAGACAACATCTGGTTAAGTGCGAATTGTTGTTGCTGAGTCGGCTGGCCCGTTGGCGATTGCCAAGTAGGACAATCAGTTAATAATGCAAACTGCGGTTCTTGTCCTTGCTGATAAATAAGGGTTTGTGGTGAAGCTTTAATAATGCGCTGAATATGATGAATAAAATTTGGCGTTGATATAATACCCAATTGCTCATTCCAACGTACACTATCTGCATCTTCGCTTTGAGGCCAAATTTCATGGGGTGGCGTACAAACCACCAATAAACTTCCTGCTTTTAGCGTGCCAGCTAATATTGCAAATGCTTCACTATGAAAACCAGACCTTGCATCAAATATAGCGTGAGTATACTCACGTCCTAGTAGTAAATGGGCTTTTTCTGGTAACATTGCTGCCGATAAGTGGGAAGATAAAGTTAGCCAATCACCTGATAATTGAGCTTTAATTTGAGTAAGCTGTTGTTCTACCCACGTATTCTCTCCCGATAACACCAATAACCGGCGAAACCCACATTGGCGTAATTGTGCACATATATCGGGTAATGAGCTATACATAGCTATCTAAGACTTACCAATTAACAGTGACAAAATACCCGCTGCAATCAGTGGCCCAACGGGCACACCTCTAAATAATGCGACACCGATAACCGTACCGACCAATAAGCCTGCAACGGTAGAGGGTTGATGCGACATGAGTGTCACCCCACGACTACCAAGCCATGAAACGGCAATACCAATGATAATTGCTAATATTGATTTCCAATTTAAAAATGAACTCAATACGTCATGTGCAGATATTTTACCGCTGGCTATCGGCGCCATTACACCAATAGTAAGAATAAGAATACCAATCGTCAGACCATATCTTTCCACCCAAGGAAAAAAATCATTTAATGGCGTGATCCGAACGACAAGCAAAAATAGCATCGCTAAAGTGACAGTCATGTTATGACTGATAATACCCAGCCCAGCTAATACTAATAAAATTATCAACGTCGAGTCGACATTGCCCATAATCATTCCCTGTAAAACAACTGTCTTGCATTCGCAATCAGTAAAAAACACATAGATTAAACATGTTATTGACTCATCATTGAAGAAGCAAATATTTACCTAATATTTTCCGCTTACAACATAAAAATAGTTTTAGCGGTTATTTTTCTTCCTATATTAAATCAATGTTTGTACAGATTTAAGGAAGAAGAGCATTCATTATTTAGTGTGTAATATCAGTGATCCTGCTTGAACTACTTAAGCTAAATAGTCGGAATATTAGCGACTCTCTAAATTTTAAATTATGCTTTTTCCTGTCTTAAGTGCCGATAAACATCAACTAATAGCAAGTGTTACTGAAAAATAGCTGGAAAGTCTTTACGCTCAGACAAGATTTTATAATCACGTATAATGATGCAGGGTAATCTATATTAAAAATTTATAGCTTATTATTTTTAATACTTTTATCTGTTTAATTCCTCGTGAGAAGCTTTACACACCACTATTTTTAGGATTGATGAAATGAGCAAACCTTTATCACCTTATTCAAGCGCTCGCTATATCGCTATCCGCTTGAGCCCGGGAGAGGATGTAATCCTCACTTTACGACAACAAATTCAACAACATAATTTACAAGCTGCCTTTATTGCAGGATCAGTTGGTAGTTTAACCGATGTTGCTTTGCGCTTTGCAGGCCAAGAAAATAGCCATCAAACCTCTGGAAAATTCGAAATTGTTTCTTTAATTGGCACACTAGATGCTAATGGAGAACACCTCCATCTTGCAGTATCCGATGAAAATGGTCACATGAGTGGCGGGCACATGATGCAGGGCTGTACGGTTAGAACCACTTTAGAATTGGTGATCGGCGAACTAGAAAATAATACTTTCATCCGCGAACATTGCCCTTTATCTGGTTACGACGAACTCGTCATTACCTCTCGTTAATTTTATTATTGGTTATATTTTGCAAGGATTAATGCTGTCATGACAAAATCCCCCCTTATTTCTAGTCGTACATTAGCTTTAATTGTTTTTTCTATCGCAATTAATATGATTGGTGGACAATTAAGCTCAATGCTTAAACTCCCTATATTTCTTGATTCTATTGGTACATTAATTTGTGCGTTATTAGCCGGACCATGGGTGGCCTTATTCAGTGGTTTATTAACAAATTTATTATGGGGACTGCTCAGCGGCCCTATTGCTGCTGCCTTTGCACCCGTAGCTATGATGATAGGATTAAGTGCAGGATTATTAGCGCGTGCCGGAGGATTCCGTACATTGCCCCGCGTTATTTTATCTGGCGTAGTGATAACTTTTGCTTTAATGATTGTTGCTGTACCAATAAGAACTTATTTATTTGCAGGAACTACGGGTAGTGGTGCAGACTTTTTTGTCGCTTATTTTCATGCTGTTGGGGATAATTTACTTGAATCTGTCGCCATCACCGTACTCGGCGCGAATATTGCCGATAAAATTATTTCAGCCTTAGTTGCTTGGTTATTAGTTCGCCGATTACCTGAGCGCGTACAAAGAAGTTTCCCACAAATGGCGAAGGTTCGCTAAGGATGCACCCTTTCACCTCGTTAACTATATGGTTATGGCTCAGTGCTAGCGCAATGCTTTTACCTTTAGGTTGGCCGCTAATTATACTCAGTTGTAGTCTATTCTCAGCATTAATCATTTGGCCAGCCGCTCGTTTTCGTTGGCGCTTTGTCGCATGGATTATGCTTCCAATGGCAGCAGGACTCTGGCTGATCCATAGCGGATGGCTGTCCCAACTATTAACAGGTGAAATGCTACAAAATAATCATCAAGAAAGAGCGATGGCATTATGGTTTAGATTACTAGCCATAATCAGTGGCTCTCAATTGTGGTTACAGTACGTGCCAACCGAGCGTTTCATTCGTGCGTTATTTGCTAGCAGACTCCCTGCTAGCTTTTCTTATTTATTAGCTGGACCTTTATTACTCGTCGAACAACTTCGCCAACAGCTAGCCAGTATTAAAGAAGCTCAATTAGCGAGAGGGGTTCCGCTTGATGGTAATTTCTGGCAACGGCTAACTTCATTACCCACAATATTATTACCTCTTGCCAGTAATACTTTAAGCGAGCTCAGTATTCGTGGTGCAGCATTAGATATGCGAGGGTTTCGCTATACCACTCAACGCACCACGCTTAATCACCCTATCGATAGCCCATCTCAGCGCTGGCTGCGTTATGGTCTTTTATTACTTATTATTGTTGAAGGTGGGTTAACACTGTGGTGGTAAATTTACAACAAATGAGCTTTACGCCCGTTGGCTTAGAAACACCCATATTAGGCCCCATTGATATGCAATTAGTGCGCGGGGAATGGCTATGTGTGCTAGGCGGTAATGGCAGTGGTAAAAGTACCTTAGCGCAATTACTATGTGGATGGCATCCCGATTTACTCAGTGGTCAATTGCAAGGAACAGCGCAAGCCATAGAACAGCCTTTAGCCGAAGGCTCTCTTGTCACATTATCGGCTAATCGACAACTTATCCAGCAATCGCCACAACTACAATTATCCGGTTGCGCGTTTACTGTTGAACAAGAAGTTGCATTCGGTCCCGAAAATCTAGGTTTATCACCTAACGATATTACTCAACGAGTTGATGAAGCTATATCTTTGACATTTTGTGAGTCATTACGTTACCGCCATCCTGCCACCCTTTCCGGTGGCGAAGCCCAACGTGTGGTTTTAGCTAGCGCGCTTGCAATGCGCCCACAATTGTTATTACTAGATGAAGCATTTAGTCGCTTAACACCGAGTGCGACACATCGCATATTATTACAACTTAAACAACACACCCAACATAGCGGCTGTAGTGTAATTTTATTCGAGCGAAATTTGTTGCCGGCTCTTAGCTTTTGTGATGATTTTTTACTGCTCGACTCAGGTCATACTATTGCTCACGGCGATATTGAGCAGATATTCACCGCAGCTCAAGAAACGATTAATATGCCTGATGCGTGGCGTACCCTTGGTCATTTGGTTAAGTCGGGGCATTGGAAAAATTCAATCCCTCGCAATGATAACCAATTGCTCCAAGCATTTAAGGATTTTTATGCTACAGCTTGATAATTTAACCTATCGTTGGCCTAATTCAGTGAATGACAATATTTCACCGCTGTGCTTAACCATTAATTCAGGCGAATGGATAGCATTAGTGGGCGATAATGGTGCAGGAAAATCAACCTTATTGCGCCTTATAGCCGGATTATTAAAACCCACTCATGGCAGTGTGTTGTTTGAGAATACAGCTTTAACGAATTATTCTGCACCTGAACGCGCCAGTAAAATCGGCATTTTATTTCAAGAAGCAGAAAAACAAATCTTTCATAGTACGGTAATGGATGAGGTTGCCTTTGGGCTTCGTAGGCAAAAATTATCCAAAGAAGAAATTCAACAACGTACCCTACAAGCTTTAGACGTTTGCAATTTAGCAGAGGTAGCACACAAACATCCACTTGACCTCCATTCAGGGCAGCGCCGTATGGTCGCGGTAGCCTGTTTGAGCGCCGTTGCACCCAAATTATTGCTACTTGATGAACCTAGTCGAGATTTCGATGCACGTTGGATGAATTGTTTTGAGCATTGGCTAAATCTACAAAAAGCGCAAGGCACGACGGTCATTACCATCAGCCATGACCTTGATTTTGTTGCTCGTCATTTTGATAGAGCCTTACATTTATCTGCGGGTCAATTAATTGGAGATGGTGATATTGACCAAATTTTACGCCACGGTGAATTACAGCCTGCCTCAGAACTTCCCGCACCAACGCTAATATCACTGAGCCATGCTTTGCAATTACCCCTACAACGTGAGCCTCATTTCTGGGCTACTCAATTTATAAATGCGACTAAAATGAATCAAAACGCCTAAAAAAATAGCCTGCATTTTGCAGGCTAAAAAACATCATTTAAGGAAAATACATAAATTTGTTAGTCGAGTTGAACACCGATACGGCGAGCAACTTCTTCATAAGCTTCAATCAGCCCACCTAAACTTTGACGAAAACGGTCTTTATCCATTTTGTTCAATGTCTCTTTATCCCATAAACGGCTACCATCAGGTGAAAACTCATCACCAAGAATGACTTGACCGTTGCACAAGCCAAATTCCAATTTAAAATCAACAAGAATGAGCCCTGCATCTGCAAAAATTTTGCTTAATACTTCGTTGGCTTTGTAACTTAACAGTTTCATTTGTGCTAAGTTTTCTTGGCTTACCCAACCGAATGTTTCGCAATAAGACTCATTGACCATTGGGTCATGCTTTGCGTCATCTTTTAAGAATAAATCAAATATTGGAGGATTTAATACCATACCCTCTTCAATGCCAAGGCGTTTCACTAATGAGCCTGCAGCGCGGTTACGGATCACGCATTCAACAGGTACCATATCCAATTTTTTAACCAAAGCTTCAGTATCAGATAACAAGGCTTCCATCTGGGTTGGAATACCCGCCTCTTCTAGTTTGCTCATAATAAAATGATTAAATTTGTTATTTACCATTCCTTTACGATCAAATTGCTCGATGCGCTCACCATCGAGTGCTGATGTATCATTACGGAATTCCAGAATTAATAAATCAGGATCCTCTGTGGTATAGACAGTTTTTGCCTTCCCACGATACAACTCAGCTTTCTTTTGCATTTTACACACTCCAGAGATGTGGCTAAACGAAATAGGATATCAACCTGCGTTGCAGATTCAGATAACTAACAGCAGTGCTGCGATAACTTTAAAAAACGCAATTCATTGTTAGTTTTCTGCTCTGTTTCAGTTAGTTACCGAATATTTTCATTCGTCATTGCTAACTAACTGATATTCAATATTTAATAACTCACTAACCATTATGATAATCAAAATATCATTCAGACGCAAACGATTACTTAACGATGAACACTGATTTTTTGTCCATTTGTTTTATGGTTTATTTATTCAAATGAATAGCAATTTCAGAATTGATTTTTGCGAGTAAAAACTGAAGAATGGCGATTTAACCGTATTATCTAGAGATTAGTGGTATTTTACTTATAGCAATTAATCTATTTGTATGAATATCAATGTCGTTCCCCCAAAATAGATCGCTCCAGTTCGTATAAAAATCATTCATATTTTTAATCACAGTCAGAGGTCTATCTTCAACCGTACCATCAGAAGCATAAACGTAATATTGAGTATTAAATGCCCAATCAATCATTGATTCCCAAAAACGTCTCCCGTCATCGGTATGTTCTTCATCAGTAAGCATAATACAATATGTATCAAGTAGATAAGCAAAAAATAAGCTGGGTAATTCTCGAATAACACTTTTATGTATCGATGAAATTGTGCGCCATACTTTAATTTGTGTACATGTTATTCTATCCAAAATAATATCTTTTCGAAATTTTAACTCAACCAAGTAAACGGTTTCAGGAATATCGCCCACAGTTATCAAACGATATTGCTCTTTTTTTTCTGACTTAACCAACCGATAACCAATAGAAATATCATAATTTGGTAATTCAAAATCACCAATACCCTCTCTAATAAAGGTAGCAGTATGTGAAATATTACCCTCAGTTGTTCGTAATTTTCGATTCAAACCAGCCTCTGATATTTTCCTTGGCATTACATTACTGTCTCTATTTTTTATCCTCTTAATTCGATTATTATGCACGACAGATCCCTATAATCTTACCAATCTATAAGTAGAGTATATCTGAAAACAAATTGCTTATAAATCCACCAAATATGCTTATTTTTTTATATTACTGATTAAATATCATTGTGCTTAATTTATGTTTAGTCGTAATAAAACGAAAAAAACCGTAACCCAATAAATGCGTTACGGTTTATATTCAAATCAAATAATTAATAATTATTTTTTAGGTGCAACTTTACTAAATGCGGCTTTCAATGCAGCAACCATTTCATCATTTTGTTTTTGAGTTAATGGCACACCTTTAGTATTGATAAACTGTAGGCTACTACGGTTATTCAAATCACCAACCTGAATTTTATAGTCGGCTTCTGGTACTGATGGGTCATCAACACCAAGTGCTTGCCATTCAGAGCTGCTTAGTCCTTTATATGTCACCATAACAGAACCTGTCGAACGGCTACGATCGCCGACTTTCATACCGACATTTTCCAGTGTATGAGGCAAACGCTCCCACACAGCATCAAACGGCGCACGAACAATGACCAATGGTAGACCTGTGGTGTCACTACCGGTTTGAACATCAATAATACCATAAGCATTCTGAATGCTATTTTTATTAGATGTATCGCGCAATGCAAATAAATTATCGGTTAATTCATTTAACAGCAATTTATTATAACGTTGCATTTCAGCGGCATCGGTAATCGATTCGGTACCCTGCTGCATTCCTAAATTAGTCACGGTCAGCGCTATCATGTTATTTTCTGGTTGCACTGTAATTTTATGGCGGCTTTCGATTGCCACATCTTCATCTGCGCGATCCCATTTAACCCAATTGGTTTCAATTGAATGTGAACCATCATCTTTTGAAGATACAGGAATACCGCGCTGTTCTAGGATCAATGTCACTTGTGACCATAGAGCACTATTTTCAGGGGTATTTTCTAGCAACAAACGACTCGCATTAGCGCTATCTTCTGTACGCGAACCGGACAATTGCGAAATAGTCAGTACTGGTGGGCGAATATCAAGTGCTTTCCCTATCGCTCCTGTTGATGTTGCCTTAGGAATATCAAACTCACCATTTTGTTCTGGTAATGTAATTCCTTGAGGCGCATTCAACATTTTCAATGGCGCAGCATTGAGATATTCTTCATCACCACTGACCTGACGTTTATAGCGCTGATCGCTGGAGCAGGCTGCCAGTAACACAACAAGTGACAGGCCAGCAACCTTCATAACCTTCGATTTTTGCAATAATGTTGCCATTAAAATTCCCTAAATTTTACAGTAACCCAGCGAGCTTCAGAGCTTCCTCTACCTTCTGCTGACCTGATGCGGTTAACGGTGTCATTGGTAACCGTAAAGTATCATCGGAGATCAGGCCAAGACGGTGACAGCCCCATTTCGCTGGAATTGGATTTGGTTCAACAAATAACTGATGATGCAGTCCCATCAGTCGTTTATTTAATTCACGAGCCTCAGTATATTTGCCTGCAAGCGCTAAGTCACACATTTTTACCATCTGTGCAGCTGCAACGTTTGAAGTTACTGAAATTACACCTTGGCCCCCGAGTTGCATAAAATCAAGTGCAGTTGCATCATCACCTGTGAGCAATACAAAATTATCATCAACAAGTTCTTTGATTTGGTGAACCCTTGCTAAGTTCCCTGTTGCTTCTTTAATTGCAACAATATTTGCTAATTTAGCTAAACGCCCCACGGTTTCTGGTAATAAATCACAACCAGTACGTGATGGTACATTATAGAGAATTTGAGGCAAGCTCGTGTTTTCTGATATTGCTTTAAAATGTTGATAAAGCCCTTCTTGAGACGGTTTATTATAATAAGGTGTTACCGTCAAGCAAGCAACTACACCGCTGTTTTCGAAATCTTTCGTTAATGAAATAGCTTCTGCTGTCGCATTGGCGCCTGCACCAGCAATAATAGGGATACGTCCATCGGCTAATTCTAACGTAGCTTTCACCACTTCAACGTGCTCTTTGTGATTTAGCGTAGCAGATTCACCAGTAGTACCAACCGATACAATAGCAGATGTACCGCTTTCAACATGATAATCAACCAATCTTTTTAGGCTTTGTTTATCTAAACGCCCAGCTGAATCCATCGGTGTAATAACTGCAACAATACTTCCCGTTAAAAAATCTTTGTAGTTTCCGTTAGCCATGGCGATAACCTCTAAAATAGTTGAACCCCCATGTTACTTTTTCATATCGAAGAAGAAAACCACCCAAACGCAAGATTTTAATGAATTTTGTTAATGCCAGCAGCATAAACTTAAATAGAAGTAATAATTCACTGATATTTCTCGCAAGAGTGAGTCACTCCTCTTGGCAGATTCATATTTTTATGGTTTCCTTATCATTATCTAAAGTTAGTTTTTTTATGACGATACTTTTTATGGCAATATTTTTTATGGCAATATTGTCGGTCGAATGAAAACTGACATAATACAAAAATAAGGAATAGACTTTGCCTCAGACTGAACAGCAATTTCTCGTTATTACCGCGCTGGGAACAGATCGTCCAGGCATTGTGAATACAATAACTCGCCTTGTTAGCGAATGTGATTGTAATATTGAAGATAGTCGCCTAGCGATGTTTGGCAAAGAGTTTACTTTTATCATGATGCTGTCGGGTAGCTGGAACTCTATCGCCCTCTTAGAATCAACACTACCGCCCAAAGGAGCCGAGTTAGAGCTTCTCATTGTTATGAAAAGAACTAAAAGCGTTCAAACCACTTACTATCCATCGACAGTGACTGTCAATATTGTGGTCGATGATGCGCCTCGAATTGTCGAGCAATTCACAAATTTATTCACAACCCAACAATGTAATATTGCAGAACTTGTTTCTAAAACTCAACCTGCCCATAATAATGTACCAGCCCAACTAGAAATTCAAATTACGGCACATGACCCATTAGATGATAATGGCATAATAATAAAAAATAAATTTCAACAACTATGTACAATGCTTAAAGCTAAAGGCAATATCAGCATTGTTAACAACCCCAACATGCAGAGTTAATGGAGATATAAGCAATGAACCCATTGAAAGCCGGTGATAAGGCGCCACAATTTAGCCTTCCTGACCAAGATGGTGAGGTTATCAGTCTGTCTGATTACGAAGGTCAGCGTGTATTAGTTTACTTTTACCCAAAAGCAATGACGCCGGGTTGTACTGTGCAGGCTTGTGGTCTACGCGATGAAATGGACACACTGAAAGCTAAAGGTGTCGAAGTTTTAGGGATCAGCACCGATAAACCTGAAAAATTGGCGCGTTTCGCTGAAAAAGAACTATTGAACTTCACTTTATTATCCGATGAAGACCACCAAGTCTGTGAACAATTTGGTGTATGGGGCGAAAAACAATTCATGGGGAAAACGTATGATGGAATTCATCGTATTAGCTTTCTTATTGATGCTGCAGGTAACGTTGAACACGTATTTGACGACTTTAAAACCAGTAATCACCATGAGATTGTACTTAACTACATAAACACTCACAACTAATCTAATTGAATAGGGTTGTTATGTTGTATTCAACCCTCTTTTTCAAAACCTGTAATATGTCACTCATTATCCAACTGATAAATAAGCATTTATCATCAATTGCTCATCGTTAAATTAAGCATAAAATCTTGTCATTCCCCCCGTCCCCTAAAGGACGAGGCTCTTATTAGCGCAATAACTATTTACTGTCCTTACTCTCTAGCTTTTCACTATCACTGGTATCTTCTGGCCATGCGTGGATCACGGCTTTAATCAAAGTGGCGAGAGGAATAGCAAAAAACACCCCCCAAAATCCCCATAATCCACCAAAAATAACCACAGATAAAATAATAACTAATGGATGTAAATTTACCGCTTCTGAAAACAGAAGTGGAACAACAATATTGCTATCAAGCCCTTGAATGACAAGATAAACAATAATCAAGGACCAAAAGTCACTACCAATTCCCCATTGAAATAGTGCCACCAGCACAACCGGAATTGTCGCGGCTACCGCCCCAATATATGGGATCAATACCGATATTCCGACTAATACAGAAAGTAACACCGCATAACGCAAGTCAAAATAAGCAAAACATAAATAAGTACAAACACCAACAATCACCATTTCAGTGATTTTACCGCGTAAATAATTCGCAATTTGTTGGTTCATTTCCAACCAAACTTTGCTAACTAACACGCGATTTTTCGGTAGCAATTTAACAAAACTTTTCCCTATTCTGTCTTTATCTTTAAGTAAGAAAAACATCATTAACGGAACAAGCACTAGATAGATAGCGAGGGAAAAAATACCAATCAAAGACGCAACTGATGCTTTTACTACCGAGTCTGCCACACCGGATAAACGACTACGCAAGTTATCTGCCATCATGTCGATAATGCCAACATCAACTAAAGCAGGATATTGTTCAGGTAATTTTTGAGCAAATTCATTGAAACGCGTGACCATACTCGGTAAATCAGCAACTAAATTAATTCCCTGTTGCCATGCTGTAGGTGCAATTATTAAAATGACCATGGCACTAATTCCTGCAAATAAGGTCAAAATAATGCTAACAGCGAGAACCCGAGATAAACCAATACGTTCAAGTAAATGTGTCGGCCATTCCAACAAATACGCTAATGCAATTGCCACCAATAACGGAGCCAATATACTGCTAAAGAAAAAAATAATAAGAAAGCCGATAACGAGCAGAGTAAAAAGTGCAACAGCTTGTGGGTCAGCGAAACGTCGGCGATACCACTGTAAAAACAATTCCAACATTCATTGGCTCCTGGGATATTAATGCAAAAAAATGCGCTTAAAATAAAGGACAGTTCTTAAATTATCGAAAATTATACCGAATAACTGATTTTACGATAGCTTTTGCTATCATATCCCCTAAATAATTCGTGCTGTATGGGATACCATGACCAAATGACTAAAAAATTTAAATATCCACTACTGGCTTTATTAATCACTGCACTAATGAATAGTACAGTACTCCCTGCGTATGGCGCTATTGAAGATACGTTACCCGATATTGGTACAACCGCAGGAGCTACACTAAGTATTAACCAAGAAATTATCATGGGTGATGCAATTACGCGCCAAATTCGCGCCAGTACACCATTAATTTATGACCCATTACTTACTCAATACATTAACAAATTGGGTATGCGTTTAGTTAAAAATGCCGATTCAGTTAAAACACCCTTCACGTTTTATCTTGTAAATAACCCAAATATTAACGCTTACGCCTATTTCGGTGGTAATGTCGTCCTGCATTCCGCGCTCTTTCGTTATAGCCAAAATGAAAGCCAGTTAGCCTCAGTTATGGCTCACGAAATATCTCACGTTACTCAGCGCCATCTTGCACGAATGATGGAAGACCAAAAAAGCACCACGCCGCTAGCCATTGCAGGAACCATTGGTTCATTACTGCTCATTATGGCTAATCCACAAGCAGGATTTGCAGCGCTAACAGGTACTATGGCGGGTGTACAGCAAGGTATGATTAGCTTTACCCAAGCCAACGAACAAGAAGCTGACCGCATTGGTTTACAAACGTTAAGACGTGCTGGGTTTGATCCTCATGCAATGTCTGATTTTATGCAAACAATGTCAGACCAAACCCGCTATATGTCTAAGCCACCTGAAATATTACTGACTCACCCATTACCAGATAGTCGTTTAGCCGATGCACGTAACCGCTCAAATCAATATCCGAAAGTGAGCACGCCATCATCACTGGATTTTATGTTAGCCCGTGTACGTATCTTGTCGATGTATAGTGAAGATCAAAAGATCGCTTTAGACCAAATAATTGATAACTATAGTAAAGGTTCTGAACAAGAACAGCTCGCCGCAAAATACGGCCAAGCCTTACAACTATCTCAAAATAAAAAGTATGCAGAAGCAGAAAAAATAGTCAGCCAATTATTAGCAAAACAACCAGACAATCCGTGGTTTATCGATAGCATGACGGATATTGATATTGAACAAAAACAAGTAGGTAAAGCCATTACTCGCCTGCAAAATGCGTTAAAAAAATCACCCAACAACACTGTTCTAATCGTTAACCTTGCCAACGCATTAGTTAATGGCCATCAATATAAAGAAGCCAGTAAACTGTTAAATAAATATACGTTTGATTACCCTAATGACCCTATCGGTTGGGATTTATTAGCAGAAGCATCGGCAAAACAAGGTAATCGAAACGAAGAACTCGCGGCTTACGCTGAGGGAATGGCGCTTAGAGGCAACTATGATAATGCAATCAATTATCTCAGTGATGCTAGCAGAAAAAGCAAGCTCGGCAGTTATGAACAACAACGCTACGATGCACGTATTGATGAATTGAAAAAATTACAATTACGCGACAGTAATGCCAAACCGTAAGGAATAATCGTCATGACGGATAATATTAAGATTTACCATAATCCTCGCTGCTCTAAAAGTCGAGAAACACTCAATCTTTTAGAAGAAAGAGGCATTACGCCAACGGTAATTGAATATTTAAAAACACCGCCTAGCATTACTGAAATTAAAAAATTGCTAACAATGCTTAATTTTAACGATGCGCGCCAATTAATGCGTACTAAAGAAGATTTATATAAAGAATTAAAACTTAGCGATGATTCATTGAGTCAAGAGCAGCTCATCAAAGCGATGCACGATAATCCTAAGTTGATTGAACGCCCCATTGTGGTCCATGGTGATAAAGCTAAATTAGGTCGCCCACCTGAGCAGGTATTCGATATTTTATAGCGACTATTATTGGCAGTCATTTGGCTGCCAATCATTTCCCTAGTCGGAGAATGCTATAATTTGAGAGTTTCTTTTACAAAAGGGATGGTCAGTTTACGTTGTGCAACGATAGATGCGTGATCTAACTTATTGAGAATATCGAATAAAGTACCCATTTTTCGGTCAAGGCGCTTTAAAACAAAACGACACACATCTTCAGGTAGTTCAAACCCTCTTATCCGAGCTCGTAATTGGAGCGCACAAATTTTATCTTCATCACTTAGTGGATGTAGCTTATAAATTTGTCCCCAGTCTAGCCTTGACGCTAAATCAGGAAGAACCAAATCAATTTGTCTTGGCGGCCTATCACCCGTAATCAAAAGACAAGTACGCCCGATTTCTAATATTCGATTGTAGAAATTAAAAATGGCCATTTCCCACTCTTCATCTCCAGCAATGCATTGAATGTTATCAAGACATACCAGTGATAAATGTTCCATACCCTCTAAAACTTCAGGTACAAAATAAGCTCGTTTATCTAATGGCACATAGCCTACAGCCACACCTTGCTCCGACAATTGAGCACAAGCTGCATGAAGCAGATGACTCTTTCCCCCGCCTTCACGAGACCAATAATAAATATAGCTCCCATGAGATTGCGTAATCGCTGATTTAATTGCAGATAATAAGGCATCATTTTCCCCTGCATAAAAGCTGGCGAAAGTTTCATCATCGGGTAGATAAAGTGGCAGTGAAAGCTGTGATGGTGTGTTCAGAAGCACCTCTGACTGTGCAAATCAATTAACGCGGACAAGTTTACCATAAATTTCAAGGATAGATGAACAGTAAGAATTTCAATTGCCGGCGTATTTCGTCACACCGGCAATTAGTTTTATCTTTTCATATAGAAAAAGTTTATTTTTTCTTCGTATCGACTTCTTCAAGTTCCGCAGTGACAAATTGCTTTTCAGGACGTACAAAAGTGATAAAACGGAACAGTAACGCCATTCCTATACCCACTACTGTTGCCAATGCCATTCCCTTAAGTTCTGCTTGCCCAATATGAATAACAGCGCCGCTAACCCCAATAATTAAGATAACTGACGTTAAAATTAGATTTTGTGGTTTGTTATAATCTACTTTTGAGTCAATTAAAACGCGAATACCGGAAGCACCAATCACACCATAAAGTAATAAAGAAACACCGCCCATGACTGGAACTGGCACTAACTGGATCGCCGCTGCTAATTTTCCGACACAAGAAAGTAGTATGGCAATCACAGCAGCACCACCAATAACCCATGTGCTATACACTTTCGTTATGGCCATTACACCGATATTTTCACCATAAGTGGTATTAGGTGTCGATCCAAAGAAGCCTGAAATTACTGTCGAAAGTCCATTAGCAAACATTGAGCGATGCAGGCCTGGGCTTTTCATTAAATCGCGTTCAATGATATTCGCGGTGACGACTAAGTGACCCACGTGCTCCGCAATAACAACCAGCGCCGCAGGTAAGATAGTTAATATCGCAAACCATTCAAAACGTGGTGTATAAAAAGTCGGTAAAGCAAACCATGGCGCTTCAATAACTGGTGTAAAATCAACAATACCCATGAAATAGGACAACGCATATCCGCTCAACACGCCGATTAAAATTGGAATAATCGCCAGAAAGCCGCGGAAAACCACTGCACACAAAATAGTGACCGATAAAGTGACAATTGAAATAATTAGCGTGGAGGATTCAACAGGCACGCCTTCTTTTGGCAGTAAACCCGCCATTCCTGCCGCTGTTTGCGCCAGCTCTAAACCGATAACTGCAACAATTGCACCCATTGCCGCAGGTGGAAACATGACGTTAATCCAACCACGACCCGCAATTTTTACAATTAAAGCAACAAGGCAAAACAGCACACCACAGATGATAAACCCACCAAGTGCAAGCTCATATCCTAACGGTAGCAAAATTAATACTGGTGAAATAAAAGCAAAACTCGAACCCAAATAAGCTGGAATTTGTCCTTTACAGATAAATAAATATAACAATGTGCCAATACCATTAAATAACAGTATGGTTGCAGGATTAACACCAAACAAAATAGGTACGATAACCGTCGCCCCAAACATAGCAAACAGGTGTTGTAAACTCAGTGGAATAGTTTGTAGTAGAGGGGGTCTTTCTTCAACACCGATCGTACGACGTGTCATTTCGTTTTATCCTTTTAATAATGGATTTTATAATTAAGAAAATAATAATTAAACAAACAAAAAAAAGCCGACTCATTAAGTCGGCTCATTATTATTTAGTACCAAATATCTTATCGCCCGCATCTCCGAGACCCGGAACGATATACCCTTCTTCATTTAAATATTCATCAATAGAAGCAGTATACAATTCAACATCTGGGTGAGCGGCTTCAAGTGCTTTAATACCTTCCGGCGCAGCAACAAGAACCAAAATTTTAATTGCATGACAGCCTGATTTTTTCAACAAATCAATTGTTGCAATCATAGAGCCACCGGTCGCTAACATCGGGTCAACGACTAGCGCCATACGCTCATCAATATTTGAAGCTAATTTTTGGAAATAAGGGACAGGTTTTAGTGTTTCTTCATCACGATAAACACCCACCACACTGATACGTGCACTTGGAATACTATCTAGAACACCATTCATCATGCCGATACCTGCACGAAGAATTGGGACTACCGTTATTTTCTTACCTTTGATTTGTTCAACTTCTACAGGACCGCACCAACCATCTATTGTTACTTTTTCAGTTTCTAGGTCAGCGGTTGCTTCATAAGTGAGTAGGCTACCAACCTCTGAGGCCAGTTCACGAAAACGCTTAGTACTTATATCATGAGCTCGCATCAGGCCGAGTTTATGTTTAACGAGAGGGTGTTTTACCTCAACGATCTTCATGGGTTTCTCCTACTGTTTTAGACACTGGCGGACAAAAAAATCGCCGGATTATACCTCTTTTTTCGGTAGATGCCACTAGATTCCGCTTGACTTAGGTCAAGATTTAATCAGTTAGATTTTGTTTTTTTAAATATATCTGCTAATTCAAATAGTTAATTAGCTAGTTTATATGCTTATCTCTAAGCGATATTATAAGGATGAACACTAAGTGTAGCTAACACCATGGTAACTTGAAGAGTCTTTGCCATAATTTTTCATTAACAAAGCTATCGCAAACGTTTGCGTTGCCTGCTAGAATATCTATCAAGATAGTTTATTTTTCTAAATATGCAATTGCCTTGGGGGCCGTAGTGACTGATAAAACCTCTCTCAGCTATAAAGATGCCGGTGTCGATATTGATGCAGGTAACGCATTGGTTGAACGCATTAAAGGTGTAGTAAAAGAAACTCGCCGCCCAGAAGTCATGGGAGGACTCGGAGGCTTTGGTGCATTATGTTCCCTGCCACAGAAGTACCGTGAACCAGTTTTGGTTTCAGGTACAGATGGCGTTGGCACCAAATTACGTCTTGCGATGGATTTAAAGCGTCACGATTCGATTGGTATTGACCTTGTCGCTATGTGCGTTAACGATTTAATTGTACAAGGTGCTGAGCCCCTATTCTTCCTCGACTACTACGCAACAGGCAAATTAGACGTCGATACAGCGGCAAGCGTCATCACAGGTATCGCTGAAGGCTGTAAACAATCAGGTTGTGCCTTAGTGGGTGGTGAAACTGCCGAAATGCCAGGTATGTATCATGGTGAAGATTATGACGTTGCTGGTTTCTGTGTTGGTGTCGTTGAGCGCTCAGAAATTATTGATGGCACTAAAGTCAGTGCGGGTGATGCATTAATCGCTTTAGGATCAAGTGGTCCTCATTCAAATGGCTATTCTCTCGTACGCAAAATTTTAGAAGTCAGCAAAACTAACCCAGAAAATACTCAGTTAGAGGGCAAATCACTCGCTGATCATTTATTAATGCCAACTCGCATTTATGTGAAAAATGTCCTTGAGCTGATTTCTAAAAATAATATTCACGCTATCGCACATATTACAGGTGGCGGTTTTTGGGAAAATATTCCACGCGTTTTACCTGATAATACTCAAGCTATTATTGATGGCGATAGCTGGCAGTGGCCGAGCGTATTTAGTTGGTTACAACAAGCAGGTGCAGTTACAACACATGAAATGTATCGCACGTTTAACTGTGGTGTCGGTATCATTATTGCTCTGCCTCAAACCGAAGTTGCCTCTGCGTTAACATTACTCACCGCATTAGGTGAAAAAGCATGGCAGATTGGCACCATCGGCCAATTACCTGAAGGTGAAGAGCAAGTAGTGATCCGCTAATGAAAAAAATTGTTGTCCTCATTTCCGGTAGTGGCAGTAATTTGCAGTCATTAATTGATGGTTGCCATAACGGCACCATCAATGCTGATATTGTTGCAGTAGTGAGCAACCAAAGCGATGCATACGGTATTATTCGAGCACAAGAGGCGGGTATTCCCGCCCTTTGTCTGAATGCTAAAAACTATCTTAGCCGCGATGAATACGATGCTGCTTTACTGGAAACAATAGCGCAATATCAACCTGACTTAGTGGTGCTTGCTGGTTTTATGCGAATTTTATCATCGAATTTTGTTAAAAATTTCTCGGGTAAAATGCTCAACATACACCCGTCTTTGCTCCCTAAATATCCGGGGTTGCATACTCACCGAAAAGCCCTTGAAAATGGCGATAAAGAACACGGTACTTCTGTGCATTTTGTCACCGAAGAACTTGATGGCGGTCCTGTCATTTTGCAAGCAAAAATCCCACTTTTTACAGACGATACTGAAAATGGTGTCATTGAGCGGATCAAAACCAAAGAACACCACATTTACCCGATGGTAGTGCAATGGTTTGTGAATGACCGATTAACAATGATTGATGGCAAAGCGGTGTTAGATGGCAATCCACTTCCTGCACAAGGTGCCGCTGTCGAGTGACCTTTATTAAGCGACACCCGCTAAATCGCTAGGCTAATCAAATCAAGGGCCGAAAATAATTTCTGCCCTTTTTCTCTTTATTCTAACCTTATTCAATATTTTCCCACCTAAACTGGATAAATCTTCGCCATGAAAAAAAACTCTCTGCGTTGAGTCATTATTTTATTACAAATAAATGGTATCCTTATCATGGTTCTTAGAAGTTAATTCAGTGTGTTTATTTCTGTTTTTACCAAAACGGCAAAATCGATATATAAACATATACCAAAAATAATTAGAGGTGTTATATGACTACCGGGCAAGCTCATCCGTTTAGGTTGCGCCCACTTGAACGTGAAGATTTAGCATTTATTCATCAAATTGACAATAATGCCAGCGTGATGCGTTACTGGTTTGAAGAGCCTTATGAGGCTTTTGTCGAACTTAGCGATCTTTACGACAAACATATTCATGACCAATCCGAACGTCGTTTTATCATTGAAAATGATAGTGAAAAAGTCGGCTTAGTCGAACTCGTTGAAATCGATTACATTCACCGACGCTCTGAATTTCAGATAATCATTGCTCCACATTATCAAGGGAAAGGCTATGCAACGCGTGCAGCCAAACTTGCGATGGACTATGCTTTCTCTGTTCTTAATTTATATAAGCTTTATCTCATCGTCGATAAAGAAAATATAAAAGCTATTCATATTTATAATAAACTAGGCTTTCATACTGAAGGCGAATTAATTGACGAGTTTTTTGTTAATGGTCGCTATCATACAGCAATTCGTATGTGTGTTTTTCAACACCAATATTTTGCAATGAAACAACAGTCTGATAATCCTGAAAGTGTTGTCAGTAAAAATGCAGCCATTAAGCAGCGCGTTTAATCAAAGCTAAATTATTCATATTTATACATTGATATCTAATATCAACGGCATATAAGTATTAACGCTTAGAGTATTACGGAGCAATAATGTCCCAAGAACGTCTCTATCATGAAAAAGAGTTAAGCTGGCTGGCTTTTAACGAACGCGTTTTACAAGAAGCCGCTGATAAGCGTAACCCTCTCATTGAGCGAATGCGTTTTTTGGGCATTTATTCCAATAATTTAGATGAATTTTATAAAGTCCGTTTTGCCGATGTGAAGCGTCGGATTTTAATTAATGAAGAACGTGGCTCAGCCAGTGGCTCTCGTCATTTACTTAAACGCATCCAATCTAAAGTCGCCAAACAAGAACAAGAGTTTGACGTTTTGTATAATGATTTACTGCTTGAAATGGCTCGCAACCAAATATTCTTAATTAACGAAAGACAAATATCCCCACGCCAACAAATTTGGGTACGTCAATATTTCAGACAAAACTTACGTCAACACATTACCCCGATTTTAATTAATCGGGATACGGATTTAGTCGAGTTTCTAAAAGATGACTACACCTACCTTGCCGTTGAAATTATTAACGGTAGTGATATTCAGTATGCGTTATTAGAAATACCATCAGATAAAGTGCCGCGTTTTGTTAATTTGCCTCCCGAAATGCCTAAGCGTCGAAAGTCTATGGTATTAATTGATAATATCTTGCGATATACCCTTGATGAAATTTTTAAAGGCTTCTTTGACTACGATAAGTTAAATGCTTATTCCATGAAAATGACACGCGATGCAGAATATGATATTGCGACAGAAATGGAATCCAGCCTACTTGAAATCATGTCATCGACCCTGAAACAGCGCCTTACCGCGGAACCTGTGCGTTTTGTTTATCAGCGAGATATGCCTGATGAAATGGTGGTTCTTCTACGACAAAAATTGGGGTTATCTAATGATGACTCTGTTATTGCGGGTGGACGTTACCATAACTTTAAAGATTTCATTAACTTCCCAAATGAAGGTAATAAAAACTTATTAAATAAACCATTGCCGAGACTTCGCCATCGTTGGTTCGATAATTTTCGCAATGGATTTGATGCCATCCGTGAACGAGATGTGCTGCTCTATTACCCTTATTACACATTTGAACATACCTTAGAATTACTGAGGCAAGCGTCTTTTGACCCCAATGTGCTCTCGATAAAAATCAATATTTATCGTGTCGCTAAAGATTCTCGGATTATTGATTCCGTTATCCATGCCGCGCACAATGGCAAAAAAGTCACAGTGGTGGTTGAGCTACAAGCGCGCTTTGATGAAGCCGCCAACATCCATTGGGCCAAAAGATTAACTGAAGCAGGCGTACACGTTATTTTTTCTGCGCCAGGCCTTAAAATCCACGCTAAATTGTTTATTATTTCGCGGATGGAAAATGGCGAAATTATCCGCTATGCACATATTGGAACCGGTAATTTTAACGAGAAAACCGCGCGTCTCTATACTGACTATTCATTACTTACTGCGAATGAACAAATCACCAATGAAGTTCGCCGAGTCTTTAGCTTTATTGAAAATCCATACCGCCCTGTTTCATTCGATAATTTAATGGTATCACCACAAAATACCCGCACTAAATTAAATGAACTCATTGATCAAGAAATTAGTAATGCTCTCGCCGGATTACCTAGTGGTATTACATTAAAAATCAATAACCTTGTTGATAAAGAATTAACCGATAAACTTTATGATGCATCAAATGCAGGTGTCAAAATCCGCTTATTAGTACGCGGTATGTGTTCTTTAGTTACTGGTCAGGCGGGTTACAGTGAAAACATTCAAGTAACCAGTATTGTCGATAGATTTCTTGAACATGACCGCGTTTACGTCTTTTCAAACGCCGGTGATGAACAGGTCTTTATTTCGTCAGCAGATTGGATGACTCGTAATATAGACTATCGTATTGAGGT
The DNA here is from genome assembly GCF_003533305.1 of Providencia sp. Classification (GTDB taxonomy): domain Bacteria; phylum Pseudomonadota; class Gammaproteobacteria; order Enterobacterales; family Enterobacteriaceae; genus Providencia. The sequence continues at coordinate 170,517 of NZ_DOEH01000015.1, read as the reverse complement.
CGCTGTTCGCCTGCTAGACCCACGTCTTAAACAATTAGTTTTAGATATTCTTGAGTTACAATTTAACGATACTGTAAAAGCGCGTTATGTTGACAAAGATTTAAGTAATCATTATGTTCCCCGCGGTAATAAACGTAAAATTCGTTCCCAACTTGCGGTTTATGACTATTTAAAATCACACGAAACGCCTGATACAAGAGCTTGATACTATGCCAATAACCAATACATCCACGACTAGACCACAAGAAATTGCGGCTATTGACCTAGGTTCTAATAGTTTTCACATGGTGATTGCACGTATCGTTAATGGTGCATTACAAGTGCTTACTCGCTTAAAAAAACGAGTGCATCTTGCTGACGGGCTCAGTGATACCAATGAACTTAGCGAAGAAGCAATGGAAAGAGGGCTAGCTTGTTTAGCGCTATTCGCTGAGCGCTTACAAGGTTTTTCACCTGAAAACGTTTGTATCGTAGGTACCCATTCATTACGTGTGGCAACGAATGTAAAAGATTTTTTGCAGCGCGCTAAAGGCATAATGCCCTATCCCATTGAAATCATTTCAGGACAAGAAGAAGCGCGATTGATTTTCATGGGTGTTGAGCATACTCAACCGGAAAAAGGCCGTAAACTGGTTATCGATATTGGTGGTGGCTCGACTGAGCTTGTCATTGGAGAAAAATTCGAGCCTCTGTTAATTGAAAGCCGCCGGATGGGATGCGTCAGTTTTGCCCGCAATTATTTTCCTAATGAAACCATTTCGTCTGAAAATTTTAATCGAGCCTACCTTGCAGCCTGTTTGAAACTTGAAAATGCCGCTATCTTATTTAAAAAACAAAGCTGGGATGTCGCGATGGGCGCTTCAGGTACCATCAAAGCGGTACACGCAGTGTTGCTCGAAATGGAAGAAAAAGACGGTATTATCACCCGCGAACGACTTGAAAAAATAAAACAAATGGCCTTGAAGTATAAGTCATTCTCTGCGGTAAATATTCCCGGTCTTTCTAATGAACGCAAACATGTTTTTGTCCCCGGATTAGCGATTTTAATTGCTGTCTTTGATTCACTTAATGTTAAAGAATTACGCCTTTCTGACGGTGCCTTACGTGAGGGTGTTCTCTATGAAATGGAAGGTCGTTTTCGCCATCAAGATATCCGCCAACGCACTGCACTAAGCCTAGCGGAGCACTATAATATTGATAGAGAACAAGCCAAGCGAGTTCTCAAAACGATGGAAGAACTTTATTATCAATGGGGTAAGCAAAATCCCAAACAGTTAAATCCACAACTTGAATCAATACTTATTTGGGCAGTCATGCTGCATGAAGTAGGTTTGAGTATTAATCACAGTGGTATGCATCGACATTCCGCTTATATTCTCCAGAACACTAATTTACCCGGATTTAATCAAGAACAGCAATTACTGTTAGCGACACTGGTTCGTAATCATCGCCGAGTGATTAAATATGATGATATTCCGAAGTTTAACCTTTATAAACGAAAACAGTTTATGCCGTTAATTCAAATTTTGCGGCTATCGATACTGTTAAATAACCAGCGCCAATCGACAACGACCCCATCATCGCTAAGAATAGAAACCGATGATGATCATTGGAACCTATTTTTACCTGCTGAATATTTAACGCGAAATGCACTTATGCTACTCGACCTTGAGAAAGAAAGTGCTTATTGGGAAGATGTGCCAGGTTGGCAATTAACCATCAGCCCAGAATATGAGTAACTTCAATCTATCATTTGTAGTGATTTAAACTTAGCTATTTGACTTATAAATATAAAATTGACTACCTTATTACTCATATATTTGATATTTTGCCGGGATCGGTGACAATGGTAGTAAGATATTTCGTCAATTAGCAGACGGATTAGTTTAGAAGCGCCCTTAGCGCTCTTATTGTTTTAAGGATTAAAATGTCACAACATGCTTTTTCTAACGATGCGGTATCAACAGTAAATCCGCACTCACAAAAACTGGCGCATATCCGCCAGCAGATCCTAACGATATTTTTGGATGACGAAGAATTCGTTCATCGCCTTGTTGAAAAAGATCAACATGTCGATAGTGATGACAAAGCATTTAGTGAAAAAGTCAATACTGTAAAAGAGTTGCTACTTGACCTCCACACCGCCGATATTGCAGATATTTTAGAAATGCTGCCTTACGATGAGCGTCTTGCTTTATGGCGTCTTGTCGATAATAACGACCGTGGTGAAGTGTTAGTTGAAGCTTCTGTTGCCGTTTGGGACAGCTTGATTAAAGATATGTCCGATAGAGAACTTCTACGGGCCGTCGCCAATTTACATGTTGATGAGCAAGCCTATATTGCCGAACATTTACCTCGCGATACCATGCGTAGGCTGCTCACCTATTTAGACCCAAGTTTACGCAGCCGTATACGTGAAGTTTTGCAATATGCAAAAGACAGTGTCGGCCAGATGATGGATTTTGAATTCGTTACCGTGCGTCCTAATGTCACCTTAAAAACAGTGCAACGCTATTTGCGTCAACGCGGAAAAATTCCTGAAGCCACAGATAAAATTTTTGTTGTCGACAACAATAATTACATTCAAGGGGAGCTTCCACTTACCACAATACTGATCCAATCCCCTGAAAAAATTGTCGCGGATGTGATGAAAACCGATACGGTCACCTTCTTACCCGATGAAAAAGGGGAAGATGCGGCAAGTGCGTTCGAACGGTATGACTTGATTTCTGCCGCGGTGGTTGACAGTAATGGTCTGTTGATGGGACGACTGACTGTTGAAGACATCGTTGATAACTTAAACGAAGAAAATGACAATAGTATTCGTCGTATGGGTGGATTAAGCGCCGAAGAGGACGTCTTTGCACCTGTAGGACAAGCTGTTAAAACACGTTGGGCATGGCTTGCAATTAACCTTTGTACTGCATTTGTCGCCTCTCGTGTTATCGGTGTATTTGAAGATACTATCTCTCAGCTAGTGGCCTTAGCGACACTCATGCCGATAGTCGCTGGGATCGGGGGTAATACCGGTAACCAAACCATTACGATGATTGTCCGCGCAATTGCCCTACACCAGATCCGAAATAATAGCTTCTCATTCCTTTTAGTTAGAGAGCTTGGTGTCGCCATGATTAACGGTGTCGTTTGGGGAGGAATTATGGGTGTTGTCACCTACCTTCTCTATGGCGACCTCGCGATGGGTGCCGTCATGACGCTCGCGATGATACTGAACTTACTGATGGCCGCCATTATGGGTGTATTAGTGCCATTCCTTATGCTCAAGATCGGTAGAGATCCCGCGATTGGTTCAAGTGTGATGATCACGGCTATCACTGATACCGGTGGTTTCTTTATTTTCCTTGGTCTTGCCACCCTCTTCTTGGTTTAGCGCTTTATTCAAACATGCTCAGCTTCCTTCTGGGCATGTTTTTTTTACAATCCCCCAGTTTATATTTTCATACTACTTAATCAAACTAGCCAGACAGCAATAAACAGGTCATTTAAACTTATTCTATTTATTCAAATAGATTTATTCGCTACTACTATTAGTTGTAATTAATGTCATGAAATAGGTTTCTCCCCTTATTATTTAAATAAAAAGAGTAACAATTCATTTATTTTCTATAAATTATAGCCTTAAATTACCAACGCCAATATACGATCGTCTGCCAAATTGTTATTATTAACATCATATAATGTTATTTATCCTCACATTGAATGCTTAAACCATAAAAAATCAACTAATAAGAATGTTATGCTTGTTTTAACAGTCGAGGTTTACAGAATATGAAACTTTCTGCTATAAATGAGGGTATGCAAAAGATACACAGTATTAACTAGGTTCATCCATCCAACGTTTTATACCGCTTATCTGCACACAACTAATATTAATTAATCACTAATATATTTATTCAAAGCAAAAATAGCTTGTCATTTCCCATCAATATTTTTGGGTATTTTAGAAGGATAGTATTATGTCATCGCAAACAACCGGCCAGCCCTCGGCAAGACCCTTGGGTAAAGAAGATTATAAAACATTAGGCTTATCCTCATTAGGCGGAACCCTAGAATTTTATGATTTTGTTATTTTCGTCTTTTACGCAAAAATCATTTCTCAACTATTTTTCCCAGGAGACAATGAATTTCTTGCACTAATGGCGACGCTAGGTTTGTTTGCTGCGGGTTACCTTGCCCGTCCTCTTGGCGGTATTATTATGGCCCACTTTGGCGATAAAATTGGCCGTAAAAAAATGTTCACATTAAGTATTTTCTTAATGGCATTTCCGACCTTTGTTATCGGCTTTTTACCAACTTATGCCACGATTGGTGCAGCTGCACCTTTACTATTATTATTAATGCGTATTATGCAAGGCGCAGCAATTGGTGGTGAAATGCCAGGCGCTTGGGTCTTTATTGCAGAACATACCCCTAAACAACGTTATGGTTTAGGCGTTGGCACATTAACCTCGGGCATTACCGGTGGTATTTTGCTGGGCTCTATTGTCGCAATTATTATTGAACGTTCTTATACTTCACAGGAAGTTCATGAGTTTGCTTGGCGTATTCCTTTCATTCTTGGTGGTATTTTTGGTTTTATCTCTGTTTATTTGCGCCGTTTCTTACAAGAAACACCGATATTCAAAGAGCTAGCCGCAAAAAAAGCCTTATCTCAAGAGTTACCTGTAAAAACAGTCATTCGCTCTCATAAACAAGCTTGTATGATAACCGCAGCATTAACGTGGTCATTATCAACCGCGATCGTTGTTACAATTTTAATGACCCCTGATGTGGTGTTAAAGGGCATCTATAATATTGACCGTAATATTGCGCTGCAGGCAAACTGCGCTGCCACCTTAACGCTAACTTTAGGCTGTATTTTCTGGGGATGGCTAGGTGATAAAGCGGGTACTCGCGCATCAATGACTTTTTCTTGGGGCGGCCTTGCAGTAACAGCAATTTATTTTTACTCGTCTTTATCTACAGATATCGCAGCCAATACTTTGATTTTTAACTATGCCTTAATGGGATTCTTTGTGGGGGCTATTGCAACGACGCCGATTATCAGTACTCGTGCGTTCCCACCTGAGATTCGTTATTCTGGATTATCATTTGCTTATAATGTGGCTTATGCGATTTTCGGTGGATTGACCCCAATTTTGACAGGTGCTTGGTTACAACAATCCCATATGGCACCCGCTTATTATGTCGCAGGCGTATCATTGTTAGCAGTGGCTGTTGCTTATGTACCTCTTTCTTGGAAAGGGTGGACAGCCAACAGTTCTAAAATTGATGACGGTGCCAAGGTGTTAAATACCAGCACCACACATTAGTTAACCATACGTTTTAGTCGTGCAAAAAGCAGGGAAATACATTTTTCCTGCTTTTTTTATTCCTTTTTTCATGAATTTTAAGACATTAACTAAAATCAAAAATCAAAGGCGTATTATTTAAATATTCAGGTAATATTTTTTTATTATTAGGAGTTAACATTTCACTTTCATCAATGCTATTTATTAACGAACTTAGCATTTCAGCATAGATTATTTTATCATTGACAAAGGATTGTTCTCGATGATCCCTAGCAAATATTTTTTTTGACTTAGCATTATCTAAACTATTTTTTATTTTGATTCGTTGTTGTTCATAGCTTGCTTTCTCCGCTTTAAGTGAGTCCAGTTTCTCTGGATCAGTTTCTGTTTTAATTACCCGTGATAAAAAATTAATATCATTACTTAGTTCTATGTATTGATTACTATAACTAGGTCCTTTATAGGGTTTACCTGCTTCAATTTTGAGGTACTCTTTTTCTATTTGTCTTATTTTTTTTATCATTTGATGTAAATTTGATTTCAAACTGGCATTCATATTTGCTATTTTATTAACATTCCCGCTTAATTCTTCTGGCAATTTTTTTTTAAAATGATAGTTACCAATAGATACTTCCATATAATCTTTGATATATTCGTTATTATTAAAATCAAAACTCACTTCCTTTAATGCTTGATCTCTATCAGTCTTACAATGAAATCGACTTCTCGTACGCCGAATAAAATTGTCCACATGCAAAAAGGTAAAGTGCAATCTCTCGGTATTTTTAGTGAAATTATTTTCAATATTACTAATAGCCTTGCAGAGCTCATTATATATTATTTCATCTTTATATTTTTCAATCTGTTCTTTCATTACATTTATTTTAACTTCAAAAATTTCCTTATATTTTTCAATCCTACTTTTTGTTTGTTTGATTTTATCTTCAAGATCAGATAACTTGATTTCTATGTTGGTTAATTTATTTATATTATTTTCTTCACTATCACTTTTCAAAAAGTCCATAAACGGAACTCCTTTTTATTTTCATTACACTCCCCTCTCCCTTATCAAATTAAATATTAGTAATTAAAGACTCTAAATCGATATACTTTGATTAAAAGGATGTAGTCAGACTATTTCATACCTTAATCATTAAATTAAGGTGCAGATAATAGATTATTGGAAATTAAAATACCGGCATTGCCATTTCAATAAAATTGAAATAATTAACAGTTGTTGTTTTAGAATCTATGCAACTTTTTTCTATTGAATTGAAACTACAGACAAAAGACTCTAATATCCCGATTTGCTTTTGTGAATCAACATCAGAAATAAACTCTTCTTTACTCTCCACCTTTTCTTGAGTAACATTAGGCTCCCCCATTTCTTTTTCTAAATCAATTGATTCATACTCCATACGTACGATTCGGATAACCTCTAATTCACTTTCTATAGCTTCAATTTTTCTTTCTTTACGTTTAATAATACGATTATAATAAGCTATATTTTCTGAATCTTTATTGCTAACTTTAGCTTTTAACTCAATCAGTTCTTTAGATATTTTTTCTTTTTCATTAGAAAGAATACCCCTTTCAATTTTATAATCAACCTGTAGATTTTGATTGTAGTCATCTATATAAAAATTTTGCACGGCATTATCTAAATTAACAAGCCAAGAAGTAATCTCATTATATTTAGCATTAAAATGATGACAACTATCCGATATTTTATTCATTAATTCTTCTTTCTTCTTTGTCATTTTAGGCATTTCAATATATTTACTAACATCATCATCCACAGTTAAAGCTCTAGGCTCTGAGCTTAATTTTAATTGCTCTATTCGTGTATCAAAAAAATTAGTGCTATTTATGCTAGAGATATAATTTTCTATTTCTGCCTTTTGTTTTTTATAATCATATTCATAAGAATAATAGATATTCTCCATTTGGCTGATAATGGCTATATTTTTACTATATTCAACAAGACTTTCAGCATCATTCAATTGCTGATTTTTCTTTACGCCTTTTTCATATTTCTTAATATATTTCCATTGATTTTTTAAATGTTTTTCCATTTTATTATAATTTTTATTTGAATCTCTTTGAAACCTTAGGGCTTCAATTTTTAAATTAATAACATAATTGATTTTCACTTCATTACCATGCTTCATACTTTAAGCCTCATTTTTAGTTTTTTTGTTAATTTTTAATAATTAACCATTAGAAATTTTTCATTTAATGATATTTATTATTTTCCCTATCAAATTAAGATGTTAACAATTAAAGGACTTTAAATCGATGTATCTCAATTCAAGGGAAGTAGACTGATATTCTGCAGCCTTAATGATTACATTAAGGCTGCAAATAATAGGTTACTGAGAATTAAAATACAGCTAGTGGGCATTCAATAAATGATTCGGCATAGCTGACTGCTTTTTCAAAGTCCATGGAAACTGTTTCTACTTGGTTGATACTATTGGATGAAGACACTAACATTTCGATTTGCGCTTGATTGAGACCACTAAATGAAGACACTAATGTTTCAATTTTCTTATGTGAATCTACACCACAAGCAGCCACTACTTCAGTTGCCGATTCAGTCATTACTTCAATTGGCACTTCAGTCACTAATTCAGTTGCCAATTCAGTCACTAATTCAACCGCTACTTCAGTCATTACTTTAATTGGTACTTCAGTCATTACTTTAATTGGTGCTTCAGTCTCTGATTCAGTTGCCAATTCAGTCACTAATTCAACCGCTACTTCAGTCATTATTTCAATTGGTACTTCAATCACTACTTTATCCGTGCCCTTTTCTTCGTAAATATTAACTCCATGGTCAGTAGCTTTATGGGCAACAACTTCACGACCGAGACTCAATAAAGTTGTAATATCAAGAATATCCATTAATTAAATCCTTTTAAAGTTAGTTTAAAAAAATATTGTGTGGCCTTTCTGTAACGAGCATTTAAACAATATAATTCTCATATTCAATAAACTAATTTTTAATTTATATAATTCATTGTGAATTATATTTTAGCCCAATCAAGATAATGATAACCGATTGAATTTAAACAAATAAAATGTTCACGCTTTGATTTGGAGATATTCCTAAACTAGTTTTCTTCACTTACAAAGTGCTAACCAAACAATTATGTATATATAAATTGACACTAATTCATATTTCCTCCATTTTTCTTTGTACCTATCACGCTAAACTATTACTATGTTATTTGTGTAACTGACTCTTTTTCAGTTAGTTTTTTGCTCTAAAAACGAACTGACTTTATCCACTTTTTGCGTTGAGCGACTTACCCAAAATGAATAAACAAAATCGCCGTACTACTTTGACTCGCTGCGCTATCGTTGTTGCCATTATTGCGGCAGCTGGTGCAGGCTGGTATTTTTATCAACATAATAATCAAGCAGATACCTCAAATTCTGCCGCTGGAGCCAAGCCAAATCAGCAACAAAAACCCGGTACAGGCGGTAGACCACCACGCGTTTTAGCGCCCGTACAATTTGCGACCGCTGAAGAAAAAGTAGTGCCTAGATACTTATCTGGCCTTGGCACAGTACAAGCCGCCAATGTTGTGACTGTTACGAGCCGTGTTGAAGGGCAGCTAATGGCGCTTTATTTCACCGAAGGACAATATGTCAATGCAGGTGATTTACTCGCGCAAATAGATGCTCGCCCATTTGAAGTTCAATTAGCCCAAGCCGAAGGGCAATTAGCAAAAGACAAAGCTATTTTAGCCAATGCACGATTAGATTTAGCTCGTTATCAAAAATTGGCAGGCACCAAAGTTATTTCACAACAAGAGCTTGATAACCAAAAAGCGGCTGTTTTACAGGCCGAAGGCAGCATTAAAGTCGACCAAGCGGCCGTCGATAACGCCAAATTACAGCTGACATACAGTAAAATTACAGCCCCTATTTCTGGCCGTGTTGGTTTAAAACAAGTGGATACGGGCAATTTTATTTCAGCAGGGACATCCACACCTATTGTTGTGATTACACAAACGCAACCTGCTGATGTGTTATTCGCCCTGCCTGAAGGTGATATCCCCGCCATTCAACAAGCGCAGTCATCAAGTCAGAAAGTGATTGTTGAAGCATGGGATAGAAATAATGTCGCCATGATTGCCGGTGGTGAGTTACTGAGTACGGATAACCAAATCGACCCAGCAACGGGTACATTAAAAATTAAAGCGCGTTTTACCAATGAAGAACAAAAACTTTTTCCAAACCAATTTGTGAATGTAAAAATGCAAGTTGAAACCCTACAGAATGCCGTCGTGATCCCAACAGCAGCATTACAAATGGGTAATGAAGGACACTACGTCTGGATACTCAGTGATGACAATAAGGTGACAAAACATAATGTGGTTGTCGGCATGCAAGATAGCCAACAAGTGGTCATTGAAAGTGGCTTAAGTGCTAAAAGTAAAGTCATTACTGATGGCGTCGATAAATTAACGGATGGCACCAGTGTTGAGGTTGTTAATCCAGTGCAAGTGGCGCGAAAATCAAAAGAGCCCAGCTCAGAAACAAGAAAAAATAATAGAAACAGCGCGGAGAAAGCGTAATGCAACCTGAAATGATGAAAGGTGGCGGCCCTTCTCGCATCTTTATTCTGCGCCCTGTCGCGACCACATTATTTATGGTCGCTATTTTACTTGCGGGTATTATTGGTTATCGTTTCTTACCCGTTTCCGCTTTACCCGAAGTTGATTACCCAACAATTCAAGTGGTGACGTTATATCCCGGCGCCAGCCCTGATGTCATGACCTCAGCGGTAACTGCACCACTCGAAACCCAATTTGGACAAATGTCTGGGCTTAAACAGATGTCCTCCCAAAGTTCAGGTGGCGCATCTGTTATTACGCTCATGTTCCAACTGACCTTACCGCTTGAAGTCGCTGAGCAAGAAGTCCAAGCGGCAATTAACTCGGCAACAAGTTTATTACCATCAGATTTACCCTACCCACCTATCTATAATAAGGTCAACCCTGCTGATCCTCCTGTTTTAACACTGGCAGTAACCTCTGATGCAATGCCGCTCACTCAAGTGCAAGACATCATTGAAACGCGAGTTGCTCAAAAAATATCACAAGTTAATGGTGTTGGTTTAGTAACACTTGCTGGCGGGCAACGCCCTGCGGTTCGCGTAAATTTAAATCCCCAATCAATGGCAGCTAAAGGTTTAGATAGCGAAACGATCCGCAGTGCAATTAATAATGCCAATGTGAACTCCGCAAAAGGCAGTTTTGATGGGCCAACACGCTCGGTCACTCTTTCAGCTAACGATCAGATGAAATCCCTTGAGGACTATCGCAAGCTTATTATCGCATACCAAAATGGCGCACCCGTTCGCCTTGGTGATATAGCCACCATAGAACAAGGCGCTGAAAACGCCTACCTTGGCGCTTGGGCAAATACAGAACACGCAATTGTTATTAATGTTCAGCGCCAACCTGGTGCGAATGTGATAGAAACAACGGATACGATCCGTTCTTTACTACCTGAATTAATTGAAAGTTTACCAAAATCCGTCAATGTTGAAATTTTAACCGACCGCACTAGCACGATCCGCGCCTCGGTCAATGATGTGCAATTTGAATTACTATTAGCCATTGCATTGGTTGTTATGGTGATTTATTTATTTCTACGTAACGGTATTGCCACACTAATCCCCGGTATTGCGGTGCCCTTATCGCTAGTTGGCACATTCGCAGTAATGTATTTTTGTGGTTTTTCCGTCAATAACCTGACGCTAATGGCATTAACCATTGCTACAGGCTTTGTTGTCGATGATGCGATTGTTGTTATTGAAAATATATCACGCTATTTAGAGCAAGGAGATAAACCACTCGTTGCCGCATTAAAAGGTGCCGGCGAGATAGGTTTTACGATTATCTCACTCACATTTTCCCTTGTTGCAGTGCTAATTCCGCTATTATTTATGGGGGATATTGTCGGTCGCCTATTTAGAGAATTTGCGATTACCTTGGCAGTGGCAATTTTAATTTCTGCTGTGGTGTCGCTCACACTCACACCGATGATGTGCGCTCGCTTGCTAAAACCTGAATCTCAGCACAAACACAACCGTTTTGAGCTTGCCTGCGAACGCTTCTTCGACAAATTAGTTGCAGGGTATGCGATATGGCTTAAACGTGTTCTTAATCACCAGTGGCTGACGTTATCTGTTGCTTTAGGCACTATGGTACTGACCGTTTTGCTGTATATGTGGATACCTAAAGGCTTTTTCCCTTTGCAAGACAGTGGAATTATTCAAGGTTCGATTGAAAGCCATCAATCTATTTCATTTTCTGCTATGTCGCAGAAGCAGCAAGAAGTCGCCAGTAAAATACTCGCTGACCCTGCCGTCGATAACGTCACTACTTATGTGGGGGTTGATGGCAGTAATGCCACGTTGAATAATGCTCGCATTCAAATTACCTTAAAGCCGCTCGATGACCGTGAAGATCGGGTTAGCGCGATTATTACTCGCTTACAAAGCGCTGTAGATAATATTTCTGGCGTCAATTTATACTTGCAACCCATGCAAGATTTAACGATTGATACACAAGTCGCTCGTACACAATATCAATTTACACTGCAAGCAGGTTCCCTTGATGAATTAAGCACTTGGGTACCTAAATTATTGAATGAGCTTGAGAAACAACCTGAATTAACGGATATCAGTAGCGACTGGCAAAACAAAGGCCTAGTCGCTTATGTCAACGTTAATAGAGATACTGCTAGCCGTTTTGGTATTACCATGTCAGCGATTGATAACGCTCTGTATAATGCATTTGGTCAACGGATGATCTCAACCATTTATACACAATCGAATCAATATCGCGTCATTTTGGAGCACGATACCCAAACTCGGGATGGAATGGATGCATTAAATGATGTTCGCTTAAAAGGGACGGATGGTGCCATTGTGCCATTATCTACCTTAGTAAATATTAAAGAGGGTTATGGACCACTCTCTATCAATCATCTTGACCAATTCCCTGCGGTGACATTTTCATTTAATGTATCTGACGATGCTTCACTTGAATCTGCCGTTAAAGCCGTAAAAAATGCTGAAGCACAAATTTCGATGCCTAAATCGATTACCACTCAATTCCAAGGAGCGACTCTCGCCTTTGAAGCCGCACTCAGCAGTACTATTTGGTTAATTGCCGCCGCAATTTTAGCTATGTACATCGTATTAGGTATTTTATACGAGAGTTTTATTCACCCTATCACTATTCTCTCAACGCTACCAACTGCGGGCGTAGGAGCACTACTCGCATTAATGATGGCAGGTAAAGATCTCGATGTGATTGCCGTCATCGGTATTATTTTGCTAATTGGTATCGTGAAAAAGAACGCCATCATGATGATTGACTTTGCTCTCGCGGCCGAGCGAGATAAAGGCATGTCACCTTATGATGCTATCTATCAGGCTTGCTTATTACGTTTTCGTCCAATCCTCATGACCACAATGGCGGCCTTGCTAGGCGCATTACCACTGATGTTAAGTACTGGTGTCGGCGCTGAATTACGTCAACCATTAGGAATTTGTATGGTGGGTGGTTTGATTATGAGCCAAATTTTGACGTTATTTACCACGCCGGTGATTTACCTGTTGTTTGACGGCTTATCAAACCGCTGGAAAACGCGTTCTCAAGCAAACAAGGCGCAGGAACTATAATGAAACGCTTTTTCGCTCTGTTTGTCAGTCGACCCGTTGCGACCACGTTAATTAGTGTGGCTATCACTCTTTGCGGTGCATTAAGCTTTATGTTCTTACCTGTGGCTCCTTTGCCACAGGTTGACTATCCCGTCATAAACGTGACGGCGTCACTTCCCGGTGCATCACCTGAAACGATGGCCTCATCCGTCGCAACACCCCTTGAGCGTTCTTTAGGCAGTATTGCGGGGATCAGTGAAATGACCTCCAGTAGCGCGCAAGGCCGCACAACCATCACCCTAGAATTTAATCTCGATAAAAATATTAATAATGCTGCACGAGAAGTTCAAGCCGCTATCAATGCTGCACAATCTTTGCTCCCAAGTGGTATGCCAAGCCGACCGCGTTATTACAAATCGAATCCATCAGACGCCCCTATCATGATTTTGACACTGACGTCAAAAACCATGAATACCGGTGAAATTTATGATATTGCTTCAACGCGATTAGCCCAGCGGATCGCCCAAATTGAAGGTGTCAGTGAGGTATCTGTCGGTGGGGGCTCATTGCCTGCCGTACGCGTTGAACTTAATCCTACCGCATTGTTTAACCAAGGTGTTTCATTGGATGCGGTGCGCTCCGCGATTAGCAGTGCCAACGTTCGTCAGCCCCAAGGCTACATTAATAACGATGACAATCGGTATCAGGTACAAACAAATGACGAATTAAAAAAAGCGGCTGATTATCGCCCCATCATTGTTCATTACAATGCCGGTAATGCGGTCAAACTCAGTGATGTGGCTGTCGTTAAAGACTCTGTTGAAAACGTTCGAGCTGCCGGTATGGCCGGTGGGGAACCCGCTATTTTGATTGTGATCCGCCGCGAAGCTGGCGCTAATATTATCGAGACCGTCAATCGTATTCGCGATGAGTTACCTGAATTTAGAGACATGATCCCTGCGGCGATTAATTTAGAAGTTGCCCAAGATAGAACACCGACAATCAGAGCCTCTCTTGCCGAAGTCGAGCGCGCATTATTAATTGCTATTGCCCTCGTCATATTGGTTGTTTTACTGTTCTTACGTTCTGGGCGTGCAACCTTAATCCCTGCTATTGCAGTGCCAGTTTCGCTTATCGGTACATTCACCGCCATGTATCTGTGCGGTTTTAGCCTAAATAATCTCTCGTTGATGGCATTAACGGTAGCAACGGGCTTTGTTGTCGATGATGCCATTGTCGTACTCGAAAATATTTCACGACACATCGAAAATGGGAAAAAGCCCTTTATTGCAGCGATTAAAGGGGTTCATGAAGTCGGTTTTACCGTCGTTTCTATGAGTATTTCGCTTGTCGCTGTTTTCATTCCATTATTATTAATGGATGGATTAGTGGGTCGATTATTCCGTGAATTTGCTATCACCCTCGCCACCGCTATTGGGATTTCATTGGTTGTCTCTTTGACATTGACCCCCATGATGTGTGCTTATTTGCTCAAAAAGCGAGGTAATAAAACCAAAGCAAAAAATCGCGGTTTTGGTCGAGTACTTATGCGCTTACAAGAAAGTTACGGTGTCACATTAAATTGGGTGCTGTCTCATCGCCGTAGTGTGTTAGCTATTTTATTTATGACTATTGGGCTAAATGTTTACCTCTATATTGCGATCCCTAAAGCCTTTTTCCCTGAGCAAGATACGGGACGCATCATGGGCTTTGTTCGCGCAGACCAAAGTATTTCGTTTCAATCCATGAAACAGAAAATGACCACTTTTATGCAGCAAATCAATGCGGACCCCGCGGTCGATAATGTGACCGGATTCACCGGAGGTAGCCGTGTGAATAGCGGTTTCATGTTTATTTCATTAAAAGATCTTAATGAACGAAATGAAAGCGCAACCAGTGTCATGAACCGCTTACGAATTAAACTGGCTAATGAGCCCGGTGCGAATTTATTTATGATGCCCGTTCAAGATATTCGGGTCGGTGGACGGCAAGCCAATGCCAGTTATCAATTCACGCTACTGGCCGATGAATTATCTGCGCTACGAGATTGGGAACCAGCCATTCGTAAAGCACTCGGAGAATTACCGCAACTGACCGATGTTAACTCAGATAAAGAAGATAAAGGTGCTGAAATGGCGCTGACCTATGATAGAGATCTGATGGCACAGTTAGGTATAGATGTCCGCGAGGCCAATAATTTACTGAATAATGCCTTTGGTCAACGTCAAATCTCAACCATTTATGAAGCGATGAATCAGTATAAAGTGGTAATGGAAGTTGCTCCTGAATATACCCAAGATGTCAGCTCATTAGATAAAATGTTTGTGATTAACAGCCAAGGTCAAGCAATCCCGCTATCCTACTTTGCACGTTGGGAGCCAGCAAATGCGCCGTTGAGTGTCAATCACCAAGGGCTATCTGCCGCATCAACCATCGCATTTAACGTGGCTGACGGTTATACCCTTGATGACGCGATTTCTGAAATTGAAAAAACCATGACAGCTTTAGGCGTGCCTTCCGCAGTGCGTGGCACATTTGCGGGTACTGCGCAGATATTCCAAGATACGTTAAAATCGCAATTATTTTTGATTTTTGCCGCTATTGTGACGGTTTATTTAGTGCTTGGTATTCTCTATGAGAGCTATATTCATCCACTCACCATTTTATCAACGTTACCGTCAGCAGGGGTTGGCGCATTACTGGCACTTGAATTATTTGACACACCATTTAGTTTAATTGCCCTCATCGGCATTATGCTATTGATAGGTATCGTCAAGAAAAATGCCATCATCATGGTTGATTTTGCTATTCAAGCTCAACGAAATGCCGGATTAACCGCTCGTGAAGCCATATTCCGTGCCAGTTTATTGCGTTTTCGCCCTATCGTCATGACAACCTTAGCCGCCATCTTCGGTGCATTACCGCTTGTCTTAGGCAGTGGTGATGGCGCTGAGTTACGTCAACCTCTTGGGATCACTATTGTCGGTGGGTTAATTATGAGCCAGTTATTAACTCTGTTTACAACGCCGGTCGTTTATCTCAGTTTCGATAGCCTAAGACAACGTTTCGCACGAAAAAATAAGCTGACCGATAAAGCACCGGAGGCAAATAATGAAGTTTAGGTTAAATAGCGTCAGTACACGCCTTTTCCTAGCCATTTTCGCAACATGCTTATTATTAGTGGTCACGATGCACCAAGGGGTGCGAATGAGCTTTCAGCACGGCTTTCTTGGCTACATCAAAGAAAATGACCAGCAGCGTGCAGAGCTTATTTCAAGTGCATTAGCCGAACAATATGAACTCTCCGGAAATTGGATGTTTTTATTAAGCAATGACCGCGCTTTTTTCAATATATTGCGTGCAGTTGAACATCAACATCGCAATAGCAAACCCAATAATCATAAGCGCTGGCGTACAGTTTTTTGGGTTTATGACAACAAAGATCGGCTAATTTTTGGTCGTGATGTTCCCTTACCTAACAATGTTATTCGTGAGCCTGTGGTCACGGGTAATGGGGATACCGTGGGTTGGTTAGTCGCGAGCTATGAAAATGGCATCAATAATGAACTTGATCAACGCTTTGATGAACAACAACTGTATACCAGTTGGATTATCGCCGGTCTTTCCCTCTTTGTTGCTCTGATTGCGACCCTATTCCTTGCCCGTGGATTTTTAAGGCCAATCAAACGGTTACTAGAAGGCACCAACCAACTTGCGAGAGGCGACTTTTCTGCTCGAGTTCCCGATGTGGGGCGTGATGAGCTCGGCCAATTAGCCAAAGATTTTAATCATCTGGCCTCAACACTTGAAAAAAATGAACAAATGCGCCGCGATTATATGGCCGATATTTCTCATGAATTACGTACGCCATTATCGGTATTACAAGGTGAATTGGAAGCGGTGCAAGATGGGGTTCGTCAAGCAACTCCCGAAACCATTAACTCTCTCTTAATGGAAACGCAAACGCTTATTAAACTGGTTAATGACCTCCACCAGCTATCGCTCTCAGATAGAGGTTCATTAGTTTATCGTAAACAACCTGTTGATATTATTCCTCTTATTGATATGGCTATAGGTCAAGCCCGCTGGCGATTAGAAGATAGAAAATTGACCTTAGAACGTCATTTTATCGAGCAATGCATTGTTTTTGCTGATCCTGACCGTCTTACCCAGCTATTTTATAACTTAATGGAAAATAGCCTACGTTATACCGACCCTATGGGTAAAATTATCATTCAGGTGACACAAGAAAATAACCAACTGGTCATTAACTGGGAAGATAGCGCCCCCGGATTAACAGTAGAGCAATGTAACCATCTATTCGAACGTTTCTACCGAGTAGAAGAATCGCGTAATCGCGCCAGTGGTGGTTCCGGTTTAGGGCTAGCAATTTGCTATAATATTGTTGAGGCGCATAATGGCAGCATACAAGCAAGCTCGTCTGATTTAGGCGGCGTACGCATTACCGTTCGGCTACCTATCCCATCGAAGGAAAAAGAATAGTGATAACAACTGACTCAACCAGTGCACATGTTCTCATCGTCGAAGATGAACCAAAACTTGGACAACTTTTATTTGATTACCTACAGGCGGCGGGCTACTTACCCGCCTTACTTGCTCGAGGCGATGAAGTTATCGATTATGTGCAAGCCACACCGCCTGATTTAATTTTACTGGATTTAATGTTACCAGGAATGGACGGACTAGCGGTTTGTCGTGAACTGCGCAAATTTAGTGAAGTCCCCATCGTCATGGTGACAGCAAAAACAGAAGAAATCGACCGCCTCTTAGGTTTAGAAATTGGTGCGGATGACTATATTTGTAAACCTTTTAGCCCACGAGAAGTAGTCGCTCGAGTTAAAACAATTTTACGCCGCTGCCAGCGTGCCATCACACCAGAAAAGAACCATACACAATTAATTATTGATGAAAATGCCTACCAAGTTCGTTATGGCGATAAACTTTTAGAATTGACCCCAGCTGAATTTCGTCTATTAAAATTCATGTCTGATAATACAGGTACCGTATATTCACGCGATCAACTATTAGATATTTTATATGATGACCACCGCGTGGTGACTGATAGAACAATTGATAGTCATGTCAAAAATTTACGACGAAAATTGGAATATCTGGATAACGAAAAAACATTTATTCGCTCAATTTATGGATTAGGCTACAGATGGGATGAATACTGATAAATTACCCTTTTATTTGATAACAAAATTATAACCTTATTTTTTACAAGGGAAATTTGGCATTTCCCGATTTTAGCGTTAAAATCCCCCTTCATTTTATTATGTACCTAAATAATTCAAGATATCTATCACTGATGTAACTTGAATTATCATAGGTATAAATACTGACTCTATTGAGTGAGTACTGACCTGACATCAGACTGAGAATTATCATGTTTACACCCGAATTATTATCCCCAGCAGGTTCTTTGAAGAACATGCGTTATGCCTTCGCCTATGGTGCTGATGCTGTTTATGCGGGACAACCTCGCTACAGCCTACGTGTTCGCAACAACGAATTTAACCATGAAAATCTAGCTAAAGGCATTCAAGAAGCCCATGACCTTGGCAAGAAATTTTATGTGGTCGTCAATATCGCACCACACAATGCCAAACTAAAGACCTTTATCCGCGATTTAACACCTGTGATTGAAATGGGTCCTGATGCCTTAATTATGTCTGACCCCGGATTGATCATGATGGTGCGTGAAGCCTTCCCTGAAATGGACATTCACTTATCCGTACAAGCGAACGCAGTTAACTGGGCATCGGTCAAATTCTGGAAACAGATGGGACTCACCCGCGTTATCTTATCTCGCGAACTTTCTCTTGATGAAATTGCAGAAATTCGTCAACAAGTTCCTGAAATGGAATTAGAGGTTTTCGTTCACGGTGCCCTGTGCATGGCCTATTCAGGTCGTTGTTTGCTTTCCGGTTATATTAATAAGCGTGATCCTAATCAAGGGACTTGTACTAACGCATGTCGCTGGGAATATAAAGTTCAAGAAGGTAAAGAAGACGAAATTGGCAATATCGTCCATGTCCATGAACCTATTGCAGTGAAAAATGTAGCACCGACGCTTGGTGAAGGTACACCGACAGATAAAGTCTTTATGTTAGAAGAAGCCATGCGCCCAGGCGAGTATATGACCGCCTTCGAAGATGAACATGGCACTTACATCATGAACTCAAAAGACTTACGAGCTATTGAACATGTTGAAAATCTAACAAAAATGGGTGTTCACTCCCTCAAGATTGAAGGTCGTACTAAATCTTTTTATTATTGCGCACGCACTGCACAAGTTTATCGCCGTGCCATTGATGATGCCGTTGCTGGTAAACCTTTCGACCCGACCTTATTATCAACACTAGAAGGTTTAGCTCATCGTGGCTATACAGAAGGTTTTTTGCGCCGCCATACCCATGATTCATATCAAACCTATGAATACGGCTATTCTGTTTCCGATACTCAACAATTTGTCGGAGAATTTACCGGTAAGCGAGTTAATGGTCTTGCTGAAGTTGATGTGAAAAATAAATTTAGTGTCGGCGATAGTTTAGAAATGATGACGCCTGCGGGCAATATTGTCTTTACCTTAGATTCACTAACCAACCGTAAAGGTGAATCGATTGAGGTTGCTCCGGGGAATGGCCATATTGTCTATCTACCAATTCCTGACGATGTTGATGTCAGTTTTGGTTTGTTAATTCGTAATTTACCAGGAACAACAACCCGTGATCCTCATCTAGCAGATGCCGCGGCCAAAGCCTAACGACTAAAAATAACCCATTAGCCAAAAATTCATATCTAGCTTAATTTATTGCTAGCTGATTGAATTTTTGGCTTTTTGTTATTAAAAAATAGATTAATGTCTTATTAACCTAACATTTCATGCGATAGTCCATATGAGAACCATTCTCGTTATTGACAACTTAGTGTAAAAGTGCACTGAATATCTAATTTTATGCAATAGATCACATCAATTAGCTATTCAATATCGTATAGTCACTATCGAAAACGAAGAACTAGAAAGTCGTAAAATAAGACTAGGAACCACCTCCTTGGCTAGCTCAATCTCCCTTGAGCTAGCCATTTCTTTTATCTACTCTTCGATCCACGTTTTATCTCTCTCCCTTCTGTAAAAATAATGCAAATATTCCCTTTTCTCACTACAAAGCCTTTATACTTTTAATTAAGATAAAACGAATAAGGAAAACTTGCGCATGAATAACCTCCCATCAGCTATGATTATTCTTAATGGCAAGCAATCAGCTAACCCTGAGCTTCGTAAGGCAATTACTCATCTTCGCGATGAAGGACACACAATTATCGTACGCATCCCTTGGGAGCCTAAAGATACCGATGTGTTTATTGAACAAGCACTCACCCAAGGAATCGATACCATTGTTGCAGCGGGCGGTGATGGCACCATCAACGCGATTTCCTCCGCTTTAATGAAACTGCCCGCCAAGAACCGTCCAATTATGGGTATTTTACCCATGGGAACCGCCAATGATTTTGCCACGAGCGCAAATATCCCGGCTGATATCGAACAAGCTCTCGCTTTAGCGGTAAAAGGAAAAGCCGTGGAAATTGACTTAGGCCAAGTCAATGAACATTATTATTTTATGAATATGGCAACCGGTGGTTTTGGTACACGCATTACCACGGAAACACCCGAAGCATTAAAATCAGCTTTAGGCGGTGCAGCATATGTAATTAATGGATTATTGCGCCCTGATACATTGAAAACGGATATCTGTAAGATTGAAGCTGACAATTTCAGTTGGGAAGGCGAAACGTTAGTCGTTGCTATCGGAAATGGCCGCCAAGCCGGCGGTGGTCAGCAATTAACACCTGCGGCGCTAATTAATGATGGCGTTTTAAATCTATTAATTGTGCCCGCAAGAGATGTGATACCCGCTTTACTAACTAATCTATTTTCTTCTGATAGAAATCAGCATCTCATTGAAAAAACAAGCACATGGATAAAAATTTCATCGCCTCATAATATGGTTTTAAACCTCGATGGTGAGCCACTTTCTGGGGATAATTTTACCTTTACATTGATCCCCAATGCATTGCGTTGTCGGCTACCACCACAATGTAATTTATTACTGTAGTGAGCCTTTTTCTTAACAATATTGCATTTACGTAATCGCCCTCATTTCTCATAACACTGCATTATTAGAGGGCGGTTACCTATTACCACCAAGCATGGAAATGATGAACAGGACCTATCCCCCGCCCAACTTCTAGACTATCGGCTTGTTCTAGCGCAGCTTGTAAATAGGCTTTAGCTTCCACTACAGTCGTCTGCCAATCAATATAACGAGGTCTAAGCGCAGCTAATGCGGCAGAGAGCGTACAACCAGTTCCATGCGTATTTTTTGTATTTACCCTCGGTGAGGTAAATCGCCACTCACCTTGTCTGGTAATAAGCCAGTCAGGGCTTTGTGCATCACTTAAATGACCACCTTTCATTAAAACAGCCTGACAACCTAAATCTAATAATTGATAACCTTGGCTCAGCATTTGGCTTTCAGTTTCAGCCATTTTTTGATTCAACAATACCGCAGCCTCTGGCAAATTAGGCGTAATCAAAGAAACTGTAGGTAATAATTCTTGGCGCAATGCATCAACTGCATCGGGCAGTAATAACGGATCGCCACTTTTTGCAACCATGACGGTATCGAGAACAATATAAGGAATTGAATATTGCTTTAAAGCCTCAGCAACTACAAAGATATTGCGTTGATTTGATAACATACCTATTTTAGCGCTATCGATTCGAACATCACTCAATACAGACTCAAGTTGCGCGGCAACAAATTCTTCTGGCAAATTATGGACAGACTGAACCCCAAGAGTATTTTGCGCGACCAATGCCGTAATGACACTTGTTCCATAAGCACCTAACGCAGAGAATGCTTTTAAATCTGCTTGTATACCTGCGCCCCCTGAAGGATCAGTTCCGGCTATGGTTAGCGCATTGACTCTCATTAATTGCCACTCCTATTCATATACTGGGTGATTATTTAAGTTTAGAAATCATAACCTTCAACTTTACCGTTTAACATTCTCAACGCATTTCAGTTATGAATAAAAAAGCGTATTAAATCAGATAATAAGATTTACTTGATTGTCGCACATGTTTTCACAAATACCAGTATTTCCCACTCGCTATTTTTACTGAGGGAAAACTTAATTGAAAATAGGCTAAATTTATTTGAAGGGATAGAAATTACAAATAGACATTAGGTAAATGTAGATTGGTCACACCGCGGTCACGTAATAATTGGGCAAAAGATTCAATTTCAACTTGCTTTGCCGCTGGCCAACTTGCGGCTTCGTTGGTGACACCATGATTTTGAAAGGCATTGATTTTAATTCGTGTAGACGAAGAAAGTTGACGTAAAAACGCGGCTAAAACATCAATATTTTCGAGATAATCCGTTTGATTGGGAATAAATAACAAACGTAATTCGTATAATTTTCCGGCTTGCGCTAATAAATTAATACTATCAAATACTTTCTGATTATCTCTACCCGTGAGTTTTAAGGCGCATTCATTCCCCCACGCTTTTAGGTCGATCATGACACCATCGGTATTCGGTAATACTTTATGCCATCCAGAGGATGATAAATGTCCATTACTATCAATAAAACAGGTCAAATGAGACAGAGTTGGTGACTGTTTTATCTCATTAAATAAATCGATAATAAAAGGCAGTTGTGTCGTAGCTTCCCCGCCACTGATAGTAACGCCATTGAGGAAAGCGACATTCTTCGTTAAACTTTGAATCATACTGTCGACACTAAGCTGCTTCGTCATCGGGCTGGCGTTTTTGGTACAAGTTTGCAGGCAAGTATCACATTGCTGACACGCGATGTTATCCCATACCACTTTGCCCGCAATTAAAGATAATCCACCATGTGGACAAGTGGGAACACAATCCCCACAGTCGTCACATAGCGCCATAGTATAGGGGTTGTGGCAATTCAAACAGCGCAGATTGCATCCTTGCAAAAATAGCACTTGCCGATTACCAGGCCCATCGACACAAGAAAATGGAATCAGTTTATTGAGTGTAGCGCATCGATTGCTCATGGCTTATCACTCGTTGTTGACGCGACTGAATTTTGCAATTTTTTGTTGCTTCATCCCCTAACCACGTAGTGTTATTTCTTGAACCTTCCGTTTTAAATTTCTCAATATCCGATAATCTCACCATATAGCCGGTGACGCGCACTAAATCATTGTTCGCAACGTTTGCTGTAAACTCACGCATTCCATGACTAAAGGCCCCTTTACAGAGCTGTAAAAGTGCTTGAGGATTTTGTTTGATAGTTTCATCAATAGTCAGAATATCACTGATCCCCGACACATAATATTGATGGTGAGGAGCAACTGTCATGATATGAGAAACTGGATCAGGCTCTTCACCATAAGGAATACGTGCACCTGGCGTTGTCTCACTATCAGAACTAATACCTGATTGTGCATGCAACATCGCTTTATGATTAAAGCCATATTTAACAGGAGTGGATTCAACGAAGTCCGCTAATTGTTCACTAATTTGATAAGCAAGAGGTAATGCCGGTGAGTCCGGTGCATAAAGATTTTTGGTACCCTCTTTTTCCATCAAAATATTGACCGCTTCTGCTAAGCCATAAATACCAAACATCGGGGCAAAACGTTCGGGTGCAATCAACCCTTCATGTACAAGGAAACTTGTTTGAAAGAAATTAGACTCTTCGTATAAGAAAGCCGTTCGTTTCTCAATCAATTCCATTTGCAGGTCACAATACTTTTTCAATTGCACAGTTAAAAAATCGGTAGAATTTTCACTACGCAAGGCGACCTCGCGTAAATTGATACGCACCAACGTGCTACCGCCCCCTGCTATAGGAAGTGAATTATAACAACTAACTATGCCATAACCTTTTTCATCAAACGCTGCGCTGTGAATAATATCGTTAGCTATATGCGGTTTGCTACATTCACAAATATTTTCGATAGCCTGTAAAAATAGCGATTCAGGCGTGCGTTGTGGGTGATATACAAAGGTTAAATTTGGTGCGACTTGTTTAAGTTCAGCATCGATGCGTAAAATCAGACGACAAATAATATTATCTTCAGGCCCAATATTGGCATGCATAAAGGCATCAGGTAGCGTGCGATCGAGCATGACCCAAAACCGTTTTAGCTTAGGATATAGTTGTTCTTCAGTATAATTTGCAACGTATGGCATTAACAATCGATCTAAATACCCAAGAAAAACTGGAAATCCGGTTACTGAAGGCACGTGATGATACAGGATCATCAAATGATTAAGTGCATCATCAAAATCTTCCGCTGGTGCTAATTCTAGATAGGCAGAACCCAGTTGTAGAAAACGCTCATAATCAGGCAGTACATAGCGAGGTTTATACGGCGCATGACCTTCATACATGTCACAAATAACACGTGTATCCAAAGCAGTTTTCAACGGTTCGCTTAATGCTAAATAAGGAATATTATTTTCAGCTTCTAATGCCAGAAAATTAGCTTTCTGTTTTGGCGATAACAAGGTATCAGTAGCAATGGACAAACACTTGGCTTGGTATTCGGTTAATACGTCGTGACGCTTCATCATATCAATGCCTCTGTACTTTTAATTGGCGCTTAAAAGCGCTAATACAATCAAAATCAACATTGCAGCAAGAACCTACTGCTCATTGCTGCTACTTAATATCACCATTTCAGCGCATTGCTACTTGCTAGTATTTGATTTGAATCATCATTACTGGAGTTGCTCTCAATTTATTTTTTAAATTGACGCATTTATTGGTTTCTTTGACTTAAATGGGTAGACAACAAGAGACTTACATTCATTTTTAGGTAATAAACTATTTTGACGCGTTTTTTAAACCATTGTGCTACATAATGCAATAAATGCTGTCATCTTCCATTTATCTTATTTAAAATAATGTTTATTCATAATAATTACAAAAATGCTAATATAATCATTATTAGCAAGCCGATTATCTTCATCAATATAAAATTTTTATCCAAAAGATAAACAAGACGGATTTACAATGAGAGTAACTAAAAATATACAATCAGTAGTCGCTAAATCACTACTCGTGACGACTATCATCTGCACATCGTCAACTGCATTAGCTGAAGAGCAGTCCACAGGGCTATGGGACAAATTTACTAATAATGTTAGTACGACTTGGCAGTCTGACAACTACGAACTTTATGTTCCTGCTTTCACATGGCATAACCGCTTTACTTACGATAAAAAGAAAACGGATAGCTACAATGAACAACCATGGGGCATTGGTTTCGGTAAATATCGTTTTGATGAAGATAATGATTGGCACGCCCTATACGCGATGATGTTTAAAGATTCACATAATAAATTTGAGCCTATTGTCGGATATGGCTTCCAAAAAATGTGGATACCCGGTGAGCTAGATGGTTTTCGCATGGGTGCGGGTTTTACATTAAGTATTACAGCTCGTGATGATTATCACTATATTCCCATACCTGTTCCACTGCCATTAGTGTCAGTGGAATATGATAGGCTATCTCTACAAGCAACCTATATTCCTGGTACCTACAATAACGGTAACGTGTTATTTGCCTGGTTACGCTGGCAGTGGTGATCTTAATTAAATAAAAAATGGCCGGAGATTAAATCTACCGGCCATTTTTTTATTTTACATTTCAAGCACTTTTATTTTGCCGTATCATCAGCTAAATTTTGTTTTTTAGTTCCTGAAAACTGATAACCAATCCACAGTACCGCAATCCACAATGGCATAATCAGCACTGAGACTCGTAATCCATCCATCATCAAAATAATGATAAGGATCAGCGAAAGGAAAGCTAAGCACAAGTAATTTCCATAGGGATACCAAATACTTTTAAACTTAGTTTTAACCCCATCCTTGTCCATTGCAGCTCTAAATTTCAAGTTAGAAATACAAATCATAATCCAGTTGATCACTAACGTGGTCACCACTAAGGACATCAATAACTCAAAGGCACGCCCTTCCATCACAAAGTTTATTAAAATACCACCCGAGGTCGCAATACCTGAAATAACTAAAGCCATGACAGGTACACCGCCTTTATTGACTTTCGCCATAAACTTAGGGGCATTACCTTGTTGAGCAAGGCCATATAACATGCGGCTAGTGCAATACGCACCACTGTTATAAACCGACAGTGCCGCAATTAATATCACCACATTCAATGCGTTTGCTACAAGCAAGTCACCTAGCTCGTGGAATATCAACACAAATGGACTGGTTTTTCCATCAAGGTCGACCCATGGAAATAGCGCCAGTAACACAGCAAGTGAACCGATATAAAATATTAAAATACGGTAAACAACTTGATTAATCGCTTTAGGAATGCTTTTTTCTGGATCTTCCGCTTCAGCGGCGGTGATCCCGACGAGTTCTAATCCACCGAAAGAGAACATTATGATGGCGAGAGCCATAAATAAACCCATAGAGCCTTTAGCAAAAAATCCGCCATATTCCCATAAGTTACTGACTTTCGCTTGAGGGCCACCATGACCACTAAACAATAAATAACAACCAAAAATAATCATTGCCACAACAGCGACAACTTTAATCAATGCAAACCAGAATTCAGTTTCGCCATAAGAACGAACATTCACTAAATTTATGGCATTTACCGCAATAAAAAAGACAGCCGCAGAAACCCAAATAGGGAGTTCTGGCCACCAATGTTGCATATATTTGCCTGCGGCTGTCAGTTCTGTCATTCCAACTAGAATAAACATTACCCAGTAATTCCAACCGGATAAGAAGCCTGCAAAACCACCCCAATATTTATATGCAAAATGACTAAATGAACCTGCAACGGGCTCTTGTACAATCATTTCCCCTAACTGACGCATGATCAGAAAGGCAATAAAACCACACAATGCATATCCTAACAATACAGATGGCCCTGCCATTTGTATTGTTGTCGCTATTCCAAGAAACAGCCCTGTACCAACAGCGCCCCCCAAAGCAATCAATTGGATGTGTCTATTTTTTAATCCACGCTTTAGCGTTTGTTGCTGTTGCGCCATAACTTTACCCTTTTCGTCCTGTTACTTGCTTGTTATCGTCCAAAGTCGTGATAATCGATAAGTTTATTTGAATTCTCTGATTAACACTACTTAAAAGCTGATTTAGTCCTTGTCTTTATTTTTCATAATATTACACAATAGCCATTATTGATAATGATGACGACAAAATATCAGCATGGCGTATTAAAAAACAAATTCAAAACGGTAACAAGTCTGTTATGCGACAGATACCAAAGATAAAATTCTCCCCCCCCTGATCGCAGAGGCTATCCATGGCTAAAAGATAAAGAAATACACAGATAATGATGATACTCACGATAAATACTAGCTTTCTTCCAAACACCGATATTCCTTAAAACTTTCACTGATGATTTTTCTTACTCAAATGATTACAATGTTAAAACTTCAGAAGCTTTAGTTGGTATCACTTAAGAATCACCTGTAATACATTCAGAAAATGAATACTACCCTAAGCCCTTGATTGAAATTTGAGGAAAATGAGCATTTCACGTATTTTCATAAAATAACTGTTCATTTTAACCGCAATCAAGCATTAACTTATTCTGATTGTGCTTTTTTTATTCAAAAAATGGATGATACCGCACAAGCAGCCTTTGTCATGGTGAAATGAAGTTGTGTATACTTCGGTTACCGTAAAACTAGAAATAATTTGAGATGCCACAAGATAATCATTTAGCACTTGTCTATGCTTTGAGTAAATGGATAGAAGAACACTTAGGCCGAGTTATTCACTTAGAAGAGCTTGCCGCCTACTCTGGCTATTCACTTTGGCATATGCAAAAAATATTCAAAGAAGTGACTGGAATTTCGTTGGGAAAATATATTCGCCAACGTCGCCTCGCTGGCGCAGTTAACCTACTAAGAAACAGTACCCAATCTATTTTTGATATTGCCTTAGATTTTGGATTTGGTTCACAATCACATTTTACTTACATGTTCCGTAAAGAATATGACATTACACCATTTGATTTTAGACAAAATGAGCAAATTTATTTAGAAGTTAAGCAACCTTTACATCTAACCCATGAATACGAGTGAATATGTTTAATCGCATTAAAATCCCCTGTCTGACATTTTAATGCGCTAAGCCATCATCATTTCCATGGGACAAGAAGCGATCATAATAGTATTGAGCCACAGCAGTAATAAACAATGGATATTGAACAAGCGCTTTAAAACGTGCTGTTCAATCACACTTATTACTACACGACAGTTCTGTGTCAATTTACATTTTTAATATTTAGAGTAAGGTATTTGGATAAAAACTCTCAATTATAGGAGGCGTTGATGTCTATCAAACTAGTCGCTATTGATTTAGATGGTACCTTGCTAAATTCGCTACACCAAATATCCCCAGCAGTTAAAGCCGCTATCGCGCAAGCTAAACAAAAAGGCATACAGGTCATTCTCGCTTCCGGCCGTCCTTATACCGGCATTCAACCCTATCTAAAAGAGCTTGGCCTTGATACTGCAAATGATTATTGCATCAGCAATAACGGTAGTGTCATCCATCAAGCCCATGATGGTAGCCACTTAGTTGAAAACCTATTAGATTTTGCTGACTATCTTTACTTTGAAGAGCTATCACGAAATATTGGTGTTCATTTACACGCCCTTGCAGATAATACAATGTTTACGGCTAATCGACATATAAGTCACTATACTATTCATGATGCTTATTTAACTAACTCTCCGCTTGTTTACTGCCCAGTTAATGAGATGGAATCATCGCTAAAATTTACCAAAATCATGATGATTGATTGCCCAGAAAAATTAGACATCGGTATCAGTTATATTCCAGAAAATACGTACGAAAATTACTCATTAATTAAAACTAGCCCCTATTACCTCGAAATATCGAACAACACGTCAAATAAAGGGACTGCGCTACAAGTTATCTGTGAAAAACTGGGTATCACTCCAGATAAAGTCATGAGTATTGGTGACCAAAATAACGACATTCAAATGCTAAAGTATGCGAGTGTTTCAGTTGCGATGGGTAATTCACAGGAACATATTCAAAAATTGGCTAAGTTTGTGACAGAAACGAATGATGATGACGGCGTTGCCATCGCAATCAATAAATTTATTAATCCCGAAAACCAATAACGTTGACAATCATTATCACGCTCGTATTAACGAGCGTTTTACGGTGAAAACGACTAACTTAATTAATGTGCTTTTTATTTGAATACTGACGTGTTGCAATATAGCAAGTGATAGAGCCTATAGTCACCATAAGCACCCCCTGCCAAAATCCTAACGTCAACGCAGTACTGAGTAATATTGATGAAAAAGCCGTTGATATAACAGGAGTAAAATAAGATAGCGTCCCTAAAAAAGCAACATTGCCTTTGATAACCGCTAAAGTCCAAAGTGCATTCGCCCCACCCGTTGCAATTGAAGCTAATATCAATAAAGAAACACTGTTAAATGTGACATTAAATACGGTTGGCTCTTCAAATAGATACAAACCCCAAAGCCCTAATGATGTCATCATGAAAAATAACACCATTCCATTATGACCACCTGAAATTCGTTTAGTTACATTGCTATAAAAAGACCATAAAATGGCACCAATAAAGGCTAAAAGATAACAAAGCGGGTTACTTTTAATATTATTAATAATTGCATCAAACGAGATAGGCTGATCGCCAGAAATAACCCAGAGCAACCCCGAGAATGCCAAAACTAAACCAATAGACAGTAATACTGTAAATCGTTGTCGATTAAAAAAGACCGCCAAAGCGATAGTAAAACTCGGCCATAGATAGTTCACCATACCTAATTCTATCGCTTGTTGTCGATTATTGGCTAACCCTAACGCTAAAACAAAGCAAATCTCATAACTGATAAAGAGTAATGAACCCCAAAATAAATAGCGTTTTGGGTAAAGGCTTATTTTAGGTAACCCCATCACTACCATTAAGACAATAGTCCCAGTGGTATAAACTAATGCAGCACCGCCAACTGGACCAAAATTTTCACTCACATTACGTATTAATCCAACCATGGTACTCCACAATAAGATGGATATTACGCCGTAAAATGTTGCTGCATGCTGCCCTAATTTCATGTTGTTCTCGACTGTCTTTCTAATCCGCTAAGATAATAATATTGTCATATAAAAAAACCTTAAAGCTCAATAGATTATTAATCAAGCATTTTCACTAAGGTTATTTTTAAAATAGATAAAATTAGATAGAAGGCACATAACAACAGAGCGGCTATTATGGTTTAATGAATAATACTAATGATCACCAATCTAAAAATATTAATATTTTTTTAATCATAAAAAACTGCGCCCCAAAAGCGACTATTCCACTGTTGAGGCGCAATACAAAATAATACTAATCGGATATACTTCCACGGCTATTTTACTGACTAGTCTCTTTTTTTATCCACTGCTCCACTTGTTCTTTTTCCCAAATCCCATCTTCAAATTGTTTTTTCAATTCAGGGTGCTGGTTAATATCAAAGGTGGGTACCTTTCCATCACTTAATTGCTGGTTATAATCTTTCGCTAATTTAAACGCAATTCCAGATAACAAAAGAATCGCAATTAAATTAGTAATCGCCATTAGCCCCATAGACAGATCTGCGAGTTTCCATATCAGTGGCATTTCAGCTAATGCACCAAACATCACCATACCTAAGGCTGCTAAGCGAAAAATAAATAAGCCTGCTGTATGATTATTTTCCAAGAAAATCATATTGCTTTCTGCATAGGCATAATTAGCAATAATAGATGTAAAGGCAAAGAAAAATATTGCGACTGCAATGAAAGTGGAACCCCAACTGCCTACTGCAGAAGAAAGTGCGAGTTGCGTTAGCTCTATTCCATTAATGTTATCAAGAGGGCCTTCTAATACTCCGGAAGATAGGATAATAATCGCCGTTGCACTACAGATAACGATGGTATCCATAAATACACCCAGCATTTGCACATAGCCTTGTGAGGCAGGATGTGGAGGATAAGGTGATGCCGAAGCCGCCGCATTAGGTGCCGACCCCATACCAGCCTCATTTGAAAATAAGCCACGTTGAATACCTTGTGTCATTGCTTGGGCTACGCCATACCCTACCGCCCCACCAGCCGCCTCTTGCAATCCAAATGCATTACGGATAATCAACATGAAAACTTCAGGCAAACGGTCAATATGATGCCCCACGACCCAAAATGCTAATATTAAATAAGCTAGAGCCATTACTGGAACAACTAATTCAGCAACTTTGGCAATTGATTTTAATCCGCCAAAAATAACAATCCCACTTAAAAAAACCAAGCCTATTCCAACGTAAAGCGGGTTAAAATCAAATGCCACTGCAGTTGCTTGCGCGATTGAATTAGCTTGAACAGCATTGAACACTAATCCAAATGCAATAATAAGAAATATAGAAAACAATACCCCCATCCATCTTTGGTTTAAGCCTTTTTGCATATAATACGAAGGCCCGCCTCGATAATTTCCCTGATCATCTTTAGTTTTATATAGCTGAGCCAAAGTACACTCAACGAAAGAAGTTGCCATGCCAAGTAATGCAACAACCCACATCCAAAAAATTGCACCTGGTCCACCCGCAGTAAGTGCAATAGCAACGCCAGTTAAATTGCCCGTTCCCACCCTAGCCGCAAGGCTCGTGCAAAGTGCTTGAAATGAAGAAATACCTGCTTTATCTGACTTTTTACTGTTTTTTAAAACACCAAACATATGGCTAAAGTGTCTTATTTGAATAAATCCAGATCTAATCGTGAAGTACAGGCCTGCTCCAAGTAATAAATAAATAAGCAATGACCCCCAAATAATATTACTCAGTGAGTTTATATATTCTATCAAATTACGCTCCTTTTTTATTGAATCAACTAATAAAATATCTAGTTGATAATTATTTCGCTCCATATTAGCCAATATCTAAAACGCATAAACCATGAATGCAACTTTAAATTAAAAATAAAAAACACCATCCTTCAGCAAGGGGTCGAAATTATATTCTTTTATCTTTCTTGTAAATTTATTTTTGTTTTTATTATTAAACTAATTTCTTAACTTTTAATTAAATATAACATAATCCCGCAAGCATAAAGAAAAAAATACTTAATTTTCAAATTTCTACACAACTCCAAACCTTCACACACACAACAAAAATCAAACGTTTGATTTTTAGCTATTTTTTTAATCAAATAACAAGTATGATTAATAACTTTAACTAACTCATAGCTTTCATATTCAAAAAAAATAAGTAATAAATTAGTTTTTCATTTTAATTAAAGCACTAACTTCACACTAAATAAATTATTTAAATTCAGTTGAGCACTATTATTGAAATTATAAATAAAAATAAAAATTAATATTAAAATCCCAACTCTATATTTATTATTCTTTTTTGTATCATCTAAATAAGATTATTGCTTATAACTAATGATAACAATACACTGAGTAAAATTTAGTTTTTAGATAAAGGGTTAAAAAATGGAAATTAACATTAAAGTTTCAGATGACTCCGTTTCAAAACTGACCGAAAAAGCTTATGACCTTTTCACTGCTGAGTTGAAAGCCAGAGTATTAGAAGTCTATCCGAGTAGTAATTTAAAAGTGACTCATGATTGCGGACCAACAACCTTTACAACAAGTGGTTTTCATGATGACAAAGAAGCACATATCGTTTTGCATGAGTTAGTCGAAGACGTATTAAAGCATGGCTACTGGTCAAAAGCGTAATTCCAATATCGTAGCCAAATTCTTGCAAACTCTTTCATGAGGGCAATTTGGCTACCTTTTAAGAAAGGTACGACAATTCTTCTCTATTCGCCAATCCTAATAAGCCCCACGTTAGTATCCAACGATAGTATCCATCGCTGATCAAAATCATATTTTCCTTTAACTTCTCAAGAGACCTCATAAATTCTCTGTATTTTTATTCGTTATATGCTAAAGTATATAACGTAATTTTCATTACATTGCTTTTGCTAATTATGGCAGCCAGTATTTATACTGGCTTTTTTTTATGAAATCATGCTAAAAATCCTCTTCCTACCCCCTTTTAGGGCTATTCTGCTATAGTAGTTTATCGTTATCATTTAAAGTTAACATTCATTGAGTACAAACTAGAGGTATTACTATGAAGCGTTTATTACTGGCTTTATGCCTAACTCCTGCCCTTGCTATAGCAAGCAATGCCCCACTAAATATAAGCGAATTGGCAAGCGATTATTGCGATATTACAGGTCAAACGCTAAGTGAAGCATACAGCACGGATAAAAGCAGTAGTGAATTAACCCGTAATACAATTGAACGCTTAAAAAGCGAAAAGGTTGATTTAGCCAAATTAGAAACTCTCGAAACAGATCTACGCCAAAATTTAGCAACAGCTATAGATACTGTACGCGCGAACAAATCTCAATTTGCCAATAAAGCAGATTTCATGACATCTCTAAATGATTCAATTTCAGCATGCAAAATTCAAACTGAATTACTTTTAAACAAGCCTTAATTGAACATATAAAAATAGTGCCCAAAATACTCAGGGCACTATTTTCATGTTTGGTATATAAATTTATGATTTTTTATCAGTGTCCTGACATAAATTATCGATTGCTAATTTGATTTCTGGCGTTTCACTCACCAATAATTGGTCATGCTCTGAAAATGCCCCAGACTGCACATCAATATTTGCCACAAAAGGTAAAAATTCAGTTTGTGAAGCAAGTCGATATAACCCGCAAACCCGATAACTTTCCCCTTCCTTATACTGGTTTTTTTGTGCTATTTTCACATTATCAAATATAACAGACTCTGTTGAAGCAAGTTTTTTCTCAACGCGTTGTTGTGCAGCTTTTTTAATATCAGAATCACCAATACTGGTAAAATATTGGTAAGAAAATGTACCTAACGCCAACAATACAACGATTAGTAGCTTAGTTTTTATTCGTTTCAACGTTCAGTCCTTCTTGCAGAATGAGAAATGGCCTAAATTATAATAGTATCACCCCTTTGATGATGAACAAAATGAGCCATTAATCCACCCGCTCCTACCTTATCTGTCAATTTATACCCGCTCTTGACAATAAATCAGATTAACTATGTTACTAAATATAATTATTAATATAAATATAATTGGTCACCACTATATTAATCAGTCAATCATTGATAAAAAAAACATTTTTTAT
Source organism: Providencia sp. (assembly GCF_003533305.1). GTDB lineage: Bacteria > Pseudomonadota > Gammaproteobacteria > Enterobacterales > Enterobacteriaceae > Providencia. The sequence continues at coordinate 136,209 of NZ_DOEH01000015.1, read as the reverse complement.
TTTTAACGATAGTTTTATACTATAAATCTCTACTCTCATACTTAAATTATTAATTACATGAAAGAAAAAATCGTAAAAAATTTAGTAGAATTAACCTATGGTGCAAATAATGATGTTAAAATCGCTGCTATCAATGCATTAGGTGACTACAAATGCTCTATTGAACAACAAGATGCAATTAATAGACTGATAAATCTATGTGATGATTATAATAAAGATATTGCTGTGGCATCAATTATTTCATTAAGTAAATTAGCAAAGTTTTTTTCTGATAGTCAATAATAAAAAAGGATGTAAACATAATAATCAACATGATGGAATTATTATTTCGTTAACTTAAAATTAAATTTATTAACAGAAAATTCTCATTGTGAATAAATAATGGATAAAAATAGTCCCAATTATGATTTATTCATTTATTTAGGTAAAGTAAATTGAATTATTAAATTTAGCTGCCAAAATAATAATCAACAGATGTAAAAAGGAATAAATTATGAATATCTTAAAACCTCTGATTATTACAGCTAGTTTAATGGCCGTCAGCTTTTCAACTTTAGCATATCATGGTGATGGCTATAGGAACGATGATGGCTCATGGCATAGAGGCTCATCTCAAAATGGGCAACAATATGATAATAGACCTTGCGATAATAACCGTCATTCCAATTATTCAGGCCGCCATCGTGGAATGATGCAATATTCAACCACCGTTCAAACCACACAACCGGAAGAAGCCTTAAAAAAGATTACTGCTAATGTGCCTAAAGGTGAAAATGGGAAGCAATACCAAGTACGAGTTTCTGTTATTGAAATCACGCCAAATGCACAAACACAAAATTAATAACTTATTTAGGGCAGCAAAAGCTGCCCTTTAACTTATTCTGTCAGATTAAAATATTTATTTTCAGTCTAGTGAGACACTATTAAAACTTAATAACACGACCATTCCCAAATAAAATCTATCTAAAATAATAGTCCCATCGCGTTACCTCTTTCAGAATCTATGCTTTAGACTCTTTCATAAAACAATACCCTTTGCTCATACCCACTCATTCCAACAATAATTAAATAACAAATTAGACTAGCCAGATATAAATCAATATTCGCGATAAAGAACTGACATAGAATTAGGGTATTTAAAATACATGTTAAAGAGATAGATAGGAATGACAGAGAAAACACACCAAAGGTACAAACGCCGTCCTGATACTATTGGAGGTAAACTACCTTGGAATGACTGGCGAAATGCTTCTACTTGGCGTAAAGCAACACAACTATTGCTACTTGTCATTAATATTTACATTGGTGTCACTTTTTACTACTGGGTTCGTTATTACGAGTCTGGTGGTACAACTTTTTTTATGTCTCGTCCTGGTGGTATTGAAGGTTGGTTACCCATTGCCGGTTTAATGAACTTAAAATATACGCTAGAAACAGGTGTACTCCCCCCAATTCATGCGGCGTCAATGCTTCTACTAGTCGCTTTTATTACAATTAGCCTAATTCTTAAAAAGGCATTTTGTTCGTGGATGTGCCCGATTGGTACTATATCAGAGCTCATTGGGAATTTAGGCAAAAAAATATTTCGCTTTCAATTCAATCTTCCACGTTGGTTAGATATCTCTTTACGTAGTCTTAAATATTTACTGCTTGGCTTCTTTTTGTATATTGCGCTATCAATGCCTGCACAGATGATCCAATATTTTCTCATGTCACCCTATGGCATCATCATCGATGTTAAAATGCTTGATTTCTTCCGATATATTAGCGGCGTTTCACTGATTAGCGTCATCATACTTATTGTTATTAGCTTATTTATCCATAACGCATGGTGCCGTTATCTCTGCCCTTATGGCGCGCTGTTAGGGCTATTTTCATTACTTTCCCCTTTCAAAATACATCGAAATGTAGAAAGTTGCATTGATTGCGGAAAATGTGCAAAAAATTGCCCTTCCCGTATCCCTGTCGATAAACTAATAAAAGTAAGAACCATAGAATGTACAGGTTGTATGACCTGTGTTGAATCTTGCCCAGTCTCTTCAACATTAAGTTTTTCATTGCCATTACCAACTAAAAAACGCTCAATAGTCCTATCAGGTATCATTATCTCAACGTTAACTCTGACGATTCTATTTATCACAATTGGATTTGCAGCCTACACAGGAGTTTGGGAAAGCCCTGTTCCAGATAATTATTGGTTTCATATCATACCTAATGCCAAAATGATTGGCCATTAACCCAATTTATCTTTATTTTCTCTGCTATATAACTAAATGACATGATTAAGCGACTGGGTATTTTACTTTTGATAAAAATATCCAGTCGCGAAAACTAGTCAGTAATAGAATTCATCAGACTAAAAGTCATAGTATTAAAATTAAACAAGAGAATTAAGATATCCACTTATTCTCCGGCAAGCGCTCTAGGGAAGAGTAAGTTATTCTCCAAGTTAATATGAATCATTAAATCATCAATTAGCTCGTTGATTCCATTATATAATACCTTCCATGTAGTACAGGCCTCTGCTGGCGGCGTAACATTATTAGTGATTTTTTTAATTATTTCTAAAATATCACCTGCATCATCATGCTCTTGCTCCATCACACTAATTGGCGCAGCGGCATTAGCTCCCAACCCATTTTTTATCATTGGAAATAAAATACGCTCTTCTTTCATCATATGACTACTAAGCTCTTCATAAAGCGCTTCTAAATATTTGGTTAGTCTCTTAGGCACTGCCAATTTATTAGCATGTACGCGCTCCACTTTCTCTGCCTGAATAATTAATTCAGGCAATTGCGCTCTATGACGATCATGATAACGAACAATAATAAAATCAATAATTTCGCTAAGTGGTGCTTCTCGCCAATCTTTTTCTAAAGTATCCTCAGAGAGTTCTAGTAATTGATTTTCTAGCAGTTCAATATCTAATCCTTTTTTTTCTACTGTTCTACCTAGTGTTTGTTTTCCACCACAACAAAAATCAATATCATACTGACGAAATAAGGCTGAAGATCTTGGAATTGAAAGTACTATTTGCCCTAGCGATTTTTCTATTAATTTCATTTTAATATCCTTTATAAATTTTTTTTAAATCTCGAGCTAATTAAAGATCCCTATACAGCTAATGGTACTAGCGCCCATTTGCGAGCAATTTCTCGTCCATATTCACGACATTCATCAAGTGAATTTGTATCTGGTCGCCACTTTGCTTTTAGTGATAATGAAGTTTCGAAACCTGCATCCATTAAACGTGTTTGAACCCGATCAACCGCGCCACTATTCCAACCATAACTCCCAAATGCAGCAGCTTTTTTATTACAAAAACGTAAACCAGTTAGCTCTTCAAGCATACCTGCAATTTTGGGCATCATGACATTATTCATTGTAGATGAGCCTACTAGGGCTCCTTTAGAACGAAATACATGCGTTAAAACATCATTTTTGTCACTACGTGCAATATTAAAAATCTTGACTGATACATTAGGGTCAGCTTCATTGATACCTTGCGCAATTGCATCTGCCATCATTCGAGTATTCTATTCATGGCCCGGTAATGTACGCGAACTTGAACATGCCATTCATCGTGCCATTGTATTAGCCCGTGCATCAAGTAGCAGAGGTGATATTATTTTACAACCTCAACATTTTACTTTTGATAACACTAATCATAGTAGCTCAGTGATACCTAAAGATATGCCAGTACCCATTATCAAAAACCTGCGTGATGCCACCGAAGATTTCCAACGAAAAATAATTACTCAATCCTTAGAGCAAAATCATTTTAATTGGTCTGCCAGCACGCGCGAATTAGAAATAGATACAGCTAATTTGCATCGATTAGCAAAAAGGTTAATCTTAAAATAAAGTTATTGCACTAGTGAAATTGGTATCGCTCACCGCAGTTTCTCGCAAAGAAAAATGAATAAATAATCATTTTTTTCATATAAATATTTACAATAATTTTTTTTGAAGTAAGCTAATTGCTTTACAAATAATAATTATATGGAATCACTATGGATCGTCGTTCATTTTTAAAATCAAGCTCACTTATTGCCGGCGGATTAGCTTTAAATTCAGTAATAAATCAAGCAGTTGCTCAAAATAAATCACCACTTATCATCGATGAAAAGCATCCATTGCTACTTAATTTCAATGAAAATTCACTGGGTATGTCTGCGAATGCAAAACAAGCGATTATTGCCGCATTACCCGGTTCTTTTCGTTATCCTGACGATGCCCGCTCTGAATTAATAACGCATTTGGGCGAATTATATCGGTTATCTGATAAGCATGTCACAATAGGTAATGGCTCATCTGAAACAATCCAAGCGACTGTTGCAATGCTTGCGAACAAAGCTAGAAAAAACAATCTTAAAATACAGCTAGTAACACCAGATCCAACCTTTAACTATGCCGAGCTATACTCCCTACCGCTTGGTATTGAGATCACTAAAGTTCCATTAAAATCAGATCTTTCTTTTGATCTTGATAAGATGGAACAACTAGCAAATGATTTTAATGGCTTAACAATTATTTATATCTGTAATCCGAATAACCCAACCGCTATGGTCACCCCGCATAGTCAGCTTAATAAGTGGATGACTAAAGTATCAGATAAACAATTTTTCATTGTCGATGAGGCTTATGCTGAATTAGTCGAAGATCCTAACTTTGTTAGTGCAATTGAACTCGTTAAACAAGGACAAAATAATCTAATTGTCACCCGCACTTTCTCTAAAATATTTGCTTTAGCAGGATTACGTGTAGGTTATGGTATTGCATCACCTGATGTTATTGCGACTGTTGACGAATTTGTCTCTATCGATAACACCAATACCGCTGGTGCCATCGCCGCTATTGCCTCTTTAAACGATAAACCATTCATTGCTTATAGTCTTAAGTCTAATAACCTCTCTAGAAAAATTGTAGAGAAAGCATTAGATGAACTCAATCTAGAATATGCACCATCTCAAGCTAACTTCATATTCCATAAAGTTAAAGGGGATGTAAAAACGTATAAGCAACGCATGGCTGATGCGCACATTATGGTAGGAAGAGAGTTTCCTCCCGCAGTCGGTTGGAATCGATTAACTCTCGGAACCCCTGAAGAAATGGAACAGTTTGTGGTTGTTTTAAAGCAATTTAGAGAAAAAGGCTGGGTTTAATTAGTTCTTTATTCCCCTGTTAAGTCAGGGGAATAATACTCACTTAAAAAGGACCTTTAAAAATAAAAAATGCGCCAGCCATAATCAAAATAAATCCAATGATATGGTTTATAGTGATACTTTCACCTAAATAAAGCACTGAAAATACAGCAAATACACATAATGTTATCACTTCTTGCATCGTTTTTAATTCAGCCGCGCTATAATACTGATGTCCTAGGCGATTTGCAGGTACCGCAAAGCAATATTCAATCAATGCAATAAGCCAACTAAAAAAAATAACGCTATACAAAGGTTTAGTTGTAAATTTCAAATGCCCATACCAAGCAAACATCATAAATACATTAGAAATAATCAGCAGTAGAATCGGATATAATTTAGTTAGCATTTTTCTAGTTAACGAAGAGATAAATATGTACGTTATTATGCGATTAATGATGAGCTATTACAATATGATGTCAATCGACTACATTGAATAAAAATTCATAATTTAAACATGCATTATTTGTCTTAATATACACTTTAGCCTAACCTAATGTTTATCCAAATAAACAACTGAATAGGAAAAATAATGATTATAAACTATCAATTGATGACAAAAACAGATTGCAATGAAGTTGCTCAACTCCTACAAGCCAACTCACAATCACAACATGGTGGCCTATTAGGTGAGTTCCCCCTACCTAAAGTAGAAGCGATGTTTACTCATTCATTAAGCGTCGTAGTTGCCCGATTAGACAATAAAATTATCGGGGTTCTATTTAGTTTCAGCTTAATGAGTTCAGCCCTACCGCCAATCGCGCATTTAATCATGACAGAATACCCATCAGTCATAAACCATAACTGGTTTTATGGCCCAGTCTGCATTGATAAAAAGTTTAGAGGGCAGAATATTCTAGAGCCACTATATCAATATATTTGCACCCGAAATACAGGTAAAGCTGTCGCTTTTATTAATACGGATAATCTAAGATCAATACAGGCACATCATAAATTAGGCATGATTGAAATAGCCAAATTTAACTATAACGATACTGAATATTTATTAGTTCAAAGTCATTAATCAAAGCATTTTAAAATAAAAATTACCAATATAGTTTTATTGAACACCACACTACTTTGTACTTTTGAGTACACTTTATTTTAATTTTACTCGGCATTAGTTATACTTTCACTTATTAATATATTTGAGGGTACACTTTATGTCTGATTTTATTACTGCGAACCAAAAAGCATGGGATAAACAAGCTGAATCACAGCAAATATGGTCTACCCCTGTTGATACAGAAACAATTTCAGAAGCCAAACAAGGAAATTGGAATATCCATTTAACACCAACACCATTACCTAAAGAGTGGCTAGGTGATATCAAAGGCAAACGAATTTTATGCTTAGCCTCGGCTGGTGGCCAACAAGCCCCTATATTAGCAGCAGCTGGTGCAATAGTGACTGTATTTGACCTGTCTACCAAACAATTAGAACAAGACAGGCTCGTTGCAGTTAGAGATAATCTTGAACTCGAAATAGTTCAAGGGGATATGCGCTCTCTTCACGCCTTCACCAATGAAACATTTGATTTAATATTTCATCCAATTTCTAATCTTTATATTCCCGATGTTAATCCTGTCTGGCAGGAATGCCACAGAGTTTTAAAAACTAATGGAAAACTCTTAGCCAGCTTTTTTAATCCTATAGTATTCGTTGATGACCGTGAAAAAAAGCCAGAAGAGCAAGATATTATTAAGCCTCGTTTTAAAATGCCTTTCTCTGAATTAGATGCTCTATCTTCAGAACAAATCGCTCAGAAACATCAGAAACAAGAAGCGTTTGTGTTTGGACATTCATTAACGGACTTAATTGGAGGACAAATAAACGTGGGCTTTAATATTGCAGGTTTTTTAGAAGACTGGCAACCAACACCACGGTTTGTTATTGATAATTATCTACCAACATTCCTAGCAACGTTAGCGATAAAAATAGGCTAATACGTAACATCTAGACTGATGAATAAATTTCAGTCTAGATGTTCAAATTAAGAGCGATGGCAATACCGGTTCCAAACTGACTCAAACTGTTCTGCTGGAATGATATCATCAATTTTTTCGACAAAAGGAATGGAAACCATAACCTTACCCATTCGATTCTTATGTAACCTAATAATAAATCGTTTATAACCATGGGGAAGTTCATGTTCAAAACCGAAAACTTCACCACAATAATATCCCGTTTCTTCGCCTTCTTCGCTTTTGGTAAGAACATAGTATTTAACATTCTTATAATTTGCCACACCAGGGTACGCAAGAAAGTCTTCAACTGAGCTTTTTACTTTACTCTCAGTATCATATTCTGATTCTAACGAGACTTCTGTCATGATACCGGCGATATATGCACAACCAGCGACAAGAATTAAAACTAATGATCTTAATAGCATTTTTTCACAATAAAACTAAATGGAAACATTGTTACTTATTATAGTTAATTTGTAACAATTTGCGACAAGAAAAATGAATCAATAATTATCGGTTTTTATTAATAGAGTTAACGCCTATTATCATCCAAGTTTACTGTACCAGCTGCCATATATAAACCAAAATGATAGCGGTAACGACCCACACCAATGTTGCAATACTTAAGCAAGTCCAGGCAGGTAATTTTGTTGCAAATAAATAGACGGTTAGCAAATACATTGCATAAGGGATGAGAGACCATAAACCAAACAGTGCTGTTTTTTTTAATGCATCTGCTCCCTGCTCTTGAACAACAATCACATGAGCGATAAGCGCAAAGGTTGGAAACAAGGGAACAAGCCCTGCTATATAGTAGACTTTGCTACGAGAAAGTAGTGCAATAAAAAATACTGCTAAGGCGCCGATAAGACACTTCAATAATAGAGATAACATAAAATACTCAGATAAAGCCCTAAAATTATACTTTCATTATCACTCAATGCTGTAAAATTAAAAGCCTCATGGATAGCAATAAGTCACAATAATTCCTACCATTTTTTGAGTTTAAAAATATAACAACTTTGAAAACTTCTATTTATAGCCAATTTTATGACATAACTCATATTATTGACTATAAAGTATCCATCTTTAATGCCGATACCTTTAATTGGTCCCTACGCCTGATGCTTTCGCGCGACTGCATATAACTTTTTAATCTACCTATTAAAGGTGATTAGCAAGGTTATGTTTATAAGTCTTTAATTTGTATGTATTCAGAACATGCTACTCGATGGTATGAAAGGAAATAATTAATGATATCTGATAATTCAAAGCATTTAAAACTTCGATCAGCTCGATTCTCATTTTCGAATCTTAAAACGACAACACTTGTTTGGTTTATTTCTGGGCTTCTCATTGCTTTGTTGCTCTCGTCATGCTGGTTTTTTTTCAGTTATTTAAAACAGTATCAATCGACACTCGACCAACTCGACACTATTTATAATGAACAATCTCAACTGAATGAAACATGGCAATCGCTATTACAAGCACGTAATACACTTAATCGAGCCAGTTCAAGACATTTACTTATTATTAATAAAATGCAAACGTCCAATACTGACATCGATAGTTTAATTCAGTTTTATCATAAAAAGATGATTAAAACAGATGAGCATTGGCAAGTTTTCTCTTCCGTTTCACAATATAAAGATAACGCAACATTTACCGAACTAGAAAAATCCTATAAAGAACTTTATGCCGCACTTAATGAGCTCTCTGTGTTTTTAACTCAAGGAAAGACTTATGATTTTTTAAACCAACCCACTCAGGCATTTCAAGATTCCTTTGAAAAAAATTATAATTATTATCATCAGCAATTAAATAACAACTATCATCAAATTGCTGTCGCTAGTGAACAACTTTATAGACAAAGCATTATCGGCATGATTATTATTCTTTTAGTCGTCACTGTTGTGACCTTATTTATTCGTTTTATATTGCAATACTTCTTTGTTCGCCCATTAAACCAAGTCATTGAGGGCATTGAAAAAGTAAGCCAAGGAATTTTATATCATAATTTTGATAATAAAGGATTAGCAGAAATAAAATCACTTAAACAACATGTCTCTGATATGCAAAGTAAACTTATTGATATTGTGAAAAACATTCACTCAAATACCCATCATATAAGAATTGAACTCAACGATATTACCCAGATGAATCAAGATCTCTCTATTCGAGCAGATCAGCAAGCTGCTGCAATTGTTGAAACTGCAGCAAGTGTGGAAGAACTCGACTCATCATTTAAACTTAATACCGCTCACACCCATAAATCATGCCAGTTAATGTCTGAAACCAGTGTTACCATTGAAAAGAGTAACGCGCTTATTTCAGATGTTGTTGAAAATATGGATGAGATTATTGATTTCTCCAAAGAAATTAGCAAAATAACCTCAACAATTGATAATATTGCCTTTCAAACCAACCTATTAGCACTAAATGCAGCGGTTGAAGCTGCTCGCGTTGGTGAACACGGAAAAGGGTTTGCCGTTGTTGCTAATGAGGTTCGCGAATTATCAATTAGTTGCACTCAAGCATCAAAAGAAATCAAATTATTGATCAATAACTCCAATGATAAAATTAGCCATTGCTTCCAACTTGCCGCTGACGCTAACGATAATATTGTATCTATTGCACAAGATACATCCAATATTAATGAAATGATCCAAAATATTGCACTAGCCTCGAATGAACAAACTCATGGTGTAGGTCAAATCCATTTAGCCATTAATGAGCTCGATAATACTACACAAGCAAATGCAACAATGACGAGAGAATTACAAACCTCATTGATAGCTCTTGAGTCTCAATCAAATTTATTAGAAAACGTGATTTCTATTTTCCATCTTGAAAAAAAATCTGAAGATGAATCAAAAGAAAACCATCAATCTAAAATAAAAGCCTTAGCTTAAGGAATTATACTGATAGCTAGATATCGATATTTCATACTAATATCTAGCTATTTTCACATATAAAGTGTCGAATTCATCCATATTAAACATAGCTAGTCTTATCTGATTTTTTATTTAAATTGTATTGAATATTTTTAATATTTTATCTGATATAACATTAATAATTATTCAAATTTTAACCGTATGAGCAAAACATGACGCTAAAAATAACTGTGCTTGTTGATAATAATACACTAATAGATAGCTATTTCTGTGGCGAACCTGGAGTATGCTATTACATCGAAGCCGATGGTAAAAAAATACTATTTGATACAGGTTATTCAGATATTTTCATTAATAATGCTCAAATACTCAATATAGATCTTGCGAATATAACCGACTTAGCCCTTTCACATGGTCATAATGACCACACTTGGGGCCTAAGCCATTTACTTCAACATTTTGACCGCAGAAATATTGAATTAAAACAAAAAAAGTCATTAATTTATCACCCTGATGCGCTACGTCCAAAAAATTATCAAGCAAAAATCATTGGCACTAATACAACTAAAAATATACTTTCAGCGTATTTTGAGTGTATTGAGGCCACGAAACCTTATCCTATATCCGACAATGTCATTTTCTTAGGGCAAATTCCACGAAATAATAGTTTTGAAGGAAAAGAACCGATTGGAACGACTATAGATCAGAATAATAACAGTATAGATGACTATGTATTGGATGATACGGCCCTTGTAATAACAACATCAGAAGGACTGATCATTATCACAGGTTGCTCACATTCAGGTATTTGTAATATCGTTGAATATGCAAAAGAAATAACGAATATAGATAAAATTGTAACTGTTATAGGCGGCTTCCATTTACAGAAAGCATCAGATGAAGTTTTAAACTTGACCGGAAATTATTTTAATCAACAAGATTTAGACCATATTCACCCGTGCCACTGTACAGATCTCGATGCCAAAATTCATTTAGCCAAATACGCCCCTGTAAAAGAAGTCGGCGCTGGATTGCAACTTACTTTTCCAAGTTAAAATATAACAACTAAAATACCCTATATAAGCTAATTTACTAACTTATATAGGGTTCAACTGATGATTAACTAGTCGCGGATATAAATTTAACTAAATAGCGTTCAAATTAGCTTTATCTTACTAAAAGACATCAACGCTTATGCATAAAGAGAGAAAATTGAAATAAATTCACTTTCTCCCCTACTTTAGCTATATGTCAGTAAAAGTGACTCATCAACAATTACTTGTCAAAACTATTCATCAAAAGAAACCGTGGTTCTGCATTTTTATATTGATTAATCATCGGGACCAAACGTTTGAAATGCTCAGAAGCACAATGGATATCAAGCGCTTCTTGATTTGGCCATTCTTCAATAAAAATAAAATGTCCCGGAATTTTTTGATCAATATATAAATCATAACTGATGCATAATGGCTCTCGCTTCGTTGCTGCCACCAGTTCTGCATAAAGTGGTCGCACAATATCTAATGCCTCAGTTTTAATAAAATCCTCTGCAATAACTTTTAACATTGTTGTTCCCTCATATAATTATGAATACTGTACAAATGCACACCAGTATAACTATGACCTTAACCTATATTCAATACATTTTATCTTTGTTGGCATTTTAAATATTGATTAAAGACAGTCTTAGGTTATTACTTTATTTCACGCTTAAATTCTACGTAGTTATACACCTACACATAGTATACGACCCATTAATTTGTAGGAGCATCTGAATAAAATGACATTAATTTATCTTATGTTTTAAGCTAAGCTATCGCATAATAAATATCCGTTTTAATTTGCTTTGCTAAATTATTAGCTTCTTAAAATTCATGAAGTAACCTACCATATATACTCGATGCAATAGGATAAAAAGGAATAGGTATGTTACACCAGCACTCAACATCAAAATCTGAGTTAAATTTAGACTCAGGGAGTCATATAGAAATAGATTCATGCATTGAGTCACCATTTTTATATACTGTAATAAGTGCTTATAACAATATGCTAACGCTGTTTCCATCGCATTTGAGTCAATGTAAAAATTTAAAAGTCTTAAACCTATCCTGTAATCAATTAACTAAGATTCCCGCAATAATAGAAAACTTAAAACATCTAGAAATGCTTGATCTGGGGCATAACAATATCAAGCACTTTCCCAATGAAATAGGTAAGCTTCATCAATTAAAATTTCTTTATATCAGTGATAATGGCATTAATTACTTACCTGACTCTTTTTCTGCACTACAAAATTTATTATATTTCAATGCAACTGATAATAAATTACAACAACTACCTCATTGGTTATCTGCATTAAAGAATGTGAGAGAATTGAGGTTATATAACAATCAGATAACGGATATCTCTGGCTCTGTAACTGAACTTATAAATGCTCGAGAAATACATTTAATGAATAACTTGATCACAGAAATTCCTGATGATATCGCTAACTTAAAAGAAGTTAGAGTTTTGGATTTAAATAATAACAAAATTCAAGAAATCACTTCAAATATATCTAAACTAAAAAACGTCACAACAATAAATCTTAGATTCAATAAATTAACTACATTACCTGAGTCAATAGGTGAAATGTTACCCATCCAATACTTAGATTTACGTGCAAATAAACTTACATCTTTACCTGATAGCCTGATTAATTTGCCACAGCTAGCCAAGCTCGACTTACGATGGAACAATTTCACCCAGAAGCCAAAAATTATAGAGAAACTGCAAGATAACGGCTGTATGGTTTTTATATAAGTAACTGCACATGTGAGCTGACAGATAAACAATCATTCATCTTTTTCAATATACTCATTTAAGTATATTTACTTACAATATGATAAACTGACAAAATCTTAAAAAAACAAAACTCTGTAACATTTACTTGCTTGTTTTATATCAATTTTAACTTATCATCTCCTTTTTATTCTGTCGGATATTTTTTATGAAAAAAGTAGGATTGTTAATCTCATTACTTGCACTATCGACATACACATTTGCTGAATGTGATTTTAAAAAAGCAGCTCGAAATAAAATGCTCGATCAAAAAATCGGCATTTCTGGTAATTGTGACACTCAAAAAGCAGTTAAAACACAAACAACGAATAAAATTGATAATGCCTTAGATATTGATTCAAAAAAAATCAAAAATGATAGTTTTGAAAAAAAAGATAGTATTGAAAAGAAAACCTCTACAACTAAAAAAGTAGTTGAGGCTATTAAGTAATTCAATTAAACAAATCCAATGCAACCTTTTGGATTTAATCAACCTTACAAAGATCTTATTCAGCATCTGATAAATAAAAATTAATTATTTGAACTTTGAGAAAAATGCTTCAAGAGATATCGGAGAATTGCAATTAACAGCCTGCGGCACAAAAACTGAAACTGTAGAATATTTTGATAAAAAATTTTAAAGGTAGCGCCAACTATTGCAACTGGCGCTATCGATCACGATTAGTAGTTAATACCCGCCGTCTCAACTTCGAAGACTAGCTTGGCATTTAAATACTTATTTTGAGTCACGAATATAGGTCCTGTTGAATCAACATTTATTTCATCCCCTGTTAATTGAGTAAAAAAGTCCGCTATATTAACATCTAGTACCTTAAATACAGCTGTTAATGTATCTACATCAATTTTACTTATCCCTCTTTCATATCGATGTAACTGTTGTTCACTTTTATTAATTAATTGTGCAAGCTGTTTAATTGTATAGCCTGCGTCCTTCCTTAGTTTTTTAATGTTACATCCTACTACTTGGGAAATTATATTATCAGTATGCATGCAATGCCTCCTAGGTTACCAAACATCTTTTCAAGAAGGTATTAACATAACTACTACTCCTGAACTTCATAAATTGCAATATATAAAAATAATATATTTATATTATTTTTGTATATCTACATTCCCAACCTTTTCTATCGCTAGTTATTCTACATCTGTCGCTACGAGTCTCTTAAATGATTTTATTTATTATTCAAAAATAACCTTAAGTATGCGGTCTCTTTAAACGCTAAATGCACAATTTTCAGCCCTATAATACCTAAGATGACACCAGCAACTTTATCAATCCAATAAGCACAGCGGCTAAATTGATTACGAATCACCGGCCTAGTTAAAATGTACATAACAAGACTATCCCAGACCAATACAGCCAAAACCATCCAAACGGCGATACCGACTTTAAACAGAGTTGAGTTATCCTGACTATCGAGCACAACAGTAAATAGACTTAAATAGAATAATAAATTTTTAGGGTTAAGTAAGCCTGATGACAGCCCAACCATAAATTCTCTGCTGAATGAGCTCTGAATATATTCATTTTTAGATTCTTTTGCATTAGCCATCAAAAAGGCATAATCCTGCTTCTTTGCTCGTAGAGCCTGCCATGCGATATATATTAAGAATAATCCACCAAATAACTTTATAATAATCATTGTCGTAATTGACTGCGCCAATATAGCGCCAACCCCCGCCATACATAGAGCAATGTAGATCGCATTTGCAGCAACAATCCCAGAAATAACACCAAATGCAACTCGCTTTGTATTATTCAGGGTACTTTTTATTATCAGTAAAAAGTCTGGCCCAGGGCTTATCAAAGCAATAAAATGTGCAATAGCAATAGTCAAAAAAACCATCATAGAGAACACCCACAGTGTTAATTTGTAATACAAACAGGTAATAAATTACATGTGCTTAATCATTTCGTCGCTAAGCTCGCTAAATTTCAGTAATTTAGAGCCTTCCAGCTGACGTTTAAAATTGTAAGTTACAATGCTGAGCATCGCTCACAACTAATACTCCGATTTGGATTAAGTAATAACTGGTGATACTATCTCACTGCAAGTTATGGATAACTCGCAACACTATAATAATTACTATTTGTACATTCCATTAAATATGCCCTTCTATGAAGGGCTTTTTTTTACCCTAGATGTCCAATTTCCTGTATCGCTTTTTTCACAAATGAAAACACACCAGCAGCTAATCGATGGCTATAGATATTTAACTTATGTATAGTGCTTACAACTTCGATTAGAAAGAAATTCATCTATTATGGCTGACTTAGGTATGCTCTTTCTATTGCATTCTTTTTTCGTTTATTTCATTCACAGCTATAGCACTTTATGTGGATCATAAATCACAAAAAATGGCTGATAAGTATAATGATGACCGGGGTAAAGATTGGATAAAAGTTGTTATTTGATAACGAAAATTTGGCTAGGTTTTAATAATTCGTTTTGATAACCGTTTCAATAGTGACAATAAAAAACGGGAGCTTTTAGGCTCCCGTTATTAATCACACCACGTAATAAATTACATGTGTTTAATCATTGCATCGCCGAATTCGCTACATTTCAGTAATTTAGCGCCTTCTAGTTGACGTTCGAAATCGTAAGTTACAGTTTTAGCCGCGATTGCGCCTTCCATACCTTTAACGATTAAGTCAGCTTCTTCAACCCAACCCATGTGACGTATAACTACAATAAAATAACCCACCTAACACATTGATTTTTAATACCATACTCATTATAAGGTCGATATCCAAAGATTAGAAGAAGGTGTTGCAATTAAATTTACAGAGGATCTATACAAAAAACATACAACCCCATATTGCAATATATCCCCATTCAACTCACCTATAACATCACTTGACCCAATGGCTAAGTATTATAAAGCATATAGTATTACGTCTAAAATCCCATCAATTAGTTTAGATTATGTTAGCTTAGCGAGAGTGCAAATTGAAGCAAATAAAAAGGTCGCATGAGCGACCTAATCAATGTTTTTGCTATTTGTCACTACTTATTGACATAATTTGCATACAGTATAAGTAGTATTGGCGTAGCAATAATATCAGCAGCAATAGTAAATGGTGTAATCATGACATTACCAGCCAATTTGCCTGCGCTAAGTGATTTATATTCCTCTGTAGTATAAAACTCAACCTTATATGGTTGGTGTAGCTTGGCATTAGATGCTGATGGAAGAGTTATTCCATTTCTATCGAATAAATAGCCACTTATTGGGATTGTTTTAACCCATGATTTATCATTATCAAATCGCCTCTCACTAAAACCAAAATCCTTGAGGCTTTTCTCTTGCTCTGGACTTAACGTATATTTTTTATCAATATAAACAAAGTAATTGTCATTAAATTTTACTAGTCCTTCTCTGCGCTCATCTGGCTTTATCTCTATTCTAATAACTCCCTCAGGGTTATTAAATGCTAACAATGGAATTACTTTAATCAACTCATTTAACTTCATTAATTCAGCAGAGCCATTAGTCAGTATATAAATATATTTATCACCTAAAAAACCATAACCTGAAGTAGGAAGCTCAATATCTTTTAATTTTTGATTAGTTAGTTTATTTTTAACACTAATATCTTTATATTCAAATGCCGATACAATATTATCTTTTAAATCAACACTCACCTTTATTTTGGTCTCTTTTGCTGCGTTCGAATCCCAAACTGCCGCAGTTACACACCCAGTAGAACTTAAAATCGATACGCTCAAAAAGCACGCTAGTAATTTATTCATTCCATTGCCTTAATAAGTTTAGCTTAAGTCCAATGAATGTTAGAGTAACACCTCACTTAGTGCAATAAAAAACCCACCGGAGTGGGTTATGAGAACTTATCTCTTTCTATATCGCCAATGCAGCATAAGCAGGTTGATAGTCTGTGATATTTAGGTTTAAGCTTATCCGTTCTGAAATCTGATTCTCAGTTATTTTCCCATCATCGAATTCTTCTTTTGCTCTTTCGGCAGCAGAAAGTAAAATAAGTAAACGTTCATAGTTACCCATGTCTCTAAAATACTTCTGACTCATGCTATTCCCTTTCTTACTTTATATTCATCATTGAATTCTTTATTAAAACAAACATGACTTTGTTTTTATACAGAATATTGAAAGCGTTTTAGCTGTAAAGATCATTTTAAGTGGCAATAAACTATACACACATACAACGATAACTACTGAGCGTTCGCTTTAGCTTATGCAATTCGACGTTTTTTAAGTTCGAACTAGTCATCAAAAACATCACCATATTACTCAGTATCATAAGATAGCTTTAATGTTACTAACGACAGTACTCGCATAATTTCGAATCTAATGATGTAAGCTTTTGCATGCTATATCATAAATAAAACACTAAAAAACCCTAGATTTAAGCCATAATTTCGCCATAAGAACTCTTATTTTCTTTCCTTAAAGCTCAAATATAAAATAATTTTTTTGTTAATAGCGCTTATAAATGTCATTTTTCTATTAAACAAAATCATAATAGATTATTATTTCACATAAAAATTCTAGAATAACTGATACGCATATAAACAATGAGGTTAATAAAAATATATGAATAAATATATTCTACTTTGTATAATTCCTTATGCACTTATAGGATGTGCGAAAAATATGGAACATAATGATATTACATACGTTTTCAAAAATGAATCTTACTCGCTTACCAAAGATTGTATTTCTGAGTTGAAACAACTCAACAATGAATCAAGTAATACATTAATTTATATCCAATTAAATAAAACACCTAATTGCGCTGAAAAATTGAACACCTTGTTTACAACGCATGTAAATGAAGATGTCACAACGTATTTTAAGAAACAAATAATTTCAAAAACTCACATTGCAAGTAGCATAAATTCAGAATCTGGCTATCGAATGTTATTACCAAATGAAAAAGTAACCTTGGATATAATTCAACATTATAATAATTTAAATTAAGGCAGGTACAATTGTACCCACCCTGTTTAATTTAATTTTTTGGATAATCAAATGTAACAGCAACAGGTATTGAATGCGATTTGACTCTAATAAAAGAAGCCCCCCCCACCTGTTGCTTCAATTAAGTAAGCTCCTAGCCCCATAGTATTCACGACCTTAACACCACTAGAGGTTGGATATTTAATTTCAACATCAAATGAAGACTCTAGATTAGATGAGAGGTTAAAATTCACAGTATATGTATCTGAAGTTTTAGTTATTTCATTTGGAAAACTAGTAAGTAATTCAGTCCATTCACTCCATTGACCTGGTGTCGCTAATGCTTTTTTAGATTGAAATGGTCCCGAATATCCACATGCTCCCTGACGCGCTCTTGCAGTTTTAGCTTTATTATTCCGATCCTCAAGTGTAGATTTCTTTGTATTTCTAAACTGAGCGTAATGCTTAGTATAAATCTTATTTGCTTCCGCTTTGTCTCCCCTATTGATTGAGTCTATTAATTCTTTATAGTTTTTATTATCTTTAATATATGGACAGTTTTTTTCACCGCAAACTATACAAATATTATTTTTAAGCGCCTCTTTTACTTCTGAAGAGAGCGAGTTAGGGGCTAAGTCTGTATTAACCCTAACACCATTAAACTCCCAAGATTTTGAGCCTGAATCCCAATGTGTATCTGGTTCATGAGGAATGCCGCTATTACAACTCAGTGATAACGACTGTGAGCCGGGCAAAGGCTTCCAAACTACATTGTAATTCATCCACCTAATACCTCACCTTGTTGATGCTGAGCGGCTTTTTCCCAATTGTCTACGTTGTCACATGCAGGAACCGGCATAATGTTATGTGTTGCTTCAACCTTAGCCTCAATTTGCTCTTTAAATGCTTGAACCTTGACGTGCTTACCTAAGAGTTCAAGGTTTTTAACTTTATCGGGCCATTTGATTTTCTTGAGAATAGTTTCTTCTGTACTTTCATCGTAATCACGGATTGTCGTAGAGATATCAAAACCAGATAATGTTGTTCGCCATGATTTAGGCCAACTGCTTATTGGTTTTAGCTTCCCATCATCATTGATGATATCCAGCACATCCATCTGGTCGATTTCGACAAGGCGGTTAAGAACATAATCTGCATTTATTTCAACACGTTCATTCCTATTTGATTTAAGTTCTTTAATTCTATTTTGAATGTTAACATTTACTAACAGTCGGCTTGATTGTGCGTTAGCAGTTTTATCGCTGTACCCCGCACGAATAGCCGCCTGTGTAGCGTTTAAATCGATGAGGTACTCACGACAAAACATTTCTTGTTTGTCGGTGAGTGCCATAGTGTTTCCTTTAATGTATGCTTTATAAAAATGAGCCTATCTAGATAAGTTCCACCATAACTATTTAGTTCCAAGGATGACTGATGGATATAACTGCTGAATTCATTGAGGTTGAGAGTCGTATTGATCTACCTTTCTTGCCTGTTATTGACATAAATTATTTGTCCCATAGAGCATATTTAAGTTGCAAAGTAATAATGTCTTTCGATGAGGAACCTAAGCGCATCCTAAATATATATTCAACACGCGATAAAGATGGATATGTTCTTGAGCAATGCTTTAAGGAAATTAAAATTAATCAGGAAGTAATCGCGATTCTTCATGGCGTCCATATACACCTCTATAACCTAGAAACTGGCTACACATATAGTGTTGCTTTTAATGATTATGTAGGGCACCTCTACTCAATACCTGACGTCCATTCCAACAAACTCACTTCAGACTTTATCGTAACCACTTTTCAATATGCTTTTCTCGTGAATATTAATAGTGGGATTAAGTGGCGATCACCGCAGTGTGCAATTGATGGTGTTATTATTCACGAGATAGATAATGACATCATCTATGGCTCTGGCGAATGGGACCCTCCTGGTGGGTGGGAGCCTTTTCAGCTAGATTTTTATACGGGTAAGTTTTTACACCATCTAAATTAAAAAGCTGGCTCACTCGAACTGGCATTGTGATTGGTTATTTTTTGTAATAAAAAACCCGCACTAGGCGGGTCAAAATTTTTTATTTATTAAATCTGTAAATGTTCAAATCATTTGAGTCTATAATTCATAAGCTCAAGCCTGGCGCTATTAAAATATCAATACCTTTTGTATATCAAAACCATTTTCACTAGCAAAGCTAAGATATTCATTTAGTAACTCAAGCGGCATGGTTGGTGTACGAGATAATACCCAGAGATAATCTTTATCAGGCCCAACAACCAATGAATATTGATAGTTATCATCAAGCTTAATGATATTATAGCCACCATAGAAAGGGCCAAAGAATGAAACTTTCAAAGCTCCCATATCGGAGGATTCAACAAAATAGGCTTTTCCTATACTCTCCTTCCATTTTTTACTATCTGCACTCCATCCTCTATTAATGACTTTGACTCCGCCGTCATCACGAAGAGAATAATTTGCAGAAACTTGGGTTAGCCCTTTTTCAAACCGATTATCTATTCTGGCCACTTCATACCACTCGCCAAGATAACGAGATAAATCAAAATTCTTAACTGGTGATATATCTTTTGGCACTTTAACGCTACATCCATTAAGTAAAAGCATACTTAAAAACATAAAGACTGACTTTATCTGCATTGTAACCCCGCTCAATATTCACCAATGAGATACTATCTTACAAAAAAACTGTGGCCTTTCCTAACCAATTAGGCAATACCATGGATGATAACAACAAAAGAATGCCAACTAATAAATATTGGAAAACATGAAGCATACGGATAAATAGCTCTTTTAATATCATAGAGTGTACCCTTTATTGCCAATGTTGATTAACCACCAAAATAAAATTAACAGTTAAAATATAGCAGCTTATTTCGTTTGTCAGGTACCTATAATGACATCTATTCCACAACGATATAATGGTTTAATACTAGCACTATAACTATCTATAGGTAAAAAATAGTAATCAGATTGTTCTGCTATAATTAAAAGTGACCTTTTGTAACTTATAACTTCACACTAAAAGGAAGAAAATATGTTGAAAAAAATTAGTTTCCTCATCTGCTCATTAGCAGTTGCTTTCACATTAACTGCCTGTAACACCACTAAAGGTGTTGGTGAAGACATAGAGGCGGGAGGAGAGGCAATACAAAGAGCGGCGCAGTAAAGCCTATCTTCTTACCTAAAACACTAGAGGATATATTTATTTTTAATCTTCTAGTGTTTACTTATGCATTTAACGAAGCTCAAATTTTTATTTTCTTTTCTATATTGATTTACACTTAATTCATGTGATAACTCTTTAAAACACTTATACTGACAGTGTATTCAACTATTACTTCATTTTATTTTGCCCGATACTTTGGACATTTTTATTTTTCTACAATTGAAAAAGTTATCTACAGTAAATTGATAGCTACATAAATTTAATGTAAATTATCGTAAATCAATGTACAAGCTAAACTGGGATAACTTAAATGTGTTATTTAAGAAAAACACTACTCATATGCTCCTTACTTTCTTTATGCGGCTGTATTTCAAGCACTAATATTTATGACGATACAAAGGACGATACTGTGAATAATGCGGTGCTTATTACAGGAGGAGGAAACTGGTCTTTTGTCAAAGATATTAACGCATCGACTTATCAAAAAAATAAAGATAAATTCAAGGGGATTTACGAAAAGTCCTCCATCCCAGAAACTACTATGTTTAATAATGTTATTGATATTTCTTTATTTTCTCGCGCTTGGGATTTTGAACCCACTGATGGTAGTCGGCCACCAGTAAAGCTAGAAATGCAAAGAGACGTCCTAATTATCCCCCCAGGTTCCTATAAAATAAGAACAGACTGTATAACACTAACCCCTCCTGGAGGTGGGTATTATTCAAGCCATAATCATACCCAATCCTTCAAAGCAAATACATATTATGCACTAACTTGTAATTATGTTGCTCCAGGCCCAATAATTAAATCGTCTATTGAAGAATTAAAATAAACTATTAATAACAGTTTAAATCGAAGCAATAATTATTTACTTCTTTCTGCTTCAATTTTCTATATTATTTTTATTACCAGTTACTCTTGTAGACATTCAGTATTTATATAACTCTGTAATCCTTTAATCATTTGTTTGGACTCTGCAATCCGCGTTCTGAGTAACCAATAATTTCCGACAGCGGAGTCAGTAGGTCTGGCGGTTGTTCCATCATCCAAGCCGGTGGCGATAGTGCCTTCGGCTTTTTTACAACTGGCTTTGTGATTGGTTATTTTTTTGTAATAAAAAACCCACCGTAGCGGGTCATTCGTAAAAAAATAGGACGTACAATACTGGTATAAGTATCATTACTGTTATAACTGTGAATATTATGAACATTAACCGTTCTTCTGAATCAATTTGCTTTGACGTTAATTCAGGCTTTGAGCTTTGCTCCATCATCACCTGTTTGTTTTGAATTGATTCTGCCTTTATATGCTTACCTCTGTCATACGTAGATAATATTATTATCGGCAAAACTAAAAGTATCACTATAAAGACTATGACAATTACGAATGTAATTAAGGCTGTTCCGCTATATCCATCCATAGAACACCAGACGCTAATAATTTGTTACTGATTAGTGTATCAATTTAGGTTTAGTATACAAGAATAAAAAGGCCGCTGAGCGACCTATTACGATACTACGTCTTGTAACTCGGGAATTTTTATTTGAATTTCATGTTTAAGTTGAGTTAATTTTGATTCCATAGTCACTTTTTCCCTACCACCCCCCATCTATTCATTATTCTTTCTGCTGTACTCACTCGGCGCTTCTTACTTTGATATTCAAACTCTAGTAAGTTAGCCTTCGCGAACATATCTAGGTGACCAAAAACAATTGAACAAAATGTCTGATAGACCTTAACCTCAAAAGCCGCGGAGAGCCATGCCGCATAACGCAAAGCTATCAGTTCATGCGCCCAAGTCCCCCTATCATTACCACCATGATTTGTAATAAGTATTTGATTTTGCTTCAAGGTGTCTTTTAGTACCTTGGTGACTTCCTCTACAAATTCCCTAACCCCATCAGCTTTTAGGGACTGGCTTGGTTTTTGCCATTTTTTAGCCAACTTCCCTGCCACGGCAGCTTTATGCAGGTCATTCAGATTATAGGTTCCGTTTTCACTCCCCTTTACGTGGGTATCCTCAATAATTATTGTTGGATAATGTATCTTCCCATGGAATGGAAGAACCTTCGCCCATCGGAACGCGCATGTATTTTTTAACCGCTTGTGCAATTGGCATTCGGCGAGGCGCTTTCAATAATGCGGATACATCCTTTCTTACTGTTGCTGCCGAGGCGTAATTTATGGTCACTCTTCTTCATCCTCCGCATCGAGTACTTCAAATGCCAATATATCTCTTAGCTCATCCACAACCTTTTGGGCTTCTGTTATTTGATCGGCTTTCCAACCTTTATCACGTTCGAGTTTATCTGGCCACGTATCCAGAACTTGTGATATGGCCTTTATAATAACGGCCATTTCTCGATGAACCTCGGAGACGGGGACTAATTGCTTGAGTGTTGTTTCAAGCTTGATCCTTTCATTTTCAGATTGGTACCAATCCTTTCTGTCTTTCGGAAACATAACAGCCGGATTTTGGATAGCATCGCCGCTTGCCTCTGGTTCAGCGCCAAAAAGTATTGGTCCCACATCACGTAAAGCTTAAACAGGATTACCCCGAACGGTATTTGCTATGGGGGTATTAGCATCAAGCAACCGCTTTTTAACTGTGCCACGATTTAAGCCGAAAGCTTCAGCAATCTTAGCCACGCTCCAGTTGTAGGCGTCCCCCAGATTGCTGACGTTGGACATTGACACCTCACTCTGTCAGGTGAAAACTGATATTTTTATTGATTATCAGATAGATATAACACATTGAGGTGACAACTCCATGTTGAAATTGTCACCTCAATATCGATATTATCAAGTTAAATCAGAGAGTTGGATTACCTGCTGCTGACAGCATGAAAATTTGAAAATGAGCCGTTTCCCGCGTGGTCGCCGCCCCGTGGAGAGGGTACCCCCTCGGGAGTACCTTTTGACTTATCCATAAAATTAATCAATCTGATGAATTTAAGGTTTCTTTGAGTACAAAAAAACCACCAGCTTTTAACTGATGACTATTTAGAATATTCTTCTAGATGAATTTATATAACTACGTGGTACCAAGTGACCACCAGAATTAAATAAAATCAAATCCTAAATATTCTAATAAGAGAAAATACGGAAGTTATAAGCACTGCAGATAAAGTAAGAACCAGCCAATAATCCAGAGTAAGATCAAATTTCAGCCACGTATATATGGCATTTACAATATAGACAACCATTGCTATTGATATACCAATAAAGAACAACAAAAAGTGTTTATATGTGACTATTGATTTTACTTGGTGTCGAATCATAACCACGCAAATAAATAGGACTAGTATAAAAATCACAGAATTACTCATATCACTACTCTAAAAATATTAATTAAATACAGTATAAATGCTCTCAATAAAATGACTCCAGTTTTCTGCTCCTATCTCGAACAAAAAAGCCACCAGTGATTAGCTGATGGCTATGACTTGATGAAAATGGATATCTAACTTATCCCCAAGTGCCCATTACAACTTTTAATAATTCAAGTTGACCACTTTCAGTTGTTTTAAATATATTAATTGGATAAGGATTCCCATGTGGACGGGACGGTGGTTGCTCTTTAATTCCCTCTGGAAACGTTTCAAAGTCTTCACCTTCATAATAAACAGAAAAACGCTTGCGTGTACCATCATGCCACCCAACAACAACAACGGAATCTTTGCCCACTTTTAATTCGCTAACTGGAAACTCAGATAACAATGAAGATTTATGCCCGGTAGAAACTGTTGATTGTTGTCCGCCAAAAAAAGCAGTAAATTCATCTGAGCCCTCACCGCCAATATAAGAATTATCCCCTAAAATTACAGCTTTCTTAAAAGGCCATTCAGAGACAATAGCGGAGTTATTACCTGTAGCAATACCAGTGCTACCGAAAAATAAATCGCCCATAACAGCCCCCTCTCCTGTAGTAATACCAAGAGAGTTACTTCCAGTCACTTGCAAAAGGGTTTTATCACCAGTCCCAATTAAGATTGCATTTTCCACAGCAGGAACGCCATCAACATATTCTGGTTCATCAGAGTCTATAAGGTCAAATCCTAATCCTAATTTAGCCCCTTTTCCAGAAACAAATGATACAGAACCAGATGACGCCTCAACAACGCAATTCTCACCTGTTGCAATAAAAAGTGAGTCCTTACCATTTCTGATGCTGTTTCCATCAGCATCTTCAACCATGCCTTCATTATCAAGTATTTTTACGTTATTACCCGTATGGATAATTTCTGCATTATCACCAATGCATTTGATAGTTTGGTTATCAAGCGTAAAAATACCTTTCTTAGTCTCACCACTGATTACCAAAGCTTCACTATCTTTTTGATCTGACATAAATACCACCTCTATTAGTTAATGTGACATACTGTATATACATACAGCATATACCTAATATAGATGATTGCAATAAGAGTAATTATGTTTGTTTAGAATCATTACTAATTCGAATTAAAATGCCAACAGACTAATTATAATTAGAATTAAAATTCAATAAATATCAAATAAAATAAAAATAATAGAATTTTAAATTGTAATGTTAGGCGTGTTTTAATTATTAACACGCAAGATAAATTCACTAACTCAGTGTTTTATTACAAATTTAGTTACAAGCCACACATCGTTAATAGATAAAAATAAATTATATTTATCTTGCTATATAGGTTAAATTACTTAAGTTTATTTAATATCAAAGCTGTGTAGTAACTAAATCTCTTCTGTCATTGGTTACCTTCTACTATTTTTTGTACATCACATAAATTCATACCGGTACGAATGGTGATACCTGTATCTAAATGAATCTCAGTGCCGCGAATACCATTAAAACTAATGCCTTCGAAATGAGTAATACGCCCCAATACCACAACAGTACTTGAATTGTAGCCGGGGCCATAAGGTGCAAAGCTATATGTTTTCATTGCGCTAGCCTTTTTATTTCAATCTCTCGAATGGCTTTCTTGTCTAAGTTGCACTTTGCTATTGAATTCATAGCGTCAGCCAGTAGTTGCGGCATATCTTTCCAGTCCATCTGCTCTGGTATATCAGGCTGAGGACAATCAGCGGTTAGTTGTGCCGGTATCGGTGGCGACTGAACGGGTATTAATTTCGGCGGCGTATTTCCGCAACTCACTAACAACATCATCGGGAACAGCAGTATTAGCGCACTCATTGTCTTTGAGCACTGTTTTGATAACAGTCTTAACTTTGACATGTTCTGAGTCCTCTAATTGCTTTGCTTTGATGTTGTCGAGTGAGACTTGATAATGAATAGTGATAGCGGATTGGGTTACTTTGCTTAGTAGCTTGCTTGCTGACAGCTAACTAGATAAAAGTTCATTCTCTTTACTTAGATTGCTAGCTTTTCCCATTGCAAGCCAATACATAAAACCAAGAGCAATAGCGACCACAACTAAAAGCTTTTCTGTTGCGCTCACAACAACGCTGAATGCTTGGCATGGCGTACCACCGACTAACACATCTGGAGCTATCACTTCACTGGCGTTTAACTTGTCAGTGATAACTGTCATATCGCCGAGGTTATGCGGCAGATGTGTGGAGGTATTTACTGTGACACGTACAAAAACATTGAAAACTTGGGCTGAAGAAGAATTTGAGGCTCCAGTGCCAAGCTATCAAACGCTAATACGTTACGCAAAAAACGGCATGATATCACCCCAGCCATTCAAGGCTGGTCGCTGTTGGCGAGTCGACACAAATGCACGATTTATTGGTATGAACACCAAACCAACAATCAAGCACAATGACGATCCGCGATTATTGAGGATATTAGAGGATGGCTCGTCCGCGTAAATACAATATCAACATACCCGGCTTATCTTGTTATATCGACGCCAGAACAAAAAAGGTGTACTGGCGTTATAAGCACCCTATAACTGGTAAATTTCATGGATTAGGTACAGATGAAAGCGCGGCAAAAGAAATTGCAATAGAAGCAAATTCTCGCCTTGCTGAAGCCAAAATGAATCAATTAATAAAAGCTAAAGATGAAATTAGTCGTAAATTAAAAAAAGGAATCACCGTCCATACATGGCTAGATCAGTTCTTAAAAATACAAAAAGAGCGGATCGAATATGGTGAAATAAAGCTTAATACATATAAGCAAAAAATAGCACCAGTAGAAGCATTCCGGCAAGCCTGCGGTAATCAAGTTCTATCAGAAATTGACGTTAGAGATATCGCCTCATTATTAGAAGAATATAAAGAGCGCGGTCAAACTCGAATGGCTCAAGTAGTTAGAATGGTTTTAGTTGATGTATTTAAAGAGGCTCAGCATGCAGGAGAAGTTCCTCCGGGATATAACCCTGCGCAAGCAACAAAATTACCAATGAACCGAATTAAACGTCAGCGACTAGATTTTGATGAATGGCTTGTGATCTTTAATGAAGCTGAAAAAACCCAACGCTATTTACAAAATGCGATGCTACTAGCCGTCATTACTGGCCAACGTTTAGGGGATATTGCCAAAATGCGGTTTGATGATATCTGGGATGACCATCTACATATTATTCAAGAGAAAACTGGTTCTAAAATTGCCATTCCTCTTTCGCTGCACTGCGAAAAGTTGGAGTACTCATTAAGAGATATAATTGCTCGATGCCGAGACCTAATAGTTAGCCCTTATATACTTCATTACCACCATACTACCTCGCAAGCAAAAAGAGGTGGGCAAGTGACAGGGAATGCAATAACTACCCTATTTCAAAGGATCAGAGATCAAACTGATTTAACGTGGGAAGATGGAACACCGCCAAGTTTTCACGAACAACGTTCTTTATCAGAAAGGTTATATAGAGAACAAGGCATCGATACCAAAACTTTATTAGGACATAAGAGCCAAGCAATGACAGATAAATATCATGACGACCGAGGGAAAAACTGGCAGGTATTAGCTATAAAATAGTGTTCATTTTGTAGCCCGTTTTGCAGAAGAGTTTTGCAGGAGTTTTGCAGAAGAATTTTTCAAGGCAAAATAAAACGGGAGTTTTTAGGCTCCCGTTATTAATCACACCACGTAATAAATTACATGTGTTTAATCATTGCGTCGCCAAATTCGCTACATTTCAGTAGTTTAGCGCCTTCTAGTTGACGCTCGAAATCGTAAGTTACAGTTTTAGCCGCGATTGCGCCTTCCATACCTTTAACGATTAAGTCAGCTGCTTCAACCCAACCCATGTGACGTAGCATCATTTCTGCAGATAGTATAATTGAACCTGGATTCACTTTATCTTGACCCGCATATTTTGGTGCAGTACCGTGGGTTGCTTCAAACAATGCACATTCAGAACCGATGTTAGCACCCGGTGCGATACCAATACCGCCGACTTGTGCTGCTAATGCATCAGAAATATAGTCACCGTTTAAGTTCATACAAGCGATAACATCATATTCAGCTGGACGCAGCAAAATTTGCTGTAAGAATGCATCAGCAATCACATCTTTAACAATGATATCTTTGCCAGTTTTAGGGTTTTTAATTTTAAGCCATGGGCCGCCATCAATTAATTCGCCACCAAATTCTTCTTGTGCTAATTGATAACCCCAATCTTTAAATGCACCTTCAGTGAATTTCATAATGTTACCTTTATGAACTAATGTCACTGAATCACGGTCGTTATCAATTGCATATTCAATTGCAGCGCGAACTAAACGTTTTGTTCCTTCTTCAGAACAAGGCTTAATACCAATACCACAATCTTGTGGGAAACGGATTTTTGTTACACCCATTTCATTTTGAAGGAATTTAATAACTTTATCAGCTTCAGCAGAACCTGCTTTCCACTCAATACCTGCATAAATATCTTCAGAGTTTTCACGGAAGATAACCATGTCAGTCAGCTCAGGTTGTTTTACTGGGCTTGGTGTGCCCGCATAATAACGAACTGGGCGTAAACAAATATACAGATCAAGTTGCTGACGTAGCGCAACATTCAAAGAACGAATACCACCACCAACTGGAGTTGTCAAAGGGCCTTTGATTGATACACGGTAATCACGGATTAAATCGAGGGTTTCTTGCGGTAACCAAACATCTTTACCATATAACTGAGTAGATTTTTCACCGGTGTAGATTTCCATCCAAGAAATTTTGCGTTCACCGTTGTATGCTTTCTTCACTGCCGCATCAACCACTTTTAGCATGGCAGGTGTCACATCAACACCAATACCATCACCTTCAATGTAAGGAATAATCGGGTTGTTCGGAACGTTTAGTTTGCCTTTTGCATCAATGGTGATTTTAGCGCCTTCTGCCGGAACTACTACTTTGCTTTCCATTAACCTCTCCTTTCAATTGCGTATTTAGCTTGTTAATTTTTTGTAAGAGACCTGTCAATATTACTTCAATCTGCATCGAACGCCAATGATTACTCGCCTAAGCTTCAATACAGATCGCATTTAACGTATCTATTAGTTATTACAATATAAAGTTAATATCCATGCAATTACTTTTAAATCAAACAATTAATTCTAAAATTATAATTTTCAATCCAATTTTTAGGTTAAAAAACAGACAATTACTATAATGAATTAAACAAATAATAAGATCAAAAAACCATATTCGTATAATTTTCATACTAGCAAAATAGTTTGCCTTAAAAATACGTATTGCTCACATAATTAATAAGCACATAATTATTTATACATTTATTATTAATATAAAAATTTGATTTTATTGTACTAAATGGTTTTAATGAACTTAATTATTTTCAATCAAATATCAATTTGAATTAACATTTATAAAGCGACTAAATACAAACAATCAAATCCAATAAATCATTTTAAAATAAGTTACCCATAAATAAAACCTCTCATTTAATTAAACAACATAAATTTAAATTTGCTCAACACCTTTTCTTTTCTAAAAATATTTCATCAAATTGACTGATTAACGAAAAGCTTTCATTCTTACCCAACATGTTATTTTTTATTATGAGTTTTGGTAATTTAAATAAATTTACATTGCCACTGAGTGATACACTTGAATAGTTTTGGTCAGAAAAATTATCCCCTAGCTGCCAACTTACCTATAATAACTTGATTGCAATAATCTCAAACCAACCTGCTAAATTTAGGCTTGTTGCTATTGAGGTAATGGAAGCAACAGGCAACGTAATGTTTTCATTTTTAAATAGTTTAACTAAATCTTCGCCTCTGCATTAGAGTTTTGCGGTGAGTTACATTTAAGTCATGAATCTGGTCACGCAATTGGAAGTGAACAAAATTTAATTGATCCCATTGATTTTTCTGAAGATGAACATCTATTTTGTGTCGACCTAATTCAACATGGTTTTCAATCATTCTATCAATTTATCAGCCAACTAGATGATTTTAATTAATTCCATTCATCACTTATACCTACTTATATACCTACTTTTTTTTGAATTTAACTAAGCATAATAACAATATTATTATCTCTACACATTACTATTCTTTGACAAGTAAATCACATAAACTAAGATCAATTGAGTAATTTTTTAATAGACAAAGAAAAACAAAAAGTTACTCACTATTTTATGTGGATAATTAACTGATTATGACAAAGCCAAACATTAAACGAACAACCAATAACAAACTGACACCAAAATCCCATGCGGATCGCACTCGACGAGCAACTCACTCCCCCTCTAAACCACCTATTGTGCGTAAAGTCATCCTATTTAATAAACCTTATGATGTGCTACCACAATTTACCGATGAGCAAGGTCGAGATACTTTAAAGAATTATATTCCAATAAGCGATGTTTATGCAGCAGGCCGCCTCGATAGGGACAGTGAAG
Organism: Providencia sp.; assembly: GCF_003533305.1. Lineage (GTDB taxonomy): Bacteria > Pseudomonadota > Gammaproteobacteria > Enterobacterales > Enterobacteriaceae > Providencia. Next base: position 105,357 of record NZ_DOEH01000015.1, on the reverse strand, counting down.
GATTATTAATTTTAACCAATGACGGTAAATTACAAGCTCGCTTAACTCAACCTCAGAAAAAAACGGGCAAAATATACTATGCTCAAGTAGAAGGGATACCCGATACGGCGGCTCTTGCTAAATTTCGTCAGGGATTAACATTAAATGATGGTTTGACGTTACCCGCAAATATCGAGCTTGTTGAACAACCTGATTGGGTTAAACCAAGGAATCCACCAATTAGAGAACGTAAAAATATCCCGACAAGCTGGCTTAGAATCACATTATATGAAGGCAGAAATCGACAAGTTCGCCGAATGACTGCCAATATTGGCTTTCCTACCCTAAGATTGATTCGCTATCAAATTGGTGAATTCAAATTAGAAAACTTAGCCATCGGTGAATGGATGGAGGTAAAAATTGTCTAGCCCAAAATTTAGACCCAATATTACGGTAGCGACTATCGTACATGCCCAAAACAAATTTTTAGTAGTTGAAGAGTGGGTTAATGGTAAACCTACGTGGAACCAACCTGCCGGGCATTTAGAAGCAGATGAAACATTATTGCAGGCAGCCGAACGCGAACTTTTAGAAGAAACAGGTATCAGCGCTACACCGCAAAAATTAATTAAAATTCATCAATGGATAGCGCCTGATAACACCCCTTTTATTCGTTTTTTATTTGAACTCGAACTACCAAATACCTGTGAAACACATCCACAAGATAGCGACATTAGCTGTTGCCACTGGGTCAGCGCACAACAAATTATTGAAAGTAATTGTTTACGATCTCCATTAGTTGCGCAAAGTATCCTTTGCTTTCAAGAAAATACCACCTATCCCCTTGATATTCTGTCTGCTTATGGTGATCACTTTGGGTAATCAACTCGATTTGGCTTATTTTGATCTAATAAAAAACGATTAATAGAGCCGCGTCAGTCTTTACTCTGTTTTTCTTGCGCCAAGAATATTGCCGCTAACTCTGGTGCAACAAGGGTACAACATGCTAAAGTATGGGGCTTGATTTTTCCGCATTGAGACTATTTATAATGTCAGATAACAGTACCATGTCAGATAACAGCCAAAAGAAAGTCATCGTCGGTATGTCCGGTGGTGTTGACTCCTCCGTTTCAGCCTACTTGCTCCAGCAGCAAGGATATCAGGTTGTTGGTCTGTTTATGAAAAACTGGGAAGAAGATGACGATAAAGAATATTGCTCAGCGGCAACTGATCTTGCTGATGCGCAGTCTGTTTGTGACAAATTAGGCATCGAACTCCATACAATTAACTTCGCCGCTGAATATTGGGACAATGTTTTCGAACATTTTTTATCTGAATATAAAGCGGGTCGTACACCAAATCCAGATATTCTGTGCAACAAAGAAATTAAATTCAAAGCCTTCCTTGAGTTTGCAGCCGAAGATCTCGGTGCAGATTTTATTGCGACTGGTCACTATGTGCGCCGTCGTGATATTGATGGTAAAAGTCAGCTACTACGCGGCTTAGACACCAATAAAGATCAAAGTTATTTTCTATATACCTTAAGCCATGAGCAAGTCGCTAAAAGCCTCTTTCCTGTTGGTGAACTTGAAAAACCTGAAGTTCGTCGTATCGCGGAAGAAATTGGCTTAATCACCGCGAAGAAAAAAGATTCAACGGGTATTTGTTTTATCGGTGAACGCAAATTTCGTGACTTCTTAGGTCGCTATTTACCTGCGCAACCTGGCCCAATTATTACCGTCGACGGTGAAACTATTGGTCAGCATGAAGGTTTGATGTACCACACCTTAGGGCAGCGTAAAGGTCTTGGTATTGGCGGCACCAAAGAAGGCTCAGAAGATCCTTGGTATGTTGTTGATAAAGATGTTGAAAATAATCATCTTATCGTTGCTCAAGGGCATGAACACCCTCGCCTGATGTCTGTTGGCTTAATTGCTCAACAACTACATTGGGTTGATAGAGAAACCATGACGCAACCGCTACGCTGTGTGGTGAAAACTCGTTATCGTCAATCTGATATTCCTTGTACTATTACACCGCTGAGTGAAGATAGAATTGAAGTCGCATTCGACTACCCAGTTGCTGCTGTAACGCCAGGGCAATCTGCAGTATTTTATCTAGATGAAGTTTGCCTCGGTGGCGGTATTATTGAAGCCCGTATTCAGGAGTAACTGTGGCTAAAAATTATTACGATATCACGCTTGCTTTGGCAGGTATCTGCCAAGCAAGTCATATAGTTCAAAAACTGGCTCATGAAGGTGTTTCTAATGAGCAAGACCTTGAAACTATGATCAAAAGCCTGACGAATATGAATCCATCATCTACATTAGATGTTTTCGGTAACGATCCTGCAAATTTAAAAACAGGCCTTAGTACAATGCTTGGCATGCTAACAGGCGGCAACAGTGGTTTATCCGCTGAAATGACACGCTATATGCTTAGTATGATGGTTCTTGAGCGCCGCCTTAATAAAAATCAAGACGCCATGAACCAACTAGGTCAACGTATAGAACAATTTGAACGTCAAGCAAGCTATTTTGAACCGATGTCTGAAGGTGTTTTTAATGCTCTTGCGGGTATTTATGTGGATGTTGTCAGCCCTCAAGGACCACGTATTCAAGTTACAGGTTCTCCAGACATTCTCAAAAATACGTTGGTTCAAGCAAAAGTTAGAGCCACTTTACTGGCAGGTATCCGTTGTGCGGTGCTTTGGCAGCAAGTCGGCGGCAGCCGTATTCAATTAATGTTTTCCCGAAGCCGTCTGTCTAATCAGGCGAAAGATATTTTGTCTCACCTTTAATCTGGAGTTGCTACCAATGGAATTATCCTCACTGACCGCTGTATCGCCGATTGATGGCCGTTATGGTGATAAAGTCAGCGCTTTACGCACTATTTTTAGTGAGTTTGGCTTACTGAAATTTCGCGTTCAAGTTGAAGTTCGCTGGCTGCAAAAACTGGCGGCAACCGCTCAAATCAATGAAGTTCCTTCATTTGATGCTGACGCAAACGCTTACCTAGATGAAATTGTTGCAAACTTCTGCGAAAAAGATGCAATGCGTATCAAAGAAATTGAGCGCACCACTAACCATGATGTTAAAGCAGTTGAATATTTCCTAAAAGAAAAAGTCGCTAACATTCCAGCTCTACATGCTGTTTCAGAATTTATTCACTTTGCTTGTACTTCTGAAGATATTAATAATTTGTCTCACGCGCTGATGCTTCAAACTGCACGTAAAGATGTTTTATTGCCACAATGGCGTCAAATTATTGATAAAGTTAAAGCAATGGCTCACGAATATCGTGACTTACCGTTGTTATCACGTACTCATGGTCAGCCAGCAACACCATCGACTATTGGTAAAGAATTTGCAAACGTTGCATACCGCTTAGAGCGCCAGTATCGTCAACTCACACAAGTTGAAATCCTCGGTAAAATCAATGGTGCAGTGGGTAACTATAATGCTCACATCGTGGCTTATCCTGAAGTTAATTGGCACGAATTTAGTGAAACCTTCGTGACTTCACTCGGTATTCAGTGGAACCCATACACCACTCAAATAGAACCGCATGATTACATCGCTGAGCTATTTGATTGTGTCTCACGATTTAACACTATTGTGCTAGATTTTGACCGTGATATCTGGGGCTACGTCGCACTAAATCACTTCAAACAAAGAACCATTGCGGGTGAAATTGGCTCATCCACCATGCCACACAAAGTGAACCCTATTGATTTTGAAAATTCAGAAGGCAATTTAGGTTTAGCAAATGCGGTACTTGGCCATTTATCAAGCAAATTACCTGTTTCTCGTTGGCAACGTGACCTAACGGACTCAACAGTACTGCGTAACTTAGGTGTTGGCCTCGGCTATTCACTTATTGCTTATCAATCCACAATGAAAGGATTGAATAAACTGGAAGTTAATGAACAACATCTGCTTGATGAGTTAGACCAAAACTGGGAAGTATTAGCTGAACCAATTCAAACCGTAATGCGTCGCTATGGCATTGAAAAACCATACGAAAAACTTAAAGAGTTAACGCGTGGAAAACGTGTTACCGCAGAAGGGATGAAACAATTCATTGATAGCTTAGCACTACCTGAAAGCGAAAAAGCACGTTTGAAAGAAATGACACCAGCTAATTATATTGGTTATGCTGTCACTTTTGTTAACGATTTAAAATAACTCGTTAAATTTAATAAAGGCGAACATTTCACTCTGAATTGTTCGCCTTTATATCCTTCTCAGTGTCATTCTTGATATTTCGACGCTTAACTCCCCCATTAATTTTACTTATCCCATACAAATAAACCCCCTACCTCAGATAAGATCAAATAACACTTTGATAATTGACTAAATCGCAATAAATTGATCATTTGGAGTATATTTTTGGTTTGTTTGACTTATATTTACTTAATGACTTGTCGTCAGTGATTTCTCTTTTTAACATAGTGATAATATAACCGACAGGTTAACTCTCTTTTTTTAATATGAGGCTTTCAGATGCGTATTCTCATCGTCGAAGATAATGCTTTACTTCGCCATCACTTAACCGTTCAACTCAAAGACCTTGGACACCAAGTTGATTCAGCGGAAGATGCAAAAGAAGCAGACTACTTTTTAAATGAAAGCTGCCCTGATATTGCGGTAGTTGATCTTGGCTTGCCAGATGAAGATGGTCTATCCATGATCAAACGCTGGCGTAGTATGCATGTGACTATTCCCATTCTCGTCCTGACAGCCCGAGAAAGCTGGCAAGAAAAAGTGCAAGCATTGAATAGCGGGGCTGATGACTATGTAACTAAACCTTTCCAATTAGAAGAACTCGTTGCTCGTATGCAAGCGTTGATGCGCAGGAATAGTGGACTTGCCTCGCAAATACTTGAGCTAGACCATTTTGTTATCGATTTATCACGTAAAGAATTTACGGTTGCAGGTGAGCCCGTCAAACTAACAGCCTTTGAATATACCATCATCGAAACACTACTGCGTAATAATGGTAAAGTGGTGAGCAAAGACTCATTAATGCGCCAGCTCTATCCAGATGCAGAATTAAGAGAAAGTCATACCATTGATGTTTTAATGGGTCGGTTACGCAAAAAAATACAACAATTTCATAGTAATGATGTAATTGTTACCGTTCGTGGCCAAGGTTATCGCTTCGACGTGAATGGTTAATATGTCATTAAGAAAATTTAAAATTAAGCCACTATCATTACGGGCGCGCTTTTTATGCGCGACCTCTGCGGTTATTCTCGCACTAACATTGTCCTATGGTATTGTTGCCATACTGGGTTATCTGATTAGCTTTGATAAGACGACCTACACCCTGCTGCGCAGCCAAAGCAATCTAATTTATAGCCTTGCACAGTGGCAAAATAATAAAATTGATATCCGTGTTCCCCCTAATTTTACGTTAAATAATCCAACTTTGGTCATTATCTATGATGACCATGGTCAAGTTCTTTGGCGTCAACGCGATGTTCCCAATGTTGAGCAACTCATTCATCAAGATTGGCTAAGAAAAGAGGGATTATACGAAATTGACACCGATATTAAAGAAACGCGTCAACTGCTATATAACAATCCTGAATATAATACCAAGCTTAACGACATGAATAATGACGATGAGCCTCTCACCCACTCCGTTTCTGTCAACCAATACAGTGAAAGCGAGCATCTTCCACCTCTCACTATTGTTGTAGTCGATACACTTCCTCAAGATTTACAAAAAACAGGTTTAGTTTGGGAATGGTTTGGCTATGTGTTACTCGCCAACTTAATTTTAGTGATACCACTATTATGGCTTGCTGCCTACTGGAGCTTACGCCCTATAAAATCATTGGTGTCGCAGATTAGCGGCCTCGAAAAAGGTGAACGAGAAACCTTGGATGAAAATCCACCCGCAGAGTTAAGAGGGCTTGTCCGCAATCTCAATATTTTGCTCACCAATGAGCGCAAGCGTTATAGTAAATATCGCACAACACTTTCTGATTTAACGCATAGCTTAAAAACACCCTTGGCCGTTATACAATCCACACTTAGATTATTGCGCTCAGGTAAACAAATGAATATCGAGCAAGCAGAACCTATCATGTTGGAACAGATTGGACGTATTTCACAACAAGTCGGTTATTATTTGCACCGTGCATCAATGCAAGGTGACGAAAACCTGATATTACGTGAAATCTCATCAGTTCCTTCCATTATTGATAGTTTAGCGAGCGCACTTCATAAGGTCTATCTGCACAAAGGCGTATCTATTACTGTCGATATCTCACCTGAAATCACATGGTTAGGACAACCTAATGACTTTATGGAAGTGATGGGTAATGTGATGGAAAATGCCTGTAAATACTGTCTTGAATTTGTTGAGGTAACAGCTGCTGTAGGACAAGACAGTTTAACCATCACCGTTGATGATGATGGCCCTGGCGTACCTGAAAACAAACGAAATGTCATTTTTATTCGAGGACAGCGTGCGGACACCTTGCGTCCTGGGCAAGGTCTTGGCTTATCTATTGCTGTTGATATTATTGACCAATATGATGGCGAAATCTCAATTATTGATAGCCCACTTGGTGGAGCCCGCGTTATCGTCACTTTTAGGCAACAGATGGTCATTGAAGATAGCTAATCTGTGATGTGAAGCTATTTAGACCCTGTATTGCAGGCCATTTCAGGTATACTATTTACGACATGTTTTCTAATAGGGACAATAAGATGGATTATAAACTGAATCTTGACTGGCAGAGTTTTCTTGACAGTCATTGGCAGAAACGACCGCTGCTTATTAAACAGGGTTTTACGCGTTTTATTGATCCTATCTCGCCTGATGAACTTGCGGGATTAGCGATGGAAAATGAGGTTGATAGCCGTCTAGTCAGCCACAAAGAAGGAAATTGGCAAGTGGGTCATGGCCCATTTGAAAGCTATGAACACTTAGGTGAAGAAAATTGGTCACTACTCGTTCAAGCCGTTGATCATTGGCATCACCCAAGCTCGGCGCTAATGAAACCATTCAGAGTATTATCTGACTGGCGCATGGACGACTTAATGATTTCTTATTCAGTACCTGGGGGTGGCGTAGGCCCACACCTTGACCAATACGATGTGTTTATTATTCAAGGTGAAGGTCGTAGACAATGGCGCGTTGGGGAAAAAATCCCAATGAAACAGCACAGCCCTCACCCCGACCTACTCCAAGTCCATCCATTTGATGCGATTATTGATGAAGAGATGGAACCTGGAGATATTCTCTATATTCCACCTGGATTCCCACATGAAGGTTATGCCATCGAGCCTTCCCTAAACTACTCTGTAGGCTTTCGCGCGCCAAATACCCGTGAACTGATTAGTAGCTTTGCCGACCATTTGATTTCGAATGATCTTGGGAGTTATCGCTATAGCGATCCTGATTTATCATTTCGTGATAATCCCGCCGAAGTTTTGCAAGGTGAGCAAATTAAGCTACGTGAAATGATGGTCTCTCTGATTAATGACCCTGAATTATTCCGCAAGTGGTTAGGTGAGTACATTTCTCAATCTCGCCATGAATTAGATGTTGCACCACCAGAGCCGCCATATACGCAAGAAGAAATTTATGACTTGTTGAAAACTCAAGATGAAACTTTGTACAAACTCAACGGGTTAAGAGCTCTACGTGTTGGCGACCAATTTTTTGTCAATGGCGAATGTTTAGAGACTCAGTGTTATGAAGCAGCAGATAGCCTATGCCGATTTGATTCGGTAAATAGTAAGACGCTCGGCGATGCAATTGATGATGTGAATTTTATCCCATTAATTACTGCACTGGTAAATAATGGATACTGGTATTTTGACGACTAATATTAATAATCGCATTCAATAATTAATCTTAATAGGCCTTTATTAATAAACAAAACGCCCTATACATTGAACTGTGTAGGGCGTTTTACTGTAGTCAGATAAATATAATTTGATTACGATTGATTATTGCTTGCGTGTATTGCCGTCAACTCAGCGATACGCATGATGACACTAACCGCTTGCTCCATCCCTTCTTGAGTTATAAATTCATGTTTACTATGAAAATTATATCCACCAGTGAAGATGTTCGGGCACGGTAGGCCGCGATGAGATAATTGAGCACCATCAGTACCACCACGAATAGGTTGGATGATAGGTTTAATGTCACAATCAATCATGGCTTGTTTTGCTAGCTCTACAACATGCGGAAATTTCATTACTTCTTTATGCATATTGTAATAAGTATCATCTAAAGTGAGCTCGATATAACAGCTAGGATGCAGCCCTTCTCCGACTTTTTCAGCAATCCGAATGACATTTTTCTTTCTTGCTTCAAAGCCATTAAGGTCAAAATCTCGAATAATATAATTTAACTCTGCTTTTTCTACCGTTCCTTTAATCGAGGTCAAATGATAAAATCCTTCATAACCCTCAGTATTTTCAGGCGTTTCATCAGCAGGTAACATTGAATGAATGCGATTAGCTAAAGTTAATGCATTGACCATAACCCCTTTAGCCATACCTGGATGGGTATTATTACCCACAATTTTAATGGAGACATTGGCCGCATTAAAATTTTCATACTCAAGCTCACCGACACCGCCACCATCAACGGTATAAGCCCAAAGCGCATCGAACTCTTTAAAATCAATATGACGAGCCCCACGCCCTATCTCTTCATCAGGTGTGATAGCAATACAAATTTTTCCATGTGGCGTATTATTTGCTTTCAAGCGCACTAGCGCAGTGATTATCTCGGCAATGCCCGCTTTATCATCAGCACCAAGTAACGTTTTACCGTCAGTCATGATAAGAGTCTTACCTATCATTTGATGCAATATAGGGAACATCACGGGGGATAAAACTTCATCGCCAATCCCTAATGCAATATCACCACCACGATAATTTTCTAGCACTTGTGGACAAACATTTTTGCCCGAAAAGTCAGGCGCCGTGTCCAGATGAGAAATAAATCCAATAGTTGGCACATCCCAATCAACGTTTGATGGCAAATAGGCCGTCAAGCAACCTTGATCAGTCAATGTCACTTTTTCAAATCCTAACTCATTCAGTTCTTTATGCAACGCACGGGCAAATTTTAGTTGGCCACTGCTACTAGGTACTGTTTTTGCATTCAGTTTTGATTGTGTATCAAAAGCAGTATATTCAAAAAACCGCTCCAAGAGTTTGTCCATACTCCATCCCCCTTAATATTAATATTCATATTATGGGAAAGATCACACAAACAATTATTGTTTCAAATCAGCTTTGAGGTTAATGCAGGTGATTTTTTAAATAAAAATTGAATAGTTAATTCGTTAACTACTCTCTATTTACTCAAAATAGCATCTTATTGACTATCAACTACCTAATAATTAGGATATCAATAATAATTTAGTATTATTGTAACTATACCTCATGGTTTAATATAGAAATAATAATCTTAAGTTAAATAATATGAAGTCAAGTTAATTTTAATGCTAACACTTTAAAAATAAATGCTTTATTTCAGTAAGTCGAATTATTTTTGAGACGATAGTATTAATTTAACATTATTAATTTATATGCACATTTAACCAAACATCTACCCATTCATTCATGCTATACACTAATACTTAATATTGTAACGCTATTATCCCTTATAAAAATAAGGTGTATTTACACTTAATTTTACAGGTAATCAAATGTCAAAAACATTTTTAATTTATGGTGTGAGTAAAGGTTTAGGCAAAGCACTTATTGAAGGAATACCCTCCGAAAAAGATTTTATTTATGGGGTCTCACGTTCTGTGCCGCCGTTTAAAGCAGATAATTTTCATTGGATCCAAGCCGACCTTAATCAAATAAACTGCGCACAAATGATTAAAAACAAAGTGGGTGAACGCCCTATAAATACGCTTATTTATAACGTCGGTATCTGGGAAAAATTAGCATTTACTGAAGAATATACATTTGAATCCTCTGATGATCTCGAATTACTCAATATCATTCAAACAAATATTAGTGCATGCCTATTAAATTTAAAAAGCCTGTTAGCAAACCTAAGATTAGCCAATAACAGCAAAATAATACTTATTGGCTCCACATGGGGGCTGGATAATCATAAGAGCAAAGAAGTGACTTTTTCTGCAACTAAATATGCTCTGCGAGGTATTGTTCAATCCCTAAGGGAAACATTACGAGAGGATAAAATTGGTATATCTATTCTTAACTTAGGTTACTTAGCGACAGAATATCCATTATCGATGCCTGTAAACGAAGTTATTGAACACAGCGAAGGCAAGTTAATCCCCCTGCAAGATGTTATTAATGCTGTTCGCTTTATTTTAAGTACCAGCAATGCGACCTGTGTAAAAGAAATCACCATGCCAGCGATGATGGATGAGAACGTTTAAAATAGAATCAGATTGAATACTTTATTTCTAAAATCGCTAAAAGGGAGTCTAATGCTCCCTTTTCAGCTGTTTCGATGACTCTAACTATCAAAAATTAGATTTTGTTCGCTGAATTAAGCTCAGTAACTAGCTTATTAATGTACTCAACAACCACCTTACTCGCTAATCCATAGTGTTTTTCTTCAAACTCACTTTCTACTTGGCTAGGTTCCAAATTAAGCTCAACAGTATGGGCACCGTGTAATTTTGCTTCATGTACAAAACCTGCCGCAGGGTAAACATGCCCTGATGTACCAATAGAAATGAAAATTGTTGCATCTTCAAGCGCTTGATAAATACGTTCCATACCCAATGGCATTTCACCGAACCACACAATATGCGGGCGCAAAGGTTGAGGAAATTGGCAACAATGGCAGCGTTCATCAACAGCTAAATCGCCCTTCCAATCGAGAACCTGATTTGACCAACTGCAACGTACTTTAAGCAGTTCACCATGCATATGAACAATTCGTTTACTACCTGCTCTTTCATGCAAGTTATCAATATTTTGTGTGATAAGTAAAAATCTATCACCTAATAGTTCTTCTAATTGTGCCAATGCAAAATGTGCAGCATTTGGCTTTATATCATCGCTTTGTAGCTGCCGACGGCGCTCATTATAAAAGCGTTGAACTAATTTAGGATCACGCGCAAAGCCTTCTGGCGTAGCCACATCCTCAACACGATGCTCTTCCCACAATCCATCGGCAGAACGAAAGGTTTGAATTCCAGACTCGGCAGATATACCGGCTCCAGTTAATACAACAATGTTCACTTTTTTCATATCAGCTAGTCTACTATCAATATAAAAAGCCCGATTGCGAAGTCGCTGGCGGCGCACACACTTATTTTTTTTAACTTTTTTTAATCTATAACGGTATCGCAACATCAGAAAACATCCTTTCATCCATGCGTTTTAGCAACAAGTCTTGGCGACAGTTTACTGTAAAAATAATTTTTACTAAGAATGACTTATAATATCACTTCTACATGATGTAAATGTTAACACACTCAAACACATCACCATCATGAATACAGACAAAACAATGCTAAATTCATTAAATGACTGACGGTTAAAAAGGATAGTTACGTCAGCTTAACACCCTAAATCATAATATTAACAAAAAAACCTTTATCCACATGCCCCCAAACCGCTAAAATGTGACATACAGTTTTATCTGTTATCATTTTTATCACTTAAAAGGGTTTTCATGGAAAAGTTCTTCGAAAAAACAATGTATGCATCACGTTGGATCCTCGCCCCTATCTATTTTGGGCTTTCACTTACATTGCTTACGTTAACAATTAAATTCTTCCAAGAACTGTTTCATATTTTACCTAATATCCTCGCCATTCCAGAAGCTGACCTCATCCTCACGTTATTATCATTGATTGATATGGCATTAGTCGGTGGCTTATTAGTCATGGTCATGTTTTCAGGTTACGAAAACTTTGTTTCTCAACTTAGTATCCCTGATAGTAGTGATAAACTAGGTTGGATTGGCAAAATGGATGCAACTTCATTAAAAAATAAAGTTGCGGCTTCGATTGTTGCCATTTCCTCGATTCATCTACTAAAAATCTTTATGAACCTACAAAATATAGAAAATACCAAATTGATGTGGTACGTCATTATCCACCTCACCTTTGTTCTTTCAGCTTTTGTTATGGGTTATTTAGACAAAATGACCAAAAAAGAAGCCTATTAATACGGTGCTATTTTACTCTTAATATTTAGAAAATCAGACTCATCTTCCAATTTTAAAGCGCCTATTTATCATTCAGTTCAAATAGGTGCTTTACCTAAAAATAGTCTCACCTTTACAACCAAACACTTAGTAACCTGTGCTACCATCCCGTTAATTAAAACAAACGGTAATGACAAGACAGGTAAATCTCATGAGCGAACATTTTGTCGGAAAATATGAAGCTGAAATTAAATTCAAACTACCTGATCCTCAAGCATTTTTACAAAAAATAATTAACGATAAAGCTCAGGTTTTTACCTCAGACAATATAGAAACAGACTATTTTTTCGATAATGAAAATACATCACTTGCCGATAAAAATATCAGTATGTCAGTCAGAGAAATGACCCCATCGGGGATCAAATTATGGATAGTTAAGGGTCCTAGTGCTACTGAATGTAAAGCCATTAATATAGATGACTGCCAACATGTCAAAAATATGCTGCAAACATTAGGTTACCAATGCAATTTAACTTTAACGAAAACACGCAGTATTTATTTTCTCAACGACGTTCATATCACAATAGACAATCTTACTGATTTCGGTTGGTTCGCTGAGTTCGCAATTATGACCGATGACATAATGCGACTTAATGAGTTTAATCAACGCCTTATGAATCTAGCAATCCATTATGGGTTTACGGAAGAATTAATTGAGAAACGAAGCTATAAGCAGTTATTTTTAGAAAAAATAAGCAAAGGGATCACAACTAAATAGATTGGGCTAGTTACCGAATGAATAGCTCACTCAAAATAACTAACCCAATAGGATAGAGCAGAAAAATTATTGTTCACTACGATTAATAGCGACTATTGCCCACTTAGAATACGCGCAGGATCTAACTTACTTGCTCTGCGAGCAGGATACCAACTCGCTAATAAACTCAGGACAATCGTTGTTATTAGCACATAAATAACATCCATAAAGTGCAACTCTGATGGTAAGAAATCAATAAAATATACATCACCAGATAAAATAGGATGCCCAATCAATAATTCTAATCCTTTGATCATCGTGGTTAAATTAAGCGAAATAAGTACACCAAATATCACGCCAATTAAAGAACCAATTAGACCACTTAATAAGCCATACCATAAGAAAATAGCGCGAATTTGTCGGTCTTTGGCTCCTAAAGTACGAAATACTGCGATATCACTGCTTTTATCTTTAACCGCCATCACTAACGTCGAAACGATATTAAAGCATGCGACGCCAATGACTAAAATCATCGCTAGATACATAATACTTCGTACCATTTGAATATCGTTGTACATATAGCCATAGTCACCAATCCAACTTTTAACCATGACATGATGCATTGTCCTTAACCCTGCATCATAGACAACTTTATCAGCGATAAATGGGTCATCCGCTTTAATTTCAAATCCACTAATTCCATTGTCATAACCAAGATATTCTTGAGCATCCGCAAGAGGAATTAGGGCCAACTGGTGGTCAAGTAATCCACTCAAACGAAAAATACCAGATACCTGAACTCGAATGCGTTTTGGCTGCTGAATTTTTAAGCTAGTATCCGTATTTGGGATCATGATAGTCACCCAATCACCTACTTTTACATTCAGTGAATTAGCAACCCCTTGGCCTAAAATAATCGATTGTTTACCTGCTTCAAAATGCTGCCATGCATCATTAAGAATGAATTGAGGTAAAGCGCTAACTTCCGATTGGCTTTCTTTTGAAACACCCATCACTTGAATCGCTTTTAGATTTGCGCCACGCTCAAGTAAACCGGTAAAATTCACATAGGGACTAACGCCCTGCACGCCTGGCGTTTTACGAATAATATCCTCAGTGAATTTCCAATCATTATAAGGCGGTTTAACAGCATAGATTTGTCCATGGGGTACCACTGAAAGCACACGATTATTTAGCTCGCGCTCAAAACCATTCATGGCACTTAAACCAATAATCAATACCGCAACACCCAATACGATCCCAAGCGTTGACACAATAGAAACCAAAGACACCATGCCTGTTCGGCGGCGTCCTCGACTAAAGCGTAATGCCGCTAATAGCGTCAGAGGCATTTTAAGCATCAGTTAGCCCCCAAGCTGAGTTCCTGCTGTAAATGTCCATCACGCATTTCTAATTGACGTGATAAACGATGCGCAAGTTTCATATCATGAGTAACGACTAAAAATGCAGTTCGTTGCTTACGATTAAGCTCACCTAGCAATTCAAAAATTGCATCTGCATTACGTAAGTCCAGATTCCCTGTCGGTTCATCAGCGAGTACCAAAGCAGGGTCATTCACTAATGCTCGCGCTATTGCCACTCGTTGGCGCTCACCACCAGAAAGTTCTGATGGGCGATGCCCCGCACGGTGAGCCAACCCCACGGCCGTAAGCATTTCTGTCGCTTTAGCAAAAGCTTGTGTTTTCGATACACCACCAATTAATAAGGGCATCGCAACATTTTCTAAGGCGGTAAAATCAGGTAATAAATGATGAAATTGATAAATAAAACCTAATTCTTTATTACGGATTTCAGCTCTTGAATCAGAAGACAACTGGTTAATGTGTTGCCCTTTAAAAATAACATTACCTTGAGAAGGCGTATCTAGCCCACCTAATAGGTGTAATAATGTACTTTTGCCAGAGCCTGAGCTGCCGACAATTGCCATCATTTCTCCCTCATTCATTGAAAAATTAACGTTTTTCAACACTTCTGTCGTCATTGGCCCTTCTTGATAAACCTTACTTAAATTTTCACAGACAAGAAGTGGTTGATTATTCATAACGTAAAGCCTCAGCAGGTTGCACCGCTGCCGCACGCCAAGAAGGGTATAGCGTAGCAAGCAACGAAATAAACATAGCGGAAAGTGCAATAATTAAAATACCGGGGTAATCAAGTACAATGGGTAATGCCACCCCTTTAGGTAGCAAACCAATTAACGGCATCAATACATTCAATTGGCTCGAAAGCAATATACCCAAGAACGTGCCGATTAAAGTACCAATAATACCAGCCCCTGCACCTTGGATCATGAATATCGCCAATATACGACCACGCTTTAATCCTAATGTTTTAAGGATCGCCACCTCTCCTTGCTTTTCCATAACAAGCAAAGAAAGTGATGTAATGATATTAAATGCTGCAACCGCAATAATCAGGCTGAGCAATAATCCCATCATATTTTTTTCCATTTTAACAGCTTGAAAAAACTCACCTTTGCGTTCACGCCAATCCGTCCAGACAAGCCCGTCAGGTAAAATTTGCTTACTCAAAATATCTACTTTGAGAGGCTCATCCAAAAATAATCGCCACCCTGTCACATGGCCAATAGGGTAACGTAAAATTCTAGCGGCATCTGACTGCGCAACAATTAATTCGCTCGTATCAGCTTCACCATTAGTTTGAAAAATACCCGCGACGGTAAATAGTCGCTGACTCGGAATGCGCCCCATCGGTGTTAATTGGCTCACTCCAGGTATGATTAAACGCACATCATCGCCACGCTTAAGCCCTAAGGTTTCCGCTAATCGACTCCCTAAAAAAACATTGTAACTTCCCTCGACAAGTTCTTTACGGTCGCCGCTAATCAGCTTATCCAATAACGGAGATGGCTCGTTAACATTAACCCCTGTCATCATACCGACACCAACGTTGGTACGGCTTTGTAAGACCACATCCGATTGCACTGTAGGAGTAATGTAGTTCACCCCCTGCAAGTGCTGTAGGTCAGAAAGAGGATGTGCTTTTGGGTCAATATTTCCAGTTGCTGATGTCAATATAGCCTGCGGCATGTATGCAAGTATGCTATCTTGTAGCGATCGCTCGAAGCCGTTCATTACTGAAGTTACTGTAATTAATGCCGTAACCCCAAGTGTGATACCTATTGCCGATAAACTGGAAACAAAACGACCAAATTTATCAGCAGCTCGTCCGCGCATATAGCGCAGACCTATGAATATTGAGACAGATTGGTGCATGAAATCTTTGATGCCCCTGTTGCCAAAGCGAAGTGTTTAGCGATAATAAAGGGTACGATAGATGAATGGAACCACCCAACCCTGCTTTTGTGGTTTTTTTTATTATTGATATACCTATTTGCGTTACTTTCAGACAAATCATGGAGTAAAGCGGACTAATTTATTGATAATTTTTTATCGGTAACTGAACTGCAAGTTTAGCTAGTCGCTTAATTTTTTAACTAATAGCTGTGAGAAGCCGAATATTTTTATGTCGTTAAAAACTCGTTATGAACTGCCTAGCCGTAGTGGCGATGTTCGCCATTTAGGATGCCTAATAGGTGCAGCTGGTGCCCTTGAATGTGCACAGATGATGGAACGTCATCAAGGCCCTGTCGTTATTGTCACTCGCGATATGCAAAATGCATTACGCTTGAGAGATGAAATGCAACAGTTTTCTCATCATCCAATCGAAACACTCTCGGATTGGGAAACCTTGCCTTACGATAATTTTTCGCCTCATCAAGAAATTATCTCTCATCGCTTATCGACACTTTATCATTTGCCAACAATGCAAAAAGGCGCATTAATCTTACCGGTTAATACCTTAATGCAGAAAGTGTGTCCATCGAGTTTTTTAACCAGTCATGCACTCGTAATGGCAAAAGGCGATAAACTTTCGCGCGAAAACTTGACAATAGAGCTCGATAAAGCAGGCTATCGCCATGTCGAACAAGTTTTAGAACATGGTGAATACGCCATAAGAGGCGCTTTACTCGATTTATTCCCGATGGGAAGTTCATTACCATTTCGTCTTGATTTCTTTGATGACGAAATTGATAGTTTACGTACTTTTGATGTGGATTCTCAACGAACCCTTGACGAAGTGACGAGCATTAATTTATTACCGGCTCATGAATTCCCTACAGACAAAGAGGCAATTGAACGCTTTCGTAGTCAATGGCGCGAACGCTTTGAAGTTCGTCGAGATCCTGAACATATTTATCAACAAGTCAGTAAAAACACACTACCAACAGGCATTGAATATTGGCAACCGCTCTTTTTCCCCGAGCCACTAAGTTCGCTTTTTGATTATTTTCCCGATAACACCTTATTTGTCTCACAAAGTTTGCAAGAAGCCGCAGAACGTTTTCAATCTGATACCCAACAGCGTTTTGAAAGTCGTAGCGTTGACCCGATGCGTCCGTTGCTACCACCCGCAGATTTATGGTTGACCGTTGAACAACTTAATCAATCATTAAAAAAATGGCCTCGAGTTCAACTATCAGCAGAAAAACTAGCAGATAAAGCCGCCAATACTAATTTAGATTATCTACCATTGCCGGATATCAGTACCCAAGGGCAAAGTAAAACCCCGTTAGAGAAACTGCGCCAATTTATAGAACAATTTGATGGTACCGTTGTTTTTTCAGTAGAAAGCGAAGGCCGCCGTGAAACTGTTACAGAATTATTAGCACGCTTGAAAATTCGCCCTGAGATTATTGATGACTATACGCATCAAACCACGAGCCGTTTTGCAATAACGCTAGGTGCAGCAGAGCATGGATTTATTCAATCAAGCTTACACAGGGCACTGATTTGTGAAAGTGATTTGCTTGGAGAGCGAGTTGTTCGCCGGCGTGCTGATAACCGCCGCACCATTAATACAGATACCTTAATTCGTAATCTTGCTGAATTACGTCCAGGACAACCTGTTGTTCATATTGAGCATGGTGTAGGCCGCTATCAAGGGTTAACCACACTTGAAGCTGGCGGTATAACAGCCGAATACCTCATACTGACTTATGCAGGCTCAGATAAACTGTATGTTCCCGTATCATCATTACATTTAATTAGCCGCTACTCAGGTGGAGCGGATGAAAATGCCCCATTACATAAATTGGGGAGCGATAGTTGGGGCAAAGCGCGCCAAAAAGCCGCTGAAAAAGTACGCGATGTGGCCGCTGAGTTGCTGGATATTTATGCTCAGCGTGCAGCAAAAGCTGGATTTGCTTTCAAACATGACAAACAACAATATCAAGAGTTTTGCCAAGGTTTTCCTTTTGAAACAACGCCTGACCAAGAAATGGCAATCAATGCTGTTTTAAGTGATATGTGCCAACCTTTAGCCATGGATAGATTAGTTTGTGGTGATGTCGGCTTTGGTAAAACTGAAGTTGCTATGCGAGCAGCATTTCTTGCGATCAACAATAATAAACAAGTTGCTGTATTAGTGCCGACTACCCTACTTGCTCAGCAACATTTTGATAATTTCAGAGATAGATTTGCAAATTGGCCGGTTAAGATTGAAATGCTGTCGCGCTTCAAAACAGCAAAAGAACAACAACAAATTATTGCTGAAACCGCTGAAGGTAAAGTTGATATCTTAATTGGTACTCACAAACTGCTTCAGCCAGATATCATCTGGAAAGATTTAGGTCTGTTGGTCGTGGATGAAGAACATCGTTTTGGTGTCCGTCATAAAGAACGCATTAAGGCCATGCGAGCAGACGTCGATATTTTAACCCTAACAGCCACGCCAATTCCCCGTACACTAAATATGGCAATGAGTGGTATGCGTGATTTATCTATCATTGCAACACCACCAGCGCGTCGTTTAGCGGTTAAAACCTTTGTTCGCCAATATGACGATTTAATCGTACGTGAGGCAATATTACGTGAAACCTTGCGCGGCGGGCAGGTCTACTATTTATACAACGACGTAGAAAATATAGAGAAAACGAAAGAGCGTCTTGAGAAATTAGTCCCTGAAGCCCGCTTTGTTGTGGGGCATGGACAAATGCGAGAGCGTGAATTAGAACGGGTAATGACCGATTTTCACCATCAACGTTTTAATGTCCTTATTTGTACCACTATCATTGAAACGGGCATCGACATCCCAACAGCCAATACAATTGTGATTGAACGTTCAGATCGTTTCGGTTTAGCACAATTACACCAGCTACGAGGTCGTGTTGGTCGCTCCCATCATCAAGCTTATGCTTATTTACTGACGCCACACCCGAAAGCGATGGCAGCTGATGCCCATAAACGCCTTGAAGCTATTTCGTCATTAGAAGATCTCGGCGCAGGTTTTGCACTTGCAACCCATGACTTAGAAATTCGAGGAGCAGGTGAATTACTGGGTGATGACCAAAGTGGACAAATGACAACCATAGGCTTCACGCTATATATGGAATTACTAGAAAGCGCCGTGGATGCATTAAAAGAAGGTCGTGAACCTTCCCTTGAAGATTTAACGAATCAACAAACAGAAGTTGAATTAAGAATGCCAGTCTTGTTGCCTGATGATTATATTCATGATGTAAATATCAGACTTTCTTTCTATAAACGCATTGCTAGCGCCAAAGATTCACTCGAGCTGAATGAGTTACGTACAGAACTAATTGACCGTTTTGGTAAAATACCAGATGCAGGTAAATTCTTGCTCGCTAACGCTGCGATACGACTACAAGCACAAGCTCTTGGTGTGAAACGAATTGAAGCCCATGAAAAAGGTGGATTTATTGAGTTTGGTGAGAAAAATAAAGTCGACCCAAGCTTTTTAATCAGCTTATTACAAGGACAACCACAAACCTATCGTTTAGATGGCCCTGTACGATTGAAATTCTTCAATGACCTGAGTGATCGAGTCGGTAGAATCGAATTTATTAAGCAGCTACTGACGGATTTTGAAGAGCATCAATTATCATAGATAACAAGAAAGGCTATCAGAAATAAACCTTGATAGTCTTTTTTATCACTTCAATTGGTATGATTCAAAAATAAGCTATTACTCGAAAAAACCATAGGTATTTTTGCTGGGTTTTAATTCCAAAATGGAGGAAGGGTCATTATTCGTCAGTAATTCGTTTTGCTTGATACAGTAAAAAGGGGCTAAATCCTTAACGTCACTTCGTAATGTCTCACAGACAGCACTATTAGACACCGTTAAATTTAAGCGGCCATCTTCATTCAATGGAATAAATAAGCCGGGGTCATAAGCTGTTCTAACCTTACCGACTGTATCCCCTATCCGATATACCACATCATATCCGACGATAACCAGTTCCATTTTTTTAGTAATCACACAAGTTCGTTGATGACTATCTGAAAAGAAAGGAAATGATTTATCTTGTAGTGCTTCAATCATAAACACTATTTTGCATTCATTTTGCGCAGGATGAAAACGGGAAAGTGATTCTTGACTAAAAGTACCTGGCACCCCAGTTACTGCACAATTTTCATATTCAATAATACGATTTGATTTAATAGGTTCTGTAGATAATACCGTTGCTAATTTAGCTTCTGGAGAGCGAGAAAATGAAGTTATTAGGAATGCTATAATTAAGATTACAGTAAGGCAAACTACTGATGCTGTTAACAACTTAAATCTAAGCTTCATAGAATGCCCTTATAAAAAAACAGAATGAATCTATTGTAGCAATTAATTAGGATAATTCGATAATTACCTACAGTAAATAAGGTTTTTTAGAATAATCCTAATTTTCAAAATATTATTTTAATAATATTTTGAAACAATTATAAACATTAAGTCACTCTAATAGCATACCCCCAAAATGAGTCGAGATTTAATGTTATCTTCTATCCAAAATAACAATATTACACCAATGATATCACAGGATAAAATCAATATTAATCATGATGTTAAAAAATCACGCACAAAATACATACAAAATAAACTTCAATTTAGACAATCTAACCTTGACTAACATTTAGCCAAAAAACTTTTTTATAAAATTTTCCAAATAGTCATTAATTATATTTCGTATTTATTTAATATAAGGTCATAATATTTTTTAAATAATTAATGTGCTTTCTATCATAAAAACAATTAAATAATTATTTAATTCGTAACAATTAAAATTTATTTAATTAAACTTTACTTATAAAATCAATTATATTTAACAACAAAATACATAAATCTCAACTATCTCTAAATACAGATTCGTTTAAATACATAACAAAAGAAATAATAACCATTGTAATTAGTTTCGGGCGGTAATGAGTGGTCAAGCAGTAAGATCCCATCATAGCAATAAATTCACCCTAATATAATAAGGTGAATTTTTATTGCCAATAAATACCTAACCGCTATTTTTAAAGATTGAATTAATGAAGTTTTAATTTAGGTCGAATAATACGGTTAATACTTCCTACTAGCATCATCAATCCTGTTTTCACATAACCATGAAGCGCTATTTGATGCATTCGATATAGCGAAATGTAGACAAATCGAGCAATACGCCCTTCAACCATCATGTCTCCACGCATCAGATTACCCATCAAACTACCCACGGTACTAAAACGCGACAACGAAACCAAAGAACCGTGATCTTTGTAGATATAATCTTTAAGCGGTTTTTGTTTCATAATCGCAATAATATTATCATAGCAACGACTTGCCATTTGATGGGCAGACTGTGCTCTTGGCGGGACAAATCCACCTTCGGGCTTAGCGCAAGAGGCACAATCACCAATAGCAAAAATCGAATCATCGAGAGTTGTTTGTAACGTCGGTTTGACTACTAATTGATTAATACGATTAGTTTCAAGCCCCGCAATATCTTTCATAAAGTCTGGTGCTTTAATTCCAGCAGCCCAAACCATAAGGTCTGCATAAATTTTGCCATCATCTTTAGTGTTAAGACCTTCTTTATCGGCACTTATTACCATCGTTTTAGTCAATACATTGACACCGAGCTTGTTCAGCTCTTGATGTGCGGCTCCCGAAATTCGAGGAGGTAAAGCAGGTAGAATTCGTTCCCCCGCTTCAACCAAAGTGACGTTTAATGCATCAGTATCTAAACCTTTGAAACCATAACTCGTCAATTGTTCAACAGCATTATAGAGCTCAGCCGATAACTCAACACCCGTTGCACCCGCGCCAACAATCGCGATATTAACTTTTTCTTCAGCATTATCACGAACCGAGTAACGAAGAAATAAATTAAGCATTTCATCATGAAAACGATGCGCTTGGTTCGGGCTATCTAAGAAAATACAATTTTCTTTCACCCCAGGTGTACCGAAATCATTTGAGGTACTGCCGAGCGCTATCACCAAAAAATCATAATGTAATTCACGCAATGGCACTAATAACTCGCCATTTTTATCGCGCAATTCACCTAAAATCACTTTTTTATTTTCACGGTCAATATTTGTTAACGAACCCAATTGGAAATGAAATGCATTATGGCGTGCATGGGCAAGATAGCTAATAGCATCTACACCATCATCTAATGAACCCGTAGCGACTTCATGTAATAGCGGCTTCCATAAATGACTTGGATTACGGTCAACTAAAGTGATCTCGGCACGTTTTTTGCGGCCCAATTTGCGTCCTAAGCGAGTTGCCAGCTCTAAACCACCAGCACCACCACCTATAACGACAATCTTAGGTTGAGATAAGGTCATAATTTCCTCAATACAAAATATATTAATGTTATTAAAGATTTCTCATCATAAACATCTTTAATAACAATAATTAACCACTATTAACTCGAATAAAATAAAGAATATCACGACTGGCGCATTGGTCATACCAAATATTGATCAATATCAATTTAGTTGATTATTATGACAACGATCACAATCGTCAAATCATTTTTTGAAAAAAAGGAATCCAGATAGCGCTGACCATGCTGATATTAATCAATTTATGATAATCCGTCCAAGCTATTTGATAATACGAATCATTAATATTTTACATATCAAAATAAATTAGCCATAACGTAATCATTTATATTGTGATATTTGGATTAAAATTGAGGAAGTTATGATGAAATAGTCAAAAAAATGAGAAGGAATTATAGCGATAAAAAACCCTGAAAATAGTCATTTACTTTCAGGGTTTGTTCAATGTTAAATCATAGCGTCATCCAACGCTGATAGGTAAACTCACCTTATTTAACTTTTTTGATACGTGTATCCGTTGGTAATGCAATTGGTGAATTATCTTTGAAGTATTGCATCAATGCTTCATTGTCAGGTAAACCATAAACACGGTCTTTACCTTCTTTGAATGCAGAGAAACGACTTCCACCTGTTGCCAAGAATTCATTGGCAGCAACACGATAACTCTTATTCATATCAATTGGCTTACCGTTAAGCTTCATTGAGCCTGGAATGACTTTATCGCCAACTGCACGACTATCGTCCCACTCATAATAGAAACCTTTGGAAACTGGCATAATTTGTGGACGAGCACGATCCCATTGCTGTTCTAGTGCAAGCTTAATTTGAGCGCCAGTTAATGACTGAGTCACAATTACATTTGAGAAAGGCTGCACAGTGAAGATATCACCATAAGTTAACTCGCCTGCTTTCAAATCAGCACGGATACCACCACTATTCATAAAGGCAATTTGTGCACCGCCAGCTTCTTTTGAAGAGGCTGAATACAATTGTCCGTCTGCAATAATTTTACCGAGTGTTGAATCACCCGCTGGCGATAATTTTTTATCCGCTGAGCCATTTAATGTTCCCATCACTTGTTGGGCGATAGGTAAAGAAATACGCTCATACTTTTGCACAAACGTGGTTAACTCAGGATTTTTCTCATATCGCTTAGTTTCAACTGGGATATTTTTAGCGTCAATGCTAACAATATCTTTCGTTTTTCTATCAATTTCGATATTCAGTTGAGAAATCAATGTCCCGTTAGATTGTGCAGAAATCACTGTTTTACCATTAATTTCACAATTATAAGCTTGATGTGTATGTCCACTAACAACAAAATCCACAGCACCATCTAATTGCTTCACGATATCCACGATTGGACCTTGGATATTATCACAACGGTTTATATCTTTTTTCTTGGTATCAATTTGTTGAGTCGCACCTTCATGGATCAACACACCAATACTATTAATACCTTGTGCTTTTAACAATTGCACTTGCTTATTAATAGTTTCAACTTCATTTTTGAACTCTAAACCCGCAGTTCCGCTTGGTGTAACAATCGCAGGCGTACCTTCAAGTGTTAGACCAATGAATGCAACGGGGACACCGTCAAACTCTTTGATAAAGTAAGCAGGAAACAGCGTATTTCCCGTTTCTTTCACGATAACGTTAGCTGCTAAATAATTGAAATCAGCCCCTGCAAATGAGTCTTTACCGACACAACCCGCAGTTGGATGACAGCCACCATTTTGTTTTCTTAAAAGCTCTTCTTTACCTTTATCGAACTCATGATTACCAACGGCGCTGGTTTCCATGCCGATTGCACTTAAAGCTTCAATCGTAGGCTCATCATAAAACATGGATGAAAGTAGCGGACTCGCTCCCACTAAGTCCCCTGCACCCACCACGATCGTTTTATTATTTTCAGCTCTTAATTGATTGATAAGGGTCGCGATAGACTCAATACCACCTAATTCACCATCACCTGGTGCTTGAAGTGCACCATGGAAGTCATTGATACCAATAACTTGAACTTTCAAATTATCATTAGTCGTTTTAGGTGCGCAACCAGCCATTAATGCACCAGCAACAAGCACTGTGAGTAACCCAATTTTATGTTTCATTTATTATTACCTTTTATAAACATCTACTTTCTAGAACATTTTGAAACGATATGTGGTTGTCATAGAGCCCGATAATGAATGCGCGCGCTGTGAATGGCCATTATATAATTTCGGTGTAGAATAATCAGATTCTTGCTCATGGTGCCAGCCATAACCACCGCTTAAAGAGATTGATAAATTCTTCATTGGCGTCCAATAACTAAACAAACCTGCTTGGCCTTGTCTTAATTTTTCGCCTTCATAAGAGAATTCACTATAGTTAGAACGAACACCCACTGAGAGATCTGGATTAATTTGATATTCAGCAGAAAGTCCTAACATTGTTTCGCCATCACGAACATAGTCGATATCTGAGTAGGCTGGTGAATTAAAACGACCTCGCGTATTACCGATTGGATTACGTGCAAATTGACCCACGCCATTGGTTTTTTTCGCCGTGGTATGTGTTAAGCCTGCACCCAAAGTCCAAGGCGTTTCTGGCACTTTCCACTCGACAGTACCCGCGTAGTGCCATGCTCTCTTATCAAAATTGCGTTTTGTATTTTTTTCAGTAGTACGTTTTCCGTCACTGCCATACTCATGATTATAAATTTGAGAAGCCAGTGTAACGTCCGATGTTAGTTTATATTTAGCCTCGAGACCTTGTTGACGGAATACATCATCTGCTTGACCATAGAAATAATAAACTTTCAGCGGTTTTGTTTCATAATTGATGCCACCCGTAATTACGTGATCAAGGACATGGCGTTTACCATTACCGTCATCAAAATACATTTTATCAATATTAGGGCTATCACGACGCATTACTTTACTGTCGAGATACATCAAGTCTAAATTCCAATCACCGAGTGCAGTATTGGTGTAATAACCGCTATAGGTATTAAGAGAAAGACGTTGGGAGTTAGTAAAAATACCCTTGTTTTTCAGTGTAAACCAACCTGCTTTACCATTTATTTTAACAGGTTCAAAATCAAGTTTTACTTTAGCGTAGCGTTGACCAATTTTGTTATAGCCTTTAGCTTCACCATCATCGTTATACAAAATTGCACGAGAGGCGAAGTCTTTACTTGCCGCAAGTTTAATACCACCGTAGTACGAAGCATCAAACCCGATAACATCAGCGAAATAACCTGATTTATAATCAAGTTGTAAGTTTTGACCCCAAGCCTGTGCGACTTGTTTTTTATAACGTTGTTCTTCTTTGTCAAAACGATTTTCTGTTTTTAAATACTTCCACATATTACGTGTAGAAATCTCAAGTTCAGAATCAGCAACAAACGAATTTTCCTTGATTGTATCTTCCCAGTTACTCGCATTCGCTGCAGTAACGGCTAAATAACAAGGAGAAAGCATTAGTAAAACAAAATTTTTAACTTTCATTATGAATAAACCTAGTTAATGATTATTTGAATTAATTTTATGTTTGCCCATGTTGCCATGGGCAATAAAACACCATCTTTATATTTAGCTTAAAATAACTTCACTGACTTTTAATAAACATCACTTCCATTTCAAACACTAAAATCTTATTTTTCTACGCAAAAGAATTAAACACTAATATCAACTTACTTATCTCTTTAATTATTATCTTAATAACTATTTAAAAATAGACAAAACGAGTACGATGAGGCGTAATCCTCATACATTTAGTTATATTTAACTTAAACAGTTCAGCGTTTTTTTTGTTTTTTATCTCTCGTCGAGTAAATCTTCATTAGCTTCGAATTGTAATAATTTCGTCATAATCTGAATGCTATCGTAATTTACCGTCAATTAAAACGATCACTGTCACAACCTGTTACATCACTTGCATTTTATCTATGATTCAATGTGATTTACATCACATTGCGCTGTTGTATTCACTTTAATATCCACTGAACGATTAAAATTAAAAATCGCTATTTAGGTACATTTCAAATTTATCCAAACAATTTAAATGCAGATATATGTAATTACCTTCTACATATCGGTAAAGCAACCGATTACTTAATAGTAAAGATTGAAATATTAGATTTTGGATACATTGCAATCTATTTCTATATAACATTATTAATAAATATCTTTTTATATTACTTAACTTTTTTTATTATTTTCATTTCAGTTAAATAATATTAACAATTTGAAATCACACTAATTAGATGTAAATTCCATCAGTACTATTTTTAGTTTTATATGACAAGTTAACTAATAACTGCCAACTCTTAATGGACTATTTACCTAAAAAAATAAAAATAAAAAGAGATTAAAACTATATGAAGCTAAAAAACAATCAATATTTTTCCGATGCACAATAATGGTATTGATTAGAAATAATACTATTGGGGTATCGACTGCGTTCACTAACCTCATGTGAAATTTTGGACGATAGAGTAACAATAATTAATGTAATGGAAGATGTTTTAATCAGGGGGGAATCGAAAATTTATCCATCTGACATGGATCATCAAAGAATCAGCATGGTAAGGAATCGGAGGTTGTTACATATTTTGATGTATATCAGCTAGATATAATTTCTAGCTGATATCGATAAATTAGAAATTCAATAAAACTACTGACGATGCTCTTGCCATTTTTGGTGCAAATTGACTAATTGACGATGACCATCTTTCCAACGCTCTACACTTTGCAACTCTTTCAAACTGTATTGACGACCACTATGATATAACTTAGAGGCTTGGCTATTTTGTTGTTTTGGTAAATTATCCAAAACACTCACAGCTCCTTCAGGGTTATTACAAACAAGAACCATATCACAACCCGCATTTAAAGAAGCGCTAGCTCTTTCAGGGTAACTTCCCATAATAGCCGCGCCTTCCATAGAGAGGTCATCAGAAAAAATAACCCCGTTAAAGCCAAGTTGCTCACGAAGCACTGATTTCAACCAAAATGGCGAACCACTTGCAGGACGTTCATCTACCTGAGTGTATATAACATGAGCTGGCATAATGGCATCTAATAAATCTCGCTGGATAAAATCTTTAAAAATCGACATATCCTTACCACGAATGGTTTCTAATGAACGCTCATCACGAGGCGTTTCTTTATGTGAATCAGCTTTTACAGCACCATGCCCAGGGAAATGTTTACCTGTGGTCTTCATTCCAGCACTGTGCATACCTTTAATGAAACGCTCAGCCATCAGCATTGCAATCTCAGGATTATCATGAAATGAACGTTCTCCAATCGCAATACTTTGATGACCTAAATCTAAAACGGGCGCAAAGCTGATATCAATATCCATCGCTATCATTTCGGATGCCATTAACCACCCTGCTTCTTGAGCAAGTTTTGCACCATCCATTTGGCTGTTTAGCTCAGCAAAAGCTTGTGCTGAAGGTAAGGCGGTAAAACCATCACGAAAACGCTGTACACGTCCACCTTCCTGATCGACAGCTATCAATAAGCGATGTCTTGATGCATCTCTGATTTGACGCACTAATTCTCTTAATTGAGCGGCGTCATGAAAGTTACGGGTAAATAAAATCAAACCGCCAACTAAGGGGTGGGCTAATATTTCGCGCTCTTCATTGTCCAGCTCATATCCCTGAACATCCAGCATTATCGGACCCATATCCTGCCTCGCTTATTAAACTATTCTACAAATGATTATCAACTCAGTTATCAGCGTTAACTATCAACCAAGTAAATTGAAATATTGCCTTAATGAATGTGATTGTAGCAAAAACTGCGGCTGATGACTTTCATTCCACTGCACTTCATACCACATTAACATCATATATTTTACCCATGGCGTCCATAAATGACAGTGCTTAGCTAGCCGTATTTTATCGCTATACGCACCACTGACATCACAGTAATGATGAAGAAAGAAATCTTGCTGATTTAAAGTAAGCTCATTGAATTGAAAATAAGTTTCTAATGAAAATGCGATATCCGTATTCGCTGCATATTCCCAGTCTAACAGCATTATTTTCCCATCACTGTTACTGACAACATTTCCACTATGAATATCCATATGCGCCGGCGCAAGTTTTAATGTTTTCGGCATTTTCATCGTCAAAAATTGATGATGAATTTTTTTCCACCTTGGCGATAGGCGCTTTTTATCGATAAGAGCACCATAATGCGCAATTTCATTTCTCAATTGTAAGCGATAATTTAATAAAGGATGGCAATGCAACTGCGCAACAATGTTAGCGAGCTTTGCTTGAAATTCAGGAGAGACAAAGGTGGTATAGTGAGGGTTTTGCCCTACGCACCACGTTAATAATAACCAATGACTATTGCGGCCAATCAATTTCGGGGCATAAGGAAATTGTTCAAGTTGCTTTAAAATTCGTGCTTCTTTATCGCGATCAACATATAAAGATGACTGAGTTTGTCCATCGGCACGAGCAATAAGACTAATACGCTGATGGGCACACCGAGTTTGTAATAAATATGTGCCTCCAGACAAACCAGCTAAAGGCGTTATCTCCCAATTTTGCGTTAATACATGAGGAAAATAACGCATAAGCAAAGAGAATAACGCATTATTGTTATTCACTTTTTATTACTCAGCTGGTTACTGCTCGACTTTTCATTGTGCAGATTTTTACTACTCAATCGTGTGTTTACCCGTCCAAACAATTTCGCCTGTTTGCACTTCCATTAGCTGCATTTCAATATTGCGCTCTTTAGTTGAACCTGAAATAACACTGTAAATGACATAATCCGCTTGCACGTAACGCCCTAAACCAATCGCTTTACTGCGTGTCACAAGGCTATCATCTTGTGATAAACCCAATGTTTTACGTGCCGAACTCACAACACTTTGTGGCACAACCTTGAAGCGTTGCGTATTTTCAACCGCAGTGGTCATGGCACCGGTGACAACTTGTACAGGTAAAGAACCATTTGTATTATTTTTTACCGAATCAACCAACAACACTTTACCACTTTCAACACCTTCCGCTGATGCCATTTGCCCAACCAAAGGGGTAATCGATGCAGACCAATTCGTAGTTTGCTGTTTTGGTGGTGTAGGTACTTTATCTGTCGGTGGTGGCGGTGTCACTTGTGGCGGTTGTTCAGGCTCTACAGGTACGATTGGCGGTTGTTTAACCGGCTCTTGCGGAGGATAAGAGGGACAACCAGCTAATAATAACGTTGCAATTGCAACCCATAAAACGTGTTTCATGACTATTCTCCAGCCTTTGGTGGTAAGAATATATAAATACGGACATTGCGCGCTAAAGGTGAAAGACTCACAGCATTAACAGTCACCATCGAATTTCCTGGAATTTGTTGTGTTAAAACAGCGGATGTTTCAATTCTCAGCCCTTGCTCATCATACCAATACAAGCGGTATAACACTGTCACAGCTTGTGGCTGTATATTGCTAATATTAATTGTGGCGGCTGTTTGATAATTTTCCACACTGATGATCGGATTTTCAGCAATGATACCTTCTGCTAAGACCGCAGATTCCATAATTATCCGCTGCTGCTCGTTAAATATGAGCCCATTTTTTTTGCCCCAAAGGCAACCACTCAATACCATTATCATGATACTGAGTGCAAAAAAACGCTTAGCCGTTATAGCAACATGTCCCACTGGATTATCCATTATTTTGCAAGTAATGGGCCTAAATGGCGTCCGCCAACAAGGTGCATATGGATATGAAAAACTTCTTGGCCTGAATGTTCATTACAATTCATAATCAAGCGATAACCATTTTCAGCAATGCCTTCTTCTTTGGCAATTTTAGCTGCAACTGTAAATAAGCGACCGAGTGTTTGTTCATCATCAGCGGTAACATCATTAACGGTAGGGATAAGCTTGTTAGGAATAATCAAAACGTGAGTCGGTGCCTGCGGTGAAATATCACGAAATGCAGTAACCAGTTCATCTTGATAAACCACATCAGCAGGAATTTCACGTCGAATAATCTTACTGAAGATAGTTTCTTCTGCCATTTCATTTTCCTTAATAATTCAATAATGACTTATATTATGGTTAGTTAAAACCTAATCGCTGTTCTTACCCACATTCAAATGGAACAAGCGATTAAAATTCTCTGTGGTAATTTCAGCCATCTGCTCAACACTAATACCTTTAAGCACAGCCATATACTCCACAACATCACGAACATATGCAGGTTGATTCTCTTTACCACGATGGGGAACCGGTGCCAAATATGGCGAGTCAGTTTCCACTAAAATTCGATCAAGCGGGACAACACGTGCGGCTTCTCTTATTTGCTCAGCATTACGAAAAGTCACAATTCCCGAAAAAGAGATATACATTCCTAAATCAAGTAATTCTATCGCCGTATCTTTATCTTCAGTGAAACAATGTAAAACACCCCCACACTCAGTTACCTTTTCTTCTCGTAAAATCGATAAGGTATCTTCACGAGCTGCGCGAGTGTGCACAATAACAGGTTTGTTAACTTGACGCCCAATTCGAATGTGCTGACGAAAAGACGTTTGTTGCAACGCGGCATTTTCTTGCTGGTAATAATAATCAAGCCCCGTTTCGCCAAGGGCAACAACTTCACTGCCAGCCGCTAATTGCGCTAATCTTTCAAAATCATGGCCTTCATCTAAATTTAGTGGATGAATACCACAGGAAAACGCAATATTATCACGCTTCCCAATAAGCTGTTTCATGCTTTCAAAGCCTTGCAGCGTCGTGGCAACGGCTAACATAAAATTGACATCACGCGCAGATGCCTTAGTAATAACATCATCAACGTTAGAGTGTATTTTTTCATAATCTAAGCAATCGAGATGACAATGTGAATCAACTACAAACATATTTTACTCTTTTCATAATGAGGGATTTGCAATCAATGCTTCCCATTGTAATAACTGATTAGTCAAAATCAATTCTTGATTAAGCGCAGAGACCGTCACTAATTGATGGCGACAATTTTGCCACTGCTCATAAGCATTAACTAGTTGTGAACGTGTCATCGAGGTCGATAACAATGAGACCCGTGATAATTGGTCTTGATTAATACAATATTGTACGGCATTTTGCTGCAATTTTAACGCATCCGATAATAGTCCTAATAACCAACTAATCAATTCAGGCCCATTATCGCTGTTTAAAATAGGTAGCAAACGTAATAAATCACGTTGTTGTAATGCAATCTCTAACTCGTCAAATAATGTACTACGTTTTTGCCAATGTTCTGGGCTAAGAAGTGCTAATGCCGCTATAGGTGAGCCTTGGCAAAGTTTCAACGCGGTTATCACATTATTTGTATTCAAATTAGCAATTTGTTTTTGCAACCAATATAACGCGATTTGTTGTTCTGGCGCGGGTAAAAAATGTGTTAAACAGCGGCTTCTTAACGTTGCCAGTAGACTTTCTTTTTTCTCACAGCCTAGTAAGAAATAAGTTTCTTTGCCCGGCTCTTCTAGCGTTTTTAACAACGCATTTGCTGCTGCATCGGTTAATATCTCTGCATTAGGAATATAAACAACTCTAGCGCCGCCTTGTTGAGCATGACTGCTAAGTATTTCCGTGAGCTTCCTAACCGATTCAACACTAACCGTTTGCTTACCTTTTTCTGGCACTAAAACATGATAATCAGGATGTGTTCCTGCTAACATTAAGCGACAACTATGACATTCACCGCAACTTTTCAGTCCATCTTTCTTCTGACAAATTAACCAACGGCTAATACCATAGCAAAGAGCTTCAGCTCCATTTCCCGGAAATGCGTGTAATAATAAAGCATGATGCCCACGACCACTTTGATAAGTCGCTATTAATTGGCGATAGCTATCATTTAACCAAGGGTACCAGTTCATTACATCATAACCTTATTTAGCTAACCATTGCTGAAGTGTACTACGAATATCTTTTTGAACTTGCTCGATATTTTGACTTGCATCAACGGTTAAAATTGACTCATCTTGAGCGGCAAGTTCGGTATAACGAGCACGAGTCCGTTCAAAAAAAGCTAACGACTCTTTCTCAATTCGATCAAGCTCACCCCGTGAACGTGCACGCTGTAAACCTAATGCAGGTGGAAGGTCAAGATAAAGCGTTAATGCAGGTTTGAAATCCCCTAGCACTAAATCACGCAAAGATTGCATAAGTTCGCGATCAATACATCTTCCGCCACCTTGATACGCTTGAGATGAAAGATCATGACGGTCACCAACAACCCACTTACCTGCGGCTAAAGCGGGTTTTATCACGGTATCAACTAACTGAACGCGTGCAGCATAAAGCATCAATAGCTCTGCTTTATCAGTCACTTTATCACCTTCAATACCTTGTTTAACCAGTTCTCGTAGCTTTTCAGCTAACGGTGTACCACCGGGTTCACGTGTGAAAACGATATCTTGAATTCCGGCTTGGTTAAGGGTTTCAACAACTGTATTAATTGCAGTTGTTTTCCCTGCCCCTTCTAATCCTTCAATAACAATAAATTGGTTTTTCATTTTGTTTATCAATTTTTCTGTTCAATTTGTCGGTAAACTTTAACTGCACGGTTGTGGTCATTAAGGTTATGACTAAAAGTATGCCCACCCGTCCCATTTGCAACAAAATATAAGTAATCTGTTTTTGCTGGGTGTGCGGCCGCTTTTATTGATGCTAAACCCGGCATAGCAATTGGTGTCGGAGGTAGTCCATCTATCTTATACGTGTTATACGCTGAGTAGTTATCGAGATCGCTTCGGTAAATTTTACCACGGTACTTATCACCAAGCCCGTAAATAACGGTTGGGTCTGTTTGCAAACGCATGTTTTTCTTCAGTCGGTTAACAAATACAGAGGCCACCTGAGACCTTTCGCTATCAATTCCGGTTTCTTTTTCAATGATTGAGGCCATTATCAGCATTTCATATGCATTTTTGTACGGCAAATCACGATCACGCCCAGCCCACTCTTCATCTAGGCTGTTTTTCATACGCTGATAAGCGCGTTTGAGGATATCGGTATCTGCTGTTCCCGCTGTATATGAATAAGTATCAGGATACAACCACCCCTCAAGTAAACCTTCGCCATCATAACCAATCATCGCGTATAATTCAGTTTGAGTTGCATCCTTAGCTTTATTTTCTAAATAAGGTGCATCACGTAAAATATTACTCCAATCTGAGAAACGATTTCCTTCGATAAAACGAATTGAAAACTGAGCTTCTTTACCACTCGCAATAAGCGCCAAAACTTGTTCAACATTCATTTCAGGTTGTAAACGATAAGTACCTGCTTTCATTTTTGCCAATTCAGGGCGTAGCTTTAATAACCACTGAAATTCATGTCCTTGCTCAATGATATTATCTTTAACAAGTAAATCTTCCAATGCAACACGACCCGTTCCCGCAGGTACTGTAAATATTTTTTCTTGCGTTAAATTGACTGTCACTTTTGCATAGTTAATAACCTGTCGATACTGCAAATAAGCAGCAATTCCACCGACTAATACGAGAACAAAGATAACAAGTGCTATTTTTTTGGCTAATTTCATGTTTTGACCACTTAAAAACTAGGTTTGCCGATATAGATCAGATTTGAAAGCATTAACTACATCTGACAACGCAAAAGCAGATATTCAAATAATTCTCGTGATTGGTATTCCAATACAGACTGTGACTCTTTCAAGGTAATTGTCGCCACCGGTAAAATTGGCATTAAACTATTACAAATAACAACCTCATTACATTGAGCCAATATCGCCGGAAACCGTTCGACTTCTTCCAAAGTGTACTGACTGCCAGAAAGAAGTGCCATTATCTTTTGTCTCATAAGCCCATTCACACCTGAATAAGATAATGCCGGGGTATAAACTCGATTTTTCACACGCCAAAAGAAATTAGCACTACAACACTCGACCATGATGCCATTGGTATCTAATACAATCGCTTCATCTACTTGCGCTTCATCGATTTCCTGTCGGATCAAAACTTGTTCTAAACGATTAAGATGCTTCATTCCTGCCAGCAAAGTATTTCGACTCAATGGAATTGAGCTAAGGATAAGTTGAGCACCTGTTTGCTGCAATGGCGGATAATGTTGAGGAAATGCTGAAATCGCAGTGATGACTGTGGGTTGGTTAAACCCTTTTGAACTATACCCCCGACCACCTGCACCACGGCTAATAATCACTTTCACGACAAACTCATCATCAGTTTGTTCACGACATATCGCTTCTATGTGTGCGGTAAGCGCCTGCCAATCTGGTTGTGGTAATTTTAATCGTCGGCTATCACTTATCAAACGACCAATATGATTTTTCAACATTTGTGCATGTTGGTTAACCCCATGTATAGTCGTAAAGCAGCCATCCCCGAATGAAACAGCGCGATCAGCGACATCGATTTGATTACAAATTTGACCATTTACCCAGTATGACATTGATTATACTTATAATAAAAGCTGATAAATCAGACAGTAACATAATGGAGTTATCATAAACTAAAGCATGAAGTGCTGTAAAGGATAGGAAAAAGAAAAGCCCCAGACCCTAAGGTAATCTGGAGCTTTAATTTCAATATAGCCGATGCTTATTCTGCGTGATAACGACGGAATATCAACGAGCCATTTGTACCACCAAAACCAAATGAGTTACATAGCGCATATTCCATGTTCTCAACTTTCCTTGCTTTACCCGGTACAAGATCTAACTTGCAAGATTCATCTTGGTTATCAAGGTTAATGGTCGGTGGAACGATTTGATCACACAACGATAAAATCGTAAAGATAGATTCAACAGCGCCCGCAGCACCTAAAAGATGTCCTGTCATTGACTTAGTTGAACTGACTAATACATCAGTACCTTCGCCAAATACAGAAATAACTGCTTGAGCCTCAGCTAAATCACCTGCTGGAGTCGATGTTCCATGAGCATTAATATAGCCGATATCACTTGCTTCGATACCCGCGTCTTGCAGCGCATTAATCATTGCACGAGCAGCCCCTTCACCATTTTCAGGCGGTGAAGTCATATGGTAAGCATCGCTGCTCATACCAAAGCCTGCAACCTCTGCATAGATTTTTGCACCACGCGCTTTTGCATGTTCATATTCTTCAAGTACGATGATACCCGCACCATCACCAAGAACAAAACCATCACGGTCTTTATCCCAAGGACGGCTAGCCGCTTGTGGGTTATCATTACGTGTTGATAATGCTCTAGCTGCGCCAAAGCCAGCAACACCTAGCGGGGTTGTCGCTTTTTCTGCGCCACCTGCCAACATTATGTCTGCGTCACCATAAGCTATCATACGTGCTGCATGCCCAATATTATGCACACCCGATGTACAAGCAGTGGCGATAGAAATACTTGGACCACGCAAACCGTACATGATGCTTAAATGACCTGCAACCATGTTGATAATTGTAGAAGGCACGAAGAATGGGCTTACTTTTCGAGGACCACCGTGTTGAATAGACTCACAGTTATCTTGAATTAAACCTAACCCTCCAATACCAGAACCAATCGCTGCACCGAAACGTGTAGCATTGGCTTCTGTTACTTCCAATCCCGCATCTTTAACAGCTTGATAGCCTGCTGCAATGCCATATTGAATAAATGGGTCCATCTTCTTCGCATCTTTGCGAGAGATGTCATAATCTTCGTAATTGAAATCTTTTACTAAGCCTGCAAATTTAGTTGCGTGGTTAGTAGTATCAAAATGCTCGATAAGGCTGATACCACTCTGTCCGCCACAAACAGCTTTCCATGATGATTCAACTGTGTTGCCGACAGGGGATAACATGCCTAGTCCGGTTATGACTACACGACGCTTAGACACGCGCATCCTCCTAAGAGGGAAAAGTGACAAAGGGAACATAGGCGATCGAGTGATCGCCTAGATAAGTTTAGTACAATTATTTAGATGCGTTCTCGACGTAGTCAATCGCAGCCTGTACTGTTGTGATCTTTTCAGCTTCTTCGTCAGGGATTTCGCAATCGAACTCTTCTTCTAGAGCCATTACTAGCTCAACTGTGTCAAGAGAATCAGCGCCCAAGTCATCAACAAATGAAGCTGTATTTACAACTTCTTCCTCTTTAACACCCAGTTGTTCAACGATGATTTTCTTAACGCGTTCTTCGATAGTGCTCATACTATTAAAATTCCTATCAAAACTCGCTTTCGCGATGGTTTTCGTAGTTTATGAATACAGGAAAAGATACAACCCAATCCCGGCTGTGGAAACCATAATTTTGCATTATTTTGCGCTATATAACACTAATTAATGCAAATGGTTCCCTCATTTCTTTAGATCATATACATGCCGCCATTGACATGCAATGTTTCACCCGTAATGTAGGCCGCTTCATCAGAAGCTAAAAACGCTACAGCACTGGCAATTTCTTGTGCATCACCCAATCTATCTGCAGGAACCTGAGATAAAATGCCTGCACGCTGTTCTTCTGTCAACGCCTTAGTCATATCAGTTTCGATAAAACCAGGTGCTACTACATTGACAGTGATACCACGAGAAGCGACTTCACGTGCTAATGATTTACTAAAACCAATAAGCCCTGCTTTCGCTGCTGCGTAATTCGTTTGCCCTGCATTTCCCATAACACCGACAACTGATGCAATGGAAATAATACGTCCACAACGTTTTTTCATCATGGCACGCAAAACAGATTTAGACAAACGGTAAACGGATGAAAGGTTGGTGTCAATAATATCTTGCCACTCATCTTCTTTCATGCGCATCAATAGGTTATCACGTGTTATGCCCGCATTGTTAATCAAAATATCAATTTCACCAAATTCTTCACGAATTTTGGTCAAAGTTTCTGCAATTGACTCTGGCGAGGTCACGTCCAATGCAAAACCCTTCCCCTTACCATCAAGATAAGCGGTAATTGCTTGTGCACCATTTTCGCTTGTTGCTGTACCAATAACGGTCGCACCGCGAGCAATTAAAGTTAAAGCGATTGCTTTACCAATCCCGCGACTTGCACCCGTTACAAGGGCAATTTTTCCATCAAAGCTCATGTCGTCCTCAGATATTTTCTAAAGCAGTGTCTAATGATACAGGATCATTGACTGCTACGGCAGTTAAATTAGAGACAATCCGCTTGGTAAGACCAGTTAATACTTTGCCCGGTCCCATTTCAACAAGATGATCAACACCTTGTTCTGCCATTAACTCGACTGTTTGCGTCCAGCAGACTGGATTATACAGTTGACGGACCAAAGCATCACGAATATTTTTCGCTGATTGCTCCATTTTAACATCAACATTGTTGATCACTGGATAATCTGGCTCACAAAATTCAATTTTTTCTAATGTAATTGCTAATTTTTCAGCCGCTGGCTTCATTAATGCACAATGTGATGGCACGCTAACAGATAAAGGCAACGCACGTTTAGCGCCCGCTTCTTTACAGGCCGCAGCGGCGCGTTCAACAGCATCTTTTTCACCAGCAATAACAACTTGGCCTGGTGAATTAAAATTGACCGGCGCAACAACTTGTCCTTGAGCCGCATCTGCACAAGCTTTAGCAATCGAATCATTGTCTAAACCAATAATAGCGTACATAGCGCCAGTGCCTTGAGGAACTGCTTCTTGCATTAGTTTACCGCGTAATTCTACCAGTTTAATCGCTTCTTTGAAGTCGATAACACCTGCGCACACTAATGCAGAATACTCACCAAGGCTGTGACCTGCCATCATTACTGGCATTTTACCTTTTTTTTGCTGCCAAACACGGAAGATTGCCACAGATGCTGCTAATAACGCAGGCTGTGTCTGCCATGTTTTATTTAATTCTTCTTCTGGTCCATTTTGTACTAATGCCCAAAGATCGTAACCCAATGCATCTGATGCCTCTGCAAATGTTTGCTCAACTAGCGGATATTGCTCAGCTAATGATGCTAACATTCCAAGAGACTGAGAACCCTGTCCGGGAAATACCATAGCAAATTGTGTCATGTCTATTTTCTCAGTAAATTAAAAACGAACCAGCGCCGAACCCCACGTGAATCCACCACCAAATGCTTCTAATAGCACAAGTTGACCTCGCTGAATGCGACCATCACGCACAGCTTCATCAAAAGCTGTTGGGACTGATGCTGCAGAAGTATTACCGTGACGATCAAGTGTGACAACAACTTTATCCATTGTCATATCTAGTTTTTTGGCCGTCGCTGTAATAATTCTTAAATTAGCTTGATGTGGCACTAACCAATCAAGTTCTTCTTTTGCAATGCCACTCTCCGTTAGTGTTTCATCAACAATATGAGCGAGTTCGCGCACTGCAACTTTAAAAACTTCATTACCTGTCATTGTCAGGTAAGCAGGGTCATCAGAACAACGACTACGATTTGGTAGCGTTAATAGATCGCCATAGCGCCCATCAGCGTGTAAATGCGTTGAAATAATACCCGGTTCATTAGATTCACCAATCACAACCGCACCCGCTGCATCACCGAATAAAATAACAGTACCGCGGTCGTTTGGATCTAATGTTTTTGATAATGCATCTGCACCAATAACGAGTGCTTTTTTCGCCATACCGGTTTTAACGAATTGATCTGCAATACTTATTGCATAAGTAAAACCCGCACAGGCTGCTGCAATATCAAATGCAGCGCAATCATTAATACCGAGCATTTGTTGGACTTGGCAGGCTGCGCTTGGAAATGCATGAGTTGCAGATGTTGTGGCAACAATAATTAAACCAATTTCACTGCTATCAACGCCTGCCATTTCGAGTGCGTTTTTTGCAGCATGAAAGCCCATGTCGGAAACACTTTCGTTTTCCCCAGCAATTCTTCTTTCATGTATACCCGTGCGCGTTACAATCCACTCATCAGAAGTATCAACCATTTTTTCCAAGTCAGCATTGGTACGTACTTGCTCTGGCAAGTAACTGCCTGTTCCTAATATT
This sequence comes from Providencia sp., assembly GCF_003533305.1. GTDB lineage: Bacteria > Pseudomonadota > Gammaproteobacteria > Enterobacterales > Enterobacteriaceae > Providencia. The sequence continues at coordinate 65,880 of NZ_DOEH01000015.1, read as the reverse complement.
TTACTGTGCATAGACATAGGTTATTGATCACTCCTGGGTAAAACAATATTTAGTCGAGCTGTTATTTTTTCAGGTACTTGTTTATCCGCCGCTTGTACCGCACGCTCAATTGCTGCTTTAAAAGCATGTTCGTTCGCTGCACCATGACTTTTGATAACAATACCATTCAATCCTAACAGAGTCGCACCATTATACTGGTCTGGATTCATATCCACAAAACGCTTCATTAAGCGTTTTTTTAACCATTTTTTTGCCAGTTGCATAAACCAACTGCTTTTTTTATTTTCATCGCCCGCTGACTTTAACAATGAAAGGATAACACGGATAACCCCTTCCATTGTCTTCAATGAGACGTTACCTGCGAAGCCGTCACACACTAATACATCGGTTTTACCTGTGAGCAATTCATTGCCTTCAACGTAACCAATATAATTAATCGACGCGGCTTGTTTTAATACTGCGGCGGCTTCGCGGATATTATCTAGTCCTTTACTTTCTTCTTCACCAATATTCAGTAAAGCGACTTTAGGGTTGTTGATATTGGCAATTTCTTCTGCCATAACCGAACCCATCACTGCAAACTGGACTAACATTTCACTACTACAATTCACGTTTGCACCTAAATCTAGGACAACCGTTTTACCTTTTTTCTGATTAGGCAATATTGTCATCAATGCAGGGCGTTCTATCCCTTCAATTGATTTTAACATCAATTTTGCCAAACCCATTAGCGCACCAGTGTTTCCTGCACTTACACAAGCTTGTGCCTGCCCTGTCTTTACCAACTCTAAGGCCACTCGCATCGATGTTCCTTTACTCTGCCTAATAGCGCTTGATGGCTTCGCATCGTTTGCTATGACGCCTTGTGCTGGAATAATTTCAATACGCGAAATTTGCTCGGCACTTTGTTGTGCAAGCAAGGGTTGAATGGCTTCGGGTTGACCGACAAGCAGTAATTTTAGTGCTGGATTAGATGCCAATGCCTGCAAAGCCGCAGGCACCGTGATGCGGGGACCAACATCCCCGCCCATAGCATCTAACGCAATGGTTAGATTGGCCAAGGTATCAACTTGTAAATTAAAAACTACTTGTTGATAACTTTACGGCCACGGTAATAACCATCTGCAGTCACATTGTGACGCAGGTGAGTTTCACCAGAGGTTTTATCTACAGAAACTAGGGTTGCAGTCAGTGCATCATGTGAACGACGCATACCGCGTTTTGAACGAGTTGGTTTATTCTGTTGTACGGCCATTGACCTTACTCCTTAAGTACTTTTCTTTAAACTGGCTAATACGGCAAATGGGTTTGGTTTTTCAGCCTCAGGAGGCAATTCACCAAACACCATGTCCGCTTCGGACACTTCACAGTGTTCAGAATCATGAACCGGAACAACTGGTAAGGAAAGAATTATTTCATCTTCTATCATTCCCAGCAAATCTATTTCACCAAATTCATCTACATGAACAGGTTCGTAGCATTCCGGTAATGCTTCGGCCTTTTCGTCATTGACGACAGGACTAAAACAATACGATATGTAGACATGGTGCTTAATATCTTTTCTGCAACGTTGGCATTCTAGCGTGACATCCACAGTGGAATGCCCTTCTATAACTGTCAAACGCTGATTATCAATTTTAAATGATAATTCGTTATCAACATCACTATCTACGCTAACTACTGACTCAGCAATACGAGTAACTTGCTCAGGCGTATAACTCCCAACATAGTCGAGGTTTTTCTGAGCTGTACGCTGTGCATCAATCGTTAGGGGTAATTTTACCTTTTGCATAAGGCGCGCATATTAACTTTCAAATGAACTATAGTCAAAGAAAAAGGCAATGTAATCTTGCCTTTTCACCAAAAAATCGCAGGTTTTGCGGTGTATAGTTTAAAATGAGTTATCCCTTTTGGCTATGAGTTTCGAGAAAAATTATGAAATCAATTATTTTGGCTTCCACTTCACCCTATCGCCAAGCCTTATTAAAAAAACTAGGCATACCATTTTTAACGGCTGCACCCGATATTGATGAATCCCCTATACTCCACGAATCTGCGCAAGCTTTAGTTACTCGTTTATCTCACGAAAAAGCCAATGCACTGGCTAAGCAATACCAACAGCATTTAATTATTGGCTCAGACCAAGTTTGTGTCATTAATGATCAAATTGTTGGTAAACCACACACCTTTGAAAATGCCTTTAAGCAGCTCAAAGCAGCATCCGGCAGCAAAGTGACTTTTTATACTGGTTTGTGCTTACTAGACACAGAGACAGGCAAATTTAACGTTCAATGTGAATTGTTTGATGTCTATTTTAGGCCATTAAGTGATGAAGAAATAACGCACTATCTCAATAAAGAAGCGCCATTCCAATGTGCAGGAAGTTTTAAATCTGAAGGATTAGGTATTGCTCTATTTGAACGATTGGATGGCCGCGATCCAAATACATTAATTGGCCTACCCATCATTTTACTACTCGAAATGTTACGTAAGCATGGCATAAACCCATTAAGCTAAATAAGCGTTAACGAGGATCTAACTGCTACTCCTCGTTAACGCAAATCAGATTAAATGCCGATTAATTTGCCTTACGTGCACGTAAGGCTTTCAAGCAATTGCTCAGTTTCACATCTAAAGGTGCTTGTATTTGCATTTCTTCACCTGTTTTAGGATGAGTGAAGCGCAATGAGCTGGCATGTAAAAATAGACGCTTTAAACCTGTATCAGCTAACTGACTATCAAATTGCTTGTCACCATAGCGGTCATCAAAAGCTATTGGATGCCCTGCATGTAAGGTATGTACACGAATCTGATGCGTTCTCCCCGTTACAGGGCTTGCTTTTATCAGTGTCACATTATCAAAACGCTCTTCGACTTTAAAACGTGTCTCAGAGGGCTTTCCTTCACTATTAACTCTGACAACTCTCTCACCACTTTGCAGAATGTTTTTTAATAATGGCGCTTGAATCACTTTGATATGTGATGGCCAGTTGCCACGCACCAATGCTAAATAATCTTTTTGCATTTGCTTGAGGCGTAATTGCTCATGTAATGCTCTTAATGCAGACCGTTTTTTTGCCACAAGTAAAATACCGGAGGTATCTCTATCTAAACGGTGAACTAATTCAAGAAAACGGGCTTCTGGTCGCAATGCTCGCAACCCTTCAATTACACCAAAACTTAAACCACTACCACCATGCACAGCGGTACCTGAAGGTTTATTGATCACTAAAATCGATTCATCTTCATACAATATGCAATCAGCTAAAGCAGCAACTTTATCCAATTTCGCTGAGACAGGCGCATTTTCACGCTCTGCAACTCTCACTGGCGGCACGCGAACTTGGTCACCATCTAGCAATTTATACTCAGGTTTAATCCGTCCTTTATTAACACGTACCTCACCCTTACGGATGATGCGATAAATCATGCTTTTAGGAACACCTTTTAGCCTTGCTAGCAAAAAGTTATCGATGCGTTGCCCTGCTTCGTCATCGCTAATATCAATAAAATGAACTTGGTTATCTGTTTTCATTAAGGAATGCGTTAACTCTAATTGATTAAAATTTTAATTGATTAAAAAATACTCGAACTCACTCTTTCTATCATACCTTTTTCGTAAATTTTTTTATCTTTTTTTTCAATTTGCTTACTTTCTGGCTGAATAATCCTATTTCTCAATAAAATTTCCATATAACTTACGTATCAACTTGCTATAATGCACATGGCAATGGAATAATAAGAAGTTGCCGAGATGTTTGAACACAAGAATTGGCACTAAAATAGATATATGCCCAAAATAATTCAAATTGCATGTAGGTATCGAGCGAAAATAGCCCGATAAGCATGGATAAATTATGTGGTTCAGGCAGTTGAGTGATGTACTATGTTTATAATAAACACCATTCAATTTGAAATATAATGGGTATTGAATTTGTTATTTGATGGCGTAACGATGCAGCAATGGCGTAAGACATTTAACAACATCAAATAAATTAGCGAGCAACGAATTTTAGCTTATTGGGTTAGGAACTTCCGTTTTTTATGAAAATTTACGGCATCCTGATTAAGAACGCTGAATTTTTAATCTAAGAATCAGGTTCACCGAATACTGCGCGTCTCTATACGAACGACTGCCGAGAGGCAGACGGCTTTGTAAAAATCATGAGGCCATCGGTTTACAGTAGCTCTTTTTTTCGCTGCTCTTTATTTATAAAGTAAAAAATAATGAGTAAGTAACAACATGAAAAGAATGCTAATAAACGCAACTCAACAAGAAGAGCTGCGTGTTGCCCTTGTTGACGGGCAACGTCTTTATGACTTGGATATTGAAAGCCCAGGTCATGAACAAAAAAAAGCCAACATTTACAAAGGTAAAATTACCCGTATCGAACCTAGCCTTGAAGCCGCTTTTGTTGATTATGGTGCTGAAAGACACGGTTTCCTCCCGATTAAAGAAATTGCCCGCGAATACTTTCCAAGCAACTATCACTCTCAAGGTCGCCCTAACATCAAAGATGTTTTAAAGGAAGGCCAAGAAGTTATTGTTCAAGTTGATAAAGAAGAACGTGGTAATAAAGGTGCGGCACTAACCACTTTTATTAGTTTGGCCGGTAGCTATTTAGTATTAATGCCAAACAATCCTCGTGCAGGCGGAATTTCACGTCGTATCGAAGGTGAAGATCGTACCGAACTTAAAGAAGCATTATCATGCTTAGAAATTCCAGAAGGTATGGGCCTTATCGTTCGTACTGCCGGTGTTGGTAAATCAGCTGAGTCTTTACAACAAGATTTGCTTTACCGTCTGCGCCATTGGGATGCTATCCAAAAAGCGGCTGAAAATCGTCCGGCGCCTTTCTTAATCCATCAAGAAAGTAACGTTATTGTACGTGCATTCCGCGATTATCTACGCCCTGATATTGGTGAAATCCTTATCGACAACCCGAAAGTTGTTGAAATGGCTCGTAACCACATTGAAGCCATTGGTCGTGGTGATTTTGCGAGCAAAATTAAACATTATAGTGGTGAAATACCGCTATTTAGCCACTACCAAATCGAATCTCAAATAGAGTCTGCATTCCAGCGTGAAGTGCGTTTACCTTCTGGTGGTGCGCTCGTTATTGACACAACTGAAGCATTAACGGCAATTGATATTAACTCCTCACGTTCTACGCGTGGCGGTGATATCGAAGAAACCGCGTTCAATACTAACCTAGAAGCCGCAGATGAAATTGCACGTCAATTACGTCTTCGTGACCTTGGTGGTCTAATTGTTATCGACTTTATTGATATGACGCCAGTTAGGCATCAACGTGAAGTTGAAAACCGTTTACGTGATGCCGTTCGACAAGACCGTGCTCGTATTCAAATTGCGCGTATCTCACGTTTCGGTTTGTTAGAAATGTCTCGTCAGCGTTTGAGCCCTTCTCTTGGTGAGTCAAGCCATCATGTGTGCCCACGCTGTACAGGGACAGGAACTATTCGTGATAACGAATCACTTTCTCTTTCTGTTCTTCGTTTAATTGAAGAAGAAGCACTAAAAGAAAATACGCATGAAGTTCATGCCATTGTTCCTGTGCAAGTCGCATCTTATTTACTTAATGAAAAACGCAAAGCAATCACTGAGATTGAACAACGTCAACATCAAGTACGTGTCATTATCGTCCCTAATGACCAAATGCTAACGCCTCACTACAATGTGATCCGTATTCGTAAAGGCGAAGAGATTAGTACGCTTAGCTATAACTTAGCGCAATACCATGAGTCGGAAACACTCAGCAATACTGACGACACAACCTCAGAACGTAAAGCGCCAGAACAACCGGCTATCTCAGCGTTTGCGCTACAAGAACCTGTTGAAGTTCCTGCACTTAAACCAAAAGAAGTCCCGGTTAAAGCGCCTACCCAAACAAGCGCTGATAAACCCGCTAAGCCAGGCCTATTTAGCAAAGTTGCGACCTTCTTTAAGAATCTTTTCGCTGAAGAAGAAAAAGTTGTCGAAGCGCCGGCGCCTACGCCACGACCAAGCAATAATGACCGTCGTCGTAATAATGATCGCAGAAATAATCGTCGCAATAATAATCGACGTGACCGCGATGACAGCACAGATAATCGTGACAACCGCGATAATCGCAATAACCGTAATACGCAGTCTGATGATGCAAATAATCGTAATAAAGGTAGAAACAACAGAAATACTGCTCAGCCAGAAGAGCAAGCGACAACTGAAACTGCCACTGTAGCTAATGATAATCAGCAGCAACGCCGTGACCCACGAGCTGATCGCCGCCGCCGTCAAGACGAAAAACGTCAACAACAAACGGCTAAAAATCAGCAAGAAGTTCAGCAAGACAGTGCTGTAACACCTGCGGTAAAAGAAGAAGATGAACAACGCCCAGCGGCGCAACGTCGCCAACGCCGTCAGTTAACACAAAAGATTCGTGTTACTGATAACGACCAAGCAGCAACATCTGTAGAGTCAACAACCGCTGCTGAACAACCAACAACAGTTGTGGCAAATACTACCGCTGCTTTACCGGCACCAACGCCTGCTATACAACATAAAGTAGTAAGCCATGATAATGACAATCAACAGGCTAATACTGTTACACAAAATAATGCACAACTTAATGATGAAAACCTGCAAGATAATAACGATCTAGTAGGCGATGATGAGAAGCAGGATACGATTATCCCACGCCGTTCACGTCGCTCTCCTCGTCACTTGCGCGTGAGTGGTCAGCGTCGTCGTCGTTTCCGTGATGAGCGTCATTTAAATAAATCTCCGATGCCATTATCAGGGGCTGTTGCTTCGCCAGAATTTGCTTCAGGTAAAGTATTCATTCGTTATCCAATTGTTCTGCCTCCACAAGAAAGCTTTGCAATTATTACAAATGAAGAAATGCTGGAACAACAAAACTCAGCTAACGCATCACTCGCCGAAACCGCTAAATTAGCTATATCAGTAGCAACTGAACAAGCGATTAATGTTGAAACTGAAACTAAGCCAGTAGAAATCATTGAAGCAGTTGAACATGTTGTGACAGAAGCTGTTATTTCTACAGTAGAAACAACTGAAACAGTAGCTGAAGAATCAACTCAAGCAGTAATTGAGCCCGTTATCGAAAGTACGGCTCCAATCACTCAGCCTATAGTTGAAGAACCTGTTTCTGTAGAAACGACACTTGCAGAAGTGAAAGAAGAAATAGTCGCTGAGCCTATCAATGTTATTGTTGAAGAAACTCAAGAAATAGTGACAGCTACTGAAACGCCTTCTGTTGTTATTGTTGAATCTATAGTTGTAGAACCTGTAGTCGTAGAGCCTGTCGTTACTGAATCGGTAGAGACTGAATCTATCGCGACTGTATCTCCTGTAACTGATGCTATAGCTGAAACTACAATTGAACTCGCAGTAGTAACTGAAACGATTGCTACAGTGCCTGCTGAGACGAAACCAACAATAGCGTCTGCAACTCAAAAAACTGCAAGGCAGTACAAATGTCATTCATCTTCACCAATGACAAAAGCACCTGCACCTGCGGCTGTTGAATCAACATTTGAGAGTAAAGAATATCAACGCGAAGCTTCTACTTTTGAAGGTAAAGGTGGTGCCGGTGGGCACGCAGCATCAAGTGTAGCCACTTCAGAAATGGCAAAACCAGCTAGTTTCTAACGATTACACTCAGTTGTTCAAAAGGCCTTGATGACATCATCGAGGCCTTTTTTATTGCTTAGAGATAATACAATCAACCCTCTATTATATAAATACCAATCCATTCCCTAGATAATTTGCATTGTAAATAAGCGGTAAGTAAGCAAATTTTAAAAATCTAGATAACCAAATGATTCAGAATAAAGATAAATAAAACCACTCTAATATATTTCCTAAATAGTTCGCGTTGTAGGTAGGCGGCAAGACGAAGCTATCTCGGGGAGCATACATAAGGATGAGACCTGAGTAGCTGAAGCGAAGCCAACACCTCAGCGACCCGAAATATGACAAGAACAGATATTCCCTAAGTAGTTCGAGTTGTAGGTAGGCGGCAAGACGAAGCTATCTTGGGGAGCATACATAAGTATGTGACCCGAGTAGCTGAAGCGAAGCCAACACCCCTACGGCTCGAAATATGACGGGAAGTTAGAACCAAGGAGCGGCAACCATAACCCCTCCATAAAACAGCGCTCTACCCGCCAGCTCGCCACTAAATACCGCCGCCATCATAATAATCAACACAATTTTATTACTTGCTGTTGGCTTTATCTGTTTATTTGCAATGATACATGGCAGCATCATACTCATAACTACTTGCCACCAAAGAAGATAGCTATCACCAAGGCTGTTTGGAATTTGTATGCGTATTATTTGCGAAACCAATACCAAGCCAACACCAATAAGTAGCCCTAATTTAATCACTTTTGATTGTTGCTTATTTTGTCCATTAACAAATAGGGTCATAAAGCAAAAACCAAGTAGTATTGCACTGCCGATAAAAGCAATTTGAGTCGCAGGTGAGTGCCACAATGGATGCGCTAACATCTGATAATAGACTTGAGCAGTCACGAATATTGCTGCAATACCCGCTATTGCGCTCATCAAACCTAAAATTTGATTACGTGTATTTTTAATTGGCTGTAGCCAACAGCAAAGCGCCCATAAGGTTATCAATCCATTCAATAAAATGAAGGTTATCGCTTCACGGCTTAGCCATGAATGGCTTAGACCTAATACTGAACGATAAGCTTCAAGTGGGACGCCTAAATGCCCCATTGACATTGACGATCCAATAACTTCAATCAGCCAGATAATAATGACTGCACTACGCAATGATTTTCCTGAAAGCGCTTGCTCTGCGGAGACACTGAACTGATATAATGTCAGCGCTAAAATGGCGCCAATTCCCCACTGGCTCATAACCGTAAAAAAGACTAGAGGAAGTTCCATATGTTTGATATCCATCATTAATCCTCCATACCAATAATCACAATATTTGGATTACTAATCGTGTGGTCAGGCATATTGTATTTTTGTTCCAGTACTGCCCAATTAGTCGTATGTTTTTTTCGTAGGACAGATATTTCACCGAACTCAATCGCACCTGTTGGACAAGACTCAACACATCGAGGTAACAAACCTTCATCAAGTCTCTCTGCACACATATTACACTTACTGGTTTTACCTTCAGCAGGGTCAAAAACAGGAGCATGGTATGGGCAAGCCATGATACACATTTGACAACCAATACATTTTTCATGATCTTGCACCACAATACCATCAGCACGCTTTGTATAAGTATCTGCTGGACAAACCTTTAAACACTGAGGATCATCGCAATGGTTACAAGACATAGTAATAAATGCCTGCGTATTCGGTGAATCCTGATTAAACTCTCGTACCCTACGCCATAGTACCCCTGGCGGTGTTACATTCTCAGACTTGCAAGCCATTGAACAAGTTTTACAGCCATAGCAGTCTTTGGTATTAATTAGAAATCCATATTGCTTAACCATGATTACACCTCCCTTCTCACATCAACCAAGGTGCTATTACAACAATGGCCTGTGCCTAAATGCTCCACTTGGTCATTAGTAACGTGGCTACTACTACCTCCTTGTTGTTCCCACCAACCGTTATCCAGTGATACAACCCCTTGTTTAATATGTGTAGTAACAACCGCGATTGCACGATGTTCACCACGGTCATTAAAAGCAACTGCCCATTCACCATTATTAATGTTTCTTTGTTTGGCATCTTCTGGGTGGATTAATACATTTGGTTGATTACGCTGCACTTCTAATATCCATTCATTCATACCATGGCTAGAGTGCACACTGCGTGCAAGCTTGCGTTGCACAGCCATCAATGGATATTTTTTGGCCAACTCCGGAGACCCTTTAATTGACTCTTTGACTTGATAATAAGCCACAATTGGCGAGAACTTTTTCTGCTGCCACTCTTCAATAAAAAAATGCGCTTTTTTAGTCGATGTTCTAAAAACACCCTCGTTGAATGGGATCCAATCGCCTTCAACAGGGCGAACAGGCCCTTTTTCTAACATCTGTCGAGTGATACCGGACCCTGCTAAACAGGCATCAATGTAATGCTCAATTGGCTGATTAAACACCTCACCGAATCCAAAACGCTCAGCTAATCGTGCAAAAATCCAATAATCAGGCTTCGCTTCACCAACCGGTTCAACGGCCTTTTCCATTAATTGAACATATTGGCTACGCACACCTGCCATTAAACTGATATCTTCAAAGATTGTTGTCACAGGGAGCACTAGGTCTGCATATAACGCAGTCGAACTCATCAAGTTATCGGCAACCACGACAAATGGTACCTTTTTCAAGGCTTCACGAACTTTATTCGTATTCGGTAGTTGCGTCATGACCCCCATTGTCATTACCCACCAAAAATTAATGGGATGCGGTTTATCGTTGACAATATAGTCACCGACCTTCGCAACAGGGATAGGCGTTATTTTTTTAGCATTTGGCGCTGGGGGAACAATTGGGCTGAAATTTGCCATTTGCCTCGCACCACCCGCATCACAAACACCTGCGCCACGTTTACCGATGTTTCCGGTTAACAAAGCAAGGTAGAACTGACTCGCCGCCACATATGCACCATGTTCAGTACGTTGTGCGCCAGACATATTTTGTACGATCATAGATGGAGTGATTGATGAATAATCACGTGCTAAGCGTACAATGGTTTCAACGGGGACATCTGTTTCTTGGCTAACTCGTTGCACATCCCAAGGCTTGGATGATTGATATATTTGTTCAAATACAGTTTGATAGCCTAAATTTTCTGGCAATTCATGTTGAAAAAGTGCCGCTTTAATACCCTGAGTATCATGACGTACTAGTTGTTGTTTAATGACATCAAACACCAAATAGCTATCTTTATCTTGAGCATCTTGCCTAACTTGATGTTGTTCTTTATCCACTAAATAAACAGCACCCGTACGTGCGCGTAAAAAATCTTCATCAATACGATTTTCTTCAATAATAATCTTAATCATACCTAGTGCTAATGCTGTGTCAGTACCTGGTATAATCGGTATCCACTCATCTGCTTTAGCCGCAGTTTCATTAAATCTCGGATCAATAACCACTAACCGAGCACCATTTTTTCTAGCTTGATTATAATTTTTAAAATAAGCCTGCATAGTTACCGCTGGGTTATTTCCCCAGCAAAGAATATAACGACTATCCGCTACGGTATCTCGTGTATCTGCATAACGTAAACCAACCATTGGGATCATCGCAGCAGTCACAGCAGAACAACATAAAGACCCCGCTTGTTTAGTTGAACCGCCTAAATAATCAAAAAATGCTTTTCCCATGTCATTCTTGATTGAGTCCATATTGCCAGCGTGTGTAGAGATAAATAACCCTTCATTACCAAACTTAGCAATAGTTTCTCTAATATTTTGTTCTATTAAATCAAGGGCTTCATCCCAACTGATAGGCTTAAAATCACCCACCCCCTTCTCGCCGACACGCAATAACGGTGTGGTAACTCTTTGGTCGTGATAAACCCATTTTGTCCGACTCATGCCTCTTAAACAGCATTTAACATTAAAACCTTCCGTCGCTTGCACCTTCATCAACTTACCTTGATAAGTGTAAGCGGTTAGATTGCAATGCAAACATTCCATCGCACAGGTGGAACGAAATGTTTTGTAGTCAGATAACTTGAGTCTTATTTTTATTAAGGGTTGGTTATTATTTACCTGGGAAAAAGAACATGGTGCGATCGTCGCCAAACCAACCACTCCTAGTCCTTTAAGTAAGGTTCGACGTTTAAGACGAAACTCATTTATTATTTTCATTATAGTAAACCTCGACATTGCTTTAATAAGTTCACCATATATATACTCCATACACAATTAGTAAACTTGAGAGAGATCAAAACAACACACTATTTACGGGTATAAAAGATGATGACCACAGAACTAAAAGCGATTTTTATGGAGATGTTAGCTGACGTTAGCGACTCGTGGTAAAATCAGCGGTCTTGTTAAAGCGAGGTTTATTTATGTCTACACTGCAAGGTGTTAATTCTGTTGATATTGCAATTAACATTTTAAATTTTATTGCTCAAAATGGCGGTATTGCTCGTGCTGCGGATATTTCTAAAGGATGTGAAATATCTAAAAGTCGATTACATAAATATCTCGTCTCTCTTTGTAGAACACAAATGCTCTATCAAGATATCCAGACAAGCCGTTATGGGCTAGGACGAAATATTTTATTATTATCGAGCTTTATTGAGGCTGATAATTCACATATCGATATTATTAATAACAGCTTAATAAACTTTCGTGACGAACAGAATGTTTCGACAGGGGTTGCTTCTCGATTAGGTAAAACTGTGTCACTAGTGAAATATAATCGCAGCTTTAAAAATGTTGATATCGATTATTTACCAAATACACCGTTACCTCTTGAAAAAAGTGCCGCAGGTATCATTTATTGTGCCTTTGATAAACAAATCAAACAGACCTTATTTTCATCCCAAGAGCTTGATACAGTAATACAGCAAGGTTACGCCATTCGCTATACACCAACAGAGGGTATTCCTGGTGCTCAATCAATTGCCTGCCCCGTTTTCAATAATCAAGGGGAATTAATCGCCGCAGCCATCACTATGGGCTTTATTGATAAAACTGATATGGAAGCACTTGCGAGTGCACTCATCAAGCAAGTTAAGACTATTGTTATTTAAGCTAATAATAAATACAAAGAAGAAAAACAAAGAAGCCGAGACTAACTCGGCTTCAAATAAACTAAATTGAAAAAAACGATTACCTATCGACTATTTAACGTCAATACGAGGTAATTCGCCCATCTCTTTTAATTTTTTAGAGATATCACGACGCTCTTTAGAAAGCTCAGCGTTTTTAATGATGTAATCATCAACACGATCGTCGTAGTCACTACGCATATTCGCAATAATAGCTTGAATATCGTCAATAGACATACCTGGTTTAATATACTCACTCAGGTTATCTAATAATAAAACTCGCTTTTGGTTATCGCGAATTTTTTTCTCATTGTCGGTAATTTCACGACGGATCTTATTTTTACGGCGAAACATACGCACAAATTCCAGTACATTTTGGAAAGACGGCTTGTTAGCGTTGTCCATGATTTAAAACCCTCTATTAAAATATTCAAAACGTGTTATCTATTAACACAATACCTTCGAATACCATCATGTTACAAGTCAGTTTCACATTTTTATTGATTTATAGCCATTATACTTCAAGTTACAGCGCTATCTATGTGCATTTACTGCCCAAATAATATGCTTAAAACCTCATTGCTTTATGCTTTGGTGACCAATGGGCTCTCAATATTATTGAGATTGGTTTTCGCACTTTTTTCATTTTCATTGCTATCAATTTTATCACTGCGTAGACAAAATGCGGATAATATTGTGGTTAAAACGACAAAACCACCCATAATTAAGTATGTATCTGCAAATCCAATTTTGTCATATCCCCAACCCGCCAGTGGTGACAAAATACTGGCAACAACAGAAGTAATGCAGCTAAAACCGACTAAATATAAAGTAGATGATAAACGCTTATCAAAATGACGGCTGTTATACTTAAAGATAGCAATTAAGAGAATAGGCAATTCAACGGCGTGTAAGAGTTTCATCGCTGAAATTAAAATTGGTCCTTCCACTAAACCTGAACCAATAACTCTTAATGCCATAATGCTACTAGCAAATAATAATCCATTTTTCGCACCAATTCGGTTTACAATAAACGGGGCTAAAAACATACCACCAGCCTCTAAGAAGACCTGTAATGAATTTAGATATCCGTACATCTCATTACCCATTTTTTCATCAGCAAACTGATGCGCAAAATAGACCATGAATTGCTGATCATAAACACTGTAAATACAAGTACCAAGTACAAACAAGATGAGCGCCCAGAAACGCGGCAATGCGAATAACTGTAAAGCATCTCCAATCGTAATCGCAGAAGGACTGCCATGCTCAAGGCTATTATAAGCATCTGTTTTTGCGGTTTTTAATCTCAATAATATAATTAGAAAGATGACACCCGAAATAGTAGCCATTATAAAATTATAATTTGGATCAATATTGATATTACGCCCAGCAAAGAAAGTGGCGACAGCCCAACCTAAAGATCCCCACATTCTGGCTTTGCCGTATTCAAAATCACGTAATCGGCTGACACGCTCGGTATAAGATTCAAGAACACCAATCCCCGCATGAAAGGTCATGCCAATGAACAACCCCCCCACTAAACTACCTATCACAATATTCCACTTTAATAATGAGCCAAATACCATAAAAAATGGACCAGAGGCAATCAGTAAAATTGCAATAAAAAGTAAAAGGTTTTTACGTAAACCTAATTTATCTTGTAAAAATCCATATAGTGGTTGTGCACATAATGCGATAATTGAGATACACGAAAAAATAACGCCAGTATCCGTTCCCTCTAAGCCAACATATTTACGTAACCAAATTGCAACAACTGAAAATGTTGATGACCAGGTGAAAAAGAAAAAAAACAACAACGCACTTAGTGAGGCATAATATTTTTTTGATTCACTATTCATGTTTTATCCGCCAACTAATAATAATCCTTGGCTTAATGTTAAGGTTAACATTAACTGTAAACTAGATATTTGCCTGCCATTTGCGATGTTACTCACAAATGTTAACGTTAACAATATCTATTTGAGACATTGGTCACACTATAAAATCACTTGATACTCTATTTAATATCGCCTCTGAATATCATCCATAATTAATTTGCTTAAACAAAATTATCAAACTTACTATTTTATAGAGTCTAGCAATAGAAATCCTAAATACATCAATTATTAATGATCCCGATTGCTATTCTTTGTTTGGTTTAGCTTTGTGTGTAGATAGGTTACTATTAAGCAACACTAACATAGAATATTAAAGCAATGCTCCCGAAGAATATGCGGTTACAAGATAGCATTTCATGCAATACAATATAAAACTACACGGTGGTTCACGTTGAAAGACAATAAAAAACAACCCTCATTTTTCATTCATGACTATGAAACTTTCGGTAAACGGCCTGCGCTGGATAGACCGGCTCAATTTGCAGGTGTACGTACTGACCTCGATTTCAATATCATCGATGAACCCGAAGTTTTCTATTGCGCACCATCAGATGACTATTTACCACAACCAGAAGCGGTAATGATCACGGGTATTACGCCACAAATTGCACTGGCACAAGGTGTAAACGAAGCTGAATTTGCGAAACGTGTTCATCAAGCATTCAGTGTGCCTAATACTTGTATCATGGGTTATAACAATATTCGTTTTGATGATGAAGTCACGCGTAATATTTTTTATCGCAATTTCTATGACCCATATGCCTATAGCTGGCAACAAGGTAACTCTCGATGGGATCTACTTGATACGCTTCGTGCCTGCTTTGCACTGCGTCCTGAAGGCATTAACTGGCCTGAAAACGAAGATGGGTTACCTAGTTTACGTCTTGAGCATTTAAGTAAGGCTAATGGCATTTTGCATGAAAATGCTCATGATGCGATGTCCGATGTTTTAGCCACGATCAACATGGCTAAATTACTGAAAGCAGCACAACCACGAATGTTTGATTATTTTTATCAACTACGAAATAAAAATAAAGTCAGTGAATTAATAGATATCGTTAATATGACTCCTCTGGTGCATGTTTCTGGCATGTTTGGCGCTTTACGCTCTTATGTGAGTTTAGTTGCTCCATTAGCATGGCATCCTGATAATCGTAATGCGGTCATCATGTGTGATTTATCCGCGGATTTATCCCCTTTAATTGAATTAAATGCACAAGAATTGCGCACTCGGCTTTATACACCTAAAGCAGAACTTGGGGACAAACTACCCGTTCCCGTTAAATTAGTGCAAATTAATAAATGCCCAATTTTAGCGCCCGAAAAAACATTGCGTCCTGAAGATGCAGAGCGTACAGGTTTAGATCGTGATTTATGTCTACGTAATTTAGAAGTTCTTCGCAAAGATCCAGAAATCCGTAATAAATTAATTGAGTTATTTAGTGTTGCACAAGAATTTGAAGAATCAAATGATGTAGACACACAAATTTATAGCGGCTTCTTTAGTACTTCCGATCGTTCTACGATGGATATTATTCGTGAAACATTACCGCAGAATTTGCCCGCTTTAGATCTTAGTTTTGAAGATAAGCGCATGAAAGAACTTTTCTTTCGCTATAAAGCACGTAACTTTCCAAACATCTTATCTTATGAAGAGCAACAACGCTGGTTACAACATCGTAGAGACTACTTTAACGAAGCTCGTTTAACCGAATATATGAAACAAATACAAATGCTACTTGTGGAACATCAGCAAGATGAAAAACGTTGCCAACAATTAAAGGCATTAGTAAATTACGCGACAGAGTTAGCAAGTTAGCTAAAATACTAAATAAAATGAAAATGGGCAGATAATCTGCCCATTTTTATAAGGAAGATGTTTTAATTAATGTTCACCAGAATGGCTATCACAGCCACAATCCCCTTCCCAATTCTTACGCTTAGTTGTTTTACCGAGACCAGGGTTCATGGTATTCGTCGGGTCAGCGTCTTTATAGAAAGATTTTAGTTGCGGCTGTGCTTTATATAAATGCCCAACGTTATGCTCTGCGGGATATTGCGCTCCACGCTCATCCAGTAGGGCTAACATTTTCTCTTTTAACTCTTTCGGGTTAACCCCTTTCTTTAAAACATAATCTTGATGCATTACATGGCACATAAAATGTCCGCAATAGAGTTTATGTACGAGCAGATCTTCTATTTCAGGTGGAAGTTGTTCAAACCACTGAGTGTCATTACGTCTAAGCGCAATATCCAGAGGCAAAACATCTTCAACATCTTTAGCATGAACAGCATGATAACGCACTGCTGAACCTGCGGCGGCGAAGCGATGTAAAAAGGCTTTAGCACCCTCTTCCGCTGTACATTCAAAATAACCACCATCCGCGCTGGCAAAGAATGCTTTTAGCCATACTTTAGCTTCATCAATACCATCACCTGCCATTTTTAACATTAAATGATGTTCATAGCGGTCACGAAACTCTTTCATACGAGGCGGTAAATGTGATGGCCATAATTTACTCAACAATTGCATTCCTCTATCCACTAAATTTGAGGGCAACAATGGCACTTTATTTAAAATTGCATCCAGACGACCTTTTATAGTGAAAAACATTGGCATTTTATCGGTGCCAAATTTATCAATCATTAAAAAGGTATCTTTACCGTAAATTTCGGCAATATCAAAACAACCGCGATGCATATACTCACCCGCTACAGGTAAGTTTTTAAATTCACTCAATATATGACGACGAATATCCTCTAACACATCAGGATTATTGGAACCAATATAAAAGACTTGTGTGGATTTATCTGCGGGGAATGTATCTAAGCGCACAGCAAAAACAGCCAATTTACCCGCACAACCTGACGCTTCAAATAAACGTCGCTCATCTGCATTAAAACGTGACGGTGTATCCGCATCAACGTCTCGCACTCGCTGCGCATATTCATGGTCAGATGCCAATTTTTCACTTACTTGTACATCTTCACTACCGTAAGCTCGGTTTTGTAAATTATTTAATATTGCTTCCGGTGTTTCACCTAGATCAATCCCTAGATGATTAATCAGCTCAACTTTGCCTTCATCATTTACACGCCCATACAGCGCTAATTCTGTATAAGCAGGCCCACGGCGTACTAACGAGCCACCTGAGCTATTACAGATACCACCAACAACAGAAGCACCAATACAAGATGAACCAATTAAAGAATGAGGCTCTCGGCCTAAAGGTTTTAATATTTTTTCTAAGTCATATAAGGTACTACCGGGCATTGCCACCACCTGATTAAACTCAGGTAGCACTTGAATTTGGTTTAGTCTTAGCGTGCTGATAATCACAATATCGCGATCATAATCATAACCACTTGGCGTTGAGCCCTCTGTTAACCCTGTATTAGCCGCTTGCATCAAAACAATTTTATCTGCCTCAACACAAGCTTTGAATACATACCACTGCTCCAACAATGTGGTCGGAAAAACTACCGCTATCGCATCACCAACCCCAGAACGAAAGCCTTTACGATAACGTTCTGTTTTATGAGGCTCAGTGAGAATATTTTTTTTGCCAACAATGTTCCTGAGTGTGAGTAGTAATCGTTGATTCTCAGGGCTTTTTGTATCTGTCATTTACTCATCTTCCTATACACAAAGTTGTGCTGTCATTAGATATAACAACAATATCACATAATATTAGTGTATTAGTAGGTTATTACGTTTCCTTAAACTTGGCATTAAGGAAAGAGAAAACAGCGATATATTGCTAAACGTTGATTGAGGACGATAAAATATCTATCTAGCGGTTGTTGCCATAACTTTATACAAAGGTAACGCATAATTTCAGTTGGAATGGAAAAATCGTAGCGCTATTTTTGTGGTAATGCCACGTGCAATAACGCTACTGACCTATTTTACTCACCAAAAGTTAAATTATATCCATGTTGATCCATTAACTTTTGATCTTTACTAAAACCCATTTTGGCACGTGTCCCACCCAGCAGTTCTTTATGTCGGAATATCTCTGCTGCTCGGTCAGCCAAATAACTATCTTCTGGTGCTAATTCCAATCCGCGCTCTAACCAAACTTTAGCCAAATAGCTATTTCGGGTACACCCAGCGCCCAAATGAAACGCCAAAGCATAATAGCCGGCAGCAAACACTTGGTTTTCCACACTTTCATCATTCCATAAAGCGGGTAATACGGTATCAAGACACAACAGCATATCATCTTGAATATCACCAAA
This sequence comes from Providencia sp., assembly GCF_003533305.1. Taxonomy (GTDB): domain Bacteria; phylum Pseudomonadota; class Gammaproteobacteria; order Enterobacterales; family Enterobacteriaceae; genus Providencia. Next base: position 46,983 of record NZ_DOEH01000015.1, on the reverse strand, counting down.
TATCAATAAGGTCGCGAGCCTATGTGCTGAACGTTCCCAAACATCTCGCCGTACATTGGATGTATTCATTGCATTGAGTAATAATTTTTTCGTTTGCTGATACTGCTCTGGACTCAACTCTTCATTATCTTCAAGAATCCCATAAGCTAAATTATATTGGCTAGTCGCATCACCACCGTTTGCAGCGCGTTCCATCCAATACGTTCGCAACGCATTATCTTTATAGGTATTGATATCACGATCGTTCTGACGTGATAATACCCCTGCATATACGTCTGATAACGTTGCCATTGCTGAAATATCGCCCCATTCACAGGCTTGCTGCAATAGGTAAATTGCCGCGTCTTCAGATTGAGAGCCAAATAAATTAGCGGCGGCTTGCCCCACATCAAGATCTTCCGCATCTAAAAATTTAGCTTGAGCCATTAGTGCCTGATGATCGAATTGTCCCTTCGAAATACCATATAGTCCAAACTTACTGGCTACTGCGGCCAGAATGACAGCATATTTATCATCACCCAACAGCTGTAATCGCTCCAACCATTGAGGTAATAAATTATAACTATCATTAATATGCGCGAAATTAATGCAGCTCATCAATGTATCTAATCCCATTTGAGGGTTAGCCATGGCTGGACTTATTTGCCATGCTTTTACTAATAGTTCATAACAAAGCTGCATTTTTTCTACTTGCCAAACGCCATCTTGTTTTCCGTAATGTGCACGGAAATTGGCATATTGATACAGTACACGAGCACGCTGTTCCTCGGCTAAATCCAACGCTAATAACTGTTCAAATGCATCACAACAATATTCAATTTCATCATGGTCTTCTTGTTCGGGAAAATAGATAGAATAACCAAGGAAATCCCAAGCTTTAGTGATCCACAAAATATTACGCTCTTGCTCACTCAATGTTTCACATACAGCCCCTTCGATAAACTCTGCCATTTGTTCATGGCTACCACCCCAGCGCGGGTAAAGGAAGTAAAGGTACTCATTGCGAATGCCAACATCTTGAGAGCGAATAGCTAAAGTCGCATTCAACCAATATGTTTTAACTTCATCTGTTTCACGAACAGGAAGGTTACTAGGTAACTCTTGAGGAATAAACGCTAAGTCGCCACCTTCATCGAGTAAACGACGCAAACCAGCACGCCATATTTCGGGGTCAATATCATTTTGCAATTGCACATAAGTATATGGCTCACGACCATAAGCTAAGTCGTATAGCCATTGTGGTTCTCCGAGATAAGCAGTTAAGCGCATCATTCGGCGCAATGCATAAGCAGGACGCTCATGTAATGATATTGCGCGCAAATAGGATACTAACCCTAAATCTCGAGCAAGTTGAGCTCCAATCCAGCGGTCATCACTTACATATTCTCCCCCATTAGAGGTTCGAATACGTGCCGCTGCAGCTTCCCAATAACAACCCTGAAGTAAATACCCATGATAGGACGTTGGATTACTTTTGATCCAAGTATCTAAATGAGAAAGTATATCAGCCGCAATCTTTGTTGGGTCAAGTAAATCACTAATAAACCATTCATAATCAAATGGTTCAGATGATTTTTCTAGCCATTGCTGCTGCATATTATTCAGCAATAGATCAAGCTGTTCAAATTGATGGGAAGCCAGTAATGAACGCAAATAGTTACGTTTTTCGATGTATGACTCTATAGAGCTGATTGCAGATGACATTTTATGCCAATTTCCTTATTCCTTTAACTCAAATAGCACTATCAGTGCATCAATAAGGTAATATTAATTTTGTATAACAATAACATAGCGTTTAAAAATTAAAATAAGAATTAAGGAATAGATCTTATATAAATTTGAAGGATTGAAGGATTGAAGGGTTGAAGGATTGAAGGGTTGGGCAGTTATAAATTAGAAGTAAAAAACCCTAAAGATTTAAGTTTAATATATAAATATTTCCTCTAAATAATTCATGTTGTAGCAAGGCGGCAAAGCGAGCTAGACCCTAGGAGCATACACAAGTATGTGACTAGGGATAGCAAGCGAAGTCAACGCCGATACAACGTGAAGTATGACGAGGAAATTGCGGCAAAGCGAGCTAGACCCTAGAAGCACTAGGGCTAGCAAGCGAAGCTAACGCCGATACAACGTGAAGTATAACGAGAAAATTTAGACGTCACTCATCTGAGGCATAGGCCTTTTAAACATCCGGGTCAAAATAGCCATATAAATAAGGCCGACCGCTGTCCAAATTAAACCATATACCATCGAATCTTCTTCGATATTAAGCCATAGCACACAAACAGTGAGTGTGCCTATTATTGGTAAAATCAAATAGTTGAAGATATTTTTAAAACCTTGAGTACGTCGTTCTCGGATAAAAAACTGACTGATAACAGAGATATTTACAAAGGTAAACGCAATCAATGCACCAAAGTTAATCAATGCGGTTGCAAAATCCATCTCAAACCAGATAGCACCGAGCGCTAATACACCAACTAACAAAACATTATAAGCCGGTGTACGCCATTTAGGACTTACATAGCCAAATATTTTCTCTGGGAATACGCCATCACGACCCATAACATACATCAAGCGTGCACTACCTGCATGCGCTGCCATGCCTGATGCCAACACAGTAACACATGAGAATACTAAGATGATTGACTGGAAGAATGTACCCGCCACAAATCGCATAATATCAGGCTGTGTCTCATTAATATTCTTGAAACGTGATACATCAGGGAAATACTGCTGCAAGAAAAACGAAACAGTAATAAAGATAACACCACCAATAAGCGCCGTTAAGAAAATAGCGCGTGGGATCACTTTACCTGCATTCGGCGTTTCTTCTGAGAGCGAGCTTAATCCATCAAAACCTAAGAATGAAAAACATAAAATAGTTGCACCAGCAATCAGCGGGATCATTTCTGTTTTTTCATTACCGAATGGATTGAAAGTCCATATTTCTCCCGTACCCTCGCCACTACTTACACCGTGGATCACAAGGCCAGTAAAGACGACCATTACCCCAACTTGTATAATTGCAATAATAGTACTGAGATTTGCAATCACATTAATACCGCGTAAGTTTGCTGCTGTCATGATAATGACCAGACCGACCACAAATATCGCAGGTTCAACTGTTGGGAAAATGTCTTGTAAATAAATCTTCGCCAATAAGATGTTTATCATTGGCATAAATATATAGGACAGCAAAGATGTCCAGCCCACTAAAAAGCCTATATGAGGGCTCATTGATTTTTGGGCATAAGTATAGGCTGAACCCGCAGATGGGAAACGTTTCACCAATTTGCCGTAGCTCAGTGCTGTAAACAGTATCGCAGCAAGTGCAATAATGTATGAAGTTGGGACGTGTCCACCCGTTTTATCCGATACCATACCGAAAGTATCAAATATTGTCATCGGCTGGATATAGGCGATACCAATCATCACGACTTGCAGCAAAGTCAGTGTTTTTGCAAGCTGTACGCGGTTATTCGCACCCGTTTGGTTAGGGCCGATAGATAAAGGTATTGAGCTATTTGGCATGTCTAAGCCCTCCCATAACTGTCGATTGAGTCTTAAATATTTGACTCAATCGATAGCTACTGGGAAGACTTTGCATCTGCCTATAGGCAGAAAAGAATGAAGGAAGATAAAACGGCAGGCGAGCGAAGGCGCTAATAGCCCCATAGTCATCAATACGGCAGCGACGACCAGTAGGTCCTGCTGCTAATGCGAAAAAGTAACCCATAAAAGCATTCCTCAAATCGGTAGCATTACATTTTAGCTACACAAAAATATAAAAATTATCTATCCGGTCTATTAACCGGCCCCATAAAAATGGATGAACTCTAAATAAAAAAAACCGATGCTATTTTAATTAGGCATCAGTCTTTTTTTGTTGGCGCATTTTGCACGCCATACCATCAAATAGCAAGTCATATTGTTACTAATCCCTTTCTTTTCGATGAGTATTTCTGATGATTTCATTCATTTTACTCTTATAACTAATAACCCTCATTTTTCTATCAATTTTGAAGGTGAAAATTGTTTCATTCCCTTTATTATAGATAAAAAAAAACCCTTTGGTTTATTGCCAAAGGGCTCATATTAATTGTGATTAACAACTCTAATTAGAAATTGTAGTTAACACCGATATTGTAGCGACGGCCTTCTAGCTCGGCACCATAGTTTGCAGAATCAACACGACGATCAAGCAAATTGTATACACCACCCACTATATTGGCATTTTTACTTAATTTATAACTTGCACCTAAATCAAACAGCGCATAGGAAGGTGTGCCGTTACTCATTTTTTGACCACGCCCTTGGAAATCAGATGTCTTACCACGGAAGTTCATGCGTGTCCAAGTTTCCAATTCTTCGGTAGTTTGCCAAGTCAAAGTGGTGTTAACCATATGCTTTGGTTGTTTATTTAACGGTTTACCTTTGTTAATACCACTTTTCTGTTCAGTATCCGTATATGTGTAGTTTGTGGCGAAATCTAAATTCTCAAGCATACCCCAATCGAATGTAACTTCGACACCACGCATATTTGCTTCATCAACGTTTTGCCTATCGCTAACAAAATCATAGGCACGATTTTCTGGATTAGTTGATGTACTGCACTTATTAGCAGTCGTATTACTACAACGAGTAACTTCTGTTATTTTATCTTTAAAGTCAGTATTATAGATAGTAACACCAGCAGTAATATTGCTTTGATTATTCCAAATCACACCAATTTCTTCGGTAATACTTTTTTCTGGCTTCAGATTAGGATTACCGAAAATAATACCATTTGAGCTTCCGCCCCCTGTTGCTTGACCCCAATTTGCAGAAGATTGGCGTAAATCAGGTGCCTTATAACCCGTAGAAACCCCTCCTTTTATTGTCCATTGTTCATCAGCATGCCAAACACCGTATAAACGAGGAGTCCAATGAGTTCCGTAGTTTTCGTCTTTATCCATACGAAGGCCTCCAGTTAAAGCAAAGTCATTGGTCATCAACCACTCATCTTCTGCAAATAAAGCCCAGCTATATCTATCTCGCTTATTAGATGCCCCCGTAAGTGCTGATAATTTATTATCACTACCCTCAAGTTTTTCTTTACGATATTGCCCACCAAGACTCAAACTATGATCACCTAACAAGAATACACTTTGATTACGTAAAGTTGTATCTTCTGCTTTCATTTTACGAGTAAGATTTTTAGACTCATCATGTTGAATATAAGTATCAGTAGAAACTCCATCATAGACCCCATAATGCGTCAGTGCTGCATGGGTATTTTCAAATTTCTCGAGGTTTGCATCTTTTGACGTGCTTGGTCTAGAATAACCAAATCTAGAATCACGATGCTGATTATCTTTTTTAAAATCTAAATCAAAAGTATTTTTATCGTCTGGTGTTAATGATAGTGTACCACCACCACTCGTCATAATTTGACGATTAAAACCACCTTCATATTTATCTTCACCACGATGCGAATATTGGCCTTGCAGTTTTACACCCAGTAAACCATCAATAAGTGGACCTGATGTATATAAACTTCCTTGCCCTGTATTACCTGAATTTTTACGCTCAGTTAGCGTAGTATCGGCTCGTAAACTAGTTGTCCACTCTTGCTGTACGCGACGAGTAATAATATTAATAACCCCCCCTATCGCATCGGAGCCATAAAGTGAAGACATTGGTCCACGCACTACTTCAATACGTTCAATCGCAGGTAATGGTGGCAACCAACCTTGTTCAATGCCTGAATTATCACTATTTGGGCGGGTACTACGAGTATCTAGACGTTTGCCATCAATTAAAATCATCGTATATTTAGCATCCATACCCCGGATACTAATATCAGAACTACTACCACCGCCAGTAACTAAAACACCGGGGACATCTTTCAGCGCATCAGTGACATCGCGATAGGCTTTGTTTTCTAATTGTTCACGCGTCACAACTGAAATTGAGGCCGGAGCATCTTCAATTTTTTGTTGATAACCTGACGCCGTAGTAACATAAATTGTATCTTTACTATCATCCGCTAATGCAGGTATAGCAGTGATAGCCGCAATTACGCTAATTGCTATTTTTCTTTTATTAAAAACAACCATTCCCAACTCTCCAAGAAATATATTTTTCAACATGAACTGATATATGCTCGACATTAGATTCAGTGAACCATGAAAATCTATTATTTTTATTATTGAGTATTTAAATACCCATAGAAAATTCATGCTATATTAACTAGCAAATAAAGAGATTAAATTTTCTGTGGGTAATTATTATTTTCTATCTTTTATTTTTATATGAAATTAAATCTATAAATACTCCTAAAGTGCTTATTCAATTAATAAGCACTGTATTACCATTAATATTAGTAATTTCAAATAATCTAACTTGCCAGTTTTTCAACTAACCCGTCGATAAGTACCTGAGGCACACCTTGTGAACAGCGCTCTATGCGCCCTCTCACACCGTAAACTTCTGCTAAACTTTCAGGGGTAATCACCTCTTCAGGTTTCCCTTGCGCAATCAAATTACCTTGCTTCAGCATTAATACATGTTCTGCGTGACGTAATGCAATATTAATATCGTGAACAACAACCACTGTGATTATATTTCGCCGCTTCGTTTCTTTTGCAACCAAATCCATCACATGATATTGATAATTTAAATCTAATGCGCTCAGTGGCTCATCTAACAATAATAAATTGGGTTGACGAATTAAAGATTGAGCCAAACCAACAAGCTGTTTTTGACCGCCAGATAATTGGTCTAAATAACTTAATGCTAAATGTTCAATACCTAATTGACGCAATAAATGCATCACTTCATCTTTATTGCTTTTATTATTCAATCCACCTGACGCTCTTTGAGCAACAATAACTGACTCTAAAACATAAAGATGAACACCTGCGGGCAAACTCTGTGGTAAATACACCACATTCTGTGCGCGCTGGGCAAAGTTTTGCTGCATTAAATCGAGCCCATCTAATAATATTTGACCCGTTGATTTATTCAAACCCGCTAAAGAACGCAATAACGTTGATTTACCGCTGCCATTTGGTCCAAGTAATACCGTTATTTTCCCCCTTGGTAATACTTGCGTAGAGAGATTCTCTATCACTGCGCGCTTAGGATAACCTGCATTAAACCGATTAATTATCAATCCGCTCATGATACGTTTCCTCTGTGACGCAAAATAATACTAAGAAAGAACGGTACCCCTACCAACGAAGTCACGATGCCCACAGGAATAATGACACCCGGTATAATGTTTTTAGAAGCTATCGATGCCATTGATAATATCAATGCGCCAATTAATGCACTTGCTGGCAAGTAAAAACGGTGGTCTTCACCAAAAATTAAACGTGCAATATGCGGTGCAACTAAACCAATAAACGCAATAGGTCCCACGAATGCCACAGCCAATGCTGACAAAATACTAATACGCAATAATGTCGTCAAACGTAGGCGACGCACATCAATACCGAAACTAATCGCTCTATCTTCACCAAGACGTAATGCCGTCAGTTTCCATGAACTCATCATGGCAATTGGGAAAATTAATGCGAAAACCAATGCCATCACGCCTAGTTTTATCCAAGTCGCTTTCGACAAGCTACCCATAGTCCAAAAAACCAAACCTTGTAGCGTATCTTCAGTAGCAATGAATTGCATCATCGAAACCAATGCGTTAAAGGTAAAGACTAAAGCGATACCAAATAAAACAACGCCTGAAGTCGCAACGCGAGTCCAGCGAGTGACTGCATCTAGCATTAGAGCCGCCAAAAGTGCAAAAATAAATGCATTTGCAGAAATAACCCATTGGTCAGGCACGCCGGGGATCGCAATTCCAGAAACAATTGCTAACGCAGCACCAAAAGCAGCGGCACTAGATACCCCTAATGTGAACGGGCTCGCTAACGGGTTATTCAAAATAGTTTGCATTTCTGCACCCGCTAAACCTAATGACATCCCAATGACGACAGCCATTAATGCATATGGCAAACGAATATCCCACACAATTACACGCGTACCCGCATCAACGGCTTCTGGTGTGATCAGGGTTTGCCAAAGCTTTTCAAGCGCTAAACCTGAAGGCCCTAAAGTAAAATCGATAACTAAAGATAATAAAATAGCCGCGACAATAACGCCTATCCATACTAATCGACGACGCAGCATTTGCTGATAATGCAGCTTAACACCATCGTCTGTATTTTTTGCCGCTTGCTCAGTGACAACTATCGGCTCGCTCGTGATACTCATTGATTCTTACCCACTATAATGATTTTTTGCTGACCCAATATACGCCAGTTGGCTCGACTGTAAGAAACTCATTATGAAGTTCCTCGAGTGTTTTTTGAGGGTCAAGGTCGGCAAATTGCTCCGGGTAAAACCATTTAGCAAAGACTTGCGTCGCAATAACGTTATATGGCGAGTTATAATAATTATGCCAAATAGCATGATCATTCCCATCTTTGATGGCAGATAAGGCATTAATTCCTTTGCGATCAACAATTTTTTGCAAACTGCTTTTAGCGTCTTCGTTAGTGCTTTGCGCACCCAATTGAATACCTACATCTTGACTGCCGGGGGCTTTAGCACCACTAGCAATGTAAATATTCGGATCAGATGCAATAATTTTTTCTAAGTTCATCGTGCCTAGCGCACCGGGCAAAACACCTTTCGCGATATTTTTACCGCCAGCAAGATCGATAAAATTACCCATGCTTCCATCACCAGCGGTGCCACAACAGTCTTCAAATGCTCCTGCGCGTAACTCAATAAATACCGTTGGTTTTTTATCTTCAGGTATTTTTGCCGTAACGTCAGTCACCAATTTCTGATTTCTTTCATAAAAATCGATATATTTATTAGCGACTTGTTCACGATTTAACGCTTTGCCGAGCAAACGTATACTTGGCAACGTATTCTTAAGTGGATTATCTCTAAAATCAACAAATACAACCGGAATGCCCGCTTTTTCAAGCTGATTGACTAATTCACTATTTTTACCCGGACCATGCCCAGAGATACCGAAGATGGCAATATCAGGATTAAGTGTTAATACCTTCTCAGAACTAACGCTATCAGCGCTAGTATTACCGATTAATGGGATATTATCGATTGCGGGGAATTTTGCTTTATATACTGCGTAGGTTTGCGGGTCTAGCTTACGTAAATCCCCTTGCCATCCAACGATTCGCTCTATCGGTTTATCACCTTCAAGTAACGCAACTGCGCTGAATAAACGACCTTCACCAAGTAAGATACGGTTAACATCATCAGGCACTTCAACGGTACGACCTGCAATATCGGTCACAGTTACCGCCCATGAACCAAAACTTGCACCCGCTAATAATGTTAAACTTATCCCCTTTACTACCGACCTAGCTATCGACTTCTTGGCTATCGACGACATAGTATTAAGCTTCACAATCAACCCCATTCATTCACACTTATTTCTATGCGGTAACAATAAAGCAAATAAGAATACTTATCAATGCGATTATTAGTTTTATCATAAGCTATATATATGCAATATTGTGAGCTATATCGAAAAGTTATACTTTTTGTTCGTTTTATCGACTATTTGAATATTTATAAGCGTTATATAGTAAAAAAACAGCACCTCGTTACAAGATACTGTTTTTTATCATTCTATTATTTAAAAAAAATAATTAGTTAACTAAGGGTCTACTTATTCAAATTTTCATGATAAGTAGGAAAATCCATCTCTTTATAGCGGATAATCGTTGTTTTCTTCACAATTTTATAGCCAAACCAAATAGCTAAGAAAAGAGGAATACCAATATAAGTCGCTGTAACACCCACCCAATCAATTCTATCTGCTAAAAATGCTTGGTAGTTTTGTCCAAGGGTGATAATTAAACAGAGCCCAAAAGCAAAAATTGGACCGATTGGGAAGAACCCTGACACATAAGGTAAGTCATTAAGATTTCTGCCTTGAGCCATATAGCCTTTACGGAAACGATAATGGCTAACTGCAATACCTAACCACGCAATGAAGCCTGTCATGCCTGAGGTGTTCAATAACCATAAATAAACTGATTGGTTACCAAACATTGAGCTCAAAAAGCATAAACCAGCAATAACGGTCGTTGCCACTAAAGCATAACGAGGCACACCACCTTTAGATAAACGCGCAAATATACGAGGGGCTTTACCTTCACGAGCAAGGGTATATAGCATACGTGTCGAGGCATACATGCCAGAGTTACCCGCAGATAACACCGCTGTTAAAATTACAGCATTCATGACAGCAGCGGCAGAAAGCAGACCTGCATTTTCAAATACTAAGGTGAATGGACTCACGCTGATATCTTTCACATCATTACGCAATAGACTTGGGTCAGTATAAGGAATGATTAAGCTAATAATTAAGATTGCGAAGATATAGAATAAAAGTATACGCCAAAAGACTTTACGTACTGCTTTGGGGATATTCTTAGCTGGATCTTTTGATTCACCGGCTGCGATACCAATTAATTCAGTGCCTTGGAACGAGAACCCTACGATCATCGCCACACCAATCATTGCTGAAAAGCCACCAGCGAAAGGCGCATCGGCGATTTCCCAGTTATGCCATCCTGCATTTGGCGCACCATTCATAATACCGATAATCATTAATACACCTACCGTTATAAACACAACGACAGTAACTACTTTAATTAATGAGAACCAATATTCAGCCTCACCGAAACCTTTTACTGAGATAAAGTTAAGGAGAAAAATAACGGCAAGGAAAATAGCGCTCCAGATCCAGCCTGGGGTATCAGGAAACCAATAGGCCATCACTAATTGTGCAGCCACAAGGTCAACTGCAATGGTTACAGCCCAGTTGTACCAGTAATTCCAACCGAGTGCGAAACCAAAACCTTCATCAACGTATTTAGCACCGTAAGTAGCAAATGAGCCAGATACTGGCATATAAGCCGCTAATTCACCTAAACTGGTCATTAAAAAATAGACCATTAAGCCAATGATAGCGTAAGAAAGTAGTGCACCACCGGGGCCTGCTTGAGCAACTGTTGCACCTGATGCAACAAATAGACCTGTGCCTATAGAGCCGCCAATAGCAATCATAGCAAGATGGCGAGATTTTAATTCACGACGTAGTCTTTGAGGTCCGCCTTGCGAGACAGTCTTGGTATGTTGTTCTGACATCTGTTCCCTGTTTTTTATTATTCAGCCAATATCGCCGGAATTCTAGCAAAACATCCCGCCAGAACTAAGCAACTCTTTGCTGTTATAAGATACCTTCATAATCCATCAATAATTATAAGCAAAACACATTATCTCACTGACATTTTGAAGCTCTCAGTCATTACTCACATCAACCAATTGATTTATTTAAATAATTCGCGTTATCGGTAGGCAACAAACGAGGATAGCTCGAGACAAGAGCAGTCAACAACCCGACAGCGCGAAGTATGACGGGTAAAGGAACCTAGTTACAATAATCAAGCAAATTAGTAATAGCCTTGGAAAGATGTTTCTGTCGATGATAAATCAAATATAGTGTTCTTTCTAAATGCTGTTTTTCAACTTTTAATTCAACTAATGAGCCATTTTCTAGCTGTTCGGCTATGACACGTCTTGATAAACAACTCACTCCCATGCCAAAACGAACAGCATGTTTAATCGCCTCTGAATTACCTAACTCCATTAAAATATGAAAGCTTGGCAAATGGGCAAATAATAATTGGTCTAATACATCCCGAGTACCTGAGCCTCTTTCACGCAAAATCCAAGGTGCGTCTCGGAGCTCTTTTAATGTCACCGTTCTACCCGCTAATGGATTATTTGGTGCGACAAAAATCACAAGCTCATCTTTTAACCACGATTTAGAAACAAGGTCAGAACTGTGACACACACCTTCAATTAACCCTACATCAGCGCGAAATTCCATCACCGCTTTAATCACTTCATCGGTATTACCAATAAATAATTCGAGAGGAATGTCTGGGTTGTCATGACGATAACCTGCTAAAATTTGAGGCAATATATAGTTACCTATCGTGGTACTTGCCGCGAGTCGTACTGCTCCCATCTCTTTTTTAAACAATTGCTCAACTTCATATCCCTGATCTAGCAACGCTAAAGCTTTAGGATAGAGGAGTCGCCCGTGTTCATTTGTCACTAATCGTTTACCGACACGGTCAAATAACTGAACGCCCAATTGCCCTTCTAAATCAGTCAAAGACGCACTCACCGCAGACTGAGATAGCGCTAATGAGAGAGATGCTTGCGTGGTGGAGCCACTTTTTAATACTTCAGTAAAAACCTCTAGTTGCCTAAGTGTTATTCGCATAAAGATAGCCCCAAGATGCCTTATAGTATTTGTAATAATATTGTTAATATTAATGATTTGTTAGCAATATACCAGAAAAAATTATTAACCTGTTTTACAGATTGATTATATGAATATAATCAATTTAAATTATTATAAATTTTGTTATATGCTTATTACAAATTCATCTAAGCAGTAATGAAGAGCATTAAAATGAATAAAACTGAAACTAATGAGATTGCACAACATAATATGCATCCTATATTCAAACTCTTGCCTGGGATCATTCTCGCTGGGATATTAACCGCTATTTCTATTTATTTAGGTGAACAATCTTGGTTTATCGATATCGGCCTTGGAGCTTTAACCTTGGCTATTTTATTAGGTATATTTGTTGGTAATACAGTTTATCCCGTTGCTAGCCAATCTTGTGATGCGGGTATTAAATTTGCTAAGCATTATTTTTTACGTGCTGGGATAATTTTGTATGGCTTTCGTCTTACTTTCCAACAAATTACTGATGTTGGCGCAACAGGCATATTAATCGATGCTCTAACTCTAACATCAACCTTCTTACTGGCTTATTGGTTAGGAAAAAAGGTTTTTGGTTTAGATGATGAAACCACTATCTTAATCGGTGCAGGCAGTAGTATTTGTGGTGCCGCCGCGGTAATGGCGACCGAACCTGTGATCAATGCGCCTGCGAGTAAAGTTGCTGTTGCAGTTTCTACCGTTGTGATTTTCGGTACCATTTGTATCTTTGTTTATCCATGGATATACCAACTAAACATGCATTACGGCTGGTTTCCTGCCACCCAAGAAACTTTTGGTATTTTTATTGGCTCTACCGTACATGAAGTTGCACAGGTTGTTGCCGCAGGCCACACGATTGGACCCGAAGCTGAAAATGCATCCGTAATAGCCAAAATGATCCGTGTGATGATGCTAGCGCCATTTCTAATCATACTGTCGGCTTTTTTAAGTCGTAAAATCGCCAAAAAAAATGGTACCAGTGCGCAGAAAAATAAAATCACCATTCCATGGTTTGCGGTTATTTTTATCTTGGTTGCGGCATTTAATTCATTTAATTTATTGCCACAAGCGTTGGTACACCACATTATCACGTTAGATACTATCTTGCTGGCAATGGCCATGGTTGCTCTTGGATTGACCACCCATGTTAGTGCTATTCGTCAAGCAGGGATCAAACCTCTACTCATGGCTTTGATTTTATTTATTTGGTTAATTGTTGGTGGACTATTTATAAACTTAGTTATTCAAACTATTTTTTGATTCATTCGTTTCTATAGCCGCTTTTTAAAGCGGCTTTTTGTTGAGTTCATTTTTTTGTTGATTAATGTCATACTCCTAAAAAATAGGAGTCAATAATGAAATATGTTGGAGCACACGTCAGCGCCTCTGGTGGTGTTGATCAAGCCGTTATTCGCGCCCATGAAATTAATGCGACAGCCTTTGCGTTATTCACCAAAAACCAACGCCAATGGAAAGCCGCCCCACTTTCAGAAGAAGTGATTAAAAAATTTAAAGATAACTGCGCTAAATATGGCTATGGCAAGCATCAAATATTGCCTCATGACAGTTATTTAATCAATTTAGGCCACCCTGAAATTGAAGCACTAGAAAAATCACGTGCTGCATTTATCGATGAATTACAACGCTGTGAACAATTAGGTATCGACTTATTAAACTTCCACCCAGGTAGTCATTTAAAACAAATTGATGTAGATGACTGCCTAGCACGCATCGCGGAATCCATTAACATTGCGTTAAATGAAACGGAAGGCGTGACCGCGGTGATTGAAAATACCGCAGGACAAGGCACTAATCTTGGTTTTGATTTTGTTCATCTGGCAAAAATCATCGAAGGTGTCAAAGACAAAAGTCGAGTAGGTGTATGTATTGATACTTGCCATGCATTTGCCGCAGGTTATGACTTACGGACAGAAGAAACCTGTGAAAATACCTTTAAGCAATTTTCAGATATCGTAGGGTTTGAGTTTCTAAAAGGTATGCATCTCAATGATGCGAAAAGTGAATTTGCTAGCCGAGTTGACCGCCACCATAGCCTTGGTGAAGGTAATATTGGTTATGCACCATTTAGCTATATCATGAAAGACTCACGTTTTGATGGCATTCCATTAATATTAGAAACCGTCAATCCGGATATTTGGCCACAAGAAATTGCTTGGCTTAAATCTCAACAGAATAGTTAAATTAAATCGTTAAAGGGGTGACATTCACCACCCCTTCTCATGCTAATCTCAGATTACAAAGACTTCATTTCAATTTTAGCCATCATATCCGCTAACTTATTGCGATTTTTAAGACCAACGTCAGCCTGTGATACCGATAACGCTGAAATAGCCGTTGCCATACGCAACGTATGCTCACTGGATTCACCATTCAATAAACCATAGGCAAGTCCTGCAACCATAGAATCGCCGGCACCCACTGTGCTAATGACCTCACAATGAGGTGGTTTTGCCAACCAAGAACCGGAAGCATTTACCCACAACGCCCCTTCCTCTCCGAGCGAAATAACAACATGAGAAATACCTTTATCACGCAACTCATGCGCTGCAGCAATAACGTCATTTAAATCAGGTAATTTGCGACCAGCCCAAACTTCGAGCTCATGCCGATTTGGCTTTACAAGCCATGGTGATGCTTTAAGCCCTGCTTTAAGCGCTTCACGGCTACTATCAAAAATAATACAAGGACATAACTGACGTAAACGAGTCATCCAGCGTGTAAATTCTTGAGGATCGACGCCATTGGGTAAACTGCCACTGACGACCACCATATCAAAGTGGCCGAGCCAGTTTAACGATTCCGTTGAAAATCGATTCCAATCGTCTTGGCTCACATCGAAGCCTGAAAAATTAAAATCAGTCGATTCACCATTATTTTCAGTCAATTTAACATTAATACGGGTACGTCCTGGCACCATACTAAAACGGTTTGCCATCCCATTTTCACTGAAAAAATGTTGAAACTCCTCTTGGTTTTCTTTTCCCATAAAACCACTAACCGTGATATCAACACCAAGATCACGTAATACTTTAGCAACGTTAACCCCTTTGCCTCCAGCATTCAGGCTGGCAGTTTTAACAAGGTTAACTTCACCGACTTCAATTGATGGACAAAGCCCGACAAGATCATAGGCAGGATTTAATGTAATTGTAGCAACCCGGCGAGTCATAACCACTAATCTCCCTTATCATTATTGTCATATAACAAGATTTTCTATTCACAGTTATAACATTAAAGCGTACTGCTTTCAGTGATATTTATATTTTTCCTAATTGTATTTCTACGCTAACGTGGCAAAATTTACACACAGATAAAATACAAAAATAGGAATAATTCATGTCCAGTTCTGTCAATGTCGTTGTTGGGGTGGGAGTCATCATTACTAACAAACAAGGGCAAATTTTAATCGGCAAACGCAGTAGTAAACACGCTCCTTACTGGTCAATTTTTGGTGGGCATGTAGATCCAGGTGAATCCTTTGAAGCTTGTGCCATACGTGAAATTAAAGAAGAAATAGGCATTGATATCAATACACCAACAATATTCGGTATCAGTAATAATTTACAAACTTATCAACAAGAAGGTAAACATACGGTTTCTATCTGTATGCATGTTGAATACGATGGCGGTATTGCACCTTGTAATATGGAAAAAGATAAATGTGAAAGTATTATCTGGGTTCTCCCCAATGAGCTACCTGAACCACATTTCGAAGCAAGCCGTAATGCCATTAATCTCTGGCTAACTAAGCGTTTTTATCATCCTGTACCCTAATTAAATAACGAACTTAGGCGAATAAATAGGACCACCACAGAGTTCTATTTGTTCGTTTCTTACACAACCCTCTAAAATTATTCCTTTTTTTCAAATTATATTGAGTCTTTTTTATTTACATTATCACATTCGCTATGTATCATTTAGCTAGTACATTGAAACGGTAAATTTAGAGGTCACCATGTCAGTTGATGCTGTAAAACAACAAAAACGCCCGTCCATATTAGGCGGCTCGATGATTATTGCAGGCACCGCCGTCGGTGCTGGTATGTTTTCAATTCCAATGGTGACTTCCGGTATTTGGTTTTCAGGCTCAGTTGCCCTACTCCTTTACACCTTTGTTTGTATGCTTCTTTCAGGTTTGATGATTTTAGAAGCTAATATGAATTATCCGGCGGGTGCTAGTTTTCATACCGTTGTAAAAGATTTACTCGGTTCTACATGGAACTCAATTAATAGCCTATCGATTACTTTCGTACTTTATATTTTAACTTACGCTTATATTTCTGCTGGTAGCTCGATAATTACGGGCAATTTATCGCAATACATACAAATTCCACAAGCGCTTGCAGGATTAATATTTGCCGTCATCGTGGCTTTTTTTGTCTGGAGATCAACTCGTGCAGTTGACCGACTAAGCACCATTTTAATTGGCGGAATGGTGATTACTTTTATTATGTCTATTGGTGGCATGGTAACAACGGCATCACCCTCTATTTTATTTAACCAAATAGAACAGAACGATACTCAATACTTACCTTATGCATTAGCGGCCCTACCTTACTTATTAACTTCATTTGGTTACCATGGCAACGTGCCAGGACTGGTTAAATATTATAATAAAGACAGTCGTAGCGTCGTTTTAAGCTTAGTTTATGGCTCGATAATCACTGTCACTATTTATATTCTATGGCAGTATGCTATCCAAGGAAATATCCCTCGCTCAGCCTTTATTGAGATAAGAGAAAGTGGTAATAATATTGATTCATTGCTAACTCAAATGAATATTTCCACTCAAAATAGTTTTATTTCTCAATTTTTAAACCTGTTTTCTTATATGGCATTAGCCAGTTCATTTTTAGGTGTTTCCCTTGGCTTGTTTGATTTTATTGCTGATTTCTTTAAATTTGATGATAACAAGCCCGGCCGTTTCAAGTCAGTGTTAATGACATTTTTGCCACCAACTGTACTGGCTTTAATTTTTCCAAATGGCTTTATTTATGCGATTGGTTTTGCAGGTCTTGCTGCAACAATATGGGCAGTCATCGTGCCCGCCTTAATGGCAAGAGCAAGTCGTAAACGTTTTCCAAATAACAGTTATAAAGCACCCGGTGGCGCATTTATTATCGGCTTTGTGATCCTTTTCGGTGTCATCAATGCGGTCGCACATATATTGTCTTTGTTTGGTCTACTTCCTATTTATTAATCTCATTCAGCTAAAACACCATCCCTAGTTCATTAACTAGGGATTTTTTTACATAAAATTGATATCAACATCTTGCCTAATCGCTTATCTACGAGTAATTTTGTCGCACTCTTTTGACAATGACTAAAATGAAGGTTATTTATGGCCAAGGCCAATGAAATCAAACGCGGTTTAGCAATTAACTACAATGGTAAATTATTACTTGTAAAAGATATCGATATTCAAGCACCAAGCGCTCGTGGTGCAAGTACTCTGTATAAAATGCGCTTTACTGATATCAAAACTGGCCAAAAAGTTGAAGAACGTTTCAAAGGCGATGATAATCTTGATTTGATTTCGTTAACTCGCCGTGCGGTCAGCTTTTCTTACATAGATGGTGATGAGTATGTTTTCATGGATAATGAAGATTACACGCCTTATCTATTTAAAAAAGCGGATATTGAAGATGAATTACTTTTCATCCCTGAAGAAGGCCTACCAGGAATGCAAGTTCTAACTATGGAAGGACAAGTTCTCGCATTAGAATTACCACAGACTGTCGATATGGTTATTATCGAAACAGCTCCAGGTATTAAAGGCGCGTCGGCAAGTGCTCGTAATAAACCGGCCACCTTACCTACGGGTTTAACTGTACTGGTACCTGAATACCTCTCTACAGGTGATAAAATTCGTATTCATATTGCTGAGCGTCGTTATATGGGACGCAGCGATTAAGAACACTCACGTCGGTATGCCTAGGGAGTTATATCCGTAGGCATACAATATCGTCACACATTCAACTCCCCTCATAGACCTTTTTGATATTTCTTTTCATTCATTTGCTATCAATCATTTATTAATCATAAACAACAGTATAAAGACCTAATTTGTTATCTTTATTTATCCAATTAAATTTTTGTGTTCCTTTATTATTTGGTAATTGAACATCCTTTCCTTTTAACTTAGTCACATCAACAGAAATCGTTTTCGTATTGCCGTTATCATGCCAACACTGAGTCTCAACTTTATGACCACTCGTTTCGATAACACAAGGTGGCGCGACAATTGAACCTGTAAAATGAATAACACCTGTATGTGCTTGCTTCATGCCACTAGACTGTGATGCAAACGCTGTCACGCTAGCCGTTAGGGCTGTTAATGCAAGAACTACTTTTGCCATCTTCTTTACTGAGTGAGTCATTGAGATTTTCCTATTAAAATTATGTTATCGTCATTTACAAAGATTTGTTTACAGTTAAAATATTTATTTATATTTCTCTGTTCGATGATGAGATATTAAATTAAAAGGAAAAGTGTGGATTTCAATAATAGCCGTAGTTTTTTATATTACTTTTAGTTGGATAAATAAAATTATATTAGATAGGTTCATCACATTATTATGTTTAGCTCTACAATTTATACTTCATTTCTTTTTTAATCTATTAAGTGTGGTCGCAATTTTATCAATTTATGAAACAATGACAAAAATCAAATTAAACCAAATAAAAACAATGAGTTAAAAAATAATGTTGTTTTCAAAAATAATATGAGTGACAGTTATCAAATTGAAATTGGAATTTAAATAATAAATTCCATCAGTAATAACTAACTAATAACCGTATTTTAATCTAGATCATAATTCCACTTAGAAACAATATGGTTAATATGATTATTATAATCAATCGCTGCCATATCTTAAATGTCGAGTTTTAATTGACCTAGCCACGCCCTATAGAATAGATAAAAGTATCGGGTATATTACAAAACATCAGATTAAAATCGCTATCATTTAGGCTTATATTAATAAAATGAATTGTCACTGTATTGCTTATATTCAAGATAATAGGCATCACAAAATTGATAATATTTTGTACAATTTTTTCATTATGATGAACCCTAATTTAGGGATTAATCGTGATAAATTTAACTTTCTTTACATTCATATTTATTCATCCCACCCAAATAGTGTGTAAATAAGCAATAACATTAAATAAACGTGAATTAGATCATGTTTTTCTCCCTATAAAGGGTAACTCGATGTAAAAAAATACAGTATTATTACTTTTAGGCGATAAATTGATGACTAATATCACTTTATGTTTAAGGTTTTGTAAATTACCCCCCGATAACTCGCCATTTTAGCTTTGTTTATGTATGCTCTTAGTGTTTGGTTTAAGGGTTGTATCTACGCCAAATTCAAGGAATGAATATTTTAGTGAGTTTTGTTAGTAACGGGCGATTAGAGCGCCTAGAAAATCAGCTAATTTAGATAAAGAATTATGAAGTTTTTCATAAACACTTTCTGCGAAAAATACACTGTTGTCGTTCTAAATGCGTTTTTCACAGGGATAAGTTTAACTTTGTTGTGTCTATTTACACAATGATGAAACATAGAATGGCAAGGGATATATATAATAATGTTAACCTCTGAAAAATTTAAGCGCTATGCTTGGCGCATTGTTCCGGCAATCGCAATAGCCGTAACACTTACAGCATGTACTAACCCCAAATCAAGTCAGAACGCTAATAACACCACTAAATCTGATGTTCGTATGTTAAATGCAACATCTAATGATTCCCTCGCAATGGCCTCACAGGACGAGTTTGAAGAATTAGTTCAAAGCGTCGATACTAAATCAAAAATCATGAGCCAGTATGCAAATTGGAAAGGCGTAAGCTACCGCCTCGGTGGAACAACTAAAAATGGCATCGATTGTTCAAGTTTTGTTCAGCGTACTTTCTTTGAACAATTTGGCGTACAGCTCCCCCGAACAACTTCCGAACAAGAATCATCAGGTAAAGGCGTTAAACGTAATAGCTTAAAAGCAGGTGATATCGTTTTATTTAAAACGGGTCGCACAATGAAACATGTTGGTATTTATATTGGTGATGATAAATTTGTTCATGCATCAACAAGCAGTGGAGTTATTGTGTCAGAAATGAGCAATAACTATTGGAGTAAAAGATATTATGCAGGCCGACGTATTGTGAATGGCTCATAATATTCAATAACATTATTTCTTTGTAGTAAATATAATCCCTTGCAACAAAGAATTTACCAATAAAAAAGCTTCCAGGCTCTAAACCGGAAGCTTTTTTATTGTTCAAAATTCGTTAATACACAAAGTGATAGAAGATTGATTCATTTAGCTTAAATCAACATAGCTTACCTAAATATAGTTCACGTTAATAAACACTCTGCACAGCCCACAAAGTATGAGCAAAAATAAGCAGGTTAGATAAGTAAACTTTAAAAACGTCAAGATCGCAGTTAACCAAGCATCATGCTTGAGCTAAGCGCAATAAAAACCCGAAGATAACTCAGCAATAGCAACACCTGATGCTTTTAAACGACACATAGCAGGTAGCTCATCATTTGCATGAATAAATAGGCAAATTTCTTTTTGCCATTCTAAAATAGCATTTTCAATTTGCATGTCAGACAACGATTCAGCCAGTTGCTGCATTGCAATACAATCTGTCGCACAGTCATGACTAAGTAATTTTAGCCCCACAAGTTTATCGCTATCGACATCATTCATAGGAACAACTTCAACATCAGTTCCTATTTTTCCTGATAACCAGCGGTAGCTTTGCGGTAGCCTGTGCACCACCGAAAGACCTAATTTTTCCACGAAAATATCCTATTAAAACATTTTATAAATTTGCCGAGTAAAACTAACTCTCATGCAGTTATATCGACTTCAAATATCACTAAAAAATCGCTTTTATTTTAAGCACTAAAACAATATAAGCTATTTTTAGGCCGCTATGCAGTTCATAGTTTTAGTCCACATAAAGCCACGTACTCTCTAAACAATCCTCGTTCAAACCGAACTTTAGCAAATCAAATAAGTAACACGATTGTTAAATTTTAGAACTTAAATATAACATTAAAAATATAGCCTGTCGTTAAATTTTTGTGACACAAATCATTGTATAAATATATTTTTGATAAAAATGTTAATTTTTAAAATATTTTTTAGAAAAAAAATCAACACTATTCATGACTAACAAAACTAATTTTTACATTATTAAACCAACAATTATAATAATAGAACATTTTTTGAATAATAAATGTTCTATACGCCTCTTTTTATGATAATTAAAACTGGCTCAATCAAAACATAAATTTAACAAATTACCCAAATCTGATAATTGATTTAGATCATTTTTAATCATGAAATTTAATAACAATCTGTCATTAATCGTTTTTTCCGAAGATTAATAGAGCAAAAAGCATGTATATGATGAGTAATGCGTTTAAGTAATAAATAACAAAGAGAAGTATCAAGAAAGGAAATAGGCGAGATCTTCAGCTTCATCCATGAAACTGAATAAAAAAGTGATTTTACTTAGCTTTCTTTGCGAGAAGCACAAATAACATCGATAAAGCAACGCAAGCAACCATCGAACCGACCATTGGCCACGCGCTTTTTGCAGGGATCAACGATAATAACGTACCAACTAATGCACCTATTGAAAAACGGATAGTTCCAGCTAGGGATGATACTGTACCAGCAATATGCGGATAGTTATCCAATATCACCGCCATTGCATTGGAGGTAATCATTGCAATACCACTCACATAAATCGCCACGCCAATAACTAAAGTCCAAAACTCTAAATCAAGTGCAGTGGTCGTCAATAGCCATAAGCCCATAATAAATTGAATGATAATACCAAAATAGAGCATACGTTCTGCACCAAAGTGCCTCACATAACGCCCATTAATCGTGGTCATTATAAACAAGAAAATAATATTAATACCAAAATAGTAACCAAAATGCTGCGGTGAAACACCATTCAAATCAATATAAACAAAGGCTCCCGCATTTAAGAATGAGAACATCCCAGCAAAAGAAAATGAGCTGGCTAGAATGTAAAACAAAACTTGTTTTGCTCTAAATAGAGTCGCAAATTGCCTTAACGTTGTACCCACATGAAATTTTTGCCGTTTTTCGGCTGGTAGTGTTTCACGAATAAAACAACTGACTAGCACTACAGCAATAACGGCTGCAATAGCAATACTCCAAAAAATTGCATGCCAAGAGAACCAACGCATCATTTCTCCCCCTAAAATCGGGGCAAGTAATGGCGCAATAGTCATAACAAGTACAACAAACGACATACTGCGAGAAAATTCATCTCTCGTGAACATATCTCGCATCAATGCGTTAATTACAACACTCGCGGCAGCAGCGGCAAAACCATGTAAAAATCTCAACCAAATAAAGACATCGATAGATTCTGCAACTGCACAAGCTGCGGAAGCTAATGCAAAAACAATAACGCCACCTAAAATGACAGGCTTTCGACCAATGCTATCTGCCATCGGGCCATAAAATAGCTGCCCAATCGCAAAACCTAAAATGTAGCTATTAAGGGTCATCTGAATACGCCCTTGATCTACATTAAAATATTCTGTCATTATCGGAAAGCTAGGTAGGTACATATCAATAGCTAATGGCATTAGCATTGATAATAATCCTAAAATTAATATCAGCCCCAAATAGGATGAACGCTGCTGTTGCACTCTTTAAACTCCTGCTTTTTAATATTTAGCGTGGCACAGTAATACTGTTAATTTCTGCTTCAGTCAGTGGACGGTATTCACCTGGTGCAAGCTCTTCATCAAGCCATATCTCACCCACACGCTCTCTATGTAAACCACACACATGATTACCCACTGCTGCAAACATGCGTTTCACTTGATGATAGCGTCCTTCACTAATTGTCAGTAACACTTCTCTAGCAGAGATAATCTCAAGCTTTGCGGCTTTCGTTGGATATTTCTCACCATTTAACATCACGCCTTGCTCAAACTTTGCAGTCACATCATCAGTAATGTCTTCACTGAGCTGGACTCGATACGTTTTTTCACAATGATGCTTTGGTGAACTAATGCGGTGTGACCATTGACCATCATCCGTTAGCAAAACTAATCCTGTCGTATCAATATCTAAGCGCCCCGCAGAATGTAATTTCTGACTCAAAGGCTCTTCAATAAAAAAAAGTATTGTTGGATGTGTTGGGTCATCAGTTGAGCAAATATAACCTTGAGGCTTATGCAACATAAAGTAGCGAGGTCCGGTGACTTGAGTCAGAACATTGCCGTCATAAGCGACCTGTTTATCAGTGGTTACTTGGAATGAACCTGATTTTACGATTTCATCGTCAACGGTGATATTACCTGCCCGTAGCTCACGCGCTACCAAACTCCGGCTTATCCCTAATTGTTGGGACAGAAATTTATCCAGTCGCATAGATTCTCTTAACTTGATGGAATGTCAGCGAGGCGTACAATAGCACTCAACTGTCAGAATATAGAATGAAAGGTTGCTGTGATTAATATCACATATTTTATTATATCAATAACTCGTCACAAGTGATAGCTTCGCCAAGGGAACTCGCATTTTTAGACCTAGTCATTGCCTTAGCTCAAATTTAACCTGTATCCTCTAACTTTTTGAAATAATACTGAATAATATGCCTCTTTCATCAGCTAGACCTTTTGTACTGCGCCCTTATCAACAAGAAGCCGTTGATGCGACTATTCAATACTTTCGCCAGCACACTCAACCTGCCGTCATTGTATTACCCACAGGTGCAGGTAAAAGTTTAGTTATTGCTGAACTTGCACGTCTTGCCCGTGGACGAGTACTTGTCCTTGCCCATGTAAAAGAGCTTGTTGAACAAAATCATGCGAAATATCTATCATATGGACTAGACGCTGACATTTTTGCCGCAGGACTTAATCGCAAAGAATCACAAAGTAAGGTTGTTTTTGGCAGTGTACAGTCAATCGCTCGTAATTTGAGTCACTTTGACGACCATTTTTCTTTGGTAATTATTGATGAGTGCCATCGTATTAGCTTAAATGATAAAAGCCAATATCAACAAATTATTCATAACTTACAAAAACATAATAATTCACTACGCATCTTAGGTCTAACCGCTACACCTTATCGTTTAGGTAGCGGATGGATTTATCGCTATCATTATCACGGTATGGTTCGCGGTGATGAGAAATGTTTTTTTCATGAATGCATCTATGAACTACCATTGCATTATATGATAAAAAATAAATTCCTTGTTGCTCCTGAACGATTGGACATGCCTGTTTTACAATATGATTTCAGTCAGGTTTCAATAAATCAGTCCGGTATTTTTAATGAACAAGAACTTAACCTGTCATTAAAAAAGCAGCAGCGCATTACCCCCAAAATCGTTGCTCAAATAGTCGAATACGCCCTCCCCCTTCAAGGCTGTATGATATTTGCAGCAACCGTTGAGCATGCTAAAGAAATACTCAGCTATCTACCCGAAAAAGCAGCAGCCCTAGTGACAGCAGAAACACCTGCAATTGAACGTCAATCAATCATAAAAAAATTCAAAAACAAACAACTACATTTTCTCGTCAACGTTTCTGTACTTACTACAGGTTTCGATGCCCCACATGTCGATGTCATTGCGATATTACGCCCCACCGAGTCAGTCAGCTTATATCAACAAATCGTGGGTCGCGGCTTGCGCCTTTGTGAAGGCAAAACAAAATGCTTAATCCTTGATTATGCAGGAAATCCACATGACTTATTTCGTCCTGAAGTCGGTAATACAAAACCGCACTCAAGTAGCGTCCCTGTGCAAGTATTCTGCCCTTTATGCCAATTTGCTAATACATTTTGGGGAAAATGTACATCAGATGGGCAAATTATTGAACACTATGGTCGTCGCTGCCAAGGTTGGGAAGAAAATGAGCAAGGCAAACAACAATGTGAATTTCGCTTTCGTTTTAAGCAATGTCCTCACTGTGGTGCTGAAAATGATATTGCCGCCCGTCGATGCATTAAATGCCAAGAAGTACTCTCTGACCCTGATGATATGCTAAAAGCCGCCTTGAAATTAAAGGATGCTTTAATATTGCGCTGCGGAGGAATGCAATTATCTACCGATTCAGATGCCAAAGGTGAATGGCTTAAAATCACCTATTATGATGAAGATGGCACCTCTGTATCCGAGCATTTTAGATTGACAACCCCCGCTCAGAAACGCGTATTTGAATATCGTTTCTTACGTAACCATCACCGAGCACCGGGTGTTCCTTTTGTATGGCATAATGCAAATGATATTATTTCACAGCAAGTATTATTACGTTACCCTCAATTTATTGTGGCACGTAAAAAAGATAATTTTTGGGAAATACGTGAGAAAATTTTTGATTATCAAGGTCGCTTTCGCTTAGCAGCCCAACTTTATTAAGTTTCTATCGGCACTTGAATCAATAACATCACATTACTTGCGCTTTTAAGTGCCATAAAAATCATCGCAATTGATTCTTTTTAGAAGAAAAAATCTTAATCATTGCCCAAAGCATGTTTTTTGGTTAAAATACTGCCGCCTCCATATATCTCATTATTTATAATGTTTGACCTCGGGGCCAAATATCGAACCTGCTGCTGGGTCGCCTGTAGCAGGATTTTATTTTTTCTTTTTAAAGAGAAATAGTAATGTTAACTATCAATGCAATTGAACGTAAAGAGCAGGGTAAGGGTGCGAGCCGCCGCCTGCGCAGAGCTAATCAGTTTCCCGCTATCGTTTACGGTGGCAATCAGGAACCTATCTCTGTGACTCTGAACCATGATGAAGTCATTAACCAAGAAAGCAAAGCAGAGTTCTATGAAGTTCTGACTCTGGTTATCGATGGTAAAGAGACTAAAGTAAAAGTTCAGGCTGTTCAACGTCACCCGTTTAAACCTAAAGTGACGCATATTGACTTCCTGCGCGCTTAATTAAAAGCCCACAGCCGAGCTTTGAAATTTTCGGGACGCCGAGTAAATAACGCCGCAATTGCGGCGTTATTTATTTCTAGGCTTAAATAACTTTAAGCCACAAATGACTACTTACCACTACGACGTTGCAGTTGGTCACGTAAATTAGGTGGCGTGCCTCTAATCGTTAACGTATCCGTTATCGGATCCCAAAAAATCCGCTCGCCCAATAGCATCGCATCAAAACTAATTGTTATCCCACCGCCACTTCCTGAAAATTTAGTGAGCTGTTTAAGCGTACCTCTATCAGCAGGAAAACTATCTTCTAATTGATAATCATTTTGCCGGGCAAAATCATCAAAGCTTTGCTCTTCAACCATTGGCAGTTCTTTTGCCAATACTTGAAGTTCAATTTCTTCGCCTGACTGCATCTGTTCAGTACAGTAACTATGAACTTGTTGGCGATATGCTTGACGTGTATTTTTATCCATTTGGGCATTGTCACAAAAATCATCTAATGCTTGAACAAGTCCTTTATTTTGAACTTTAGCATTTAACCCTTCTGATGCGGCAAGAAAATCCATAAAAAAATCAGAAACTTTACGCCCTACTCGACCTTTTAAAAAGGTTAAATAACGTTTTGATTCCGGATTAGTTTCCCACTCAGTTAAATCAATACGCGCAACAATATCTGCATGAGGTATATCTAAATAATGTGTAGTGCTTAAATCCAATGTATCCGTTACAAACGTACTGTCACAACTGTTAAGAACAGAAATCAACAGATACTCAACGGCAAGGTAGCGATACTGACAAAATAATACAATGCCACCTTCAGCAAAAGGGTATTTAGCTAACTCATCTTTTAGACGCACAGTCATAGCACGGCTAAAGCCTAAAAATTCTTCTTCACCTTTGCGCAGCAGCTTCAATGCATCAGCCAATTCACTTTCTTCATTAAACTCACCAAAAGCCTTACTTTTAGCGCTGTATACACGATGTAATTCAGCCATCATGTCTTGTACAACATCATTTGTTGTCAATAAAGAATCACGTAACATCACTTCTAGTGTTTGCTCATCTCGTTTAATCAACTGATGTAACGCTATCTGGGTAATTTCCAGACTCATTGTTGGCTCCTTGTTCTTACAAAAATATTGTTGCGCGTATTCAAACATTGATATTATCTGTCTGCAACCGAAACTATCAGTTGTCGTTTTTATAGCCTATTTATTGGCGCGAATGTGCGCTTCCTGAGTTTGAATAATCATTATTATCACTTAATCGAAAATTTGTTACGAAGAAAGAAGAAAAACATCCCACTATGGGCTATTATATGGAGCTTTCATTAATTTAGGATGTCACAATTTATGCCACAATCATCTCGCTATAGTGATGAAAAAGTTGAAGGTTTACTCTCTGACCTTGTTACCGTGTTAGAAAAAAACCATACCCCTGTTGATCTTTCACTTATGGTGTTAGGTAATATGGTTACGAATCTGCTCAATACTTCTGTTGCGCCTGCGCAACGTAAAATGATTGCAGAATCATTTGCAAATGCCTTACTTTCTTCTGTTAAAGAAGATAAATCACACTAATCGACTAATGAAATAAACAGAATGGTCAACCGTCAGCGCTACCGAGATAAAGTCTCCAACATGATTGGTTGGGGGCACTGGTTTGCACTCTTTAATATACTACTTAGCCTCGCGTTAAGTAGCAGCTATCTGTTTATTTTTGATTGGCCAGAAACCTTAACTGGCCGCATTTATGCATTCGTCAGTTGGTTAGGCCATTTTAGCTTTGTGGTATTTGCCGCTTATCTTCTTATCATTTTCCCACTGACCTTTATCGTGATGTCTCAGCGATTGCTGAGGCTAATTTGTGTCGCACTTGCCACCGCGGGTATTACCCTTTTAATTTTTGATATCCGCGTCTTTAGTCAATTTGGGCTGCACCTTACTCCCCAAGTTTGGGATTTGGTCATTAACCCAACTAAAGGTGAGATGGCGCGTGAATGGCAACTGATGTTTATTAGTATCCCAATCATTTTTCTAGTTGAAATGTTATTCGCAACTTGGAGCTGGCAAAAATTACGGAGTTTAAGCCGACAAACTTTTGGCAAACCGCTAGCTGGGATCTTTATCATTACGTTTATTATGACCCACCTAATGTACGCTTTAGCGGATGCTAATTTCTATCGCCCAATTACAATGCAGCGCTATAATTACCCGTTATCTCAGCCATTGACGGCGCGTAAATTACTCGATAAATATGGCTTATTAGACCTCACTGAACATCAAAATAGAGTGTTCCAACAAGGCAGCCCTACCGCATTAAAACTTCAGTACCCACTAAAGCCTTTGAGCTATCAAGACCAAGGCATAGGGTATAATTTATTACTCTTAGTCGTTGATGACCTTGGTGATAAATCACAACAAGATCAAATGACTGCGTTAAACGATTTTAAACAGATCAGCACTCAGTTTACTAATCACTATACAACTGGCCTACGCAATGACACCGCCCTATTTGGTTTGTTCTATGGTATTTCATCGACCTATTATGATAACATTCTAAATGAACGCCACCCATCGGTGTTGATTGAAGCATTACAGCACCAAGGCTACCAGTTCGGTTTATTCTCAACCGATGGCTTTAATTCACCTTTATTCCATCAAGCTATTTTGTCTGACTATTCATTACCTGCAACCAAAGCAGATAACGATAAGCAGACTATTTTACAATGGGATGCCTGGCTTAAAAATATTAAGAATGATACCCCATGGTTCTCATTCTTAAACATCAAAGGTGTGCCAGGTAGTTCGCAAACCAACGAGCAAATCAATAAAATTATTGACACATTAAAACACGAAGATCGTCTGAAAAATACGATTGTAGTTATCACTGCCAACTATAATAATAATGGTCAACAAGATAATGATTGGGTTGATAAAAATCGTTTTAATCGTGAAAAGATGCAAGTACCGCTATTTATTTATTGGCCGAATACGCCTACTCAGCAAATTAAAAAGTTAACAAGCCATCAAGATATTATGACCACACTCATGCAGCGTATGCTACATGTAAGCAACCAACCTGATGATTATAGCCAAGGTGAAGATTTATTCCGTAGTAATCGTGTACTACCATGGGTTATTACAGGTGATGATAATGATGTCGTTATCACAACAGATAAAGCGACTTTGTATATGGATGCTAATGGCCAGTTTAATATCTATAGCTTAAATGGTGAAATTGAAAAAAATGAAAAACCAGACCTTGCAGAACTGCTGAAAATTTTCACTGAACTTAAGCGCTTTAATGAAAATTAGCCTTTAGATTTAAAAAATATAAAAAACTTAAAAAATCCCTCATCTAATCCATTTTAAAGCTAACCTTAAAGGTTAGCTTTTTTACATATACCAGACTTTAACTTAAAGATATCAAAGGGCAATTTAAGGCATTCATATTTAACACATGACCTTAAATGTTAAAATAAATGACTGAATGTAAATTTAATGATGTAAAATATTTCTATAGCCTATTTTCAAAACTAAAAAAATAACCTATTATGAAATTGAGTTAACTAACTCGAAGATAATAGAACTTTTACTCATTACGGGAGGTTTGTATGTTTCTCGTATACACAATTATTGTTATCGCGTTTTTTATATCCCTTGATACTATGGAGTCACCCAATAGTGAACAAGTTAAAATTAGCGTTGACGATAAACAAATAGGCTATATGTATGTTATGTAACTATCTCTAAAAGCCCTTTCTGCTTATGCCTGAAAAGGGCTTTTACTTTTTGATTAACCCAAGCATTAAATTTTTAAAGTCTATCTAGTTTAATGGTTTACGAGCACTAACAATGAATATCATTGGCCGCTCTTTTTCCTCATCTAATAACGCATTTTCTGCAATTTGTATTATTGATGGTCCCCATTCATCCAAAGCTGTAATTTCAAATCCAGCATTAATTAACATATTAATCCACGTCGATAGCTTCCTATGTTGTTTTTTTACGCCATCTGCAAACCAATTACTGAATCGCTCGCCTTCTTTTTGATATTGATTTACAGGCCAAGCTTTATTGCCTTCACTATCTGTACACCAAGCTTGCACTAAAGGCGCTGTATAAATAGGATGTTCTGCAGAAAAAACTAACATCCCGCCAGGTTTCAGTGCCTGATAGAGTGATGAAAAAAGAGAAGGTATCTGCTCCACATAATGTAAAGCCAATGAACTATAAATTAAGTCTGTTTGTTCAGGTGGCAATACTAATGTTTCCAGATCGCCTTGGTAATAAACTATATGATCATCTTGAGTCATTTCAGCCGCTTTTTCTAACATTTTGTCTGAAATATCAAAACCTATCACGCTTTCGGCGTGTTGTTCTCGTGCCCAACGACAAAACCAACCATAACCGCAACCTAAATCAATAACGTGCTTTCCATCCACAGAGGGAAGCATTTCCTGTATCTTAATCCACTCAGGCGCACCATTTAAACCATTAACAGAGCGAGGTAGCGTGGCGTAACCTGCAAAAAACTGAGGATTGTCATAAATATTTTGAGTCATTATTTGCTCCATTTCTAAGATGGATAAATTATATTAAAATATCGATATATATCACAAGCTGAGTTAATCACAAATTCGACTAGAAACACTCACCTATCAACTCGAATCAATATATTCATCAATAAAGATTAAATCCGTAAACTAAACGGCTCTCATCATTATAAATATATTTTCGCTATTAACTTATAATTACTAACGCTAAGAAATCTAACGAATACAATATATTTAACTTTTAATAATTAAAATTTTCTACCTATTGCTATAGCATAAGCGTAATCAATGATCTTAAACTCTATCTCCCATGTAATACCCAGCCATAAATTCAATTTTTATAACTATATTCTCACCCAAGATGCTAGTAGTGTTATAACAAAAGACGAAGTTTTCATGTAAGATGACTGTAGGTTTTAGGATTAATTGCGACTTATGAAAGGTATATGACATGTTACGTTACGCCACTCGTATCACCCATATTATCCAACATGCTTTTCATTCACGGCCACGGTTTGTGGTTTCATTACTGGTTGCAATCGTGACATTTCTAGCACTTTTTCGTTATCAAAATACAATAATAAATTTAATTATCAGTTGGAATGCATTTGCATGGGTTTATTTACTATTTTTATTTCAACGAATTATCAAACGGAATGTAAAAGATATTAGAAAGCTGACTAAAATAGAAGATGAAAGTGCAAAAATGGTTATCTTCTTTCTAATATCAGGCTGTTGTGTAAGCTTACTAGCCTTATTTTTTGGTTTAGGCGGACATAGTGACCTGACTAAAACTGAGAAAATCTTTCCTTATCTCTTAACCGCATCTACCTTAATTTCTTCATGGTTATTGTTGCCGACAGGCTTTACCATGCATTATGCTCATTTATATTACAATAATCCTGAACAAGATAAGCCTTGGTTATTATTTCCCGATAAAATAACAGAGCCGAGTTATTCTGACTTCATGTATTTTTCTTTCACTATCGCGGTTGCATCACAAACAGCTGATATTGAAGTTGCATCAACAGCAATGCGTCGAGCAGTATTACTACAATCTATTATTTCATTTATTTTTAATATGGCTATATTAGGCCTATGTATTAATATTTCAGCTAGTTTATTTTAATTAAAGCAAAGAGCCACATAGCATCGATATCATGCTTATGTGGCTCTTTCATCTAACTATTAACTATGTACGCTTTTAAAACGACCATAAACTAAAATGAATTATTTTTTATCTTTATTTTCAATCGCGATCATTACCGGTTTTTCTTCTTCAGGTACTTCATATTCAATACTTACAGTCAAAAGCCCACTTGATAGACTAGCTTTTTCGATTTTAACATTCTTACCTAGGTCAAACTGCAAAGTAAATTGACCTTGAGTTATCCCACGATGGATCCATTTTTCGTTTTCGTCTTTCGTTTTTTCTTCTTTTCTTCCTTCAACAAATAAACGACCTTCTTTTAATGAAACAGCTAAATCACTTTCTTGATATCCTGGGACACTGACAATTAATTCATAATGATTGTCATCCACCTGCTTCAAATTATAAGTCTGAATAGGAGATGAAATAGGTTTACTTCCTGTTAACTGACTAAACAAACGTTCAATTTGATCAACACGATTTGACAACACATTATCTGAAATTACTGGAAATAATGAAAAAGGTTTAATATGAGCCATAACTCCTCCTTCAGTATTAATTGAATAGTAGGTTAAATATTAATGAGTTATACAGATAAATACTTTATACCAATAGCTTCGTTATACAGATAAGGCTTTATTACTATTTTTCAACCCTCAATAATTATTTTTTATAAAAAATTGTCAGAATAAATTATCTACACCTAGCAAATGAAATTACTAATGTCCTACTCAGGACAGTCATAAATATAATGATCGTATTTAAAATTTCAAGGGGAAATTAACTCGAAAATTTTTACTCTTTATATTCAGTATTCTCGAAATATTTCACGTTATAGTTAAATAATAAGTAAAAAAAAACCTCACCGAAGTGAGGTCTTTAAATTCTGATCTATAGTTAGAAAACTATTAGATAGCTACAACGTTAGCTGCAGCTGGGCCTTTTGCGCCATTCTCGATTGAGAATGAAACTGATTGGCCTTCAGCTAAAGATTTGAAGCTTTCGCTTTGGATTGCTGAGAAGTGAACGAACACATCTTTGCTGCCATCTTTAGGAGTGATAAAACCAAAACCTTTATCATCGTTAAACCATTTTACTGTACCAGTCATTGTATTAGACATAGGATTTCCTTTAAATTTTAATTGATTGCCATAGGCATATTTGGTTTGAGTTCGATTTATTACTTATGGTACTAATTAGAAGGAATTCGCACTTGATAGGTATCATGGATAACTAAATGGTGAACTTCTTTAAACTCGACTATCATAAATAGGTCTGTACTTCCAAACCGATGACGCTATTTACTCATATTACTCATCTTCTGGCAACCCTATTTTCAGTTTAATTTGTATTTTCCATTAAAAACCTCAAAATAATGCATATTATGCCTAAAAAAACATCGGCTTGGTTATTAGTCCACCAGCAAAATATCTAAACTTCGTAATAAAGCCAAAGCTTCGAGTTGTGAAAACTTTGCTTTTGAGAGTTTGTTTTGGCGAATATCAATGTTAAACGAGTACGAATCAGTAAAATCAACAGACTCTAGGTTTGTCTGCATAAATAAGCTATTTGATAAATCAGACCCTGTTATGACGGATTTATTTAGCTCCGTATTTCTAAAATCAACATCATGTAAACGGCAATCCTCAAAAGTGGACTCGTGGAGTTTTAATGCAAAAAAGCTCCCACCACTTAAAATACAATCTTTAAAATTGAGCTGAGAATAAAAATCAAAGCGTGGCCAATAAGCTTTAGTCCAATCAATACCAACCAGTTTACAACCTAAAAATTCAATATTAGACAAACGAGTATTTGCAAGCGCGACCAGACTCAGATTACATCTATCAAATAAGCAATCAATAAACTTACAGCTAGTGAAACTTGCTGATGAAAAATCACATTGAATAAATTCACACTTTTCAAATACGGTTTCAACTAAGCGACTTTCACCCATTTCAAGTTTTTTAAAACTTTCTTCAAAATACTCTTTACTTTCAATTAAATCGGGCATTTTTATCTATCTCACTTTGAGTTTTAATTAGCTATTAACACGACTGTCACTCTTTAGTTTTTCAATTTATACTACTTTATAGTGATAACTAAATATTTATAACTGACTACTCATATAATGATGAATCAAAATTCAAACAAAGGATATAGTCCTATTTTTAGACTTGCGAATCAAAACGATATCCTAGCTTTATGCCGTATTGATAGTGTCAATTCAAGTGAACGCTATCAAGAAATTATACAATGGGTGACTCAAGATAACGCTTACCTGATCGAAATAAGTGACACCATTGTCGCTTATGGCATTTTTCATTCCCACTTTTTTGGTCAGAATTTTATTGAACTATTAATGGTAGACCAACAATATCGCCGCCAAGGTTTGGCGTTAACATTGATTGAAAATTTCAAGCAATTACGTAAAACACCAAAACTATTTACGTCTACTAATCAATCAAACGTCGCCACCCAAAAATTACTTACTCAAACGGGATTTATTACCAGTGGAGTCATTGAAAATCTCGATAAAAATGACCCTGAACTTATCTACTGCTATAATCCCTAAAATAAATTTGCTGATAAATCAACCTCATAAAAATTAAAGCAATGAAGGGCTCATTACCACAGTTTTTAATTTTTCACTAAATAGATGATAGCTTTCTCGATCGATTTCAGTTGGAAATGTTAACACTTCAAGTTTATGGGGTTCATTTTCAGGATAATAGCTTGGATGAGTATGTTGATAGCTATTTTGCTTAAAGCCACAATGCTGGTAAAACGATAGTCTTTTTTGACTCACCTCATCAATAACTGGATCAATCTCTAAAATTACATTATTTACTTCAGTACAAAACTGTTTTAGCACTACTTGACCGTAACCCTGCCCCCGCAATGTTGGCGATATTGCTAAATGCTCAACATAAAAATAATCATTTATTTTCCAACTGCCAATAAATCCAACAAAAATCTCATTATCAGTGAAATAATAGAGATGATAATCATCATGCCCTAAGATGCTTACTCTTCCTTGATAGCTTCTTTGCTCATAACGTGGAAATGCACTGTCATAAAGCTTATTAACATCGTTAATTTTTCCAAAATCATCTCGAGTTATGCGTTTTACTATTAGCATTAGATTTTAAATCTCATCATTATTTGAATAAAAACAGACTCCTTAGCATACTTATTTTCAGCCTATAGGCAATGAGTTATATTTCATCTTAGCCCTCATAAAAAAAGCTAATTCATTGTTTTTATTAATATATAAGACTTATGTTTTTTGCATTTTGTTTTATTCTGTTAGCAATAACAAAAATATTTTCTTTCTGATATTGACTTTATTCTTCATCCATTTAAATATACTGTATATTAATACAGTCTTAAGCGAGGCTACTATGTTACGCATTGAAGTATTATTTGATAAAAATTCAAAACAAAAACCAGATAACAATGTTCTACATGCACTTGAATCTGAGATTTTACGCAAACTACAAACACAGTATCCTGATATGGTCACTCGAGTTGGTTTAAGTACGCAACAGAGTATTAATATCTCAGGAACTAAGATTGCGGAAGACAAAATTAGAATAGAAGAAATACTTGAAGAAATTTGGATGGACGATGGCTGGTTACCTGAAGAATCTGTAGAGTGATAAAAATTAAAGGAATGGCTGATAGGCTATTTTACTGAAAAATAGTGTACAGCATTCCTTTTCTCTATTATTTTTCTTTCATTTATCATTGTTCGAAAATAAAAATTACAAACTAAAACGTGTATCTAATTCCCGCTAAACCAACAAAACCTGAACGTTGCTCAGTAAGCGTACTTTTACTGGCATCCCCCACTAAATAGTAAGCCCCTATACCTGAATATAAAGAAAGGTTTTTATCTACTTTATAGTTTAAAATTGCTGAACCATGCACATCTTTAAAGCTACTTCCCGCATCATATTCTGCAAACTTTGATTTACTCGCTTGTTGTTTAGAAACACCAAAATAGGCTTGATTGTGGGCTTTATTTCCCCAAACTGTAGCTAGATTATATTCTATGTTCCAATCTTGATTAATCTCATATTGCGTATTTGCGCCTAATTCAACAGTAACAGCTCTACCTATCTGACGCCCACCATATTTGCGATCTTTAGTGGCAATATCTGTCATTATGTATAATTGATAATCACTCAATGTATAATAGAGATCAAATCCAACAAGAACAGAACCGTCTAATTTCCCCATACCTTTTAAGTCTTTATTTTTATGACCTAAAACGCCTATATCTTCATCACGACCATCATCATAGCCAACAGAGGTCGCAAATGTAAAATTATCAGTGAGCCCAACAGCCCATGCAGCACCATCTACGCTTAAACTAAAAACACCGTAATTATCAGTTGCATATGCATAACTCGCTTCAAGACTTGGCTCAACTTGATACTTTTTAGAGCCTTCATAAACAGGGGCAATATTCATACCCGTGCCAATAATAAATATATTTTCATTAGCCACAGTATAGCTACACGGCAATGCACAAAGGCACAAAGCACTAATGTGAATACGCGTTTCATTTCGCTCATGTTAAAGTTTACGCTCTTTTTATTAATAAATTTTTTGCCTAATAAAAACTTTAATTTTCTTTATTGGACTGAATGTGTTTTTTCTATCTAAAGATATGTGAACATTTGGAATGCATTTATCTATTCCAATGCAAGTTCTAACTTCACTTACCTTCACATTATAAAAATTGGTGTGGTGAGTTTTACTAAAATTTTTTCCTATAAACATCAGAGCAATAAAAATAACAATTGCGTATATAGGCACTTCTATGAAAGTGTATTTCATCGCCAATGCTCTTATTTTTAGAGATATACGAGGATAGTAATCTGATTAATTTTTTGTACCTTAATAAATGGTTAACCCAATATTAAGAAATACTTAAAATTACTTCAAAATAAGTCATTGCCTTATTGTCGAGTATTGGTTGACTGCTTATACTGCGAAGCAGAGGTGATAAAATGAATATCCTATTAGTCGAAGACGATCTCCAATTAGGGAAAGCGTTGTGTCGAGGACTTGAATTAGCCGGTTTTAATCCATGTTGGGTTCGTTTGCTTACAGATGCAAAACTTCAATTAAAAAACCGTAATTTTGATTTAATGTTATTAGACTTGGGCTTACCTGATGGCGATGGTCATGATGAATTAGTGGCTTGGCGGCATGCAGGTGAAGCGATCCCTATCATTATTTTAACTGCACGTAATCAAATGGACAACCTTGTCTCAAGCCTCGATTCTGGTGCAGATGATTTTCTCACTAAGCCTTTTGCCATGCCTGAGCTTATTTCAAGAGTCAAAGCTGTCAGTCGTCGCATCGCCGGTTTTTCCTCTGAAATATGGCAACTAGATAACCTACAGTTAAATCCTATTAATCATCAGGTCACACTAAATGAACAGCTTTTATTATTATCAGGTAAAGAATATTTACTACTTTTTGAGTTAATTAAAAATGCAGATAATGTTGTCCGTAAAGCTGATTTAGAGCAACGCCTGTTTGGTCTAGATGATAAAATAGAGAGCAATTCTCTTGAAGTACACATTCATAATTTACGCCGCAAAATTGGTAAAGACAGAATAATTACTATACGTGGCATAGGTTACTTATTAAAAAAAGATGCGCAGCCTAGTGAAAATTAAATCTCTTTTTATTTACACCTTTGGTTTACAAATTTGCTCTGTCCTTTTTCTATGGATATTACTCCTTATTTGGCTTCAGTATTCCTACTGGCCGTCCATATATAATGAATTCAATAAACAACAACAAGTAATCACTCAAGGTTTTGCTAGAACCCTTGGGGTCGTTTCAGATAACCCAAAATATTTCAATGAAGTAGCAGATTCCCTGCAAAAAATGTATACCGATGCAATAGAAAGTGAAGAAGGTATTAGTTATCGCCCCTTCGTTGTTGTTAGAGATAAACTAGGAAATGTTTTATATCGAAATAGTGAAAAATTAAAGGTTCCTTCGCTAAAAACTATAGAAGAATTAACAGACTTACATAAAGATTGGCATTTTACCTCAGCGTGGAATGAAGCAAATACATTTGAGGTTTTAATTGCAGAGTCACAAGCTGAACGTACCACACTATTAGGTAGTCCTGCTGGGGGAACGGCGATCCCACTAGCCCTGGTTTTAGGCGGAATGCTTATCGCGATACTGTTCGCAGCTTACTTTAGCTCGCAACCATTGCGACAATCTGCAAGAATAATTTCGACTCGCCAACCTGGTAACTTAACGCCTATTGAAATCAAAGAACAATATAAAGAAATACGCCCAATTATCGAAGCCATTAATAATTTAATGGCTAGAGTGAATGCAACTAATCAACGAGAAAAACGCTTTATGGCTGATGCGGCTCATGAATTACGCACCCCGATTGCGGCAGTGATTGCTCAATTGCACTTACTCATACAAATTAATAATCCCAAAGAAAAAGAAGAAATCATTGATGATATGCAACAAACGCTTAATCGAGCTGCATCGTTATCACATCAGCTCATAGATTTAGCACGCTTAGAGGCAGAGGACTTTCCCTTACACACGGAACAAATTGACCTTCCGATGCTAATCAGCCATATCATTTCTTCTCATATCCCTCATGCCATCAATAAAAATATTGATGTTGAGTTACAAAGCCCTGATTCTTTTTATATTGTTTCAGATAAACTCGCACTAACTAATATCTTCACTAATTTACTCGAAAATGCCATTAAATATAATCATGAGAATGCAAAAATAAAAATAACACTAAAAGATCTTTCACCCTTTGGTGCGATTATTAGTGTTCAAGATAATGGCCGCGGTATTCCTCTCGATAATCGTCAGCATATTTTTTCTCGTTTCTATCGTGTTCCCGGTACGACAGAAATAGGTAGCGGATTAGGTTTATCAATCGCACAAAACTTAGCGGGTAAAATTGGGGCTGTTATTCGAGTATCTGATGGAATAGAAAATAAAGGTATTGGTTTTATTATTGACTTACCTTAAATGTGATTATGTTATTCACTTAACAGTGCTACTGGATATTTTAAGTATAATAGGTGCTTCTACTTAAAATATTTATGCATTGAAAGAGGTACTAATGTCACAAGCGTTAATAATCATTGATCTGATTGAAGAGATTATTGGAAAAAACGGCTTATCTAATTCCAGTTATCAACAAGTACTAGCACGTAATATTGTTGAAAAAACCAACCAAGCCGCCAATTTTGCACGAAGTCATAATATCCCTGTTATCTGGGTAAAAGTTGGCTTTGCTGATGATTATCAAGATATTCCAACAGGTTCACCTATGTTTCAGCGTGCAAAACAAATTGGAGCACTAAAACTCAGTGGAAATGGCTGTAACTGGGTGCATGATCTTGAAGTTCACTTTCGTGATCCTGTTATGATTAAAAAAGGTGTCTCTGCTTTTACGGGCAATAAATTAAATAAATGGCTTATTGATAATCAAATTTCCCATTTATATTTAGCAGGTGTAAGTTCATTAATGGCAATTCAAAGTAGCGCAAGACAAGCCCATGATTTAGGTTACTATGTTAGCGTACTCGATGACTTATGTGCTGCTGCAACGCTTGAGCTTCATGAACAAAGCATGCAAGCGTTGCAAGGAATGGCGACTATTTCATCACTTAAAGAATTTATGCAAATTAAATAAGTTAAATAACCAATAAACTTATTTATTGGTTATTTCTGACTCTTAGCCTTTTGCAAATAGATTTCTCGTAGCCGGACTGCAATATTTCCCGGCTTACCATCACTAATATTTTGCCCATTAATTTTAATAACAGGCCATATAAGTGTTGTTGCAGATGTAATGAAAACTTCTTTTGCATTTAATGCATCTTCAAGCCGAAAGGCTTTCTCAATAACTTCTAACCCTTTTTCTTGCGCTAACGTAAGAATAGCTCGACGCGTGATCCCTGGTAATATTTTGTTATTTAGCTCGCGGGTTTGTAATTTATCGTCCTGAGTAACAATAAAGCAGTTACTTGAACTTCCTTCGTTTATATAACCATCTTTTGTGAATAAAGCATCATCAGCACCATGCTTATGTGCATATTCTTTCGCCATTGATGCGGCAAGTAACGCGACAGTTTTAATATCACACCGCTGCCAACGAATATCGTCAAAAGTCACAACCTCAATACCAAACTTAGCTTTCGGATGATCAACAATGCTAGATTCTTGGCTAAATAAGACTAATGTCGGTTTTACATCTTTATCTGGATATAAAAAATTCCGCGTCATAGCATTACCACGGGTTAGCTGCAAATAAATCAATCCTTCATGAAGGTTATTTTTTTCAATTAATTGATGATGAATTTGCTTTAATTCAGCTTCACCATAAGGTAATGTCAGCTCTAGTTCATGACATGAACGTTGTAACCGAGCAATATGATGTTCAAAATCAATAAGCTGCCCATTGATAACGGCAGTTACCTCATACACACCATCTGCAAATAAAAAACCACGATCAAAAATAGAGACTGTTGCTTGATTTTCAGGTAAAAACTCACCATTAACATAGGCAATCATAGATTTACGTTCCATTTTGTGGATTAAATTTCATTCAAGGCCAACATTCATACACGACTAACACTATAACAATACAACTAATAACGAAACAATTCACTGCACCACTTCTAATTTATATACCTATTTTTCACCTTAAAGATGCTCAATAAGCTTTATTATATAAGTGCTATAAAGCA
Organism: Providencia sp.; assembly: GCF_003533305.1. GTDB lineage: Bacteria > Pseudomonadota > Gammaproteobacteria > Enterobacterales > Enterobacteriaceae > Providencia. Next base: position 6,172 of record NZ_DOEH01000015.1, on the reverse strand, counting down.
CACTAAAAATAAGTTTAATCATTCAAATATTTTTGAATATTAACTTGACTTTAACAAGCTAGTAGCTAAAATGTACTTACGTGATCAAGATCACACTTTAATGATTGGAGCCGACATGAACAGCATCAAAGAATTTATCAGCAGCGTACAAGAAGTTGTTGAATCACTTTCAAAACGTTTTATGTAATTTGTAGAATTTCCTAGTCAATTGACCTTTGATTTACCTCATCATTAGCGTTAGTTTGCAAAATATTTTGCATAGCGGCCTTAGTCTATAAGGCCGCTTTTTTATTATAATATTTCATCGTGTTGACTTCCCAATTTACGCTATTTTCTCTCTCGATACTGTTACGTATTTCTTTTTTTATCGCCCTGCTCAATACCATCTACCTCAATAAATGTTATAGACATGTATTTAAAAATATAAAGTTTGTCGATTTACATATTATGCTTTGTATTATCACTATTGCCTGTTTACATTTATTATGCATTTTAGATTAACATCTTAATATTTATCACTATTTAAGCAGTACTGACGGCGTTTTTTATCGTTCCATTAATGAAATTTGGTTTTGTTTATGTTAGGGTTTAATCTCAATAAAAGATTTAATCATGTTCCAAAGAAGGAGAACACATGCAGCAGCAACTGCTAGACTGGGTACGCCAGTTTAATCAAGACTACGCCAACCTTGCCTCACTCATAATGGTTCTTGGGTTAATCCTAATTGTCGCCCTAATACTGCACCTGTTTTTACATAAAATACTTCTCCCTCGTATTGAAAAAAATGGCCAAAAACAAGGGATAGGCTGGCAGCATCAATTAACTCAACATAATCTTTTCAATCGTATTGCTTTTGTTATTCAAGGTATTGTGGTGAATATCCAAGCAACACTTTGGTTACACTCAGATTCTACTGCACAAATTATTCTTAAAGTTGGCTCTCAAGCTTGGTGCTTGTTATTTGGGTTGCTCACTATTTATTCCATTCTAGATATTATATTAGGCATGTTGCAACGTGCTGCAAAAACAGCTCACCTGCCATTACGTGGAATTTTTCAAAGCATAAAACTCATTGCTTCAATTCTTATCGCCATAATGATCATCGCATTGCTTATTGGTAAGTCGCCTTTAATTATATTAAGTGGCTTGGGCGCAATGACGGCAGTAATGATGTTAGTGTTTAAAGACCCAATTATGGGATTAGTAGCAGGAATTCAATTATCTGCCAATAACATGGTCAATATTGGCGACTGGCTTGAAATGCCCAAATATGGTGCTGATGGTGCAGTTGTTGATATCGGATTAACAACGGTTAAAGTCCGTAATTGGGATAATACCGTCACTACAATCCCAACTTATGCGCTTATTTCTGATTCTTTTAAAAATTGGAAAGGCATGACCGACTCGGGTGGTCGACGTATTAAACGCAGCATTCGCCTAGATGCTAATAGCATTCATTTTCTAGAGCCTGATGAAATAGCTAACCTTGAAAAAGCGAATTTACTTGAGCCTTATATAGATAAAAAAGTCACTGAAATTCAAGTATTCAATTCATCGCTACCCGAAGATAAAGCCATTCCACTCAATCAACGACGTTTGACGAATATCGGTACATTTCGTGCCTATATAGAAGCCTATCTTAAATCACACCCCAATATTCATAAAAGTATGACAATTATGGTCAGACAACTTGAATCTGACTCGAATGGAATACCAATAGAAATATATGCTTTTACCAATACAACAGTATGGGTGGACTACGAGAGAATACAATCTGATATTTTTGACCATATATTCTCAATTCTACCGCAATTCAATTTGTTAGTTCACCAATCACCTACCGGAAATGACGTTAGAATGATAGGTAAAGCACAGTAAAATAGTTAACACTTAGTGATTAGTAAGTATATCTTATTTATCTACAACTTAAGTAGTAAATAAAAGAGGGGTAAATCCCTCTTTTTTTCTGCCTTCTCTACCACTCATTATATAAAAAAGAATATAACGATAGTTAATTAAAATAGTATTATTCTATTCTTTAGGCACAATAACTCATTAAAAATCAAATAAATAAAAACCAATGCCTTTGAATTATTCTGCCTATTGTTGATGTAAATCATGTTACTTAGAACAGACTTTTTTAAACATACAAAAGAAGAAAGTTATAACGTTATTTACATATAGGCAATGTCGATGCATAAAATTAAAAAAAATACTCAATTTGGAGCACTGAGCAGGAGGGAGTTTATACAGACCTCTGCAACTATCGCGGGCGCAACCGCAGTTGCCAGCTCAATAGCTCTACCATTTTCCGCACAAGCCAAAACACCAGCAATAATGCCCGATGAAGCCAGCGAAAAGATCAGTTACAGCGCATGCTTAGTTAACTGCGGTAGCCGTTGTCCTCTAAAAGTTCACGTCAAGGATGGCGTCATTAGTCGTATATCCAATGAAACTATGTTTGATGACTCAACACTCGGTGAACATCAAATTCGTCCTTGCTTGCGTGGTCGGTCTGTTCGTTGGAAAACTTACAATCCAGATCGCTTAAAATACCCAATGGTGCGTGTTGGTAAACGTGGTGAAGGTAAATTTAAAAAAATTAGCTGGGATGAAGCCACTACCATCATTGCTGAAAAACTCAAATATACGATAGATAAATACGGTAGCGATTCAATTTATTATCAATATGGTTCAGGCTCTACTGGTGCAAATTTACATGGTCGTGCAGCCTGTAAACGCCTTTTAAGCCTAACAGGTGGATTTCTTGGCGACTATGGGACTTATTCCTATGCTCAACTAATGGAAATCACCCCTTATGTTTATGGTGGTATTGAAGAGTCTTATTTATCTGAAATCCAAAATTCTGATCTTGTGGTGATGTTTGGTCATAACCTTGCCGAAACACGTATGTCCGGTGGCGGCCAGTTTTATGAAACACTTAACGCATTAGACAAAAGCAAAGCCAAAGTCATTATTATTGACCCTCGTCGTACCGACAGCGTCACCACACTCGGTGCTGAGTGGATCCCTATCTATCCAGGAACTGATGCTGCATTAGTAGCAGCGCTTGGCTATGTCATGATCCAAGAAGGCCTAACCGATGAGCAGTTTTTACAAAGCCATTGTGTCGGCTGGGATGAGTCAACATTACCTGAATCAGCGCCACGCAATGCTTCTTATAAAGATTATATTCTCGGCAATGGTCCTGATGGCATCGTAAAAACGCCTGAATGGGCAAGTAAACTTACAGGTATTTCAGTTGCCCGCATTACGCAATTAGCACGTGAAATCGGTAACTCTAATCGTGCATGGATCTCACAAGGCTGGGGATTACAACGCACCGAAAATGGTGAACAAGCTTGCCGCTCAATCATGATGTTGCCAATTATGTCTGGCAATATTGGCCGTGCCGGAACTAACACAGGCTTATGGGGTAATAGCTTCGCTTATCCTGTCACTGGGTTTGGCCTGCCAAATCCAGTTAAAGCGTTGATCCCAACTTATATGTGGACTGATGCGATTACTCATGGCAAGCAATTAACCGCTGAAAATGGTGGTATTAAAGGCGTTGAAAAACTTGATAATGACATTAAATTCATGTGGTGCTATTCCAGTAACGTAATTGGCAATCAGCACGGCGACTTGAATAAAACACATGAAATTTTATCTGATGAATCTAAGTGTGAATTTATCCTTGTTTGGGATAACCATGACACCCCATCAGCAAAATATGCGGACTTGTTATTACCGGATGTCACGCCAGTCGAAACCAATGACTTAATCAACAACTCTTATGCAAGTGGTGCTTATCACTATTTAGTTCGCCTACAAAATGCCATTGAGCCATTGTGGGAAAATCGACCTAACTATGATGTATTAGCTGAAGTTGCTGAAAAAATGGGCGTTAAAGATGAGTTCACCGAAGGCCGTACTTATGCCGATTGGATTGAATTTTGTTATAACAAAACACGTGAAAAAATGCCTCATTTACCTGAATTTAGTGAAACTAATGGTGCCGGTATTATTGACCGTCAATTTATTGATAGCTCAAAAAATATTGCGCTCAAAAACTTCCGTGATAATCCTGTCGATAATCCACTAAAAACCCCTTCGGGCAAAATTGAAATTTACTCAGAAAAACTGGCGGATAGAGTCAAAAACTGGGAGTTACCAGCTGGTCAACGTATCCCTGCAGTTCCTGAGTATTGCATCAATAAAGAAGGTGTTGAAGCGGCGGCAACGCAGCAAAAACATCCATTACTCATGACCGGTTTCCATGATAAAGGCCACGTACACTCAACCTACTATAATGTAGCCATGTTACGTGAAGCTATCCCGCACCAATTTTGGCTCAACCCAATTGATGCCCAAGAACGTGGACTAAATAATGGCGATATTGCTGAGATTTTCAATGATCGCGGCCGTATCAAAATTACTGTAAAAGTTACCGAGCGTGTATTACCAGGTGTTATCGCTGTTCCTCAGGGTGCATGGCGTACCCTCGATAGTGAAGGTTTAGATATTGGTGGCTGTATTAATACACTAACCTCACAAGTTCCTTCGCCACTCGCGAAAGGGACATCACAGCATACCAACCTTGTTGAAGTGAAACGCGCTTAAGGAGTTAATTTATGAAACAGTATGGCTTTTATTTTGACTCCACTAAATGCACTGGCTGTAAAACCTGTCAAGTCAGTTGTAAGGATGAAAAAGATTTAGATTTAGGTCCAAAATTCCGTCGTGTATATGAGTTCGGCGGCGGAAGTTGGCAAAAACAAGATGGCATTTGGCAACAAAATGTTTTTAGCTACTATTTGTCCATTTCTTGTAACCATTGTTCTAACCCAACGTGTGTTGAAGGCTGCCCGACAGGCGCAATGCACAAGCGAGCGGAAGATGGCTTAGTCGTTGTTGACCAGTCAATCTGTGTCGGTTGTCGTTACTGTGAGCTACGTTGCCCATATGGCGCGCCTCAGTATGATGAAAAGAAAAAGCTCATGAGCAAATGCGATGGCTGTTATGAACGTGTCGCTAAAGGAATGAAACCCGTCTGTGTTGAATCTTGCCCGCAGCGCGCTTTAGACTTTGATGATATTACGGTTCTACGCGAGTTACATGGTACTGAGTGTGGTATTGCACCTATGCCAGACCCAAGCCTGACCAACCCTAACATCGTCATCAAGCCACACAAAGACGCCAAACCATCTGGTGATAAAAGTGGCGAACTAAAAAACCCTGCGGAGGTGTAAAATGCATGAATTACCACTCGTTTTTTTCACTGTCTTAGGACAATCCGCAGTAGGCCTATTTCTGCTCGCTTATTTAAGTCGAAAAATGGGCTCGATTGATGACAAGCAGCTAAAAACAGCCAATATTGTCGCTTTTATTATCATGGTGATAGGACTTGGTATTGGTGGCCTGCACGTTGGACAACCACTACGCTTCTTCAATATGTTATTAGGTGTCGGTCGTTCACCAATGAGTAACGAAGCATTCCTCAGTGGTGTATTTGTCGGTTGCGCTGCTGCAACATTATTTTTTACGCATTTTTATAAACAAACTGTATTGCGCGAATTAGCTAATATTGCAGCTGTAATTACAGGTCTTGCCTTTGTTTGGTCAATACCCCAAGTTTACAATATTGCGTCTATCGCTAACTGGAACACGGGTTACACGACACTGCAAATGTGGATGACCATGTTAGTCGGTGGTGGAGCGCTGGCTATTGTTATTGGCGCTCGTGGCTTAGGACTTGCTTCTTTCCTCATCGGTACATTGGCTATTTTTGCCAGCCGAGCCGGATACCAAGCATTTTTAACTGATACGGGCCCGACTCTTAGCAGTGAACAAACTGGCTTTTGGGGATTCCAAGTTGTTGTGTTAGTTATTGCCCTCGCGGCTTTTGTAGGCATGGCATTAAAACAACGTACCTCAAAAACCATTTTAGCCACCAGCGCTGCTGCGGTTCTGTTAGCTGAACTTGCTGGCCGAATTGCATTTTATAACCTCTGGCAGATCACTATGTAAGGCATTGTTCTTACTGTGATATGATAGTTCATCAAAGAGCCCAAATAGTGGGTTCTTTGTTTAAAACTAATACGCCAAAATATGTAATTCGAATAACTGAATGCAACCAATAACGCTGTAAATAGTTCGAGTTACAGCTAG
>NZ_DOEH01000016.1:266892-322636 GCF_003533305.1 Providencia sp. | reverse complement strand
AGGGAGTCAGAAAATTCTGGCAAGTGTTTTTTTGAAAAACTTTTTCAACCGCTGACTTATTACCCAAAACGCCTATTTTTTGATTCTTTTTAAAGCTTCTGGTAGCTCTGCGATGCTATTTATAACAATATCCGCACTCGAAATTGCTTCATCTGTTACTTTTTGACCACTTTTAACCAGTACAGTCGTACCGACATGTGCTGCTTTCCCTGCTTGTATATCAGCAAGTTTATCGCCAACCATAATAGAGGCAGCCATATCGATATCTAAAACTGATTGTGCATCTAGTAACATACCCGGTTTTGGCTTACGGCAATTACACTCTTCTCGGTATTCTTCTATTGTTGCTTCAGGATGATGAGGACAAAAATAAATTCCATCAAGTTCTACGTCTCTATCTGCCAGCGACCAATCCATCCATTCCGTTAATTGCATAAATTGATCTTCAGTATAAACACCACGACCAATGCCTGATTGATTAGTGACTACAACGAGTGCATAACCCATTTTTTTCAATTCAGCCATAGCTTCAATAGCACCTTCGATAAATTGAAAGTCATCTATTTTATGCACATAGCCGTGATCGATATTAATTGTACCGTCTCTATCTAAGAAAATTGCTGGTATACCTTTACTCACCTGTTTGCTCCTCTAACTTGAATGTTTTTTAGTATCTCACGAAAAGAAAATAAATGAGAATAGAATAAATAGATCAAACTTTATTGACTTAGACGTCTAGACGCCTTAACATCCAAGTATATTAGATACACTATCTAAATAACTATTTTGGTAAAAGTCAGAAAACATAAATGATAAAGCTCTCAAATATAAATAAAGTTTTCCAGCAAGGAAGCCGTAACATTCAGGCGCTAACGAATATTAGCCTGCATGTACCTGCTGGTCAGATATATGGCGTCATTGGTGCATCAGGGGCTGGAAAAAGTACGCTCATTCGTTGTGTAAACATGCTTGAACGTCCAACATCAGGCCAAGTGATTGTAGATGGTCAAGATTTGACTGCACTACCTGAAAAATCAATAACAAGAGCACGTCGCGGTATTGGCATGATTTTCCAACACTTTAACTTATTATCATCACGTACTGTTTTCGATAATATTGCACTACCTCTTGAATTGGACAATACACCTAAAAATAAAATTAAAGAGCGTGTTAATGAATTACTTGAACTGGTTGGCTTGACTGATAAAAAAGACGCATATCCAGCAAACCTTTCAGGGGGACAAAAACAACGTGTTGCTATTGCCCGCGCACTAGCTAATTCGCCTAAGGTTTTACTTTGTGATGAAGCAACGAGCGCGTTAGATCCTGCAACTACTCGTTCTATCCTTGAGTTGCTTAAAGATATTAATCGTAGATTAGGATTAACTATTTTACTTATCACTCATGAAATGGATGTTGTAAAACGTATTTGTGATCAAGTTGCAGTCATCAGTGATGGTCAATTAATTGAGCAAGATAAAGTCAGCGCAGTTTTCTCTCATCCGAAAACGCCTATTGCTCAAGCATTTATTAAATCAACTTTAGTTATTGATATTCCTGATGACTATAAAGAGCGTCTGAAAAATGAACCAGCTCAAGATTTATCACCATTATTAAAACTTGAGTTCACAGGCCAATCTGTTGACGCACCTTTAATTTCAATGGTGGTTCGTAAATTTGACATTGATATTAATATATTAAGCTCGCAAATTGATTACGCAGGTGGTGTCAAATTCGGCGTGATGTTAGCAGAATTACACGGCGTTAATGGTGGAATTGAATCCACAATTGAATTTTTAAAAGAACACCATGTAAAAGTAGAGGTTTTAGGGTATGTCTGAGGGAATGATTGCACTGCTTATATCAGGAACGATTGATACGATTATCATGACCATCGTTTCTGCCATTTTAGGCTTCATTATGGGTGTACCTACTGGTGTTTTGCTATTTATTACACGTCGTGGGCAAGTGATGGAAAATACGCTTCTTTATAGTGTCATTTCATCTGTAGTGAATATTTTCCGTTCCATTCCATTTATTATTTTATTAGTTTGGATAAGCCCATTTACCAAATTTCTTGTTGGGTCAGCTATTGGAATAGAAGGTGCGATAGTCCCGTTGACTGTTGGTGCAATTCCTTTTATAGCACGCATGGTAGAAAATGCATTATTAGAAGTTCCAAGTGGCCTAATTGAAGCTTCAAGAGCAATGGGTGCAACCCCATTACAAATTATTAGAAAGGTTTTATTACCTGAATCATTACCTGGGATCATTAACGCAGCAACGATTACCTTAATTATGTTAGTCGGCTATTCCGCAATGGGTGGTGCTGTTGGTTCAGGTGGTTTAGGACAAATTGCAATGCAGTACGGCTACTACACTTATAATCCAATGATTATGAATACCGTTCTTGTGTTGTTAATTATCTTAGTATTCATCATTCAATTTAGTGGTGAATATTTAATGAAGAAAGTGTCACATAGATAGTCTGTAAAAATAGCAGCGCCGTTAGGGTGCTATAAAAGAAAGTGTTTATAGGGGTCAATTATGTCTATCAAGTTAAAATCTATTGCAGTAGTCGGCGCGCTATTAGGCTCATTAGTTCTTGTTGGCTGTGGCGAAAAAGAAAAAGATCCAAATAGTATTAAAGTCGGTGTGATTATGGGCAAAGAGTTAGAAGTTGCTGAAGTTGCACAAAAAGTCGCTAAAGAAAAATATGGCTTAAATGTTGAATTAGTTGCATTTAATGATTTTGTTTTACCAAACGAAGCTTTAAGTAAAGGTGATATTGATGCGAATGCATTCCAACATAAACCTTATCTTGAACAACAAATTAAAGACCGTAACTATAAATTAGTGCCAGTAGGCAATACGTTTATTTACCCAATTGCAGCTTACTCTAAACAAATTAAATCTGTTGATGAACTAGCTGATGGAGCACAAGTCGCTCTACCAAATGACCCAACTAATTTAGGTCGTTCTTTATTACTGCTGCAACAGCAAGGCTTAATTAAATTAAAAGATGGCACAGGTTTGATGCCAACTGTTTTGGATGTTGTTGAAAATCCAAAAGGCTTAAAATTTGTTGAGTTAGAAGCACCACAACTACCTCGTTCACTTGATGACCAAAAAATCGCATTGGCAATCATCAATACCACTTGGGCAAGTAGTGCAACACCAAAATTGACTCCAGCAAAAGATGGTTTATTTGTTGAAGATAAAGATTCACCTTATGTAAACGTTATTGTTGCTCGTGAAGATAATAAAGATAGCGAGAATGTGAAGAAGTTTATTCAAGCATATCAATCAAATGAAGTAGCAAGTAAAGCAAATGAAGTCTTTGATGGTGGTGCAGTTAAAGGCTGGTAATCTTTTATATTGGTAAAAAACTGTTTAATATACTAGATGGCTTCGTGCCATCTAGTATTTTTTGTAATATAGATAAACTACATATAGCGAAGAAATTTTATAAACATATAAGAAAGGTATAATTTATGAGACTGTTATTGCTCACCTTAGCAGCTTTCGTTTTAGCTGGGTGTGGAATTAATCAATACACGAGTCCAGGGCAAAATAAAGGCTTCTCAAGTATGAAATTGTCTAAACCAGTGCCTAGCGTTACTAAAGCAGACACAGCCAATGTAAAACTAATGAATAGTCCTGAGGAATTGTTAGGAATGCCCTTTAAAGATTTAGGGGTTGTCTCAGGTGAATCATGCAGAGAAAGTGTTCAAAGCCCACCAGCAAACCTTAATTCAGCAAAAACGAGTATGCTAACTCAAGCAGCCTATATTGCTGCTGATGCCGTGCTATTACACCAGTGTCAAACCATGACTTCGCCAGGCTGTTATCAAGCAACAATCTGCGAAGGTAGTGCACTACAAATTGTTGAATAATCAAAAATGCAATCTTTCCAATTTAATGCCATTGGGCATATAGAGTCACCATATAAGGAAAAGTTTGCCATTCCACGCCAACCTGGACTTGTTCCAGGTGGCTCTGGACGACTACATTTACACCCTCCTTTCAATGACCAAAACGCAATCAGGGGATTAACCCAATTTAGTCATATTTGGGTATTATTTGTTTTCCATCAAACCATGGAAGGGGGTTGGAAACCTTTAGTTCGCCCGCCAAGACTTGGTGGGAATGAAAAACTTGGCGTATTTGCAACACGTTCAACTTTTAGACCTAACCCAATTGGTATGTCGCTTGTTGAACTCAAGGGTGTTATTACAAAAAATAATCAAGTCATCTTAGAGCTCGGTAGCCTTGATCTTGTTGATGGAACGCCAGTCATTGATATTAAACCGTACTTGCCTTTTGCTGAGGCAATTACAACGGCTGAAGCTGGATATGCGCAAGATGCCCCATCAGATAACATGCACGTTATTTTTAGTTCTCAAGCACAAAAAGAGCTGCAAATATATCAAAATGAATACCCTGGGCTTGCACAATTTATCGAACAAGTGTTAATGCAAGACCCTCGTCCTGCTTATAAAAAACAATCAACTGAAATTCGTGATTATGCAGTTCATCTACTCGATTTTAATGTTCGTTGGCGCGTCATTGATAGCGTGACTGAAGTATTCTCCATCGAACGTAATGAAAAAAACATTTAACCCCTTTTGACAATTCACCGTCACTGGTAGACTAGCTCTCTATAATGCTGCATAGCAGCCATAATTTATTTGGTAAGCACGCCGCCTACCAAAATTTGTTGTTCTAATGGAACCTATACAATGCGTACTAGCAAATATCTGCTCTCAACTCTAAAAGAGACCCCTGCGGATGCAGAAGTTATCAGTCATAAACTGATGCTGCGTGCAGGAATGATCCGTAAACTTGCTTCTGGTCTTTATGACTGGCTACCCACAGGTGTGCGTGTTCTGCGTAAAGTAGAAAATATCGTTCGTGAAGAAATGGAAAATGCAGGCGCTATTGAGGTGTCATTACCTGTCGTGCAACCTGCTGACTTATGGCAAGAGAGTGGACGTTGGGAGCAATATGGTCCTGAATTACTGCGTTTTGCTGATCGTGGAGAACGCCCTTTCGTTCTTGGCCCTACCCATGAAGAAGTCATTACAGATTTAGTTCGAAATGAAATTACGTCTTATAAACAGCTTCCTTTGAATCTGTTTCAAATCCAAACTAAGTTTCGTGATGAAGTTCGCCCACGTTTTGGTGTAATGCGTTCACGTGAATTTATTATGAAAGATGCATATTCCTTTCATATAAATCAAGAATCACTACAAGAAACTTACGATGAAATGTATGCGGCTTATAGCAAAATTTTCACCCGTATTGGCTTTGATTTCCGTGCAGTTTTAGCAGATACCGGCTCTATTGGTGGCAGTGCTTCTCATGAATTCCAAGTTCTTGCACAAAGTGGTGAAGATGATGTTGTTTTCTCAACAGAGTCTGATTTTGCGGCGAATATTGAATTTGCAGAAGCCGTTGCTCCAGCGATTGAGCGTGCAGCACCAACTGAAGAAATGCGTCTTATCGACACGCCAAATGCAAAAACGATTGCTGAACTGGTAGAACAATTCCAGTTACCGATAGAAAAAACAGTTAAAACACTGATTGTTCATGCAAAAGAAGATTCGGGTCATACATTAGTTGCATTGTTAATTCGTGGCGACCACGAACTTAATGAAATCAAGGCTGAGAAACATCCTTTAGTTGCCAGCCCATTAGAATTTGCAACTGAAGAAGAGATAAAAAAAGCCGTTAATGCAGGCCCGGGTTCTTTAGGCCCAATCAATATGCCATTACCTATCGTCATTGACCGAAGTGTCGCTGTAATGAGTGATTTTGGGGCCGGTGCTAATATTGATGGTAAACACTATTTTGGTATCAACTGGCAACGTGACCTAACATTACCTAGTACTTTTGATTTACGTAATGTGATTGAAGGTGATGCTAGCCCAGATGGCAAAGGAACATTGCTCATTAAACGTGGTATTGAAGTTGGTCATATATTCCAACTTGGAACAAAATATTCCGAGGCTATGAAAGCGTCAGTGCAAAACGAAGAAGGCCACAACCAAATCGTTACTATGGGTTGTTATGGTATCGGTGTAACACGTATTGTTGCTGCCGCTATCGAACAAAGCCATGATGAGCGCGGAATTATTTGGCCAGATGCCATTGCACCATTCCAAGTAGCTATTTTACCGATGAATATGCATAAATCATATCGCGTTAAAGAAGTTGCTGAGAAAATGTACGCAGATCTAAAAGCACAAGGTATTGATGTGATTTTTGATGATAGGAAAGAGCGTCCAGGCGTGATGTTTGCTGACATGGAACTGATTGGTGTCCCATATACTATTGTTATTGGTGACCGTAATTTAGATAATAATCAGGTTGAATACAAAGCTCGCCGTAGTGATGATAAAGAACTCGTTGGTCTTGATAATGTCGTGACTTTCCTAAAAGGAAAACTGGCCTCGTACCTGAAAAAGTAACTGATTAACGATCTAAATTAATAAAATTAAAAAAGCCCGAACTCAAGATAATCGATAATATTTATCATCTATTAGAGTTTGGGCTTATTATTAAAGATCTAAATACGAACCAAGTTTAAAACCACGTTCTAAAATTTGAGCCTTTAGCGCTGCTGACGTTAACACATCTAGTTCAATTAACCGCTGATAAGCATAATTACTTTTCAATAACGCATTATCAATATATGCAGGATGGCTCATCACTTCAATTGAACTATCTCCACGTTGTTTTGACTCATCAAGTATCTTAAGAAATAAAGATTCTGTAATTTCATCGCCATAAAAATCACTACTAAAATAATCCGTACTCGTGACCGAATAAGACATTGGTGGCCAATTTTTTTCTAATTGGCGATCAACCCGCAGGGCAATGCCTTTTTCTTGTGCAAAATTAACAACAATAGGAAAAATACCCGCGAGCATATGAACGTGGTGATGACTATCAATATGACTTGGTTTTCGACCAAACACTTGTACAAAATAATCATATTGACGATGTAATTCTTGCTCAATTTCGCCTAATGCTAATTCACTCGAATCTATCTCCCATAGCCACTTACCTAACATTCCCTCGCGGGTTAATGATGGTATCGATGATAATGGCGTTCCAGCAGTTAATACAAAATGCATACCAACTGCTAGCGTAGGATATTCATGGCTTAATTTAGCCGCATGGAATATACCTGGCATATTCACCATCGCACTTGTCGAATGAACAATACCATTTCGATGAGACTCAATAATGCCATAATTAACTGCCTGACATAGCCCAAAATCATCGGCATTAACAATCAATAACGATGTCATTATTATTTCCTTCTATTTACCCAGATAACTAGCTTTACCGCTAATAATCGTATTTACTTTTCTTGCTCAAGCTGCTTTATTGCTTTTTCAAATTTAGGAAGATGCTTTTTATGTGCAATTACCAACTCTTTTGCTATTTGACGAGCATCTTTGTCTGAATGTATTAAAGGATTAAGGTTCATTGCTAATAAAATATCATTAAAGTCGCCATTAGTTGCAGCGCGACTTGTCGCAATTTCAAAACCTTTGATAGTGTAAATAAGCCCAAGCACTTTATCATCAAAATGTGTGATTCTAGGGTGTGGTGTCGCACCATTACGCCCTAAAGTACAGGTCATTTCTACAGTCCAGTCTGCTGGAATATTATCAATATTACCTAGATGCGGAATATTTACATAATGTTCAGTATTTTTGTCATTGTAAATTGCATTAATAACTTCACAAGCAGCATCTGAATAATAAGCCCCACCTCGTAATTCTAACTCTTTTGGTTTAACATCTAGCGAAGGGTTTTTATAAAGCTCAAATAACTGGTGCTCTATTTTTTGTACAATTTGAGCCCTTGCTCCACCTTTGTAATACTCACCAAGCTCAATCGCCAACATTTCTTTAGGTTTAAAATAATATAATAAATATGAGCATGGTATTAAATTTAATGAACGGATCAGCCCTTCATCAAAGGCTAAATCTGTAATATTTTTAACCGAGTTAGCACTTAATGTTCCCGATGCAATTCCATCTAATAACTCATTAAAACGTGATTTGCCATTAACAATAACGTCTTTAATAAAAACCATATGGTTTAAACCAAATAAGTCGATTGATAATTCGTCTTTATCCGTTAAATTCAGTACATCTGTAATAAACATTTTCATACCAATTGGAATATTACATACCCCAATAAAACGTTTGAAATTTGTATGTCGATAAACTGCTTCTGTGACCATACCAGCTGGATTAGTAAAGTTAATGATCCATGCGTTAGGACATATTTCTTCAACATCTTTTATAATGTCAAAAATAACAGGGATCGTACGTAGCCCTTTAAAAAGTCCACCAGCACCATTAGTTTCTTGCCCTAAATAACCATACTTTAATGGTATTGACTCATCGATTTCTCGCGCTTTTAATTGGCCAACTCGTAACTGAGTTGTCACAAAATCAGCATCTTTCAGCGCTTCTTTACGATCCAGTGTTTTATACACTTTTAATGGAATGTTAGCGTGCTTAACCATTCGCTGACAAAGGTCAAAGATAATATCTAACTTCTCTTTTCCCTCTTCGACATCAACAAGCCATAATTCAGTTATTGGAAGTTCATGATAACGCTTAATGAAACCCTCTAATAGCTCAGGAGTATAACTACTACCACCACCTATAGTAACAATTTTCAATTTTTTAGTCATATTAACTCCATATAACCTTGTATTTTAAGTATAGAAAAGCACACCATTTTTAATTAAAAATGGTTGTGCTCAAAAAATTCAGCTAATTAAAGCTAATTACATCAGTGAATATTTAACCGCCGACACGTTGTTCAACGCTAAAAAGATTTTTTCGGTAATCGCTTGGAGTTAATGATGTTGACTCTTTAAATTTCTTCACGAATAAGCTTGGGCTACTATATCCAGATTCAAAAGCAATATCTGTAATTGTATAATTTGTTATTTCTAATTGTTTTTTTGCAAAATTGATTCGAATATCATTAATAAGTTGCATTGGCGTTTTGCCATAAAAACGTTTAGTAACTCGAGTTAGATACTCTTGAGATTTACCCGTAATTGTAATCATGTTTTGTAATGCACTTTCGCTAAACATAGCAATATCATGCATTTCTTCCAATGTCGTTTTAAGCCACATAGGTGCATCATCTTGCAGGCTTTTTTCACGATAATGACGTAATCTGTTGACCACATTAAATGTCACTAACTCGACAAATTCATTAAATTCACTATCACGAAAGTTTAGTGATGCGATTACTGACTCAATATAAGCCATAAATTCATTTTTTAATTGATACCCTTGAGAGGCAACAAAGCAACTAGGAAGTAATGACAAATAATGTTTGTCAAAAAATGACTTACTTATTCCAACATTTAATACTCTGGTTGCGCCAAAATCATAAGAGCTTTTATGATTAGAGCCTATTGGCAAGAAAACAAAATCGCCTCTTTCCAAAAGAACCCGTTTACCATTAATTATTTGATAGCAGCGTCCAGTTAAAACAATCATATATTCATAATAATCATGTTGATGTAACCCAGTAGCACTTTCAATCTTATTATAAATAACGACATGAAAGGTTTTATTATTAAAAAGCTCACGTTCTTGAACTAATTTAATATCCGCAGCAATGTCTGTTCTATTCATTAATATCTGCATTATAATCTCCTTTCTATCGGTTTGCTTTTTATCTGTTCAACCTTTTAACTATTTATTTTTCCATGAAGCTCAATTAACTCAGTAATTAACTCACGTGCTAGCATCGCATTCATTAAATGGTCTTGAGCATGAACAAGCACTAGGCTAACTTTTACTCGCCCTTCACCCATATCGTCTTCAATTAATTTTGTTTGTACTTTATGTGCTTCATTCAAAGCAGAATGAGATTGCTCCATTAAACTTTTAGCTGTAGCAAAATCACCTTCTTTGGCTTTTTTTAGTGCAGTATAAGCAAGACTTCTTGCTTGACCTGCATTAATAATTAGCCCCATAACAACTTCTTCTAACTCACTTACTGTATCGTCTTGAATATCATCTAATTCAAACATAACTTTATCTCTACTTTAAAGGAGGAATATCCCCGTTATACGTCAAGTTGCATGGTGACTCACGACATTTTATAGCTCACACTATTTTAGTAACCTGGACTGTCTTCGTTTATCATTTACATGCAACTCAAACTATTTAGTGAATAAATCCTCTAATTTTAAAATTTCAGTGAATTTGCAATATCTTCTTCACTTTCTTCTTCATCAATAGTGTTCTGTGCCTTATTCGAGATGACAACAAATGGTAAGTAAACTAGTACCGCAACACCAAGGTTAAATAAAGCAAGCAATAGAGCGGCCACGCTACCATTAGTGTTAAAGAATGCAGCTAGTCCTGTTGGCATTGTCCAAGGTGCAATATTTGTGATCGGCGGGATAATCCCTAAGTAATAAGCGGCGACCATAATTCCTGCGAGTAAAGGTTGAATAAGAAGAAATGGGATAAACATGACAGGGTTCATGATAATCGGTAGTCCAAAAATAATAGGTTCATTAATTTGGAATATACCTGCGGGTAGTGCCAACTTAGCAACTTGACGATGATCAGCACGTCGTGATGCAATAAAGATAGCAATAATTAACCCAAGCGTTGCCCCTGTACCCCCTAAGAATACGTAAGAATCCAACATAGGCTTAGCCCACATATGGAATGACTTACCCGCAGCGATTGCGGCATCTACCGAACCGTATTCAGCATATAAGGAGACGTTTTCTAATGCCCATGGCGTCATAATACCGCTATCAAGCGCCGTTAATGCCAAAGAACCATGAATACCAAAAAACCATAATAGTGATGTGAATACCACATATGCCCAGCCGACAACGTTACCCATTGAGGCGAGTGGTGTTGAAACTGAATCCATGATTATTTGGTGAAAGTTAGTACTAATACCACTCAATGACCATGAAATTATCCCCATAATAGATAGGATAATAAAACCAGGAATTAATGCAGAGAATGAACGAGCAACTGAAGGAGGAACGCTATCAGGTAATTTAATGACCCAGTTACGACGCACTATGAAGGTAAACATTTCGGCCACAACTAATCCCAAAATAATACCTGAAATAATATTTGCACCACCGAGCCAGTTGGCACCAACAGCATAAGCACCATTAACTTCATAAGGGGTCACGGTCATAAATGAAGCTATAGCAAGCAGACCTGCAGCGAGTGGATCAACCTTGCGTTCTTCAGCTAATGCCATCGCAATAAAAAAAGGTGTCATCAATGACATAATACCGAGGGTTCCGTTATAGACATTCCCCCCAATTCCTTTAAATCCATTAATTGTTTCTATCGTACTCGGTTCTAATCGAACCCCCATAGAATAGAAAAACGACCCGACATCAAAGCTAAGAAAAACGTTATTAATAAGAACAAACATTGCCCCAACTAAAGTCAGTGGCATAATACGAATAAAACCATTCTTTATTGCATTAACATGAGGCTGCTTTCCCAATCTTACCGCGAATGGGAGGAGTGCCTTTTCAAGCGAATTTATTGCGAGACTCATAAGAATACCCTCAATTTTTGAGTGTGCTCCATTTTCTAGTGACAACCCTGTAGTGATAGTCTCATCGTGATGGAGTCATTATTTAGTAGAGGTAGTAAGTAGCTCTCTAAGTTTAATTTGTCGTTTTATTTTTAATTGCTGCAACTGCGGCTTTTAATACACCAAGACCATCAACTTTCCCATACAATAACGAGTCGATAACCACAACAGGTTTACTCGGTAATAACTTTTGAATATCGTCTAACATCCAAGCAATTTGAGGTCCCAGTAACACTAAATCCGCATCAACACCTTTTTCAGCGGCCAAACTTTCTGGGAAGGCCTCAATATTGACTGGAACATCATATTTTTCTGCCTGAATTCTCATTTTGTTAACTAATAGAGAAGTAGACATTCCAGCAGAACAAAATAAGTAGATATTTTTCTTGTTCATTCTTTATCCTTAAGCAGTTCTAATTATTTTTTGGTTTCTTCTGTAATTTATAAATTTTTTTATAGACTTATGTTTTTTTGTCTTAAGCACATAAAGCCACTAAATTACTTCTAGTTGAAGGCAGTATACGTACATTCCCTATTTTTCGATATTTCATTGTTATCTATAATTGTCTCTCATTGACCTATCGCCATGACCCTCTTCACATTTATGCAAATATTTCGCGTCAATTAAAAAGTTATACTGATATCAAAAGCACATCTTTTTTGGAATAAGTAAAAAAATCAGAGTATTTTCATGAATTTTAATTATTTAAACGACAAAAAGGCCCAATGATATAAACATTGGGCCTTTAAAATTTAGGAGAGTAAGGTTAGATCATTAAATTATTGGCAAGCAGCAGTCTTATCAAATTTAGCTTTTCCGGTTGGAATAAGTGCTGAGTCAAACTGACCATCTTCCATAGAAGGGCGTACTGAATAATAACCTTCCACCTCAACGTATACAGGTGTGCCACCTTCTACACCTGTTTCACTATAGCCTTTTTCGAGTTCAATACCTGATACGGAATATTGACGGCCAGACTCACATTCAGTAAATACTGCCGCATCCGCCATGTAGCGGTATTGCCCCACTTTTTTGCTTGGTGTGACTTGATTTAAGGTATAATTCATCTGAGTTTCAATAGGATTACCTTCCAAATCAAGTAAAGTGACCGATTTACCATCTGCTGCTTTAGCAAAATAAGTTAGGTCATTTTTTTCATTCGTTAAGCGTAATTTTTCACCGTCCACATCCCATTTACCTGCATCATGGAATGCACGATTACCTTCTTTTGTACCCATATAAATCAACTGTTCGACGTAACTGCCATCTTGGTTAACTAACAGAGTTGCCTCAATACCAGAACAGTCTGCACAAGGGATAACGCCAGTATATGCATTATCAATTTGTGCCGTATTTGGATTTTTCGCCGCACTTTGACAACCAGCTAATGTAACTGTACCGACCGCCATTAAGACTAATAATAGTGACTTATTCATTATAATTCCCTTGTGAACATTCATGTTTAACTCTTTAACTAATAACAACATCGTATCATCTCAGGCAGCAAAAAGATGGGGCACATAAGATAATTAGGACATTACTGATAAAATACGTTATTCATTAATTTAATGAATAAGAATTGTCTTTTTCATCTAGCGCCGATTATAGTTATTAAAATTACTATGCTATTATCGTATTAAGCATGTTTTTGCTTGATACAAAATGTTCAAGGCGGCAATAACCGCCACTAACACAGTGGTGAGGGAATATGTCTACAGATACTGAATATCAACCTATCAATTGTGATGATTACGAATATCTAGAAATCGCATGCCAACGCCAGTTGAAGTTACAGATTAAACTTAATGGCGGAGAGAATATTGAAGGGCAAGCCAGTGATTTGCTTCTGCGTAAAAAAGTAGAATACCTGATTGTTGAAACACATGATGGCACAATGGAGCTACGTTTGGATTGTATTAATACCTTCAGTCATCCTGAAATCGGCACGATAATTGTCGACCACTCTCACTAATACTCGCAGTTGAGTTCTTCTATGCCCCTTATGATGGTCACAGTCATAAGGGGTTTCTCATTCTAGTCATTACAACGGTATTTGAAATTCATCATTTTTTTGCCAATCAATCGCAATACCGAGTTGTTCTTCGCCAATATAACCCGCTGGCGTCACAAAGCATCCTACCGCTGTAATTAACTCATCATTATAATAAACCAAAGGTGTCCGCTCACGCATCCAAGGTGCAATACCTAGTTCCTGCCATATTTTTTTACTATTTCGAGAATGAGTACGGCCTACAATATTAATAATTCCTTGTAAACCAAAGCGCACTGTCACTTTTTCATGTTGATATGGTGGACGGATTTGTCCCTGCCCTTGCATAATATAGAGCTTACCAAGGGATTCAGGCAAAATGAAACTTTCTGGATAATTCCAATCATATTGTTTATTCGCTAACGAACTAATACGCCTGACGATCCACAAAGCGCTTTGATAACGCCTTATTTCAACATTTCCTAACCGACAAATAGGCTCCGCATCTTGACGCGCTAATGCGACTTCCTGCCAAATACGCTGTAATTGGTTAAAAGGTGGCATCGGTAATTGATGTAAACCTATCCAACGACGAATTAAGGCATTTCTTTTTGCGATTGAGCAATCATGCAGACTATCAATAAATAAGCCGCCACGATAATCCATCATTTCATCGAGAATATCTTGCAATAGCTCATCAAGTAACGATTCTTGCTCGGCGCACAAAGAAGCGCTACGCGCTATCGCATTCGGAAAATGTGGCCAACGAGCTGATAATAATGGCATTATACGTAATCGAAGATAATTTCGATCATATTTATCGTCTTGATTACTGTCGTCTTCAACCCAACGTAATTGATTGTCTTGAACATAATGTTCTAAATTAACACGAGCAATCGACAATAAAGGACGCAGTAAATACGTTGTGCCGGCTGTTATAGCAAAAGGTAATAATTCAGGCATGGATGATAATCCTGCCGGGCCACTTCCACGTTTAAGCGCTAACATAAACGTCTCCGCTTGGTCATCTAAATGCTGCGCAGTAACAATAATTTCATCATCGAGTAACTCGTCTCGATAAGCTTGATAACGAGCCTCTCGTGCTGCGGCTTCCAATCCATTGTTGGCAGGATCAACCAAAACATGGCAACAAATAAAAGGGATATCCCATTGCTGACATAATAAAGCGCAATGAGCTTCCCAAGAATCTGCTTTAATATTCAAACCGTGGTGGACATGAATTGCTCGAATTTGTAGTGATGGATGGCAAGTTTTTTTTATTTGATAAAGGGCATGTAGTAGGACAGTTGAATCAATACCACCGCTGAATCCAACGAGTATTTTTTTAAAATCACCAATTTTACTGAATACCTGCTCAATAATGAGCTGTGATTGCTTATCCATTACTTGTCCTTACCCACTAATTTTTCTGTTTTTTACCAAAACCAACACATAAAATCCCAGAGATGATCACTAATACTATTCCAATAATATATGCCATCTCAAAAGGATCACTTAAAATTAAGACTAACCAAATCACCGATAATACTGGAGATAAGAAAACTATTGATGCAATTTTTGCCGAGTGACCTGTATTCATCGCCTTAAACCATAAAATATAGGATACCCCATTGATCAAAACACCGTTAATTATCGTAGGCCACAGCGATGCCTCTGACGGGAGTTGTATTTCGCTAAATAAAAATAATAAAGCCAGTGAAGTTAACGTAGAAAAAATAAATAACCAGACAGTACTAATATAAGGATCGATAGAATATCGGCGAGAAAATACAGACATCAAGGCAAAACAACATGCGCCACTAAATACCAGTAAAAGAGCCGTTGGATTTTCCACTTGTAGCTGAGTAATTTGTCCTTTAGTAAACGTGATGATAACAGCAATAAAACCAATCACCACGCCTATAATCTGCCGTCCTGCTAATTTGTCTTTTAATAAAAAAACCGATAATAAAATAATCACTAAAGGCCAACTATATTGAATAACAAGCACTGCAATGCCATTTTCAATAGAATAGCCATAGTATAAAAGTAGATAAAATAGACAATCAAGAACACCGAGAACAAATACTTTGATTAAAATATCAACAGGAAGAATGAATAATTTAGTTGGTTTATAGCCAGCAAGCAAAGCAACAAATATGACCGAAATTGCTGACATGAGATTAGACCAAAATAAAAATTGAAAGCTATCCATACCATCTTGTCCAAAACGCGACACAATAGGGATAAAGCTCCATATTAGTACGCACACTAATGCATAGATCAAATAATTATATTGGCGCATTGCCAGCCCTTCTGCATGTGATTGCGAGCAAATAAAAAACGGGAGCTGGTAAAACCATACTCCCGTTTTTTTAATAGAATTAATTATTAAAAATCAGCAATAACCATAGTCCATCAGACGTTGGTAACGACGATTTTTTAATGCTTCTTTATCAAATTCATCAAGTGCATCAAGATCTTCAACAAGACGTGCTTTGAGTGATTCTGCAATAGCATCATAATTACGATGTGCTCCACCTAATGGCTCAGGCACAACATTATCTATTAATTTCAACTCTTTAAGGCGTGGTGCGGTAATTCCCATCGCTTCGGCCGCTAATGGGGCTTTATCTGCACTTTTCCATAAAATAGAAGCACAACCTTCTGGTGAGATAACAGAATAAGTACTGTATTGCAGCATATTCACTTTATCACCAACACCAATAGCTAAAGCGCCACCAGATCCACCTTCACCAATAACAGTACAGATAACAGGAACAGATAGGCGTGACATTTCACGTAGATTACGTGCAATCGCTTCAGATTGACCACGTTCTTCTGCACCAACACCTGGATATGCGCCTGGTGTGTCGATGAAAGTAATAATAGGGAGATTAAAACGTTCTGCAAGTTCCATCAGGCGCAGTGCCTTACGATAACCTTCTGGTGCAGGCATACCAAAGTTACGACGGATTTTTTCTTTTGTTTCACGCCCTTTTTGATGACCAATAATCATGACTGGACGGCCATCTAAACGAGCCATTCCCCCCACGATAGCTTTATCATCAGCGTATGCACGGTCCCCTGCTAATTCCTGAAAATCAGTAAATATACGTGGAATATAATCCAAAGTATAAGGACGACGTGGATGTCGAGCGAGCTTAGCAATTTGCCATGCTCCCAGATCAGAGAAGATTTTACGTGTTAGCTCAACACTTTTTTCACGTAAACGTGCAACCTCTTCATCCAGGTTGATTTCTAAATTGTTATCTTGACGACTAACTGCAGTTAGGGAATCAATTTTCGCCTCTAATTCAGCAATTGGCTGTTCAAAATCAAGAAAATCCAGACTCATAATATTCCTATTTTAGTCAAATTCTAATTCTACCTGCTCATTACCCAGCAGAGTTCGAAGAGCGTTCAGAAGGGGATCCACGGGTGTCACACGCCAAACAACGCCAAATTTAAGTTTGGCTCTGGCATCATCCTTCTGATAATACAAATGAACTGGGATCGTTCCTGAACGGTGAGGTTCAAGAGTGCTGCGAAGCCGGTTCAACAATTGATCGTTAATTTGTTTATCTGACAGTGATATCGCAAGTCCGCGTGCGTATTTTTCTCTTGCTTCACCAAGATCCATTAATTCACGCACTGTCATTTTATTACCACCGTTAAAATCATCAAAGCTGACCTGACCGGTGACTATCAGGATATTATCTTTTTCCAGCATATGTTGGTATTTATCTAACGCATCAGAAAATAGCATAATATCCAAACGACCGGAACGATCATCAAGTGTACAGATACCAATTCTATTTCCACGTTTAGTTGTAATGACTTTAGCTGAAAGTACTAAACCTACCACAGTTGTCATTTGACCACGAGGGGTAGGGTTCACATCTTTTAATCTAAGGCCATTAGTGTAGCGTTCAATCTCACTTAAGTAGCGTGTTATTGGATGCCCTGTTAAATAAAGCCCTAATGTTTCTCTTTCACCTTCAAGTACAACTTGCTCTGGCCATTTAGGCACGCTTGCATATGAGCTTTCAACTTGTTCCGGTGCATCAGCAAGAACACCGAACATATCTGCTTGCCCAATAGCTTCCGCTTTCGCATGTTGATCAGCAGCTTTTAATGCATCTTCCAAGGAAGACATCAGCGCTGCACGATGCGGTCCTAAATGATCAAATGCACCCGCCATGATCAGTTTTTCCATCATACGGCGGTTAATTTTTTTAATGTCAACACGAGCACAAAGATCGAAAATCTCTTTGAAGATCCCACCTTCTTGGCGAGCCTCAACGATGGCCTCTATCGGCCCTTCTCCAACCCCTTTAATTGCGCCAATGCCGTAAACTATCTCACCTTCATCATTCACATGGAAGTGATATAAGCCACTATTAATATCTGGCGGTAATACCTTTAGTCCCATCCGCCAGCATTCATCAACCAAACCAACAACTTTTTCTGTATTATCCATATCCGCAGTCATTACCGCAGCCATGAATTCAGCAGGATAGTGGGCTTTTAGCCACAAGGTTTGATATGAAACCAATGCATAAGCAGCGGAGTGAGATTTATTAAATCCATAACCGGCAAATTTCTCTACCAAGTCAAAGATTTTCATCGAAAGCTCACCATCAACCCCATTTTTGATAGAGCCATCTTCAAAAACAGAACGCTGCTTAGCCATCTCCTCAGGTTTCTTTTTACCCATAGCACGACGCAACATATCTGCGCCGCCGAGTGTATATCCAGCAAGTACCTGAGCAATTTGCATAACCTGTTCTTGGTATAAAATAATACCATAAGTTGGCTCTAGAACAGGTTTTAATGATTCATGTTGCCATTCGACATCAGGATAAGATATTTCTTCACGACCATGTTTACGGTCAATAAAGTTATCCACCATGCCTGATTGCAGCGGCCCTGGGCGAAAAAGTGCCACAAGGGCTATCATGTCTTCAAAGCTATCAGGCCGCAGGCGCTTAATCAGATCTTTCATACCGCGGGACTCTAACTGGAATACCGCCGTTGTTTCTGAACGCTGTAGCATATCGAAGCTTTTTTGATCCTGTAAAGGAATAGCTGCAATATCAATAGGTTCTAAATTTTTCTTACTACGCCGCGCGTTGATCATTTCCAACGCCCAGTTGATAATTGTGAGTGTACGCAAACCCAAGAAGTCAAATTTTACTAAACCAGCATACTCAACATCATTTTTATCAAATTGAGTAACTGGGTTTTTGCCTTCCGCATCACAATAAAGTGGAGCAAAATCAGTAATTTTTGTTGGTGCGATAACCACACCACCCGCATGTTTACCTGCGTTTCGCGTAACACCTTCCAGTTTACGCGCCATATCTATCAGCGCTCGAACTTCTTCATCTGCTTCATAAACTTCAGGAAGCTGAGGCTCAGCTTCAAATGCTTTTTCCAGTGTCATACCTGGATCAAGAGGGATCAGCTTTGAAATTCGGTCAACGAAACCATAAGGATGCCCAAGAACTCGTCCTACATCACGAATAACTGCTTTTGCGGCCATGGTACCAAATGTAATTATTTGTGATACCGCATCACGTCCATACATTTGAGCGACATGATCAATAACTAGGTCGCGTTTCTCCATACAGAAGTCAACGTCAAAATCGGGCATTGAAACACGTTCTGGGTTGAGAAATCGCTCAAACAGTAGGTCAAATTCTAATGGATCAAGATCCGTAATTTTTAATGCATAAGCGACGAGCGAACCCGCGCCAGAACCACGCCCTGGGCCTACAGGAACGCCATTATCTTTCGACCACTGGATAAATTCCATAACAATAAGAAAGTAACCAGGGAAACCCATTTGATTAATGACATTTAATTCAATTTCTAGACGTTCATCATATTCTTTACGTCTTTCAGCTCTAACTTTTTCATCAGGAAAAAGAAATTCAAGGCGTTCTTCTAAGCCTTTTTGTGAGCACATGACTAAAAAGTCTTCAGTCTTCATTTCCCCCGTAGGGAATTGTGGCAAAAAGTATTCACCAAGACGAATAGTTACATTACAGCGCTTAGCAATCTCTACACTATTTTCTAGTGCTTCAGGGATGTCAGCAAATAGCTCGCACATCTCTTCTTCAGTACGTAAGTATTGCTGAGGACTATAATTTTTAGGCCTTTTAGGATCAACTAACGTAAAACCATCATGAATTGCAACACGAATTTCATGTGCATCAAAGTCGCTACTTTCAAGAAAACACACTTCATTCGTCGCAACAACTGGCAAACCTTTTTTGGCGGCTAGCTCAACAGCGGCATGTAAATAGCTTTCTTCGTCTGATCGGCCTGTTCTTATTAATTCTAAATAGTAGCTATTAGGAAAATGTGCTTCATAAAATTCGAGGCATTCATCAACTAGAGCTTGATTACCTCGTAGTAAGCACTGGCCTACATCACCTTTACGTCCGCCTGAAAGTAGAATTAAACCTTCTTTATGTTTCGCTAACCAATCACGCTGTATTGTTGGGCCAATAGCACCATAACCTTTT
Source organism: Providencia sp. (assembly GCF_003533305.1). GTDB lineage: Bacteria > Pseudomonadota > Gammaproteobacteria > Enterobacterales > Enterobacteriaceae > Providencia. The sequence goes on along the minus strand of NZ_DOEH01000016.1, from coordinate 302,463 downwards.
TGATAAGCTTCAGAAATAAGAAGTGTAAGATTTTGATAACCTTCATTATTCCTAGCAAGCACTGTTAAGTGAGAAATATCATCACCTAATAGCTCACTTTCAACATAAAAATCTGCACCAATAATAGGTTTAACACCTGCACTATGGGCTGCACCATAAAATCGAACTAAACCACAAAGGTTAGTAAAGTCAGTAATTGCAAATGCAGGCATCCCCATTGCAGCTACTTTTTTGACTAATGGGCTGGTTTTAGCCAACCCATCTATCATAGAGTAGTCACTATGAACACGTAAGTGAATAAAACGAGGAGAAACCATCAACCTGATACCTACCCTTTCATTGCCAAAACAAGTCGCACAGGGGCGAAGCTTTTACGATGAAACTCAGTTGCCCCATGCAACGTCAGTTTTTCTAAATGATAAGCTGTCGGATAGCCTTTATGCTTTGCGAATCCATACTCAGGAAAAACTTTGTCAAGTTCAACCATCTCTCTATCTCTTATCACTTTAGCTAAAATAGATGCAGCACTAATTTCTTGTACTAAGCTGTCACCCTTCACTACCGCTTGCGAAGGCATCGGCAATTTAGGACAGCGATTACCATCGATTAAAACAAAATCAGGTGTGATTGATAATCCTGCAACTGCTCGTTGCATGGCTAACATAGTCGCATGCAATATATTGATATTATCAATTTCTTCTGGCTCTGCACGAGCAATGCTCCAACAAAGGGCTTTTTCTTGGATTTCAACAAATAACTTTTCACGTTTTTTTTCTGTGAGCTTTTTTGAATCTGCTAACCCAAGAATAGGATTATTAGGATCAAGGATAACAGCAGCAGTGACTACCGCACCAACTAAAGGCCCACGGCCGACTTCATCTACGCCAGCAATTAAGTTGGCTTTAGGGTATATAAAATCCATTATTTCCTAACCAAATCTAATACTGCATCCGCAGCTTGTTTATCTGCATCACAACGGATCAGTTCATGCAGTTGTAAAAAAGTTTGTTTTAATTTTTCCACCGGCTCTCCCCCCTCTAATAATGGGGTAAGCTGCTGAGCTAATTGTTCAGGTTGGCATTCATCCTGTAATAGCTCTTTCACAATTTCAGTACCCGCTAATAAGTTAGGTAGCGAAACATAAGGCGTTTTAACTAATCGTTTTGCTAACCAAAAAGTAAAGGGTTTCATACGGTAACCCACAACCATTGGACATTTAGTTAACATACATTCAAGTGCCGCCGTACCAGACGCTAATAACGTTGCATCCGCAGACATCATCGCATCACGCGCTTGACCGTCTAAAATATGAACATTGAGTTCAGGGGCAACTTCCTGCCAAACAGCGTTAAATTGTTCACGCCGCTTTTCATTCACCAAAGGCACCACAATATGTAAATCAGTAAAGTGCTGATGCAAAATCTTAGCTGTCTTTAAAAAATCAGCACTTAGCATTTCAACTTCAGAATGGCGGCTTCCCGGTAACAAGGCTAAACATTTCGTAGATTCAGGAATATTAAGACGCGCCCTTGCCGCTTGTTTATCAGGATGAAGCGGTATTGAATCCGCCATCGTATGTCCAATAAAACGACATGGAACATTAAAACGGTCATAGAACGCTTTTTCAAAGGGAAGAAAGGCAAGTACTAAGTTAGTTGCGCGGCCAATTTTAAACACGCGCTTCTGACGCCACGCCCATACAGATGGGCTAACGTAATGAATGGTTTTGATACCTTTAGACTTTAACCTTCCTTCAAGCGTAATATTAAAATCAGGGGCATCAATACCAACAAAAATATCGGGCTGTAATTGAGTGAATCGCTTGGTTAAATCTTTACGAATGGTCAGGAGACGAGGTAAACGACCAAGTACCTCAACAATTCCCATCACAGCAAGCTCTTCCATCTCATACCAAGCTTCACAGCCTTCTGCTTGCATAAGAGGTCCTGCGACACCGACAAAACGCGCATTCGGTACCTGTTCTTTCAGTGCACGGATAAGCCCTGCACCTAAAATATCACCAGATGTTTCTCCGGCAACAAGGCCAATAGTAAGTGGGCGGTTGTTATTCACCGAAATTCGCTCCTTAATAAAGGCCTAATATCATTCCTATCTATAAAAATAGATATTAACGAATAATACCACGTTTAGACTGTGCTGATTCCTCTAAGAAATCACTGAACACTTGTACATGCGAATTATTTTTCGCCATTTCAGCAATTTCTTCGCGCGCTTCTTCTAAAGATTTACCTGAGCGATATAACGTTTTATAAGCGTTACGAATAGCATGTAGGGATTCTTTATCAAAACCGCGACGTTTTAATCCTTCGAGGTTCAAGCCAAATGGTGTTGCGTGGTTACCTTGCGCAATCACATAAGGAGGAACATCTTGTGCAACACCAGAACAGCCGCCAACCATGACGTGAGCGCCGATTTGACAAAATTGATGAACTGCGGTCATACCACCAATAATTGCAAAGTCTCCCAAAGTGACATGTCCACCGAGAGTACCATTATTTGCAATAATACAACGATTACCAATTAAGCAGTCATGCGCGATATGCACATTAACCATCAATAAGTTATCATCGCCCACTTTAGTTAAGCCGCCACCCTGTGTAGTTCCACGGTGAATAGTGACGCTTTCTCTAATACGGTTTCTATCACCAATCTCAACACGAGTTGGCTCGCCTTGATATTTTAGATCTTGGTTTATTTCGCCAATAGAGGCAAACTGAAATACCACGTTGTCACGACCAATTTTAGTATGTCCGTTAATAACAATGTGAGATTTCAGTTCAGTGCCTTCGCCAATTTCAACGTCAGCTCCAATATAGCAAAAAGGGCCAATGTGAACATTGGCACCAATAATAGCGCCATCTTCGACAACAGATGAAGGGTGGATATAAGCAGTTTTATCAATCATATCAGACCTCGCGACGACGGGCGCACATCATTTCTGCTTCGCAGGCTATTTCTCCATCAACTTTTGCAACACCTTTAAAACGCGCAACACCACGACGCTCTTTAATGAACTCGACTTCCAGGATCATTTGATCTCCTGGTAAAACAGGGCGTTTAAAACGCGCATTATCTATTGCTGCAAAATAATACAATTCACCCGGTTCTAATTTGCCCGAGCTTTTGAATGCTAAGATACCGGTAGCTTGCGCCATCGCTTCTAAAATTAACACACCCGGAAAAATCGGTTTGCTAGGGAAATGCCCTTGGAAAAACGGCTCGTTGAAAGAGACATTCTTTACTGCACGTAAAGATTTGCCTGCGTCAAAATCCAATACACGGTCAACCAAAAGAAACGGGTAACGGTGTGGAAGTAGTTCTAAGATTTCTTCTATATTCAGAGTATGATTATCACTCATCGAAATACTCTTCCTGTCTATTAATAAGATTTAATTAATGAATCGGCCTGCTTCAACCTCGAAACAAGGTCAACTGGCAGGCCGGAAAAACGTAACTCAGATAACTATTTTAGCCTGAATTACAAAATGTTTACTGTTTTTTTTGATTTTGGCTATCTAACTCACGCTCAATCGTTTTCAATCGCTTATTCATCTCATTGATATTTAAGACTAAAGCGGCTGTTTTACGCCAAGCTTTATTAGGCTGTAAAGGGATGCCTGAAGAGTATACTCCGGGTTCAGTAATTGGTCTCATGACCATACCCATTCCAGTTACCGTTACTTTATCACAAATTTCCATGTGACCATTGATAACGCTTGCTCCGCCAATCATACAGTAGCGACCGATTTTTAAGCTACCGGCCATAATAACACCACCAGCAACAGCTGTATTATCGCCAATTGTCACATTATGTGCAATTTGACACTGGTTATCTATGATAACACCATTACCAATAACTGTATTATCTAATGCACCACGGTCAATCGTTGTACTCGCACCGATTTCGACACGTGAGCCAATGATCACTGTACCTAACTGCGGTATTTTGATCCAATTACCACGATCATTTGCATAACCAAAGCCATCAGAACCAATAACTGTACCAGATTGGATCAAGCATTGAGTGCCAATCTCTACGTTGTGATATATGGTGACGTTTGCCCAAAGGCGAGTTTCAGCACCAATCTGCGTATTTTTACCAATAAAACAACCCGCGCCAATCACTACGTTATCGCCCAGAATTACACCCGTTTCAATAACGGCATTAGCGCCAATCGATACATTTTCGCCTAATTGAACATCATCAGCAATAACTGCGGATGCATGGATATTTTCAGCCGGACTCGGCGTTGTATCCATAATTTGAGCCATACGAGCATATGCAAGATAAGGGTTATCAACCACAAGAGCTGCAACCTTACAAACATCAAGATCTTTTGCTGTGAGTACAACCGCTGCGGCCTGACACTCAGTGAGTTTGTCGCTATAACGGCTATCAGATAGAAAAGTAATCTGCTGATTATTTGCTGAATGCATTGGAGCAATACCGGTGATGACAATATCGCCATCACCGTGTAACTGCGCATTCAACTGCTGAGCAAGGTCAGCCAATCGAATTGAGGACATCTATTATTTAACCTGTTTTTGAACCTGACTTGTGATGTCAATGCTATCTTTTGCATATGCAACTGCATTTGCGTCAATAACAACATCATAGCCTTCTTTAGCGGCAACAGATTTAATGGAATCCTGAATACGAGTCAAAATTTTATTACGCTCTTCACCTTGACGACGACGGTTGTCTTCTTCAAATTTTTGAGCTTTTTCAGCAAATTGGTCACGTTTAGTCATGAGTTCAGCTTCAAGCTTCTCGCGTTCGCTTTGCTTCATAGTAGCACCGTCACGACGTAGTTTTTCTACACGTGTTTGCAAATCTTTTTCTAAACTTTGCAATTCAGTACCACGACTTTTGAACTCACTTTCAAGCTGTTTAGCAACGGCTTCACGAGCAGGCATATTTTGGAAAATTTCGCCTACATTTACGATAGCAATTTTTTCAGCATAAGCACCTGCAGACATTGCTAAAGCAATACTCACACCCGCTGCACACAACAATTTTTTCACACTAAACTCCTTAACCCATATTTATGGCTGGAAATTTTGGTTGCCCTCACTTAATTGTGAGGGCTTTCTTAGGAAGACACTAGATAGATATTACCAAGTTCTACCAATATTAAATTGGAACTGCTCTGATTTGTCGCCTTCGTAATCCTTGATAGGTTGCGCATAGGAGAAAACCAGTGGTCCAAGTGGAGACATCCATTGTAAAGCAACACCCGCTGAAGCGCGGAGATTTGTCGCTTTACCGTAGTCTGGCATTCCTGCACGCCACTCAGAGTTAATACTATTCCAGTTAGTATCCCACACAGTACCCGCATCGACAAAGAGCGATGTACGAACTGCATTCGCATATTTCTCGTCAATAAATGGTGTTGGTGTGATCAACTCAAATGACGCGGTGTACATAGCATTACCACCAACTGCATCACTTGATGGACTTCCTGGCTCTGGCCCAACAACGCTGTTACCATTCACTGTAGTACGTTTCAAATAAACTGCTTTCGGTCCGATATTATTCGAACGGAAACCACGAATAGTACTTGAACCACCCGCATAGAAGTTTTCATAGAATGGCATTTGCTTACTGCCGATACCATCACCATAACCCGCTTGCGCACGACCTAAAACAACCCAAGTTTCATCTTCATTGATTGGATAATAATGAGCCGTATCAAAACGCAGTTTATAGTATTCGTTATCAGAACCTGGAACTGTGACTTTCGCTGATACGTTGGTTTTGTTACCCGACGTTGGGAAGAAACCACGGTTCAGTGAGTTATAGGTCCAACCCGCATTCACTGTAAAGTCATTGGCATCAAAGCTTTCTTTATTACGACCAGTTTCATTGATTGGTGGTTTATCCCCCATAGAATAGAGGTAATCCCACATCGCAGCTTGTGGACGCATATCAGACAAGTCATTATGAACATAACCCGCACCTAAACGGAATGAGTTATTTTCATTGAATGGGAAGCTTAAGAAGCTATCTAAACCATAAGTTTTGTTGGTATAACCAGATAGATCGGCATCTTTTGCACTAAAGTCGTTATAGAAAATACGACCACCTAAACTTACACCATTTACGGTAAAGTAAGGATCAGTGAAAGAGAATTCAACGTTAGTTGAGTAATCATTTTTACTCGCGTTGATACCGACAGCGTTACCCGTACCCATCCAGTTATCTTGCGATACGCCGACTTGGAAACTTACGCCGCTTTCAGTACCAAAACCAACACCGAAGTTCATTGAACCGGTATTTCGTTCTTTAACTTTATAGACAACATCAACTTGGTCAGGGCTACCTGGAACACGTTGTGTTTCTACATCAACTGTTTCGAAGAAACCAGTACGATTAAGACGCTCTTTACCTAGCTCAACTAGATCGTTGCCTAGCCAAGCACCTTCCATTTGACGCATTTCACGACGTAAAACGGTATCTTTGCTGGTGTCATTACCTTGGAATCGAATTTCACGAACATAGAATCGATTTCCAGCATCAACATTTAAATGCAGTTTGACCGTTTTATCTTCATCATTAATTTCAGGCTGAGTCATTACACGTGGATAAGCATAACCATAGCGACCAAATAACTCTTTTATTTTGTTTTCCATTTGCGTCACTTGCGCACCGTTATAAAGTTCACCCGGTGTAATTGTGATTAGCTCTTGGATATCCGCTAAATGCTCTGCCGTATTACCATTAATTTCAACGCCAGAAATTTTGTACTGGTCGCCTTCAGTAATGTTAATTGTAATGTAAATATCTTTTTTGTCAGGTGTCAGGCTAACTTGAGTAGAATCAATATTGAAACGAGCATAACCGCGATCAAGATAAAAACTGCGCAGTGTTTCTAAGTCACCAGCAAGTTTTTGTTTCTGATATTTTTGGTCTGCAGCAAAGTTCCACCATGGAACATCATCACGTAACTGAATTTTATTAACCAGTTCTGCCGTCGTGTAATTTTTGTTACCCACGATATTAATCTGCTGAATTTTTGCAGATACACCTTCGGAGAAAACAAATTTTAAATCAACACGGTTGCGCGGTAATGGTGTCACAACAGCTTTTACAGTCGCGTTGTATTTACCAACGCTGTAGTAAAAGTCTTCTAGACCCTTTTCAATATTCGCAATAGTCGTACGGTCAAGAGCTTCACCGACACGAATATTAGATGCTTCCAAGTTCTGCTTCAGCATGTCATCTTTTACCGATTTATTACCGGTAAAAGTGATACTTGCGATGGTTGGCCGCTCTTTAACTTGAACGATCAGCGTGTTTCCATCACGCAGGACTCTAACATCTTCGAAGTTACCTGTTGAGAATAGGGAACGGATAGAACGACTGATATCTTCAGTATCAATCGAATCACCCACCCTAACAGGCATGTTCAATAATGCTGCACCAACGGCGACGCGTTGTAGACCTTCGAAACGAATGTCTTTAACTACGAATCCGTCTGAACCGTATGCAGTGGCGCTGCCGAGAAGCAGCGACGCTATGAGCAACTTTTTCATCGCCATCGTTGTTAGCGTATTCCTTACTGGTCCCCAGCTAATAAAAATTAGAAGCGAGAGAAATCATTAAAAAGTGCAAGTCCCATTAACAGAATCAATGCCATTGCACCTATCCGGAAACTAAAGTCTTGTACTCGCTCAGACACTGGACTTCCTTTAATTTTTTCAATTAACAAGAAGAGCAAATGTCCCCCATCTAAAACAGGCAATGGAAACAGATTGATGATACCTAAATTTACGCTAATAAGCGCAATAAACATCAAATAATATACCAAGCCTGACTCGGCTGATACCCCCGCACCTTTCGCGATAGATATCGGACCGCTCAAGTTATTGAGTTTGACATCCCCAACAACCAGTTTACCCATCATATTGACAGTTAGTTTCATCAACTGCCATGTTTTATCACTTGCTTGATAAAACGCAGCGAATGGTCCGTATTGCTGTACCATTCTATATTCTTCTGCTAACGGTAACACTGAAAGTTCAACACCCGCAAATCCAATTTTCTCTCCACCTTGTCCATTTTGGCTATCAGGTGTAAGCACAAGCGAAATAAGTTGCTGGTTTCTTTCTACATCTAATTTTAAAAGTGTCCCGGGATTACTACGAATAATTCGCGTCACTGGGTCCCAAAGACCTAGTTTTTCCCCGTTTACACTGACAATTCTATCACCAGGCATTAAACCTGCACGATCACCTGCTAAACCCGGTGTTACTTTTTGTATAACAGGATCAATTCTCGCAGAGACAGGCATGATACCAATCGAAAGTATCGGGTCTTGCTTTTCGGGATCAAATTGCCACGCAGTTAAATCAACTGTTTCCGTAATTGGCTCATTATATCCTTGAGGCAAAACTTGTGCAGTAAATTCACGATCGCCAATTTTGCCCACTAGCGCTAAACGAACTGAATTCCAATCAGGCGTTTCGATACCATCAATCGATTTTAGTTCCATTTTAGGCGTAAAATTTGCTGCCGCTGCAATTGAGCCCGGTTTTACATCTTCAATAATCGGGCGAACTGATGGAACCCCAATCATAAAGACTATCCAGTAGACAACAATAGCAAGCAAAAAGTTCGCAATCGGACCTGCACTAATAATTGCAGCTCGTTGCCCCACCGTTTTATTGTTGAATGCCAAATGACGACGTTCAGGTGCTACATCCCCTGCCCGTTCGTCTAACATTTTCACATAACCACCGAGTGGTATTAACGCTAAAACAAACTCGGTACCATGGCGGTCAACCTTGCGCCATAGTGTTTTGCCAAACCCGATAGAAAATCGTTCAACATAAACACCACAACGCCTGGCAATCCAAAAATGCCCAAATTCATGTACAGTTATCAATACCCCAATGGCAATGATAAATGCAGCTAAACTCCAAATAAATCCCATTTATAATCCTAAAGACCAAAACCGTTAAAAACTAACAAATTTAGCCCTGCAAAAACTGGAATTGCGGCTGTTAGACTATCAATTCGGTCAAGAATTCCACCATGACCCGGAATTAAATGGCTACTATCTTTAATTCCTGACTGGCGCTTAAACATACTTTCAGTTAAGTCACCAAACACAGAAACAATAACCACAATAATTGATGTCACCAGTAAATAGTCAGGCATCACTGGGATCGGTGCAAATGCACTAAACAGCCACGAGATAACACCAGCAGTAATCAATCCACCAATTAAGCCTTCCCATGTTTTTCCAGGCGAAACTTTAGGGGCTAATTTATTACGTCCCATCGTACGGCCGAAAGCATAAGCGCCAGAGTCTGCGCCCCAAACTAACAACATGACATATAATAGCCACCAAGCCCCAAAGAAGGTATCGCTATGATAACCAATCGTTCTGAGTACCATCATGCCGCAATAAAAAGGAACAATGGTTAATACACCAAATAACAGGCGTACGATGACCGATTTACCCCATGACGCGGAAGCTGGATAAGTAATGACTAATAAAATAGCAACAACCCACCATACGAGCCCTGCCCATAACCCATAATAAATTACCGGTTCACTAGCCAGTTCAACGATGTTAGGTAAAGAAAATTGAATCGCAAGCAGTATAGCGGCAAACACGACAGCTAGCCCAATACGCTTTGCTTGTGAATGCCAGCCCGCAAATTGCGCCCATTCCCAAGCACCTAATGCACAAACCGCAATCACCACATAACCAAAATTCACAGGGGAAAGCAAAAATAATGCCGCAATAACTATAGGTATTAGTATTATTGCTGTTAGTAAACGATATTTCAGCACATCTTTCTCCCTTTATTTAACCAACTCGTCATCTGATTCAGCCCCACCATAACGACGTTCGCGCTTACTAAAAGCATCAACTGCATCTTGAAACACCATTTCATCAAAATCTGGCCATAAAACGTTGGTGAAATAAAATTCCGCATATGCGACCTGCCATAATAAAAAATTACTAATCCGATGTTCACCACCGGTTCTAATCACTAAATCTACATTTTCTTGATCATTCATGCAGACATAATCATTAATGGTTTCTTCATTAACATCGTCAATAGCGATATCACCATTACTGACTTTCTCAAATATTTGTCTAACACTATTGGCAATATCCCAACGCCCACCATAGTTCGCTGCAATATTTAATCTTAATCCCGTATTGTTCTGTGTCAGCGCCTCTGCTTTATCAATTCTTTTTCTAAGGCGTTCACTAAAGCGATTAATATCACCAATAACTTTTAATTTAACATTGTTTTTGTGCAAGTTTTTAACTTCATTATCCAACGCAAAAACAAATAGCTCCATTAACGAACTGACTTCTTTTTCTGGTCTTCTCCAGTTCTCACTGCTAAACGCATAAAGAGTTAATGAGCTAATTTTATTTTTTACTGCAAAACGAACAGAGTTACGCACAGATTCAACACCTGCTTTATGACCTGTAATTCTGAGTTTGCCTCTCTGCTTTGCCCATCGCCCATTACCATCCATAATGATAGCGACATGCTTAGGAATCATCGATTCAGCGAGATTTTCACCACTAGAGTTCATTAAATGTTAATCCTTGTGTGTATAACTTTGAGAATCCAACTCAATAATAACCTTTATTATTAAATATGCTGATAAGACACATCCTTAAATTCTCAGATAACTACTGATATTGTCTTTGTTTTTTGAACCCATCACATATTAAAGATATATCATGGGTATCAGCAACTAAATAAATCACATACTAAGATTAAAATTCTTGCGAAATTGACTTTCCAGCTTCACGACGAGCCCATGCATCGATTTCTAAGACCTCCTCAATCGAGACTGGTTCAGAAAAAACATGTTTTTCCATGGTCTTGTGGTTAATTTTTGCGATATCCGTAAAGCGGATCTTACCTTCAAGGAAAGCTTCTACCGTTATTTCATTTGCGCCATTAAGAACCGTTGTCGCAGCTTGCCCTTCATGACATGCGTCCATAGCAAGTTTTAAGCAAGGATAGCGTTGGAAATCAGGTTGAACAAAGGTTAGTGACGATAAAGTTGCAAAATCAAGTGGCTTCGCACCTGACATTATACGCTGTGGATATGCCATACTATACGATATCGGCGTGCGCATATCAGGTGTACCCAGCTGTGCAATAACACTGCCATCTCTATAACGCACCATTGAGTGAATCACGGATTGAGGATGAACAATCACTTCCATTTGATCTTGCGTGGCATTGAAGAAATAACAAGCCTCAATATATTCTAATCCTTTATTCATCATTGTTGCTGAATCAACAGAAATTTTACGTCCCATCGACCAATTTGGATGATTACAAGCCTCATCAGGTGTGACATTAGCAAAATGTGAAAGTGGAGTATCTCTAAATGGGCCACCAGAACCCGTTAAAATAATACTCGAAATACCTGATGCCGATAAATCAGCAAAACCTAAATTAAGTTGAATCACTTCAGGTAAGCTTTGAAAGATCGCATTATGCTCGCTATCAATAGGGAAGACTGTTGCATTATGCTCACGAATAGCATTAAAGAATAAACGACCACTGGTAATAAGAGATTCTTTATTCGCTAATAATATTCTTTTTCCTTTACGGATCGCCGCAAGCGTTGGCAATAATCCAGCAACACCAGTAATAGCTGACATGACTTGGTCAGCGTCATCGAGCCCAGCAAGTTCAATTGTGGCCTCTTTACCCGATAAAACTTCGGTTTTACAATTATTTTCAGATAGAATCCTACGCAATGATTGAGCTGATGACTCATCGGCCATCGACGCATATTTAGGATTAAATTCAATACATTGGCTTGCCATTTCAGCAACATTTTTCCCTGCCACGAGAGCAAGAACTTGAAATTTATCAGGATTTTGTCGAACAACAGAAAGAGTGCTGGTACCAATTGAGCCGGTCGAACCGAGGATTGTCAGACGTTTCATAGTAGTCGGATACTCTGTATTAATTCAATACTGAGATTATATCAGCTTAAAGATAAGAATGGATTCTTTAATAGGTATGAAAAATAATAAAGCCATCCAAAATATACAGATTAACTGTATACCTAGATGGCTTCATTACTAATGATGGATTAGAAATCCATCAATTCCGTTTCTTTTTGCGCTAATGCTTCATCAACTTTCTTGATATAACCATCAGTCAATTTTTGGATATCATCTTGTGAACGACGTTCGTCATCTTCACTGATTTCTTTATCTTTGAGTAAAGCTTTAACTTTATCGTTAGCATCACGGCGAATGTTGCGAACGGCAATACGACCTTGTTCAGCTTCACCACGAACAACTTTGATTAGATCTTTACGACGTTCTTCTGTTAATGCAGGCAGAGGTACACGAATAACAGTACCAGCAGAAGATGGATTCAGACCTAAATCTGAAGACATAATCGCTTTTTCAATTGCCGGAGACATTGAACGGTCAAAGACTGAAATTGCTAATGTACGTGAATCTTCTACAGTCACGTTAGCCAGTTGGCGTAATGGTGTTGAAGAACCATAATAGTCAACCATAATACCATCAAGCAGGCTAGGAGATGCACGACCTGTACGGATTTTACTAATTTGGCTTTTTAGTGCTTCAACGCTCTTTTCCATACGGTCTTGAGCATCTTTTTGGATTTCGTTAATCACGTTTTCAACCCTTAAGAACTAGTTATTAAAGGCCGCAATGCAGCCTCGCTTAAATTGTCTGAATTTACATTAGATAATACATTTAAACTCAGGTCATGTCTCTGAGTATTAACGGTGAGAAATCAGAGTCCCTTCATTTTCGCCCATCACAACGCGACGTAACGCACCTGGCTTATTCATATTGAAAACACGAATTGGTAAGTTATGGTCACGTGCTAAAGTAAATGCCGCTAAGTCCATTACTTTCAATTCACGTTCCAGAACTTCTTGATAATCTAAATTTTCATAAAGAACAGCATCAGGATCTTTTGCAGGATCTGCAGAATAAACACCATCAACTTTTGTTGCTTTCAATACAACATCAGCTTCGATTTCAATACCACGCAAACAAGCTGCTGAGTCTGTTGTAAAGAATGGATTACCTGTTCCCGCTGAAAAAATAACCACACGGCCATGACGCAGTAGGCTAATAGCTTCAGCCCAGCTATAGTTATCACAAACACCGTTAAGTGGAATTGCAGACATCAGCCTTACATTCACATAAGCACGATGCAAAGCGTCTCGCATAGCAAGCCCATTCATGACGGTTGCTAGCATACCCATATGGTCACCAACAACGCGATTCATACCCGCTTCTGCCAAGCCGGCTCCGCGAAACAGGTTACCACCACCAATAACTACACCGACCTGTATTCCCAGTTCTATGAGTTCTTTGATTTCCTGAGCCATACGATCTAAAACGCTAGCATCGATACCAAAACCTTCTGCACCTTGTAAGGCTTCGCCACTTAATTTGAGCAGAATACGCTGATAAACGGGTTTCGCATTAGTTGCCATGGTGTTCTGTCCTACACAGATAATTTATTGGGGTAACGCACATAGAATTATAGACTCTATATGCCTTGATTTTGACTTAGACTGAATATAGCAGTCATATACTCAGAATAATTCAAAGTACATGTTGCTGAATGTAATCAACAACCAGATAACTTGAAGTATGACGAGTATTAAAGAAAGGCCGCCAATTGGCGGCCCTTATATTGCTTACTTGCTCATTGCAGCAACTTCTGCTGCAAAGTCAGTTTCAACTTTTTCAATGCCTTCGCCAACTTCAAAACGAATGAAGCCAGTAACAGTAGCATTTTTCTCTTTCAGCAGGTCACCAACAGATTTGCTTGGCTCCATAACGAAAGGCTGGCCAGTCAGAGAGATTTCGCCAGTAAATTTGTTCATGCGACCGATAACCATTTTTTCAGCGATTTCGCGTGGTTTACCAGATTGCATAGCGATGTCTAACTGAATTTGTTGCTCATGAGCAACAACGTCAGCTGGAACGTTGTCTGGAGTCAGATATTCTGGTTTGCTTGCTGCAATGTGCATAGCGATGTGTTTCAGTAATTCTTCATCTGCGCCTTCAGCCGCAACGAGAACACCGATACGAGCGCCGTGCAGGTAATTACCTACATTTGCGCCTTCCAAAATAGCGACACGGCGAATATTGATATTTTCACCGATTTTAGCAACTAAGTTAGCACGAGCTTCTTCAAATTTTGCTTTCAGTGCATCGATATCAGCACTTTTATCAGCAACAACAGATGCCATTACTTCTTTACCGAATGCTAAGAAACCTGCATCTTTAGCAACGAAGTCAGTTTCACAGTTCAGTTCAACTAATGCACCAGTTTTACCATCAGCAAATACTTCTGCAAGGATAACGCCTTCAGCAGCTACACGGCCTGCTTTCTTAGCGGCTTTAGCCTGACCTGATTTACGCATGTTGTCGATTGCTAATTCAATATCACCATTAGCTTCAACTAGTGCTTTTTTACATTCCATCATACCTGCGCCAGTACGCTCGCGCAGTTCTTTTACCAATGCCGCGGTAATTCCAGACATGTGATTTCTTCCTCGATATACCTTACGGGAGCATTCCCCACAAGGATAGTTCTGATTCACAGAAACAAAAGGGGCCTAATTAGGCCCCTTCTAACCAATATATAGCAATACCTGGTTAATAAGGGCTTTTACCTTATTATTCAGCTTCTACTAAGCTTTCTTCTGCTTGAACAGCCAGATCTTGTGAACGACCTTCATGAACGGTGTTTGCTACAGCGCCCAGATACAGCTTAATTGCACGGATCGCATCATCGTTACCAGGGATAATGAAATCAATACCGTCTGGATCAGAGTTTGTATCAACGATAGCAAATACTGGGATGCCCAGATTGTTTGCTTCTTTGATAGCAATGTGTTCGTGGTCTGCATCGATAACGAACAGAGCGTCAGGTAAGCCGCCCATGTTTTTGATACCGCCTAAGCTGTTTTCTAACTTACCAAGTTCACGAGTACGCATTAGCGCTTCTTTCTTGGTCAGTTTGTCGAAAGTGCCATCTTGAGATTGAATTTCTAAATCTTTCAGACGTTTGATTGACTGACGAACTGTTTTCCAGTTAGTCAACATTCCGCCTAACCAACGATGGTTAACGAAATACTGGTCGCAGCTGTTAGCAGCTTCTTGAACGGCTTCGCTTGCAGCACGTTTAGTACCAACAAACAAAATTTTGCCTTTACGAGAAGAGATTTTAGTCAACTCAGCCAAAGCTTCGTTAAACATTGGAACAGTCTTTTCCAGGTTGATGATATGTACTTTGTTACGCGCACCAAAGATGAAAGGTTTCATTTTTGGGTTCCAGTAACGAGTCTGGTGACCAAAGTGAACGCCCGCTTGTAGCATATCGCGCATGGAAACAGTTGCCATTTAATACCTCTGTATTTAAGTAATTGGGGTTATGCCTCCACGAATCCCATACTACCGACTCCAAAGCTGCGTAGAAACGCATAGGAGCACCCCGGTGCATGTGTCGATTCGTGTGTGTTATTTACACAATTGAGTTTAGTTTACGCATACCCATTTTAATCATTTACAATTCACACTTATGTCAAAATCAACACAAACCAAAAAGTAAGAAGAAAAATATGGATTGCCGGCGCGCTTTATACCATAAAACGGAAGAATAAGCTAACTTTTGTTGTTTTTTAAATTGTAAAAATAACGCATACATTGACGTATTTTCCAGTAAATCCTTTCATCTGCAAGAGGTTCACCAGATTTTTATTTTTGCAATTTGTGCGATTAAAGGCTCAAATTGAACAAGGCTCTGAAGCTGATTCACGTATCCTTACTCCATATTCTATGTGGCATCTAGTTCTGTGCTAGTTGGCAGAAAATGCGGTGGCTGTTACCATTAGTATCATTAATGGTGAATAAGCGGTACTAACCGCTCATTTTCAAATCTTTTTATCAAATTGTCATAATCTTGTTATTGACATAAGTGGACCGAACTCATGGCTATTATTATCAAAACTGAAGAAGATATTCAGAAAATGCGAGTTGCTGGGCGACTAGCGGCTGAAGTGTTAGAAATGATTGCTCCGCATGTTGTGCCTGGAGTGAGTACGGGTGAGCTAGACCGCCTCTGTCATCAGCATATTGTTGAAACGCAACAAGCTATTCCCGCGTGTCTGAACTACCACGGATTTCCAAAATCTGTTTGTATTTCCATCAATGATGTTATCTGCCACGGTATTCCGAGCGATGATAAAATTCTAAAAGAGGGTGACGTCGTTAATATCGATGTTACCGTTATTAAAGATGGTTTTCATGGCGATACCTCAAAAATGTTTATTGTTGGAAAACCAACGATTCAAGGCGAACGTCTTTGTAAAATTACCCAAGATAGCCTGTATTTAGCATTGCGCATGGTGAAACCTGGTATTCGTCTACGTACTTTGGGTAAAGCTATTCAAGAGTTTGTCGAAAAACATGATCTTTCCGTGGTACGTGAATACTGCGGCCATGGTATTGGCGTCGGCTTCCATGAAGAACCACAAGTCTTGCATTACGATGCAGATGATGGAGGCGTTGTGCTACAAAAAGGGATGGCATTTACGATTGAGCCTATGGTGAATACTGGTGATTACCGTATCCGCACAATGAAAGATGGTTGGACCGTCAAAACTAAAGATAGAGGCTGGTCAGCACAATACGAACACACATTAGTTGTGACAGATAATGGTTGTGAAATCCTCACATTGCGCAAAGAAGAAGAGCCATTCATTTCAGCAGTTCTCGTTAATGTGTAATTAGCCCTTAATCAGTAAATTATTTTGTCTCGGATACCCCTTCTTCGGGGTATCTTTCACTATTCATCTTTATTCAAACACCGTAAGCTGATAAAAGTTTCTGTAGCGCTTATCAACACGGAAAGAAAATGATGACAGTATCTTCTAAAACATATCTATCGCCTCATTTATTTCAACCCTCTGACCTTGAGCTATCAACGTTAAGATTGCATGTTGAAGACTTTAATAATTGGTTAGAAGTAGCCTTTAATCATGGTCAATCCGTGGTGGATTTAGTTCATGTCCGTAGTGATTACCTTGATGCGCTATTAACAAGATTATGGCAAGAATATCAATTTGATAAACGTCCAAATATGTCCTTAATCGCAGTAGGCGGCTATGGCCGGCATGAACTGCATCCGTTATCGGACATTGATATTTTAGTGCTAAGTAAAGAGCCTCTTGCCGAAGAAATTGCTACCAAAATTGGGCAATTTATTACGTTGCTTTGGGATTTGCGCTTCGATATTGGTCATAGTGTTCGTTCATTGGCAGAATGCATTAAAGCAGGAAATGATGACTTAACCGTGGCGACCAACCTAATTGAGTCTAGATTAATTTGTGGTGATATCGCCTTATTTTTACAACTACAAAAAACTATTTTCAGTGATGACTTTTGGCCATCAACCACTTTTTTTGCCGCCAAAATTGAAGAACAACACCAACGCCATCAACGCTACCACAGCACCAGCTACAACTTAGAACCAGATATTAAAAGTAGCCCTGGAGGCTTGCGCGATGTGCACACTTTACTGTGGATAGGCCGCCGCCACTTTGGTGCCACTACAGTTGATGAAATGGTGAGTTTTGGTTTTCTAACTGAAGAAGAACATCACGAACTTAAAGAATGTTTAACCTTTCTATGGAAGATCCGCTTTGCCTTACACTTAGTGGTTAAACGTTACGATAATCGACTGTTATTTGATCGACAATTTAGTGTTGCTCGCTTACTGGGTTATGAAGGTGATAAAAATCAACCTGTTGAACGGATGATGAAAGATTTCTATCGTGTAACTCGTCGAGTCAGAGAGCTCAATCAAATGCTATTGCAGCTATTTGATGAAGCTATTTTAACGTTAAATCCGAATGAAAAACCACGCCCCATTGATACACAATTCCAACTTCGCGGATCATTAATTGATGTGATTGATGAAGCGTTATTTATCAAAGAGCCCGCCACCATCTTAAAAATGTTTTACCAAATGGCTCGATATCCAAACATTACTGGTATTTATTCGACTACATTACGTCAATTACGATTTGCTAGACGGAATCTTGCCACTCCTCTATGTGAAAACCCTGAAGCACGAAAGTTATTTTTGAAAATATTACGACACCCTCGCGCAATTAAAGGGGCCTTTGTTCCCATGCATTTGCACAGTGTTTTAAGCGCCTATACACCACTGTGGAGCAATATTGTCGGCCAAATGCAGTTTGACCTATTCCATGCTTATACTGTTGATGAGCATACTATTCGTGTCCTTCAGAAAATTGACAGTTTTACGTTAGAAGAAAATCGCCGCGATCACCCACTTTGTGTCAGTGTTTATCCAAAGTTACTGCAACCCGAAATTTTACGTCTAGCAGCGATGTTCCATGATATTGCAAAAGGCCGCTCTGGCGATCATTCAGATCTTGGCGCTGAATTTGTCTATAGTTTTGCACTACAACATGATTTTTCAATAAAAGAAGCGGAACTTGCTGCTTGGCTAGTGAAAAGCCACCTTTTGATGTCTGTCACTGCACAGCGAAGAGATATTCAAGACCCTGATATAATCAAACAATTTGCACTAGAAGTTAAATCGGTGTCACGTCTAAATTATTTAATGTGCCTAACTGTTGCCGATATTTGCGCCACCAACAGCACATTATGGAATAGTTGGAAACAAAGTCTTATTCGAGAACTTTTTCTATTGACTGAACATCAATTAAATCAAGGAATGCAAAGCACGCCAGACTTACGTGAACGTATTCGTCATCATCGTTATCAGGCTTTATCATTACTACGCCAATCATCTATTGATGAAGAGAAACTAAATGCATTATGGTCTCGTTGCCATGCAGATTATTTCTTACGACACACACCGTCACAACTCGCTTGGCACGCCAGTAATTTATTGAAACACGATTTAACGCATCCATTAGTTTTGATTAGTACTCAATCAAAACATGGTGGCACCGAAATATTTATCTGGTGCCCTGATAAACCACACTTATTTGCCGCTGTCGCTAGCGAACTTGATAGACGTAATTTAAGCATTCATAGCGCTCAAATTTTCACCAACAAAGACAATATGGCAATGGATACGTTTGTCGTACTCGAGCCAAATGGCGCCGCCTTATCGAAAGATAGATATGAGCAGATCCGTAAAACGCTACTGCTCGCCATTCAACAACCTGAAATTTTGCCACCTAAGCCGCGGATGATCCCTGCAAAATTACGTCATTTTACCGTACCGACAAAAGTTAATTTTCTACACTCTACGAATGAACGTCGTAGCTATATGGAATTATTCGCACTTGATCAACCAGGTTTACTGGCCAAAATTGGGCATATTTTTGCACAAATGGAAATTTCATTGTACGGCGCGCGGATCACCACAATTGGCGAAAAAGTTGAAGATTTTTTTGTCCTTGCAGATAAAAATCACAAAGCGCTCAGTAAAAATATGCAACAAGAGTTATCAGAAAGGTTGACAGATGCCCTTAAATCGAAGGATAAAATATAACATCCATCACATTTATCTGTGGTGGATATAACATTTTTTTCGTTATCCAAGGAGAAATAAACTCAATGCAGCATTTACAAGCGATCATTGAACAGGCGTTTGAAGACAGAGCGACTATCACACCGAATACCGTCTCTGCGCCAGTAAGACAAGCCGTAATGGACACTATAACATTACTCGATAGCGGCAAACTCCGCGTTGCAGAGAAAATTGCAGGCGTTTGGGTTACCCATCAATGGCTAAAAAAAGCCGTTTTACTCTCATTTCGTATTCATGACAACCAAGTCATTGAAGGTGCAGAAAGTCGCTATTTCGACAAAGTCCCTATGAAATTTGCAGATTATGATAAAGCGCGTTTCGAAAAAGAGGGATTCCGAGTTGTTCCTCCCGCGGCGGTTCGCCAAGGTGCCTATATTGCTAAAAACTGTGTATTGATGCCTTCTTATGTGAATATTGGTGCTTATGTAGACGAAGGGAGTATGGTCGATACATGGGCAACCGTCGGATCATGTGCACAAATTGGTAAAAATGTTCACTTATCTGGTGGCGTCGGTATTGGCGGTGTTCTTGAGCCTTTACAAGCCAATCCAACCATTATTGAAGACAATTGCTTTATCGGTGCTCGTTCTGAAGTTGTAGAAGGCGTTATCGTTGAAGAAGGGTCTGTCATTTCAATGGGTGTATATCTCGGTCAAAGCACTAAAATTTATGACCGTGAAACGGGTGAAATTTTTTATGGTCGCGTACCCGCAGGCTCTGTTGTCGTTTCTGGCAACCTTCCCTCTAAAGATGGTCGTTATAGTCTCTACTGCGCTGTTATCGTTAAAAAAGTGGATGAAAAAACCCGTGGTAAAGTTGGTATCAATGAGCTATTACGAAGCATTGATGAATAACTTTCCATTAGGTGACAGAGTAGCTTCCTAACACTCTCCCCTTCCAATTAGATGATAGACCTCTTTTTCTTGTAAGGAGAGGTTTGTCAATTTCAATAAATCGCGCATAATATGACCGTGGCTTTAGCTGGTTGCCATTAATAAAACTGTATTATTTTATTTTTCGCCATAATAATGATGTGATGTGCGCAGATATTTTCATCTATTCTATTTAATATTATATAGTTAATAGAAATACTGTTTATCATTTAAACAGACCCACCACATCCTTTAGAAGCGAGAAATAGACCGATATTGTTATAACCGGCCCATACTCTCATATTTATTCATCGACTCTGTCTCCTACGGCTAAGTGAGTTTACATGTACGATAATTTGAAAAGTTTAGGTATCAGCAACCCTCAAGACATCGACCGCTATACCCTGCGCCAAGAAGCAAATAACGATATTTTGAAAATTTATTTTCGCAAAGACAAAGGCGAGTTTTTTGCTAAAAGCGTGAAATTTAAATATCCACGCCAGCGCAAAACAATTGCTGCGACAGATGGCAGTAATAATTTTAAAGAAATCAACGAAATCAATACTAATCTTCGTTATGCTATTGAAGAGCTCGATCAAATCTGTCAGACCGATAAATCTGAACTCGATTTAAAACATAAAATTCTTGATGACTTACGCCATTTAGAACATGTTGTCTCTAATAAAATTGCCGAAATTGAAGCAGATCTTGAAAAATTAACACGTAAATAATTCAAAAATCGCTTTAAAATTGCAGAATAAATGACTGCACCGTGATATCTACATTAACTGTACTTTAGTTTTTAAGATAGTTTCTAAGATAGTTTACCGGTGCAGATCTTCAGATAAGTTCACTCCAAGCTTGAATCCACGCTTTAGCAAACTCTTCAGGCGTATCCACCTCTGTTGCATCAATGAATAACACATCACCAATACGTGTACCAGATTGTTCTGTCAGTAACTCGTCAAAATGCTTAGCTGCTCCACAGAAGCTTTCATAGCTACTATCGCCAAGCGCAATAATGCCGTAACGTAAATCAGGTTGGTAACCGAGTACATCTTTAATTTCATAAAAAAGTGGCGCTATGGTATCGGGGAAATCACCCTGTCCTGTAGAAGACGTGACAATTAAAGCAATATTATTATCTGAATTATAAGATTGCCAATCATCCAATGTAGGCTCATCAAAAATAACAATTTCATGCCCTTGTTGCGCTAAAATATCCTGCGCAGCTTCAGCGACAGCCAATGAATTACCATAGACAGTGCCAACAAAAATACCAATTTTAGACATAACCGTTCCTCAATTTACGTGCTTAATTTATGTAAAAATTAACTCGCCTGATTTACTGCATCAAAACCTAGTTTTGTCGCAACATCCAACCATCCAAATTGCTCAATCAGTGATAACCATTGAGTATCCCAATTTGCAATAAGCGTTATTTTTTGCGCTGTTATCGGGTGAATTAAAACTAATTGGCTCGCATGTAGCATTAATCGTGCAACTGAAAAATGTTCGGTTACCCCACGATTTTGCCGCAAATCACCATGTTTACTATCACCAATGATAGGATGGCGAATATGTGACATATGTCGTCTTAATTGATGTTTTCGCCCCGTTTCAGGTTTCAACTCTAACAAGCTAAAGCGGGCAGTATCATAGCGACCAATAGCAACCGCACACTCAACTGTTTCAATCGGCTTACAGTGCGTCACACACTCTTGTAATACGGGTTCTCTTGTTGCTCGCTTATCAGCAATTTTATCCAACTCTTCAAGCAACGGATAATCTATTTTTTGTTCCTCAGTAACATAACCCCGTACGATGGCATGATAGGTTTTCTCAATTTGATGATTCTCAAATTGCTCAGATAGCAGCCTTGCAACTTCACTTGATAGTGCAAAAAGTAGAACACCTGAAGTTGGTTTATCCAAACGATGAATGGGATAAACATACTGCCCTATTTGGTCGCGAAGAGTCTGCATCACAAAAACGGTTTCTTGACTATCTATCCAGCTACGATGTACCAACATGCCAGCGGGTTTATTAATGGCAATAATATATTCATCATGGTAAATAATTTCTAACATTTATAACTTACCCATTGGCGTAAACTGAAATAGATTATCAAGTCCGCGTAAATGTTCAAAAAGCGCAATGAAATCACCATTGCAGTCATCCTTATAAACTTCCTCGAAATAAGGCGCGATAGAAAAATTACTGGGTAAAGCGGCACCTTTTTCTATCAACTCATACAGTCGTGGGATCAAAATCCATTGAAGCCACTCCAGCGCTTCCATCGTATCAATAGAAAATGGCTCAGTACTTTCAAATGCCTCTGCGTTTGGCGGTAATTCACGCCAAAATGATTTGGCTTTCATTTCATCTTCTACATGACGCAATTTTTCAACAATGTGTTGCTCGATATTCATACTAAAACCTATTTAACGGTGATAACCCAAAATATACTGTATTTTTTTCTACAATTCTGTCGAAAACATGGTGCTGATAACGATAAAAAACAAGTTCTACTACTAACATGGCACCCTTTTTTAAATTACTCCGATTAATTTGCACAATACATTTAGAATAATTAAGTTTCGTTTATGATTTGTTGTTGTAACCACCTTTATCATCGAATGTTTTTCAAATTGATACTTGTGTATTACTAACACAGAAGAAATGGTTTATTTATGGGATTACTAAAGCAGTGGCGTAAAGAAAATAATATATGGAAATCCTTTAGCAATAGTTACGTTCAATTAAAGCGACGTATTCGCATCGCTAAACTGCCTTCACAACAATATCAGCAATATCAATTTATGTGTGAAAATTACCATAGTGCTCAATTATCAAGCACAATAAGTAATGTTCCTCATTTTATTGAACGCCCAATTAATAAATACCTACACAAAGCTTGGAGTGGTAAACAAAAGCTACTTACTGCAAGCCATACATTGAATTTGATAGAAAATACTTTTACCCCTGATGCCATTGAGGCGATGTTTTCAGATAAGCGTGAAGGCCTTAAAGTTGCCGATATAGAACTTAAATCAGGCGATCTCGCGCAATTAAGACTGATTTACTCCGAATATCCTCGAGAAGGTGACTTAACTTTAAATTTACGCAATGAAACCGGTGATGAAATTTATTTAATGAGTTTTTCATTCGGGCCCCAAGGACAATTATATGTCTGCTCTCTACAAGGCCCCTCAACTGAGCAAAGTGTTGAACAAGTTAAATCTATTACCAAACAAATGCATGGTATGAGACCTAAAAATTTATTAATGTCAGCAATTTATGCAGTCGCTGCTTATTTCAACATTACATCGATTTTGGGAATATCAAATAATAGCCATATTAAAAGCCAACATTTAAAATCAAGCTATGACAATTTTTGGCAAGAATGTGGTGCAATATTGACGCCTAAAGGTTGGTATCAACTTCCGCTTCAAGAACCAGTACGAGATATTGAATTAGTTAAAAGCCAGCGCCGAGCTGAATTTCGTCGACGTGAAGCATTAAGAGAGGCCATGTTCCAGAATATAATAAACTCCCTCACTCAATATTCAGTTAATACGAATACATCAGAAAAATTAGCAAGTTAAATACAATTATTACTGTATATAATCAATACCGCATAATCAAAAATTGAATTATCGATAAAGAAATAAAGTGCCGTTAACGAAAAAAGCCAGCCAATAAAAACATTGACTGGCTCATCTCGAGTTTAAACACGTTTTACAGCATCCTGCAAAAACGACTCCCTGTCGTCTGACATCCTGTCAAATAAAAACAATTTAATAGACAAAATAAGTCTAATTAGTCATCCATAACTTTGTTTTTACTTATAAAAAGCTAAACAATCTACCCTGTCCAGCCACATAAGAATGTATTAAATCTATTAATGAAACAACCTAGTGGAGGAAACTAAAATTCATTACAAATCATAGTGATATTGGGTATCTATAGTAACGTCATGAAATCAAAAGTGAAATAATTATCATTTCACTTAAATTAAAAATATTTAAGATATTGCTTAACCCAATTGTAGGTAAATGCTTACACATCTTCGTATCTGATATCTTACCTTTGTGGCTCAATTATCGGTAAAAGTGCATTTATAAAACTAGCAAGATTAGGAGCAAGTACTCTTCTTTCTTTACTTCCAAATTTTTCTAAAATAATTTCGCCACTTAAATTGCACATAGAAATCATTTCAATTTCAGAATCCAAAGTCGCAATAAATAATGTTGGTGGCAGTTTTAAACGCTTTTGAGTCACTAAATGACCAATTAAATTTTCTTGTAAACGAATAAAATCGTCTTCATTCCATACTTGAACCAAACTGAGCTCTAACTCTGCAAATCTCGCTTTCATATCACCCGCAAGTTGAGTGGTATAAAAACCATGAATATCATCCTGTAAACTAATATCAAGTGCAGTGGCAACCTTTTGAAGACTTTTATTTTCTAGCGGAAAAGGTTGAGGTTCCCAATAAACCCAATTCTCACCTGTACGTACGATACAGGGTGAGGGAATACCATATAAATCAACAGATGCTGGAGGTAAACCTGTTTGCTCCAACCATTGAGACATATATAACTGAGTAAAATTGTTAAGTGATTCAGAAATTATTGTATTCATAATTATGTATTATTTAGACCAAATTGAATTGAAAGACGTCAATAGGGTTGATAAATGATATTATCACAGCAGATTAACCGTAAAAAATGTGCTTGTTACGCCCTTTTCCTGCTTTGAGCCTCATTTTAGTTTATGAAGTATAAGGATCAATATGTCACACTACCAGAACAATCCAGCTCTCGACAATTTAACTCTCGGTAAAAAAACCGCTTACATTGATCAATACGATCCAACGTTATTACAAGCGGTTCCTCGTAGCTTAAATAGAGAGCCTTTAGCAATTCGAAATGATGCTCTGCCATTTCAAGGGGCTGATATCTGGACACTGTATGAACTTTCATGGCTCAACCCTAAAGGTCTACCTCAAGTCGCAATAGGCTCTATTAGTGTAAATGCAAATAGTGACAACCTTATTGAATCTAAAAGTTTTAAACTCTATCTCAACAGTTTTAACCAAACCAAATTTGAAACGTGGGAAAATGTGCGAAGCGTTTTGCAAAGTGATTTAAGTTACTGTGCTAACGGCGAGGTTAGCGTTACACTCCATAAGCTAGATGATTTTTCACAACAAACTATTCATCAATTTAATGGTATCTGTATAGATGAACAAGATATTGATATCGATAATTATGAATTCAGCCGCCATTATTTAGCTGATTGTACACAAAGTGAAATTGTTGAAGAAACATTGGTCAGCCATTTGTTAAAATCGAATTGTCTTATTACGAATCAGCCTGACTGGGGTTCAGTACAAATTCATTATCGTGGCCCAAAAATTAATCATGAAGCGTTATTACGCTATCTCATTTCATTTCGCCATCATAATGAGTTTCATGAACAATGTGTGGAACGTATTTTTAACGATATAACACAACTGTGTAAACCTGAAAAATTGAGTGTTTATGCACGCTATACACGCCGAGGTGGCCTTGATATCAACCCATGGCGTAGTAATGAGCAATTTAAACCACAAACAGGTCGCTTAGCACGGCAATAAGTACAAAATATAGTCAAAATGAATGTAGTTGAAATGTATTATTGGAAAATGCAGTTGAAACAACAGCCGCTGAACCTATTTCAACACAATCCAACATCAAGATCCCTGCGGGGATAAAGGAGTGTTACTTGATTACTCATATTAGTCCATTAGGATCTATGGATCTACTATCTCAGCTTGAAGTTGATATGTTAAAAAGAACGGCTAGCAGCCATTTATACCAGCTGTTTAGAAATTGCTCTTTAGCGGTTTTACACTCCGGCAGCTTAACCGATAGTAGTAAAGAGTTACTGGCAAAAAGCATTGATTTTGACATTAATGTATTGCGTCGTGAACGCGGTGTAAAACTTGAACTAATCAATCCACCGGAAGAAGCCTTTGTTGATGGCAAGATTATCCGCTCGTTACAAGCTAACTTATTTGCAGTACTGCGTGATATTCTTTTTGTCCATGCTCAAATTAGTAACGCAAAAGAACAATTTCATTTAGATATTGAAAACAGTGTTCATTTAACTAACATGATTTTCTCTATTTTACGCAATGCTCGCGCCTTACATATTGATGAAGAACCTAACATGATCGTATGTTGGGGTGGACACTCAATTAATGAAACTGAATATCTGTATGGCCGTAAAGTCGGTAATGAATTAGGTTTAAGGGAACTCAATATCTGTACTGGTTGCGGACCAGGTGCGATGGAAGCTCCGATGAAAGGTGCTGCGGTAGGCCATGCACAACAACAATATAAAAATAGCCGTTTTATCGGTTTAACTGAACCTTCGATTATTGCAGCTGAGCCACCTAATCCATTGGTTAATGAACTATTAATCATGCCTGACATCGAAAAACGTCTAGAGGCATTTGTCAGATTAGGCCATGGGATCATTATATTCCCAGGTGGTGTAGGTACAGCAGAAGAACTTCTCTATTTACTGGGTATCTTAATGGATCCTGAAAACAGTGAGCAAGTTCTCCCTCTCGTTCTGACCGGACCAAAAGAAAGTGCAGAATACTTTGCTGTACTTGATGATTTCGTTCGCCATACTTTAGGGGATGAAGCGAGTAAGCATTATCAGATCATTATTGATAATCCTCAAGAAGTCGCTAGAGTCATGAAAAAAAGTATGCCTCTAGTTAAAGATAACCGCCGCAGTACTGGTGATGCCTATAGTTTCAACTGGTCAATTAAAATTGATCATGCTTTACAGCATCCTTTTGAGCCTAGTCATGAAAATATGGCTTCTTTGAACTTACATCCGGGCCAGGCACCTGAAAAATTAGCCGCTGACCTACGCCGCGCATTCTCAGGCATTGTTGCGGGTAATGTGAAAGAATCAGGAATGAAAGCTATTGAAAAAAATGGTCCTTTTAAAATCCATGGTGATACTGACATCATGAGACGTATGGATATCTTATTACAAGGCTTCGTTAGTCAGCATCGTATGAAACTGCCGGGCGGAACTGCCTACGAACCTTGCTATGAAATTGTGAAATAAATTTAAGCAGCCAAGGACGGCCCGATACTTATGATCCATTTATTAATTATTGATGCATTAAATCTAATTCGTCGTATCCACGCGGTGCAAGGAAGCCCATGTGGAGATACCTGCTTATCTGCGATATCTCAACTCATCAATCATACTGAAGCAAGCCACGTTGTCGCTGTTTTTGATGAAGAAGGAAGGCATTCTAGCTGGCGCCATGAAAAATTACCTGACTACAAAGCAGGTCGCCAACCCATGCCTGAAGACTTGCAAAAAAACCTACCTTCACTGATAACACAATTTGAAGAAAAAGGGGTTCATTGTTGGCAATCTCAAGGTGATGAGGCCGATGATCTTGCCGCGACGTTGGCAAAACGTATCGCAAATGCAGGGCATATGGTGACGATTGTATCGACAGATAAAGGCTATTGCCAATTACTATCACCCAATATTCGGATCCGCGATTATTTTCAAAAACGATGGTTAGATGTTCCTTTTATTGAAAAAGAGTTTGGTGTAACGCCCGAACAACTTCCTGATTATTGGGGGCTTGCCGGTATTAGTAGTAGTAAAGTACCAGGAGTTGCAGGAATTGGTCCTAAAAGTACAACGATGCTATTACAGCAATACCAATCGATTGAAAATTTATACACGAATATCGATAATCTAGATGAAAAATGGCAAAAAAAATTAATTAACCAGCAAGAAATTGCACTAATTTGTCGTGATATTGCCACGTTAAAGACCGACATCATTATTCAAGGTAATTTGAACCAACTGCGCTATCAAGCCAAATAATTGCTATAAAAAAGGTCACTCTAAAGTGACCTTTTTTACTTTAACGTATTGAATACCATCAAATGCTAGTAATACTCACGAGCCATTGGATTCGCTGACCAGACACGCTGAACATGTACTGTAATCTCTTCGCGGTCATGGTATAGCTGTTTAGCTTGAATACGCACGTTAATACTGTGCTCTTTTAGCTGAACCTGCATTTTGTTTAAGATATGAGAGACTTCTTCATAACGTTTTTTCATTGGCAATTTTAAGTTAAAAATCGCTTCACGACACAGGCCTTCTTGCAGCCATTCAGTCATAAGCGCAGCAACCTTAGCGGGTTTTTCAACCATGTCACAAACAAGCCAAGTGATATTATTAGATATTGGACGGAACTTAAAACCATCAACTTGGTGATGAGTAACCTGCCCTGTATCCATTAAACTTTCAGCCATTGTTCCATTATCAACTGCATGTACCATCATGCTGCGCTTCACAAGCTGATAGGTCCAACCACCAGGACAAGCCCCTAAGTCTACCGCCTTCATTCCACTGGCTAAACGTTCTTCCCATTCATCATAAGGAATAAACACATGGAATGCTTCTTCAAGCTTCAGTGTTGAACGGCTAGGCGCATCTGATGGTAATTTTAACCGAGGGATACCCATGTAGAAACTAGAACTATTATTGGTATACGAATAGCCTGTATAGCAACAACCTGGTGCAATAAAGAACACATGAATAACCGGACGTTTAAAATTTTCTTGTGTAAGAAGTATTTTTTCTTTACGTAAAGCGTTACGCAAAGGCACCGTAAATTTACGGCAAAACTTCATTAATTCTTTGCATTCATTAGTATCAGCAACCTCAACGCGAAGATCACCAGCTCGAGCAACTTGTTGGCTAAGTACATTCACAATTGGTGTAATACGGTCTTCTGGGGGTAAATCTTTGAGTAAATCCCCAACGACTATCATCTGACGAGCAAAAATAAGTTCACTAAAAGGTAAAGTACGTGCAAGTTTATCTGCATCTTCAGCTTGATAGCATTCAAAAATGACATAACCACTATTATCTTTTACTCGAGCAAAACCAAAGACTTCTTTTTGCCCAGCTTTATCTGTGATCTCTGCTGCGCACTCTTTTTCAAAGCCTGGGCGGCAATATAATGCAATTTTATTACTCATTGCGTGACGCCGATTTCCTTAGACGCATAGCGCCGATAACAACTAACAGCCAGCCAATAAGGAAACAAACTCCCCCTATAGGCGTAAAATAAGAAAAGTATTTTACCTGCAATAGGGCCATACAATAAAGGCTACCGCTAAAAAGAAGTATGCCTACCGAGAAAAAAACACCAGACCAATAGAACCACAGTACAACTTTACGCAGTAAAATTGCACCGAGCACCATTAAAGCCACTGTGTGTAACATCTGATAACGTATACCGACTTCAATCCATTCCATCTGATGGACACTCATGATTGAAGATAGTGCATGGGAACCGATAGCTCCGAAAGCCACGGTAAAAAAACCACTAATTCCCGCAAAAATTAACATCAAACGACTATTCACAGTAACACCTTTTTATGAAATATTTGATTACTGATTAAGCGCCACATCTTGGTCACCCGTAATAAAACCTAATTTTTCTTGTTCACTTGCAGCCTGAGCGAGTACCCATTGACGAAATGCCGCTATTTTTCCTATATCAGCCTGACTTTCTTGACAGACAAGATAAAATGCATTTTTACTGACTAACACCTCGCTAAAGGGACAAACTAAACGCCCTGCATCAATTTCATTTCGTGCCATCACATTATTCGTTAATGCAATTCCTTGACCGTGCACTGCCGCTTGGATAACCATTGAGCTATGACTAAAAATAGGCCCTTTTTGTACATTAACAATATTTTGTAATTCTAATTGCCGAATATATGCTTGCCAATCCCGACGAGAAGAATCATGTAATAGCATATGATTAGCCAAATCCTCAGGATGCTTTAACTGAAGCTCTCCCGTTAATAACGAAGGAGAACAAACAGGCATCAAATATTCTGCATAGAGCCTATCTGTTCGAAGTCCTGACCAATTACCTTTACCGTAGAAAATAGCGACATCGACATCATCTGCCAATTTATCCTCTTCTCTATCTACCGCCTGAATTCGCACATCAATACCAGGATACGCTTGATTGAACCCCGCAAGGCGTGGTACCAACCATTGAATAGCAAAACTCGGTGATAAACTTACGGTTAATGCTCCCTTAGCGCTTCGCGCTTGTAACTTTCGAGTTGCTTCATTTAAAGAAGAAAAAATTTCTTTAATATCAAGATAATAACTTTGACCTTCTTCCGTTAATAATAACGAACGATTACGTCGACGGAATAATTTTAAGCCAAGAAAATCTTCTAAGCTTTTCATTTGGTGACTAACAGCAGCTTGAGTCACAAATAATTCTTCTGCCGCCTTAGTAAAACTTAAATGACGGGCTGCGGCATCAAAGACTCTCAGTGCATTAAGTGGCGGTAATCTTTTAGACATAATCACTTCTATTTGGCATATAGGTATCTATTAGTTTTTTTCATCCGAAGCATTATAAATTGTCCCTTGAGGATACGCCAGTAAATACCTATAGTATGCACACTTCCTAAGCCGGAACGAAAAGTTACAGAGTTTAGTTACTTTGGAACTTTTGGCTTTGTGGTTGTGATGTTGTGTTTGCAAGTTGTCTGGGGATGCCAGACGTTGTAGCTATTGCTACTGTTTATTTTCACTTCCTGTACATTTACCCTGTCTGTCCATAGTGATTTTATAGTGCACCGCCTAAGCGCGGTGCTTTTTTTTGCCTATTATAATATTTAGTAAAGCAAATAAATTAATAAATACAACAAACTATGAATAGCTACTAGTTTACCGAAAAAATATTCACTTGGATATTTAAGATAATTCTTGAAATTAGTCCGTAAACTAAGCTAAAAATCACTCATCGTTCAGAAAAGGGATTGCATTGTCATGCAAAACACTGAATCATCTTAAAATCAATTAAATTTCGTTGAAACAATTAATAGCAAATGTAACAAAACATTTCAACGAATAGATTAAAAAATGACTGGTTCAACTATCATCCTTCTTGATAAACCTAATAATTAATTTTTAAAATTTAGTCTGTCAAAATGAATCTCAAACTAGGTATAAAAGAATAAACACTATGGATCACTTCAATGCTACTCAATTTCGCCAAGCCTTCCCTGCTATAGCTGCCAATATTACTTTTTTAGATAGTGCGGCAACCGCATTAAAACCTTTAGCTATGATTGAGGCATCGAATAATTACTATCAATTATCCGGTAGCTCGGTCCATCGAGGTCAATCAGCTGAATCATTAAAAATTACCAATGACTATGAGCAAGGGCGAATTAGAGTTGCAAAGTTAATCAATGCACCAAATGAAAAGTCAATTATTTGGACTCGCGGCACCACTGAATCCATAAATTTCATCACCCAAAGCTTTTTTAGAGAAAAATTACAACCTGATGATGAAATTATTGTAAGTGAAATAGAGCATCATTCGAATTTATTACCGTGGTTAATACTGGCAAAGCAGACTGGAGCTAAAATTGTTAAATGGCCAATTAATGACAGCCTAATATTAGATATAGACGCACTTAAATCAAAACTAAATACAAAAAGTAAAGTCGTCGCAATCACCCAAATGTCAAATGTAACGGGCTACCAACCTGACCTAAGCATAATCACTCAACTTGCCCATGCTGCGGGTGCACTTGTGGTCGTTGACGGTGCCCAAGGTATTGCTCATCTCCCAATTGATGTATCCGCTATTGATATTGATTTCTATGCATTTTCTGCCCACAAACTTTATGGTCCTACAGGCTTAGGTGTCTGCTATGGAAAGCCAAGTTTACTGTCACAAATGAGCCCTTGGCATGGAGGTGGCAAAATGCTAACTGACGTCACTTTTGATGATTTCACTCCAGCCCCTATCCCACAATGTTTTGAAGCTGGAACGCCTAATATAGCAGGGGTAATCGCATTTTCTGCTGTGTTAGAGTGGTTAAATAAGATAGACTTCGTTCAAGCAGAAATTTATTCTTGCTCACTGATCCAATATGCACATGAACAACTCTCGCAACTCGATAATTTGATTTGTTATAGCACGCCCAATTCACCCTTACTGTCTTTCAATTTTAAAGATATTCATCATAGTGATTTAGGGCTTCTCTTGACCGAACAAAATATTGCACTACGCTATGGGCAACATTGTGCTCAACCTTTAATGGATGCTTTAAATATTAGAGGCTGTTTACGCATTTCAGTAATGCCTTATAATAACAAGCAAGATATTGACCAATTTATTAAGGCAATCAAATTTGCCCTTTCAATACTAAATGATTAAATCGATATTAAATGATGAAGAAGGAAGCCTAATGACTTCGACTAAACATGAACTTGCTCCGCACCCTTTTGGTACTGAGATAGTTATTCCAGGAATAGTTGAACAATTCTCTACCCAAAAAGCATGGGAAGATAAGTACCGCTTGCTGATCCAACTAGCCAAACAGCTACCTGCATTAACCGATGAAGAGAAACAACAAACTCAAGAGGTTAAAGGCTGTGAAAACCGAGTATGGATTGGCGCGCTCTTAAATGATGATGAGACTTTCCATTTTTATGGTGATAGTGAAGGTCGTGTTGTTAAAGGCTTATTTGCAATTTTATTAGCAGCTATTGAGCTTAAAACCGCCCAACAAATCCTCGAAATCGATTTTACTGATATTTTAAATCAAACAGGATTATCTGGTCAATTAAGTGAATCTCGCCAAAATGGCATCCAATCCTTAATTACTGCGATTAGAAATATCGCCAATGAGATGACCCCGGCTTAAATAACTGAATGAGGCTATTAATATAATTTATTATTAGCCTCATTTAATCATTTCACCGTTCTTTGTGCTTTGGCGATCATTTTTTTAAGTACATGAGAAACAGCGATAAAACCAAAACTTGCGGTGACCATTGTTACTGCACCAAAACCAGATGCACAATCCATCCGTTTAGAGCCATCCGCCGTGCTTTTTGCCGCACAGACAGTTCCATCACTTTGTGGATAGACTAATTGCTCTGTTGAGAACACACAATCAATTCCCAACTTACCTTTACTATTTTTAACGACATTAAAGTCAGACTTTAAACGTTCGCGTAATTTAGCGGCTAAAGGATCTTGAACCGTCTTAGCCAAATCAACAACTTGTATTTGAGTGGGATCGATTTGACCACCTGCGCCTCCAGTGGTGACAACTGGGACTTTAAAACGTCGGCAATAGGCTAACAACGCAGCTTTTGGCCTTACACTATCAATTGCATCAATAACATAATCAAACCCCGTACTGAGGTATTCAGACACATTATCGACAGTAATAAAATCATCGATTACATTCACAATACATTCGGGATTAATCGCCAAAATACGTGCTTTCATTACATCTACTTTGGGTTGTCCCACAGTGGTGCTAAGTGCATGTAATTGACGATTAGTGTTTGTCACACAAACATCATCCATATCAATTAATGTGATTGAACCAATACCCGAACGCGCTAACGCCTCGGCAGCCCATACCCCAACACCACCAATACCAATAACGCACACGTGAGAGCGAGCAAAAAGAAAAAGTGCTTGTTGCCCGTATAAGCGCCCAATTCCAGCAAAGCGCTGCATCCACGCATCAGAAAGCTGAGTTTGCATAATAACAAATGACCTTAATTAAAACGGCTACTACTTACTAGCACCAAAAAGCTGTTGATCCTTCTTCAGTACCCAAACTCGTCCATAATGATTATAAAACCCGGCCATTTTACCGGCTTCATGACCTGTTCCATGGTAGATATCGAAATGGTGTCCTTTAATTGCACCACCCACATCTAAGGCAATCATCATACGCATTTCATATTGCCCCGTAAATTTACCATTATTATCAAGTACCGGTATTTCAGCCAATAAAGCTGTACCCGCTGGAATTAATGATTTATCTGATGCCACAGAAGCTTTAGCTATCAAAGGTACCGCACTCGCGCCTCTGACAGGTACAAACGATTGAGGTTTGAAAAAGACAAATGACGTATTCTCTTCTAATAGTTGACGAACCTCTTCTTCGCTATGACTGTTTGTCCAATCATGAATAGCTTGCAATGACATTTTATTCAATGGCACTTCACCACGGTCAACTAACACTTTACCTATACTTTTATATGCATGGCCATTTTTGCCTGCATAACCAAAGAAATTTAATGGGCTGCCATCACCAAAGTTCACATAGCCACTCCCCTGCACTTCCATCATGAAGTTATCAACCGCAGAGTTACTGTAAGCTAAAATTAAATTATTACTAAGCGCCCCGTTATAAATTGCCGCTCTACTAGGTAAACGCTTTTTACCTTTAGGTGGCATTCCATATAATGGATGGCGAAATTCACCTTGAGGTGTACGTCGCGCTTCAATAACAGGTGTGTAATAGCCCGTAAACTGTACGTTGCCATAATTATCTGCACCTTCCATTTGAAAAGCCGCTAAATTGAAATTAACTAACTGGCTCGGGTCACCGCCTGCCATTAGCCAGCTCTCTATAGCATGATAAGTTTCATTATTATTTTGAAAAAGACGAGGTGAGGCATTTTTAATTTCAACAACTTGGCGATTAAAATCAGGGGTATTAATCGGGCGGCCTTGAGTATTTACTTGATTAACCTTTTGAAGATCACTAACCAAGTGACCATCTTTATATTGCTGCCCTTTATCAGTTGGGTGAGATTGGCATCCAACCAAAAAAGAAACACACATACCTGTGACTAACCATTTTTGCCATAATTTCATGATTTTCTGCCCGAACTAATCCAATATGAAGCGCACAATAGCAAACTCAAATTAAGAATGAAATGAGTAAACATATTTTAGCCCACTATTTCTGTTTTCTATTTATACCTTCGGTTGCCTACACTCCCATGGATTAAGATTAAAAAATAATCGTCAAGTATGTATTTTGTTCTACAATCCGTAATAAATGAAAAAAAACACGAAAAAACTTGCATCAGATCTCATCCCGAGTATAGTGCCCCATATCGGACGCGGGGTGGAGCAGTCTGGTAG
>NZ_DOEH01000016.1:266742-266865 GCF_003533305.1 Providencia sp. | reverse complement strand
AGGTCGTCGGTTCAAATCCGGCCCCCGCAACCAAATTTGTTGTTTATCAACAAATGTAGTAAAATAAACCAGTTAGTACAAAGTAATAAAGTATTTCAGGCGCGGGATGGAGCAGTCTGGTAG
>NZ_DOEH01000016.1:101397-266607 GCF_003533305.1 Providencia sp. | reverse complement strand
CAAATCCGGCCCCCGCAACCAATATTTTTTTCTATTTGTATCAATCTCAGTTAATTCAAAAATCCAAACTTATTCTAAAATTTAATATCTAAAACAAAAAAGGCGACTCACTATTTAGCTTGTCACCTATTTAAATTTAGTTATTAAACGCATATTACTTTCGCTAAACATTATCCATTTCTAATCGCCAACTCCCCACCATTACGAAAATATGCTTTTATACCTTGGAAAATTGATTCAGCCATTTGCTGTTGGAACTTAGCTGTTTTTAACTTTCGTTCTTCCTCTAAATTGCTAATAAATGCAGTTTCTACCAAAATTGATGGAATTTCAGGGGCTTTTAGTACCGCAAATCCTGCTTGGTCAACTTTGTTTTTATGCAATTTATTCACTTTACCCATACGCTTAATCACTTCATCACCAAACTTCAAACTATCATTAATTGTCGCCGTTTGTACTAAATCAAGCATAGTATGGTCGAGATAAACATCTCCACTTTTGCTCACACCACCAATTAAGTCAGCTTCATTTTGTGTTTGAGCAAGGTAGCGCGCAGTATTACTTGTCGCACCTTTAGTCGATAGTGCAAATACCGAAGAACCATGAGCTGAGCGGTTAGTAAAAGCATCCGCATGAACAGAAATAAACAAATCTGCCTGCATTTTTCTCGCTTTCGCAACTCTAACTTTAAGCGGAATAAATACATCTTCATTACGTGTCATATAAGCACGCATTTTTGGATCTTTATCGATCAAGGCCTTAAGACGTCGGGCGATTTGTAATACCACATCTTTTTCACGAGTTTTATATTTTCCAATAGCGCCCGGATCTTCACCACCATGACCTGGGTCTATCATGATAATAATAGGCCTGTCTTTACCTGCTGTACCTGGTTTTTTCGCCTGCGCAGGCATATTCTCTTCAAGATCGCCTTTATTATAATCTTCAAGAAGTGCTAATAAAGGATCATCACTAGTATCAACTCCCTTTCCTGGATAAAAATCCATCACCAGTCGGTGCTTAAATTCAGAAACAGGTGCCATAGTAAAAAACTGAGGGCTAACTTTATTTTTGACTTCAAAAACAAGACGAACTGTTTTTGGATCAAATTGCCCCGCCCTTACCAATTTAAGGTAAGGATCTCTTGACTGAATTTGGCTGCCCATCTGCTTTAGTACGTTATTTAGCTGAACACCTTCTAAATCAACAACAATACGCTCAGGATTATTCAACACAAACTGACGATATTTCAGAGGAATATTCGATTCGAGTGTCACTCGGGTATAACTCGATGCCGGCCAGATACGCACGGCAATGATGCTGCTATTCGCAGCAAAACCAAATGGGCTGACACTAAGCAACATAACGGCTGCCGCACCTTGTATAAGGCGGCGCTTTGATGGACTGTGATCTTGATGACTCATCAATAATTCCGAACCTAGAGCTGATAAATAAGACGATTTTAGAATAAATGCCAATATATTGGCTAGATGCAAGCACTCTAACTAATCATTAGCACTCTGTCATTAAGAATACACATTTAAATTTAGAGATATGTAAACCTCAAAAATATAATTGTTATTATTTTTATGCCATCTTTTACTTGATATTTACTGCCAAAAAGAATAAAAATACAGTAATTACGAATAAAAATTCATTTAAGAGGGTAATTATGAAAGAGCGCAGCACCGAATTGGTTGATGAATTTCGCCATTCGGTTCCTTATATAAACGCCCACCGCGGCAAAACATTTATTATAATGCTTGGTGGTGAAGCGATTGCGCATGAAAATTTTCCAAGCATTGTTAATGATATAGGACTATTGCATAGCCTTGGCATTCGTATTGTCGTTGTTTATGGTGCTCGCCCACAAATTGAACAAATTTTATCAGAACACAACTATGATGCTATTTATCATAAGCATACTCGCGTAACCGATGCGAGTACTCTTGAATATGTTAAGCAAGCATCTGGTGCATTACAATTAGATATTACTGCGCGTTTATCAATGAGCTTAAGTAACACCCCCTTA
This sequence comes from Providencia sp., assembly GCF_003533305.1. Lineage (GTDB taxonomy): Bacteria > Pseudomonadota > Gammaproteobacteria > Enterobacterales > Enterobacteriaceae > Providencia. Next base: position 264,575 of record NZ_DOEH01000016.1, on the reverse strand, counting down.
CAAGGCGCTCATATTAACGTGGTAAGTGGTAACTTTGTTATCGCACAACCTCTTGGTATCGATGACGGTGTTGACTATTACCACAGTGGTAGGATTCGCCGCATTGATGAAGATGCTATTAATAATCAGCTTAACAATGGTTCAATCGTTTTAATCGGCCCAGTTGCTGTATCAGTAACTGGGGAAAGTTTTAATTTAACCTCAGAAGAGGTTGCCACTCAACTGGCTGTAAAAATTAAAGCAGAGAAATTAATCGGTTTTTGTTCCTCACAAGGTGTAGCAGATAAAGACGGTAATATACTGTCTGAATTATTTCCTAATGAAGCTGAAAATCGTATTCAAGAGCTTGAATCTGATGGTGATTATTACTCAGGTACAGTTCGCTTCTTACGCGGAGCCGCTAAAGCCTGCCGTCGAGGAGTCCGTCGTAGCCACTTACTAAGCTATCAAGAAAATGGTTCATTAATTCAAGAATTATTCTCTCGTGACGGTATCGGCACTCAAATAGTTATGGAAAGTGCAGAACAAATCCGTAGAGCCAATATCAATGATATCGGTGGGATTTTAGAATTAATCAGACCATTAGAGCAGCAAGGTATCCTCGTGAGGCGTTCACGAGAACAACTCGAAATGGAAATTGATAAATTTACGATTATTGAACGTGATAATTTAGTGATTGCATGCGCAGCACTCTATCCATACCCAGAAGAAAAACTCGGTGAAATGGCATGTGTTGCTGTTCATCCTGATTATCGTAGTTCTGCTCGTGGCGAAGAACTATTACATCGAGTTGCCGTCCAAGCTAAACAATTTGGACTGGAGAGATTATTTGTACTAACGACCCGCAGCATTCATTGGTTTCAAGAAAGAGGTTTTGTTCCCGCAGAAATTGAGATGCTACCATTGAAAAAGCAGGCTTTATACAACTATCAACGCCGCTCTAAAATCTTAATGTTAGACTTAAAAAATCAAGCTGATAAATAATTAGACTCACCATTCTTCAAGCTGCAGTTTTACTTAATTTACTGCAGCTTGAATTACACTACGTTATTCAACGTGCCCTGTATTCCATAGCACTTTTAAGCGATTCCTACTAAGCGATTTGTACAATTCTCGCTTTTTGGCAAAGTGCAATAGTATCTAAATGTGGTTTAAGTACCGCTTCCATCTCCGCAAATGATGTACCATAAAAATAGAATGCGGTTTCTGTTGGACCATCCCATACACTATGAATGCTACCTATATCTTCAACTGCTTCATCAAGTGTATCAAACACTTCATTGATATCACCATTCTCATAAACTTCATCCGATAATTCAGTGCCGTTAAAATAAAGCGCTAAACCTTCGTCAGTACCAAAATCAATTTTAGTATCTTCACCATGAATAAATAAGCGGGAACCTTTTGGCGCTAACATTGAAGTAAAAAGCTGAATAATTAAACTAATGTTTTCATCATTAGCATCAGCTAAAGCCAACTCAATATCACATTCTTGCGCTTCACCATTATCTGATAATAAGGTTCCACCACCAGTAACATGAATATTCTTTTCCATACCTTTCATGACTTCATCAATTGCATCTTCTAAGTCAGCACGATGCTCTGGGTCAAGCCTAGCATTAAGCGTTACCGTCACTGCGGTCATTTCTTGTGGGTTATCCATATAATTACCTTCAACTCATTATTATTAAATTTTAAAAATCCGCTCAATATCATGAATAAGCAAATTAAAAGAATCGATTATCTTACTCTATATGATCCAAAATCCATGTAAGAAAAAACAAAGCTAATCCAAGGAGAATAGAGGCTAACTAACGCTACTTTATCAATAATCCTGTGACGTTGAATATGACGTATATAATTGTAAAGCAAGACCACTACGCCGTTTTGTCGGTGTCTCAATCGCTCTACGTAATATTTTAGGGCAGCAATAAAGAGATAATTCTTTTTTGGCGCGAGTCATTGCCGTGTATACCAGCTCTCGAGTGATCACCGGAGAATATATCTTAGGTAAAACTAATGCAGTATGAGCAAACTCCGAGCCTTGCGATTTATGTACTGTCATCACATAAGCCGTTTCATGTGATGGTAAGCGATTCGGTTGAATACCTCTTATAATGCCATCCGGAAATTGGAAATAGGCTCTAAGAGCACCTTCTTCATCAGGTAAAATAATACCTATATCACCATTAAATAATCCAAGCGGACTATCATTTCGGTTGATCATAATTGGCCGACCTGCATAGTGTTTATTAAACTTGTTAAACGGTCGAGTAATAAGTCCTTGTCTATGCAATAGTTTTTCGAGTTTATCATTAAGTCCGACAACGCCATAAGGTCCTTCTCTTAGCGCTGTGAGTAAACGATACTCACTAAATTTATTCAAAATTTCTTCAGCTGTATTACCTGCTTTCACAGATAATAAATACTCTTGATAAAACTGAGATGCATCGAGCAATATTTGAACATAATCTTCTTGAGTATCTTGCACATAATTATGTACATCAGGTAATTGTTCATTGAGAAGCTTTAGCGCATGTTTAGCATTCCCTTCATTAACAGCAAAAGATAGCTGCCCAATTCCTGATTGCGCTGAAAAGCGATAACTTTTCCTTAATAAGCACAGGCTATCTCGAATAATAGGCCCTTCATTTGCACTAAAATCAGTCAAAGAATATCCAGTAAGATACGTCAGTTGTGATGCGCGTTCAGAGCTATATCCAACATTAGAAAAGCGACAGATATCTCCCAGTACAGCACCCGCCTCAACGGAGGCTAACTGATCTTTATCACCTAAAAAGATCAACCTCGCTTCAGGAGGTAGTGCTTCAATTAGTTTGCCCATCATCGGTAAATCAACCATTGAGGCCTCATCTATAATCAGAATATCCAGCACTAAATGATTATCTCGATGATAGCGAAATTGCTGACTTTCAGGTTGTGCACCTAATAAGCGATGTAGTGTTTTAGCTTGATTTGGTAGAACTTTACGCTCATCGTCAGTTAGCGGCATAAATTTCATCGCCTCGCCCAAGGACTGAGTTAATCTTGCTGCTGCTTTACCTGTTGGAGCAGCAAGCTCAATCCTAATATGCCCTTCATGTTTATTTTCTAACTTGATTAGTGCTGCTAAAATACGAGCAACCGTTGTTGTTTTACCCGTTCCTGGTCCCCCAGAAATAACGGAAACTTTACTTGTTACCGCAACAGCCGCAGCAACTTTCTGCCAATCAATTTCATTACCTGAATCAATTTCAGGGAATAAATCATTTAAAATAGCCTTAACTTTATCGCTATCACTATGAGTCATAGAAGTTTGTGAAAAATATTCAGCAACGCATTGCTCATGCTGCCACATACGTTGAAAATATAAATAATCTCCAGACAAAACTAACGGTGTTATTTTATTATCTGCCGCTAAAGAGATAGGTTTTGCATCTTTAACTGATTGATAAATAGAATCTTCATCAGGATTTCCCATAGCATGCCAAAATTCAGCTGCAATTTCAGGATGACGTCCTGCGAATAATGAATTAGCGGACACATCAGATAGGGCTAAACAAACGTTACCCGCCATCGTTTCAGCACTTAACAAGGCGGCTAGCATTAATAGAATAGGGCTTTTATCATCAGCAATACTATAAGCAAATTGAACATCAAGTGGGGTAAATAAGTGCCCTTCAATACCTTTATTAAAGAGTTCTTTCATCATCACTGCCCCCTATCTTGTGCATCGCGAAACAGTTGGTCAAACTCATTGATAAAATCTAATAACGGGCGATGGAAAAAAATGCCATTCTTAGACTCGGCACTATCAATTCCTCTCAAGAATAAATAATAAACACCACCAAAATGCTGTTCATAATCATAGTCAGGGAGCCTCTGCTTGAGATAACGATGCAACGCTAATGAATACAACTGATATTGGAGGTCATATCGATGATCAATCATGGCTTCAGACATTGCCTCTGGCGTATAACAAGATGCGTCCTCACCAAGGTAATTTGATTTATAATCAAGTAGATAAAACTTACCATTCCAAAAAAATGTTAAATCAATAAATCCCTTTAAGATCCCCTGAACCTTGTCAAAACTCAAAGGTGGACAATTCGCTGATAACAGATCGTATTTATGCGCTATTTGGTCAATATCTCTAGCATCTAACAAGGTTTCAATTGGTAAATAAAATTGCATTTCGTCAAGCTGGTCTTGAGGCTGTAAAGCAGATAAACATAATCCATCATTTGCCAGTGGTGCGTTGACGATTGCATCCAACCAAGTTTGCAGCATAGGAGCCCATTGGCAACCAAAACCAGAAGCTTCGAGCTGTTCAGTTAACCATTCTAAAGGCACTTCTTGAGAGAAATTAATTTCTTCCATTAAGCTATGTAAAAATGTACCCGGTGATGCCCCCTTCGGAAATTGATGTGCCGTTAACGCTATTTCATTAGTTTCTTGTTGCTCTACGTCAATACTGGCTTCAATATCCATTTTTGGAGCAAGTGAGCTTGCAAATTGTATCGCTGAAATAGTTTGTTCCGCTTCTGTATGACCTGCGTTATAACTTAAGCCTGAATAACTCGTAACTCGCCAATGATCATCAAAATAGTGAGAGACTTGTCTTGCCGCTAATTTTTCATTTTCATTTTTATTTAGTGATAAGCGCTTAAATTCAGGCGAATTAATAATAGTGACATCAATAGTTTCATTACTTATTTCGTTCAACATACTTTTTAAGAGTGAACTATCTCCTGCTTGCCCTTTTTGCAATAAAAAACCAAGAGCAGATAGATGTAAATCAGTCTCACCACTTTTCTTACGATTACCTTTAATCAGTGGAGCAATACCCACACTACAATGGTAAATTGCTCGAGTCAGAGCGACATAAAGTAATCGTAAATCTTCTGCCAAACGCTCTTCATCTGCTAAAGCGACATTTTCATCAGTATCATCTAAGTCTAATCTTGTACCGTAATCATTCCTGTCGTGATAAAGCCCTTTTGACTGTGGTAAAAAATTACTAGCAAAAGGTAACCAAACAATTTTATATTCCAACCCTTTCGATTTATGAATTGTACTAATTTGTACAAGATGTTTATCACTTTCAAGACGCATTTGTTGTACATCAGATTGATGGTCAGGATGTGCAATTTGTTGTGCTAACCAACGCGTAAGTGTGTGCTCACCTTCAAGTTGAAGAGACATCTCCTGCAATAATTCTCCCATATGCATGATGTCCATCAAACGGCGTTCGCCTTCAAGCCCTGATAGTAAAGTTTCAGCAATATGGCGCTCCGCCATAACCACTCGTAGCATTGGAAGTATCCCTCGTTTATGCCAAATCGTTGCATAACGAGTAAATTCATCTACTAATTTTTCCCATGCTTTTTCGTTATTATTCAGTTCATCGATTTCTCTCGCATTCAACCCAAACATACCTGTTGCTAATGCACTACGCAGCACTCGCTCCTTTTCAGGAGTCATGACAGCTTGCAGTAACCAAAGCAGATCTCTAGCTTCCTGAGTAGAAAAAACGCTTTCTCTATTAGACTGAAACACGGAAGGTATATTTAATCGATTCAAGGCATCACGAATCAATACGGCCTCTCTACGGCTACGAACGAGTACTGTAATATCTGAGGCGGCCACAGGGGTTCTGTGATTTTCTTTATTCAAAAAATAAGTATTACCTTGCAATCCCCCCTGCAAATATTGAGCAATTTGTACGGCGCATTGCTGAGCAATTGCTTGCTCATATTCAGCAACGGAAACAGCTTCGGCATCTAATTGCCAAAAAGTTAATGCTTTAACATTGTTACCATCATGGACAAACTTCTTACCTAGATTGTTTGGTGCGAAATTAACAGGCTGAAAAGGAATTTGTTCAAAGATAAAGGGAGAATCACAATGGCTAAAAAGAAAATTAACTGCCTCAACCATATTCTGAGATGAGCGATAGTTTGTTTCTAACGTATAGTGAGCACTAACTTGTTTTTTAGCTTCAATGTAGGTAAAAATATCTGCGCCACGAAAAGCATAGATAGCCTGTTTTGGATCGCCAATAAATAGCAATGCACTGTTATCAACGTCTTGGTATATTCGCTGAAAAATACGATATTGCTGAGGATCTGTATCCTGAAATTCATCAATCATAGCAACAGGAAAACGTCGGCTAATTGCATCGGCAAGAAATTTTCCACTATCTTGTTTTAATGCATTATCTAAGCGAGTGAGTAAATCATCAAATCCCATTTCTCCCCGACGATGCTTTTCATGAGCAATAGTTTGTCTTACTTGTGTAATAGCTAAGGGAATAACCAGATCTTTTATTGTAAGGGATTGCCCAAGCAGCCCTTCTATTTGCTCAAAAACAATATGTTCAGGACCTGAACCACTTTTTGATTTTTCATGTAAAACAGATTGAGAGAAACGAATTAAATCTTTAGGCAGCTGATAGTCCTCAGTGGCTTCCCCAGCCCATTGGCTTATTTTCACCAACCAACTTGGTAGAAAACGAGAGCTATAGCTGCGTTTATCAACATCAGAATCAGTTATTAATTTTTCAAAATCAGCAACATTTGATATCCATGATGATTTAACGGACTCAATTAATGAAATAAGTCGAGAATGACGTTCTTCCAGCGTTTCTGACTGTTTTGGTTGATTTATAATTAATGGGATATCACCTTGTAAAAAGGTACGGATCTCCGCTAAAAGAGCTTCAGGACCATTCCATTGTGACTGCACGACCTTAGTTAATGAATAATCGAGAGGATAAAAATGGCGACGCCAAAAATCAGCACAAGCTTGTTTTTGAATAGGAAATTCATCCTTAATCATAGTTTGTTCAAATAACACCCCTGATTCAAAGGCATTATTAACAAGCATTCTCTGACAAAAACCATGAATAGTATAAATAGCCGCTTCATCCATCTGACGTTCAGCGGCTAGTAACCAGTTTGCTGCAAACTCTCTTTGTTCTTGTTCGGGTAATTGATTTAACAGCTCGATATATTCAGATTTAGATTCAAAACCAACACCGTTTCTTAAACAAGCCAAACGCATTTCATGAATTCGTTCACGAATACGCCCTCGTAATTCATTAGTTGCAGCCTCTGTAAAGGTAACAACTAAGATTTCTTCGACACTAAGTGGCCTTGGAAAAGAGTTATCGCCTCCAAGGCCTAACAAAAGACGCAGATAAAGTATCCCTATTGTATAGGTTTTGCCTGTACCAGCTGATGCTTCTATTAATCTTTGGCCTTGCAAAGGCAATGAAAAAGCATCTAGCAATTGGGAACTCATCTGCGTTTTACTCACTCAGCATCTTCCTTTATAGGCAAAATCTTTTGTAATTCTGTAGCATTAGGATAAAGCACCCAGTCTTTTAACTGCGCATACCCTGTTTTTGCATTTACGCCTTGACCAATAACCTGAGAGGTTAATGCTAATCCTTGGTGTTTCATCACCGCTTTGTCGTAATAAGCAATAACTTGAGCTTGTGTAACACTACTTAGGGCAGCTAAAACTTTTTCACGGGTATCGAAACTAAAAATATTACGCGAAAAATCAGAAGAATAACGCCCAACTTCTTCATAGAAAGTTTGTGGAGGCTGATTCATTTCTGTAATCATCGATTGTTTATACTGCTCAAATTCATCAGCAGGTAGTTTCTTTAATTTATCTAACGCTAAAGCATAAAACTCTTGGTAACGAGTATTTAGATAATCTGGCGATTTCACATTACTTTGTAATAAGAAACCGATTCCCCATTGATCACCTAATCCAGCTTTAAAGGTAAATACAGCATAACCGAGCTGCTCGTTGGTTCGGAGTTGATCATAAAACCATGGTTGAATAATTTTAGATAAAATACCGGACAATACCGCACCTTCAATACGGTTATAACCATCAGGAATAAAGATCTCTGCTAACGCATTATCTGAACTATTCCCTTGTTTATGAAAATTGGCTAAATAGTTTTTATCAATGACAACAATATCTCCGCGCCACCAATTTTTACCCTTACTATTGAGTAAATCTTTCGCCTTTTTTATCGTCTCAATACTTTGCTGCTCGGTTAAATTACCCACTACGATAGCTTGCAAGGCCGAACTTTCTACAACTAAAGAACGATAATCAGTGATATCTTTCAACGAGATAGTATCAAGTACTGCTAACCTTTGTTCTTGCTCAAAATAAGGTACGCTATTAATACGTTGGAGCGGTTGCATTGCCAGTTCATAAGCTTTCGCGTTATTTGATACTTCTATTTGTTCTTTATACCAAGACTTCGCTTGAACCAGTTCTCTTTGCGTTGGTTCAAAAGTTAAATAGAGCTTCGTCATGGATAAAAATAACTCAGGTAGATGCTGCGTATAACCGCTAGCATTAAGCTGCAAACCACCACCTTGAGAAACGGATACAGACATGCCAGCAACAGATGCCTGATATTGCAACTCATCCATTTTCAATGAAGATATATATTGCAGTAATGCACTACTAACTTGAGATTTAGCGTCTTTATCACCCTCTTTAGTCCGCAGTGCTAATGTAATATTTGCTTTTGGTTCATCAGCAAAATATTGGCTTGGCATATACAGTACGCGAGTGTTGCCATCTTGATAGATAAATTCGGGATGCTTATAGGCTTTATCTGTTTTAATTAATGACAAATTATCAGCAATATACGGGTTCAATGTAGGCAATCTAAAATCCATTTTCGATTCTAATTGAGTCCACTGCGTAAATTGTTTAGCTGAAATTTTATCTACCTGGTAAGGAGCATCAACAAAGTATGCTTTCTTATTGCTCGGCTCTTGTGGGCTAATAAACCAAATTCTTGCTTCTTTTGCTGTTAGCTCGGCTAATCGTTGTTCAATCGCAGCAGGATCATATTTATCAGCAATATAATCAGAATCAAGTACATGATTAACTGGCATATCAATCATTTGATCAGATAGCCATTCGATATAATTCATATCTCTAACGATGGAGCCATAACGAAAGGATAAATTAAGGACATTAGCAATTTCATCAAAATAACTTTTGTTTACGCCATCTTTTTTCAACAAATCAATATAAGCAAAAATTGCAGCTATGATTTGATCTCGCTCTTCTAGTCCTTTATCCGTTAAAGTGACATAAATGGAGAATGAGCCGTAGTTACGGTCAGCGTTTGGTGATGCAGATGCACTAATACCCTCAGCTAGTCCTTGCGAAATAAGCCAATCGGCTAATGTCCCAGGACTACGATTACCAATTAAATAACCGATATATTCATCACTTTTACTACGAAAATCAGCCATATTATTTTTGATGCTGAACTCTATTTGAATCGCTTTTTGTGGCTGAGCAGGAACATAATGAATGAAAATACCTTTTTCTTTCTCAGTTACCGCAGGAATATCTATAGAGGGAACACTCGCATTAAAATTAGGAATACGCCCAAAAGTATCTTGTGCAATTTTAGCTAATGAATCAATAGATTGATCGCCATAGAGCACTCCATTCATTAAATTCGCAGAATAATAACGTTTATAAAAGCTGACCAATTCATCTTGCAACTTGCTATTAGGCTTATCTTTTAATGTTTCTAAATTTCCGCCTGCAAAACGTGAGTTAGGATGTAAGGGATTCAACGTTTCAGAACGCACTTGCCATAGGCGCATTCCATCGCGAGAGCGTGCCATTGTCAGCTCTGCATTTACCGCATTACGTTCTCTATCTGCATTTACAGGGTCAAGTAAAGGTTCTGCTAATGCATCCGCTAGCCTATCTGTAGCTTGCTGCAATGCACTGTTTTCAACTTCAAAATAATATGCAGTACGATGTGATGCAGTGCTAGCATTGTGGCTACCACCATGTTTTTGTAAAAATTCGGAGAAACTACTTGGCTCTGGGTACTTTTTAGAGCCCATTAAGACCATATGCTCTAAATAATGAGCAAGACCTAATTGGTTATCTGGATTATCGATACTACCGACAGGTAACGAAACCGCAGCTAGCGATTTTGTGGCTTTAGGATCCGATACCAATAAAACTGTCATATCATTATTCAGTTTTATTGCCTTGTACTCTCTTGAGTCACTTTCACTTTTATTTATCGTTTCAGGAAGAACTTGCCAAAGTGGTTCAGCTGCAAGTGCATTCCCCCAAAAAAGCAGGGTAAATAAGAAGAATAAGTGAGCGATATTTTTGGATAGACGTAGCATCCTTTAATGCTCTCCCTTTATTTCAAGTATTCTGCCATTGGCAGTAGGAAGCGCTGAGAATTTCTCAGCAGTGTTTGAATCATTGTACTATCAATACTTCTACAAGCCCTCAACACATAATCATCTTCCATTTCGCCTCGCTTCATTGAGCTCCCTTGAAGACTTTGTAATAATGTTGATAATGCTTTTTGTTGCATTTCCTCTGAAGAAAAATCGTACTGTTTTGTTTTTTTATCAAAGCAAGCCGATATCCAGTTCCAGCCACTTTGGTTTAATAGTATTAATGGAGAGTTTTGACCTTCACAGTACCCCAAAACTAAATCTTCTAAGTAACGTAATGCTTCATTTTGTTCGATTTCAGAAAATTGCCAGATACTATTATCACGACCGAGAGCGACACTATTCCCTTTACCAACACGTAAGTTAAATAAAAGATGCTCTATCCATAACTGTACACCATCATTCGCGGTTAAATAGGCAGGACGATAACGCAGTAAACCATTTTCTTGTACATCCTTCAGAAGTCCACTTATTTTAATTCCATTAATTTCAATATCAATTTGATAATCAAACTGTTGAGCTTCATGTTCTTTTACTTTCTCAGCTAAAGGAATAACTTCGTCTAATTGTTGTTCCCAGAATAATTGGCCAAACTGCTTAGCAGGTAATTGACCAGAAGCTTTAAGCGCTTGATAAAAAAGGGTCGGATTTTCGTCTTTAACCAATAAATCTAAAATACGATCATTGATTTTATAACGTTGTAATCTTCCCAATATAAATGGTTCATCTTCAGGTAATTCAGTTTCTTCAATCGAAAAATGCACTTTAAGACGTTGCTGAAAAAATGCTCTGATTGGATGCCGATAAAAACGCAATAATTGTTCAAGAGATATTTCTGTTATTGGCTCTCGTTCATCAAGCGGGATACAAAATAGTTTTTCTTCTTTACTTGTTGTATTTGCTGCCGGTAACCATTCGTTCGCAAAACTTTGATAAGAAGTTTCAGGAATAAAATTTTCTTTAGCAAAAGGAACTCTATTATGTTGAATAACCAAATGTTGTTTTAATCGCTTAGCACTTTCATCAATATTGAGATGATTATCACCTACTAAGCAAAAACTCTGGCTAATGTAATCAAGTAATTCAGTAACAAGAACTGATGGATTGCAAGGTTGATTATCACGAATAGACAAGCCGATATAGCTAATATATAGCTGTCTAGCGGCAGAGTTTAATGCCTCTAAAAACAAATAGCGGTCATCATCTCGGCGTTTTCTATCACCTCTGGCAGGCTTCTCCGACATTAAATCAAAGCCTAAAGGTGGAATACTGCGAGGATAAGCGCCATCGTTCATACCTAGCAGACAAACAACTTTAAATGGAACTGAGCGCATTGGCATTAATGTACAAAAATTTACAGCTCCCGCAAGAAATCGCTGACTGATTTTTTCATCATCAAAACAAATTGAAAGTTCATCACGAATTAAGCCTAAAGGTACGGTTTCTTGATAACCAGAAATTAAAGCATTGTCGATAATTTTATGCCACTGCTCAGTCACTAGTGCCAATACAAGTTCAGTATCGCCATCAACCATAAAGCAACTGTCAATAAGTTGTCGGCAAACATCTTTCCATTGTTCAAGAGTACGCTCTTGCTCCAGTAAGGTACGCCAACCTTTTAATGTATCGACTAATAATGCTAGCTTTCCTGCTAATTGTGCGGCTAATCCGCTACATTCATCATAAGGTAAAATGCCATTCCAAGGCCCATTTCGGCTATCCATAGCATAACCCAAGAGCATTCGACTTAAGCCAAACTCCCAAGTGTTCTGTCCAATCACTGGCAAGGCTAAAGATCGAACATTATCGTCATCAAGCCCCCAGCGGATACCTGATTCATTGACCCAACGGCGTAATAAGCTTAATTCACTTTCATCAATACCAAAGCGTGCAGAAAAAGCAGATACTTCAAGTAATGTGAGTACTTGCTCCGTTGAGAATCGGCTTTGTGGTAAATCAAGTAACATGATAAATGCCTGCAAGATGGGATGCGCTTGCAACGCTTTTCTATCTGAAATAGAAAATGGAATATAACGGGCAGAAGCAGTATTACCAAAAACCGCTTGAATATAAGGAGCATAGCTATCAATGTCAGCGACCATCACAATGATATCTCTTGGTGTTAAATCAGCATCTTGCTCAAATAGCGCTAGCAATCTATCTTGTAACACTTCAACTTCCCGTTGAGCGCTATGACATGAGTGAAACGTCACAGACTCATCCAAGTCGCTTATAGGTCGTTTGTCTTTACTGCTTTCAAAACTTTCTATCGTTTTACCTAGCTGAGAGTGATCTTCTAGATCTAAAATATCCTGCTGTAAATTTGCTAAAATGCTATCCCGAGTTATGTCGACAAAAGCTGAAATTTCATTTGTACCTTCTACTTGAGAAATAAAGTAAAGGTTATCTCGCCCTAACTTTCCCCATGATGCGAGCAGAGGATTAATAACATCCTGCTCTCCATCTTCATTAAATAAATTTTGCGCATGTTCCTCGATTTTAAAACGAGAGACTTCATGTTTATCAAGATAATGGCGTAATTTTCGCTGTTTTAACTTCGACAAAAATGAATGACTTTGAATATCGCCCCAATAATAGCGACAGGGATTCGTAAACATAAGGTGTATATCTGTATGTTCTGCAATCGCATTTAAAGCTTGTAAATAAACAGGAGGTAATGAGGCAATACCACAAATAAAAATACGTTTAGGAAGAGCATGACCTAACGAAGGGTTCGCTGATAGTGTTTCAATAAAACTTAGGTAAAGATTTGCACGATGCCAAGGTGACTGTTCTAACTTATTTGTATAATCAACAAGGCACTGCCATAATCTTTTCTGCCATAACTGATTCTGGCTTAACCCTTCAATTAATTCATTTTTTCGCCATTTCTCCACCCATTCCGGCCGATAAACTAAATATTGGTCAAATAAATCGGCGACTCTCCCCGCCAATTGATGTAACTTTCGTTTATCTGTATCTTGTTGAAGATAATGTCTTAAAGGTTCAAACTCATCTTCACCAATGACTTCAGGTAAAATAGTCATTAGCTTCCAAGTCATCGCTTGTTTGGTATAAGCACTTTCTTTAGGAATATCAGGTAATACACGACGAAACATATCCCAGATAAAAGTTGCAGGTAAAGGGTAATTGATATTTGCAGCTATCCCAAAGCGTTTAGCTAATTCAATTTGCAGCCACTGAGACATACCAGGACTTTGTACTAAAACAATTTCTTGTTCAAAAGGATGAGAAAGCGGTTCATTCTCCATTAAATGAGCAATCAACTCTTTTAATAGATCTAATTGATTAGAATGATAAACCTGAAACATATCCCTCTCCTATTGTATTCAATCAGCGACTATACAAAACCAACGATTTAAAGAAAACTGTTGTGTATCAATTATTAAGGCCATAATAGATTCAGTGCATTTATCCCCTTTTGATGATAACGTTTCTGCTACCTGCCAATTAGGATAAAGTTGTTCTGTATTTACAGATGTAATTTCTATAAAAGAAGCTTTTCGCTCCAATGCACTTTGTAACATCCTTATTGCCGTTGAACTTTGATATATCTGATTAAAATTCAATGTGATATATTGAGTATAGTTTAGCAGAGCTATCAGTAGGATAGCAAAAACAACCACGGCAATCATTGACTCAATTAAAGCAAAACCCTGTTGCTTTATTTTCACAGACAAAATCCTTTTTTCTCAACGATACAGTAATCAAGCCAACCTTTTTCACGTATTTTAATTTTCTGTGAACCTGAAATCGAAGTTACCCATCTATAAACTTTGATTTGCTCCCCTTGCTTGAAATCACTTTTACCTAATAAAACAAAATTGTTACCTTTCACATGCCTTAAACAACTGCTCCAACCCTGCGTTGTTTCTTTTTGGCACTCCCAATATGTTTTTCTAGACGTACTTAGCTTCCATGATTGTAGCAACCCCCACGAAAGTGCGGATTCTGCATGATTAAAAGCTTCAAGGTATTTAGTTTCATTATAGAGTTCATCCCGTGCCCGCTCTTGATAGTAATGTAATGCTTTGAGTAGTAATAAACCCATTGTCATTAATACAACAACCATGATTAACGCAACATTCCCTTTTTGTGCATTTTTCTTTGTCATTGCAAATTCCTAATCATAACAGCTGTTCGATAAGTAAATATTTTCTTAGGCAACAACTTGGTTTCCACGCTAATAATCATCTCAAGTAATGCATTTGCTTCATTCCAATAAAACTGTAATTGATTAACTGTTATTAGTTTTGCATCAAATAATGATTGCCAGCGAGTTCCATTACAATCATTCACATTACGGTTAGACTCTAATTTATTTCCATTTAACCTGTACCCAAAAAAATCTGAATCAATTTTTTTCGATTTACGATTAATCCATTTACCAGATAAATCTTGGTCATAGGCAAAAATAATACATGAATTAGGGTATCGACTTAAAAGTTTAGACTCAATTTTAATTGCTTTTCCTTGGCAAGATAGGCTACTGCAATATCCAATTCGCCTAAAGTCTTTCTCCATATTGATAAGCACTTGTTTTACATCTTTATCAATCTGATATTGAAAATATGACTGATAAATTTGTTTGAACAATGTTGGAATAGTACTCATAACCGCAATACAAATAACACTGCTAATAGCCATTGCTACAAGCATTTCAATCAAAGAAAAGCCCAACTCTAAATTTGATCTTTTCACAGATGAAAAGCTTAGCATCGTGGAATTCCCACCATTTTCTGTTTACTACACCCTCTCAATCGCCCAATTGCTGACAGGTAAATAGTAATAGCTTCATTTTCATTTTGTAATTCGATGCTAAAAGCATGACTTGTTCCTTGCTTACCATAAAGGTCAATTGAAGTACGAGTTGTTTTTTTTATACCAATCCCTTCAAGTTTTGAATCGTTTAGTCTGCTAATTTCTTTTCCTGTAGCTACATTATTAACAACCAAATTCCAACTTCCTTGATCATTATTAACCTGCAAAACTCGATGTTGATTAAGGTATATTCCTTCCATCAAATTACTATAAATAAACCCTGCTACTTGTCTTGCGGCATCAATTAAGCGAAATCGCTGTAATTGTTGTTGCCAGTTATATAACGCAGGAAGTACGACTAAAGAACAAATAAATAAAACTACTAAAATTTCAATCAAAGTAAAACCATTTTGCCGGCTATTAACTTCAACTCTCATTGATTCCTTTACTCCCATATTTATGAATAATCAGCGTAATGACGCCTTGATATTGACAAAAAAATATCATGCCACTAGCAATCACATTCAAATTTACGAAGCGCTTCCCAACAAAATAAAAATCTTGCAACCAGCAGGTGCATGTTTGGGAAGCGCTTCGCAAAAAATAAGTTAAGGAAAATAAATTTATTAATTTTTTCTAGAAGAAATGAAAATATGAATTGAGTAATAAGCAGGGTTTAAATTTAAGCAAATTAAAAGTTTACTTATTCGTATTTCTCACTGATAACATCATGAAATAAAAGGAGAACTATATAAATATTGCAGGATGATGAGGGTATTACAAAGAAGTGAAGCTGGGGGGTGCTGTAACAAATAACAACACCCAAGTTCTTTAAAAATTAGGTAACTTAGACTGTAAATGGATATTTAATTGCTTCGTGGCATTGATATCCGTCTAAAATGAAATCATCGGTACTCACCCATGTTTCAAGATCCTCTAACGTTTTAATTTGAGGATTAATCGTTAATGACGGTAATGCAAAAGGCTCACGTTTTAGTTGAACATCTCGCATCAAAGGTAATTGATTTTCATAAATATGTGCATTTACAATTTTATGATATGCCTTGCCTGCTTTATGTCCAGTAATTCGAGCCATTAATGCCAACAAAACGAAACATTGAACTTGATTAAAATTCAATCCAAGTGGCACATCACAACTACGTTGATATGACGTTAAATGTAAAGTGTCACCCAATAGTGAAAATGTATGGGTGTGCATACATGGACGTAAGCAGCCCATTTCAAATTCACCAGGATTATAAAATGTAATTATTTCCGCACGATCATCAATGCCATTTTTCAGGTTATTGACTACTTTTTTCAGCTGATCAACATATGAACCATCTGGACGTTGCCAAGAACGACCTTGAACGCCATATACACGTCCCATATCATCCTCACCTTTGCGATGAGAATTGTTTAACCATACTTGGTTTTCATTTGCATTTGCATTCCAAGTATTACAACCGATTTCACGAAATTGAGCTGCATTATCATAACCACGCAAATAACCGATTAATTCTGCAATAGCCGCCTTATAAAAACTTTTACGGGTTGTAATAAGTGGGAATTGATTATTACCAACGTCATATTCAAGGTCTGCATTGATAACAGTTAAACAACGCACTCCGGTACGCTTATTCTCAATCCACTGTCCTTCGTCAATAATACGTTGGCACAACTCAAGATATGGCTTCATAGTCGCTCTCTTGCTTTACGGGTTGATACTAAGCCAATAGCATCAACCTTAATTTATTAATTTACTTACTTTTCGCAGCCGTATTTTCAGGTTTATGTGCAGGAATATTTTTACCGTATTTATAAGCCCACAGAATCATCAATACGCCTGCTATTATCATTGGCACTGAAAGTATTTGCCCCATACTAATGCCACCAAATAAACCTAATTGGGCATCGGGTTGCCTAAAGAACTCAACAATAATACGAAATGCGCCATAACCTATGAGGAATAAACCAGACACACTTCCCATTGGACGAGGTTTACGCACAAATAAGTTAAGAATAAGGAACAACACTATGCCTTCTAAAGCCATCTCATAAAGTTGAGATGGATGCCTCGGTAGAACACCATATTGTTCTAAGATAGGCATTAAAGAAGGGTCTTGTATCGCAAGTTGAATATCTTCACTTCGTGAACGAGGGAACAGAAATGCCCAAGGTGTATCAAGAGTAACGCGCCCCCATAATTCCCCATTAATAAAGTTTCCAATACGCCCCATACCAAGCCCAAAAGGAATTAGTGGCGCAACAAAATCAGCCACTTGTAAAAAACGGCGACGAGTACGATGTGCAAACCACATCATGGCGCAGATTACACCAATAAGTCCACCGTGGAATGACATTCCACCATCCCAAACTTTAAATAAATAAAGAGGGTCATCAAGAAATACAGGTAAATTATAGAAGAAAACGTAACCTAGACGTCCACCAACAAATACACCAACGAAGCCTATATAAAGTAAATTTTCAACTTCGCTTTTTGTCCATCCGCTATTAGGTTTATTAGCTCGACGACCGGCAAGCCATAGGGCAAAAACAAAACCTACGAGGTACATAAAACCATACCAATGAAGCGAGACTGGCCCTATTGAGAACATCACGGGATCAATTTCGGGTAATGCTAAATAGCTGATGCTCATCGTTCCCCACTTTAAATTGTTAAGCTAAAATCATAGCGCATCATAACACAGGGTTATCACATATAAATAACATAGAAAAACGGATTAAATTCCACCACGGACAAATCCACCGAGACCATTTTTCTCCATAAACTCACTTGTTTTTAGTCTAACGCTGTCACTTGTTTCTGCCCTCAGCAGGGCTAAAGCTAATTCAGACATAAGTTCTGGATCAAGTTGCCGAATTAAATATTTCATTCGAGGAACGCTTCTACCACTCATACTTAATGAACGATAACCTAAGGCAATCAATACCATTGCACTCAATGGCTGACCGGCCATTTCACCGCATACACTGATTGGCATGTTAAGACGACGACACTCTTCATAAACCATTGCTAAAAAACGCACAACGGCGGGATGAAGATTATCATATAGCGTTGCTACGTGCGTATTATTACGGTCAACAGCAAGTAAATATTGTGTAAAATCATTTGTACCTATCGATATGAAATCAACTCGTTTTTTTAATTCAGGCAATAAAAACAATAATGATGGAACTTCGAGCATCACACCAATTTGTGGCATTTTAATAGGCTGATTAAGTAAATTACTTACTTCATCTCTAGCCCTATTTATCAAAATAATAGCTTCATCAACCTCATCAATACTGGTGATCATCGGTAATAAAATCCGTAAATTACCCACAGCATGATCAGCGCGCAACATCGCTCTTAATTGAATAAGAAATATTTCTGGTTGATCTAACATGATACGAATACCACGCCAACCTAGGCTCGGATTTTCTTCACTAATAGGCATATAAGGAAGTTGTTTATCAGCACCAATATCCAGCGTTCTTAGTACTACGGGCTTAGTTGGAAAGAGCTCAAGCACTTCTTGGTACATTTGCTTTTGTTCATCTTCTGATGGAAAACCATTATGCAGCATGAATGGAAGTTCAGTTCGATACAAACCAACACCATCAACACCCATATTGATTTGCTGCTCATAACGAGGACTCAATCCAGCATTAAGATAAATATTAACTTGGTCGCCATTTTTTAAAATAGCATCTTGCTCTAAAGTGCCTTCTGCTAAACGACTTAAAACATTTTCTTCTTCAATAATCTGCTGGTATTCCTGAGCAATTAAATTCTCAGGCTCAATAAATACTTCTCCGCGATAACCATCTAGAATCAAAAGGCGGTTATGCAGTAATGAAGGTTCAACATCAGCCCCCATAATGGCTGGGATCCCCATAGCACGAATAAGAATTGCCGAATGGGAATGTGTTGCACCATCGCGCACAATGACACCCGCTAATTGCTCAAACGGCAATTCGGCAAGCACACTGGCACTAAGTTCATCAGCAACTAATATAAAACGCTCAGGCCACTGATTTATTGGTGTTAACGAATCATCAAGATGAAAAAGTAAGCGTTGACCTAATGCTCTGAGATCAGTACCACGCTCTCGAAGATACAGATCACGCAAACGTGAAAATTGTTCAACATAATCCTCAATAACCGTTTTGACAGCCCATTCGGCTACCGCGCCTTGCTCAATAGATGTGAATAAATTCTTTTTAAGTTGAGGATCATTAAGCAAATGATTATACAAATCAAAAATGGCTGCACTTTCTTTTGATGAATTCGCCATAAAGCGTTTGCTAATACGACGACATTCTGCTGCCGCACTCTCAAGAGCGCTTATTAGCCTTTGTTTTTCATCATCTTTATTGATAGCACTGGCTTCACAAACACTATCAAAAGATGGTTGTGAATTATCTTGCCAGCCATACGCCATTGTAATTCCCTGAGAGACAGGAATCGCTTTTATTCGGCTTTGCCTGTATTGACCAAAAACACCTTTTGCTTGAGCTTGCGATAAAATTACGGCGAGTTGCATAGATAACGTCACCATAAAAGACTCTTCGGTTTCGTTAAATAAACGTTTCTCTTTCTGCTGTACAACCAATACACCTAAGAGTTGGCGACGGTAAACGACAGGAACGCCAAGAAAAGCCTTAAGCTGGCCTTCCTTTAATTGGGGGAGATATTTATATTGAGGATGCTCACGGATATCCGCTAAATTGAGCATTTCAGATTGGCGGCCAACAGCACCAACTACACCTTCGTCGAATCCAAGACGAATAGCAATCCCGCGGGGCTTTTTCAACCCACGGGTTGCCATTAAATAATAACATTGGCGAGGATGATCTGCTAAGTAGATAGAACACACATCGGTCCTCATCGCTTTGCAAGTTTCATTCACCAAAATTTCAAGTGCTTCGGTCAAACTTGTTGCCATAGCGACTTTTTCAACAATATCACGCAAACGCGTCAACATAGACTTACTTAGCTCCACGCCTACGGTTATTAAAAACAGGTCGTTGTGGTAATTTCTGTTCCTGTAAAGGCATTACAATTGGAGCAAATTCTTTCATTACGCGACGATAAACTTCACGTTTAAAAGAAACTACCTGCCTAACAGGATACCAATAACTGACCCATCGCCAGCCATCAAATTCTGGCGATTTACTGCGCTGCACGTTTATATCAGCTTCATTGCATTGTAATTGTAGTAAAAACCAACGCTGTTTTTGCCCGATACAAACAGGTTTTGTATCCCAACGCACCAAACGCTTGGGTAATTTGTAACGTAACCAGTTACGGGTAGATGCTAATAACCTAACATCTTTACGCTGTAGCCCGACTTCTTCGTATAATTCACGATACATTGCCTGCTCAGGAGACTCCCCAGGATTGATACCTCCTTGAGGGAATTGCCATGAATGCTGACCATAGCGGCGAGCCCATAAAACCTGCCCTTGCCGATTACAAATTACAATTCCTACATTCGGGCGGTAGCCATCATCATCGATCACTAGACTACCTCAATAACCAAATTTGAAAGATACCCCAATTGTTTCACACATACCCTAACTGGTAAACCTATATCAATACAGTTTGCAGATATGTCTGAAGTCACTACAATAGTAAGCGTCTCAACGGGGTGCCTAAATATATTTGGCTGAGAAATAACCCGTAGAACCTGATCCGGCTAATACCGGCGTAGGGATTTGAGCTACCGCCTGTAAACACAGCGCGGTTCCCCCTCAAATCCTGTGTATTTTTATTTTTAGCGCAGGAAAACAAATGTTTAAAAATAAGCTTTTTACCTATCTTATCGCTTTAAATGTACTGACTTTTGCACATTTATCATGGGCAGAGAAACCGACATTAACTATTTACACCTATGATTCATTTGCAGCTGAATGGGGCCCTGGACCTCAAATCAAAAAGAGTTTTGAAGCTCAATGTGATTGTGAATTAAAATTAGTCTCGCTAGGCGATGGTGTTTCTTTACTTAACCGCTTGCGAATGGAAGGTAAAAAAAGCAAAGCCGATATCATTTTAGGTTTAGATAACAACCTAATTGATTCTGCCGAAAAAACCGAATTATTTGCACCAGCAGACATAAGTACCGATGCCCTCAAGCTACCCATTAAATGGAATAACCCAATTTTTATTCCCTATGATTATGGTTACTTTGCATTTATTTATGACACCAATAAAATCAAACAACCGCCAAAAAGCATGAATGAATTATTAACAAGCAAAAATAATTGGAAAATTATTTATCAGGACCCCCGTACGAGTACTCCAGGATTAGGTTTAATGTTATGGATTGAAAAGCTGTATGGCGATAAATCTGCTGATGCATGGAAAAATATGTCAGAAAAAACTCTTACAGTGACTAAAGGTTGGAGCGAAGCATACGGCCTATTCTTAAAGGGTGAAGGAGATTTTGTACTAAGCTATACCGCATCGCCTGGGTATCAAATGCTTAATGATAATAAAGATAATTATGCTGCTGCCTTATTTGATGAAGGGCATTATATGCAGATTGAAGTTGCGGCTAGACTTAAAAATAGTCCACAACCTGAGCTGGCTAAACAATTCCTAAAATTCATGTTAACACCTGAATTTCAAAACACTTTACCAACAACCAACTGGATGTATCCAGTAACTGATGTTCCATTACCGGATGTCTATAACCGGTTACCACTACCCAAAAAATCACTGCAATTTAGTGCGCAAGAAGTTGCCAAAGAACGTCAATCATGGACTCGTTTATGGCAAAGCGCCGTCAGTCGTTAATTAACTCATCACTGTTACCGGGAGTACTAGCTTCCGGTTTATTAGTGGCGGTTGCATCACTAGCCTTCGGTGCGCTATGGCACTTTGCACCCGAAATTGCTATTGATGAGATCATAAATGACAGCTATTTATGGCATGTGATTGGCTTTACCTTTTGGCAAGCCTTTTTATCTGCAATTTTCTCGGTGCTCCCTGCTATTTTACTTGCAAGAGCTCTTTATCGAAGGCGATTTTTTGGTAGAACACTATTTATTCGCTTATGTGCCATGACATTGGTACTGCCTGTTCTTGTCGCTGTCTTTGGTATTCTCTCCATATATGGACAAACAGGCTGGCTAGCAAAACTATGCCAATTATTTGGTTTAGAATATACTTTTTCGCCTTATGGCTTAAAGGGCATTTTACTCGCTCACATTTTTTTTAATATGCCGTTAGCGACTCGAATGCTATTACAGTCATTAGAAAATATTGCTATCGAACAACGTCAAAGTGCAGCGCAATTAGGCTTTAATGAGTGGCAACAATTTACTATCTTAGAATGGCCTTATTTACGTAGGCAAATTCTACCTACTGCATCATTAATATTTATGTTGTGCTTTGCCAGCTTTGCAACAGTATTAGCCTTAGGCGGCGGTCCTGCGGCGACTACCATCGAATTGGCTATATATCAGTCTCTCAGTTACGACTTTGATCTTGGCCGAGCGACAATACTCGCTTTAATTCAGCTTTTTTTCTGTGTTGGCTTAATGTTTATATGCCAAAAAATAAACAATTTATTCTCTGTTGGCTTTAGTCACCAAACTCATTGGTACGATCCTGCTGATAATTTATTTCGCCGTCTCCGTGATGCTTTATTAATTATTGCTGCGATGTTGCTATTACTTCCACCACTTTTAGCCGTTATTTTTGATGGTTTAAACGGTCAGTTAATCTCTGTTTTTAGCCAATCAGCACTATGGCAAGCGACCTCAACATCATTAATTATTGCGCTTTGCGCTGGATTACTTTGTGTACTATTAACATTAATGCTGCTTTGGAGCAGCCGAGAGCTTCGATTACGCCAAGCTATTAGGATTGGTCAAGCCATAGAACTTAGTGGCTTAATTATTCTAGCTATGCCAGGTATTGTTCTTGCTACTGGTTTTTTCATCTTTTTTAATGAAACTATTGGGATACCGGAGTCTCCTTACGCATTGGTAATTATGACGAACGCCTTACTCGCTATTCCTTATGCCCTCAAAGTACTCGAAAACCCAATGAGAGATATTGCTGAGCGCTATAACCCGCTTTGCCAATCTTTGGCTATCAGTGGGTTTAAACGTTTTAAAATAATAGAGTTAAAAGCACTCAAAAAACCCATAGCACAAGCGTTAGCCTTTGCTTGTGTCATATCCATTGGCGATTTTGGCGTTGTCGCTCTATTTGGAAATGAGGATTTTCGTACGCTTCCTTATTATCTTTATCAACAAATTGGGGCTTATCGTACTAACGATGGCGCAGTGACCGCAATGCTATTGTTATTATTGTGTTTTTGTTTATTTAGCTTGCTCGAACGTATCTCAGGAAAAAATAATGATTAAATTAACTAAACTGGATTACCAGTACGATAACCTGAATATGTATTTTGATTTTGCGGCCGAGGCTGGTGAAAGGATTGCCGTAATGGGGCCAAGTGGTGCAGGTAAAAGTACCTTATTAAGTCTGATTAGTGGTTTTCAATTTGCCCAAAATGGGACTATCCAATTAAATGGTTATGATCATAGCGCTACCCCACCAGCTAAGCGCCCTGTTTCGATGCTATTTCAAGAGAATAATTTATTTGCTCATTTAACTGTTAGGCAAAATATTGGACTTGGTCTGTACCCAAGCTTACGATTAAAAAAAGATCAAATGCAGCAAATTGAAGAGATGGCAGAACAAGTCAGCCTAAGCCCCCACCTTGATAGACTTCCAGCCCAATTATCGGGAGGACAACGTCAACGAGCAGCCCTTGCACGTTGTCTGATTCGCAACCAACCTATTTTATTGTTAGACGAACCGTTTTCAGCACTAGACCCTGCACTTCGTAACGAAATGCTCTCGCTACTAGACGAAATTTGTTCAGCAAAAGAAATCACATTAATAATGGTTTCACATAATATTGAAGATGCGCTGAAAATAGCACCAAGAACCTTAGTTATTTCAGAGGGTAAAATTGCCTATGATGGTAGTACTACTCAGCTGTTACAAGGAAATAACCCTGCATCCAAACTGCTTGGGGTCACACCTTAATCTAACAAAAAACACTGTATAAAAACCCACTAACGGTGTATATTAAGACTGCCGATAATTTCAACGAGTAAGCTAATGCCTCAACCCATGTCCCCTGCTGAAAAAGGCTTTATTCTTAGCCGTCACTGGAGAGATACCCGTCAGGGTGTTGAGGTCAGCTATTGGTTACTTACCGATAATCGTCCCCGTAAAATCACAGTACCTTATCAGCAAGCTATTGGTTTTTTATCTGAATCTAAATTGCCTATTGTTCGCCACCTTTTAGATGAGCAACCCAATGTTTCTTATCGACTCATTGAGTTAGCGGATTTTCAACGTGAAAAAGTCTACGCTATTTATTGCCATCAATACCGGCAATTACAGAATCTTGAAAAAAATTGTCTGGAGCTAGGTGTTGAGTTGCTTGAAACAGACATTCGCCCCTGTGAACGCTACCTCATGGAACGCTTCATAACAGCTCCTGTCTGGTTTTCACGTAATTCACAAGGTGAATATCAACTAAAACCTTGCGATGAATACCGTCCCATCATTAAAGCCGTATCACTCGATATAGAAACTAGCCAATATGGTGAACTTTACTCAATCGGTTTATCGGGCTGCAATGATAGCGTGGTATTTATGTTAGGCCCTGATCAAGGCCCTTCATTAAATTCGGATCATCGTTTAGTTTACGTTGATAGCAGACCAAAACTACTCGATAAACTTAACGAATGGATGCAACAGTATGATCCCGATGCCATCATTGGCTGGAATTTAATTCAGTTCGACTTACAGGTTCTACAAAAACATGCACTACGCTATGGGATCCCACTATTATTTGGTCGCCAAGGACAAAAACTGGAATGGCGCGAACATGGCTTTAAACAAGGCGTTTTTTTTGCTTCCGCACAAGGACGTCTTATCATTGATGGAATTGATGCATTAAAAGCGGCGACATGGAGCTTTTCGTCATTCAGTTTAGAGTTTGTAGCTCAACAATTACTGGGGGAAGGAAAAGCTATTGATACCCCTTATGACCGAATGGATGAAATTAACCGCCGCTTTGCAGATGATAAACCCGCACTCGCACACTACAATATTCAAGACTGTATCTTAGTTCATCGAATTTTTGAAAAAACAGATTTAATGGCATTCTTACAAGAACGCTCAAATGTAACGGGGCTTGCCACAGATAGAATGGGCGGTTCAGTGGCTGCTTTTTCACATTTATATATTCCACGATTGCATCGCCTTGGTTTTGTCGCACCTAATTTAACAGAACAAAAACAGCAGCTTAATCCGGGTGGTTTTGTAATGGACTCACAGCCTGGGCTGTATGATTCAGTTTTGGTTCTAGATTATAAAAGCCTTTACCCGTCGATAATTCGTACTTTTTTGATAGATCCGGCAGGAATGATCGAAGGACTCGCTCACCCAGACCAACAGCACTCTGTTTCAGGTTTTCGTAACGCATGGTTCTCACGTTCTGTACATTGTTTGCCCAGTATTGTTAGTCACATTTGGCAAGAAAGAGATAAAGCTAAAAAAGAACATAATGCCCCACTTTCTCAAGCACTAAAAATCATTATGAATGCATTTGCTGGAGTGCTTGGTGCTGAAGGTTGCCGTTTTTTTGACCCGCGCCTAACCGCTTCGATTACAATGCGTGGACACGAGATAATGCGTATAACTAAACAGCTAATTGAATCTCAGGGTTATCAAGTGATCTACGGTGATACTGATTCCACTTTTGTCTGGTTACGAGAAGCTCATACAGAGGAACAAGCACAAAAAATTGGTTATAACCTACGTGATTACGTCAATGACTGGTGGGTAAAGCATTTGCACGATGAATGGCAGCTCGATGGTGTTTTGGAATTAGAGTATGAAACTCACTATCGACGTTTTTTAATGCCAACGATACGAGGTGCTGAAATGGGCAGTAAAAAGCGTTATGCAGGGCTCAGTAAAGACACCATGATATTTAAAGGGCTAGAAACCATTCGCTCAGACTGGACTCCACTGGCTCAGATTTTCCAAAAAGAACTTTATTCACGAATTTTTCATCGATTACCCTACCGCGAGTTTATTCTTGAATATGTCCAAGCAATTCGTTTAGGCCGTTATGATGATCGCTTAGTTTATCGTAAGCGCTTACGCCGAAAACTGTCGGATTATCAACGCAATGTACCACCACATGTAAGAGCAGCACGACAAGCCGATGAGTATAATTTAAAACTACAGCGACCGCAGCAGTATCAAAATGGGGGCTGGATAAGCTATATTATTACGCAAGCAGGACCAGAACCACTTGAAATTGTCACTGCCCGCCCTGATTATGAACATTATATAGCCAAGCAAATCAAACCAATTGCGGATGCCATTTTACCATTCTTACAAGATGACTTTGACGCGATATCAACCGGACAAATTACACTTTTATTTTAAATGTTTAATGCCTTTATTTTAAACCCACAACGCTTTTATTTTAAGCAATTGACAGTATTCTTTATAACATTGACGTTTTTTAACAGGTGACGATAGGCCTCGCTTGAATTAATATAACGCCCCTTTGATATCTCGCACTTCACTACTACACAGTTTAACGAGAGAATTAACTATACTACCGAAATTCAATGCTTGTGCATGTTGACTCCATACAGCTTGGATTATAGAGAATAAATAATTGTCCACAGGACACTGGCTATTTTTTAACGTTCGAATTATCCCTTGTTTTACTAAC
The DNA here is from genome assembly GCF_003533305.1 of Providencia sp. Classification (GTDB taxonomy): domain Bacteria; phylum Pseudomonadota; class Gammaproteobacteria; order Enterobacterales; family Enterobacteriaceae; genus Providencia. The sequence goes on along the minus strand of NZ_DOEH01000016.1, from coordinate 237,721 downwards.
ATCGGATTTATCAACACAGGGCGAAGACATTAGTAAAAATTGTCTTAAAAAAATCTAAAAATAAACTATCAAAATTATGGAATTAAGTTAAACCTATGCCATTTACCCTTGGTCAACGCTGGATAAGCGACACAGAAAGCGAACTTGGATTAGGCGCCGTTGTGGCTATTGATGCCCGTATGGTGACTTTGCTCTTCCCTGCAAGTGGAGAAAATAGACTCTACTCACGCAATGACGCTCCAATTACTCGAGTCATGTTCAACGAAGGTGACACCATTACCAGCCATGAAGGCTGGCAGCTTCAAATTGAAAGTATTGAAGAAGATAACGGTTTGCTGACTTATAAAGGTACTCGTTTAGATACCCAAGAAGCTGACATTAGCCTAAGAGAAGTTTTTCTCGACAGTAAACTGACCTTCAATAAACCGCAAGACCGACTATTTGCGGGTCAAATTGATAGAATGGATCGCTTTGCATTACGTTTTCGCGCTCGTAAATTCTATAGTGAACAAGTTAAGCATCAATCTACTGGTTTACGAGGTATTCGTGCCAGTTTGATCCCACATCAACTTCATATTGCTAATGAAGTTGGCAAGCGCCACCATCCACGCGTATTACTTGCGGATGAAGTTGGTTTAGGTAAAACCATCGAAGCAGGTATGATAATTCACCAGCAATTGATGGCAGGTCGTGCTGAGCGTATCTTAGTCATCGTACCTGATAGCTTGCAGCACCAGTGGTTAGTTGAAATGCTACGCCGCTTTAACCTACGTTTTTCACTGTTTGATGATAGCCGTTATAGCGAAGCACAACACGATAGCGATAACCCATTTGAAACTGAGCAGTTAGTTTTATGCTCCCTTGATTTTGTTCGTCGCAACAAACAACGCTTTGATCAACTAGTTGAAGCCGGTTGGGATATGATGGTTGTCGATGAGGCGCATCACTTACAGTGGAGCGAGACCGCACCTAGTCGTGAATACCAAGTCATTGAAACATTAGCAGAACATGTTCCCTCGATTCTTCTATTAACCGCAACCCCAGAACAACTTGGCCAAGAAAGCCACTTTGCACGCTTGCGTTTGCTTGATCCTAGCCGTTTTCATGACTATGAAGAATTTATTGCAGAACAAGATAATTACCGCCCAGTTGCTGATGCAGTATCATTACTCCTTTCAGGCGATAAACTGACGAATGAACAGCAAAATCTTCTCAATGAATTAATTAAAGAGCAAGATATTGAACCTTTGCTAAAAGCCGCAAACATTGAAGGTGAAGACGGCACTGCTGCACGTCAAGAGCTTACCAATATGTTGATGGATAGACACGGAACTAGCCGACTACTATTTAGAAACACACGTAATGGTGTTAAAGGTTTTCCTCGCCGTGAATTACATTCGCTAAAAATGCCACTTCCGACCCAATATCAAACTGCAATTAAAGTTGCAGGTATTATGGGTTCGAAAAAAGATCTGGAAACACGCGCCAAAGAAATGCTATACCCCGAGCAAATTTATCAAGAGTTTGAAGGGGAAAATGCAACTTGGTGGAACTTTGATCCACGCGTTGAATGGCTCATGGGCTTCCTCACAGCAAATCGTCATGAAAAAGTATTAGTTATTTGTGCCAAAGCCGCGACAGCATTACAACTTGAGCAAATATTACGTGAACGTGAAGCAATTCGTGCCGCAGTATTCCATGAAGGTTTATCGTTATTAGAACGTGATCGAGCGGCAGCTTACTTTGCATCGCAAGAAGAAGGCGCACAGGTATTATTGTGCTCTGAAATTGGATCTGAAGGCCGTAACTTCCAGTTCGCTAACCAGCTAGTCATGTTTGACCTGCCTTTCAATCCAGACTTATTAGAACAACGTATTGGTCGTTTAGACCGGATTGGACAAAATCGCGATATCACCATCAATGTACCTTACTTAGAAAATACCGCACAATTGGTTCTACTACGTTGGTTCCACGAAGGATTAGATGCTTTTGAGCATACTTGTCCAACTGGCCGTGCTATTTATGATAAGTACTATCAACAATTATTGCAGTTTATGGCTGAACCTACAGCGATGGATGGTTTTGATGAATTTATTAAAACCTGCCGTGAAGAGCATGACTCGCTAAAATTACAGCTTGAGCAAGGTCGTGATCGCTTGCTTGAAATGCATTCAAATGGTGGTGAATCGGGTAATCGCCTTGCAGAAGAGATTGGTGCAGGTGACAACGATACTGAATTAGTTAATTTTGCCCTTAATCTTTTTGATATCGTTGGTATTAACCAAGAAGATAAAAGTGATAATTTAATTATCTTAACACCTTCTGACCACATGCTAGTTCCTGATTTCCCTGGACTACCACAAGATGGCTGCACTATTACCTTTGACCGAGAGCAAGCCCTTTCTCGCGAAGATACACAGTTTATCAGTTGGGAACATCCGATTATTCGCAATGGTCTTGATTTAGTATTATCGGGTGATACTGGTAGCTGTGCTGTTTCATTATTGAAAAATAAAGCATTACCTGTCGGTACGTTACTCACTGAGTTGGTGTATGTAGTTGAAGCTCAAGCACCTAAAAACTTGCAAATTAGCCGTTTTTTACCTGCAACACCAGTGCGGTTACTAATTGACTTAAAAGGTAATAATTTATCCTCTCAAGTTGAATTTGAAAGCTTTAACCGTCAGCTAAATTCCATTAATCGTCATATGGCGAGTAAATTAGTCAATGCGGTACAAAATGAAGTGCATTCCGTTTTGCGCCTCTCAGAGCCAATGATTGAACAAGAAGCAAAAGTGATTATTGCACAAGCTAAAGAAGTTGCGGATAAAGCGCTAACACTTGAGCTCTCTCGCCTAGAAGCACTCAAAGCGGTGAATCCAAATATCCGCGATGAAGAGCTAGAGATTATTGAAGAAGAGCGCCAACTGTTAATGACTAATATTGAGCAAGCGACATGGCGACTTGATGCGATTCGTTTAGTTGTAGTCACGCACCAATAAAGTAATGAAGGTCGAGTGTCATATGTTTATGTAATTCGGCGACTAACCTAAAGATCTACAACTCGAAATCAGTAGTATTTTATTTATATTATTAAAAGGATATTACCCTAAATAATTCGAGTTGTAGGTAGGCGGCAAACGAAGACGTCTTGGGGAGCATACACTAGTATGTGACCCAAGGGGCTGAGTGAAGCCAACACCCCTACAACTTGAAGTATGACGGGTATTTTATGATGTTACCTTATGATCCACCGACCGATCCTTGGCTCTATGTCCTCTACCAGGACGACCACATCATCGTTGTCAACAAACCAAGCGATCTACTCTCTGTGCCAGGTAAAGCGCCTGAGCACTTTGACAGTATTATGAGCCGAGTACAGCGTGATTATCCGACTGCTGAATCTGTTCATCGCTTAGACATGGCTACGAGCGGTGTCATGGTCGTTGCTCTTCATAAAGCGGCTGAGCGGGAACTTAAGCGTCAATTTAGAGAAAGGGAACCCAAAAAGCACTATATCGCTAGGGTGTGGGGCCATTTAGAAAAAGAAGAAGGATTGATTGATTTACCGTTGATTTGCGACTGGCCAAACAGACCAAAGCAAAAAGTGTGTTTCGAAACTGGAAAATCAGCGCAAACGGAATATCAAGTATTAGAATATGAAGAACAAGCTACTCGCGTAAGATTATCACCAATTACAGGCCGTTCACATCAGCTACGTGTTCACATGTTAGCGTTAGGACATCCTATCTTAGGGGATAGATTTTATGCTCACGATGAAGCTAAAGCATTAGCTCCTCGTTTACAGCTTCACGCACAAGCGCTTTATATCACTCATCCTGATTATGGCACGCCGATGCATTTTAGCTGCGAGCCCGATTTTTAATTCCATTCAATCGATTTATTATGCACTATATAATCAAAGCCGTAGCTAGATACTACGGCTTGATGAGCATTATTTATATCAATATATTTTTCGTAACCATACACACCAAAAACACCCCGCGTTATCGCTCGGCTACTCAGGGAGCCTGAAAAAATATGTGCCCCGAATAACTGAGTGAAGCCAACAACGCTTCGGCACGAAATATGATGGGTATGAGTTATTTGAAGCCACGCTCTTTCTTCACAAGATCATAAGCTGCTTGAATTGATTGCGCTTTTTGCTTAGCTATTTCCATCATTTCCGGTGGTAAACCTTTTGCAACTAATTTATCTGGATGATGTTCAGTCATCAGCTTACGGTAGGCGCGTTTAATTTTTGTTGGATCGTCACTCGGAGACACGCCAAGCACTTTACAAGCATCTTCAAGGGTAGGTCCACTTGATTGCTGATAATAGCCACCTGATTGCTGCTGCGAATAACCCTGACCAAATTGACGGCCACTTTGGATCATATCGAGGAACTGTTCAAACTGAACTTTTGAAATACCCAATTCTTCGGCAATAATAAACAGCACTTTTCTTTCATTCGGATGCAAGTTGCCATCCGCGAAAGCAGCTTGCAATTGAATTTCCAGAAACATCTGAATCAAGTCAAATCGACCGTAACATGCCATACGTAATTGCTTGAGGACATCTCTCAATGGAAAGTCTGGTGATTTACCTTCTCTAAAAGCCTGTTGAGCAGCTTTTCGTGTCTCACCATGAAGTTGCATTCTATCCATTAAATTTGTAGCGAGCTGTATATCAGTCTCGGTTACACGCCCTTTTGACTTGGTTAAATGTCCAAGAATTTGAAAGGTGCTCGCAAAGAAAATAATCTGCCTGTCACGCTTATTCATGCCACCCGAAAATTTACGTTGTGCGGATGCTTTATCAAATCCGTGCCCAATAATTAAACCAACTAAAGCGCCCCAAAACCCTAAACCAGAGACGATTGCCAGTATGACACCAATAATTTTGCCCCAATAGTGCATATATCCCTCAATTCTTCAATGCTCAGAATGCAATTTTGCATTATCATACTATTCATTTTGCTGTTATGCATAACAACTATGTTCATAACGACTATGTTCTAGCTACCCACACGTAAAGTTTATGATTATACTGGCGCAAAGTAATTGGCTAAGTTAGTCTTTGAGCGTTTGCCGACTATGCCTACTCTGACGGAACCGCATATTTAATGATGAAGAAAAGTTACCCAACAATACTTGCCACCATGGTGTGGGCGGCAATTTATAGTCAGCAAGCCTATGCTGACCTCGCTGAGCAATGCATGCTGGGCGTGCCGGTTTATACTAAACCAATTATTAAAGGCGATCCCAACACCTTGCCTATTCAAATAACAGCAGAAGATGTTCAAGGTGAATATCCAAACTTTGTTGAATATAAAGGCGATGTTGATATACAACAGGGAAATCAGACATTAACCGCTGATAACGTTAAGCTCACACAAACTCAAGCAACAGGTGCTGAACCTGTTCGTGAAGTCACTGCGACGGGTAATGTTCATTATGATGACCCGCAAATTATCCTAAAAGGCCCTTCAGCTTGGTCTAATTTGGATAATAAAAATACTGATGTAAATGATGGTAACTACATGATGGTAGGCCGTCAGGGTCGCGGTGACGCAAAAAAAATGAAAATGCGTGGAGAAAACCGCTATTCCATCATGGAAAACGGGACTTTCACCACCTGCTTACCGGGAACCAATAGTTGGAGCATCAAAGGTTCTGAAGTCATTATCGACCGTGAAGAAGAAGTTGCAGAAATTTGGCATGCACGTTTCCGTGTAGGTGATGTACCGATTTTTTATAGCCCATACATGCAATTGCCAATTGGAAATAAACGCCGCTCCGGTTTCTTAATTCCAACAGGAAGTTATTCCTCTAATGATGGATTAGAGTTTTCTCTGCCTTATTATTGGAATATTGCACCTAACTACGATGCCACTATCACACCTCAGTTTATGACTCACCGAGGTGTTAAACTCAATAATGAATTCCGTTATTTAGTTGCGCCGGGGACAGGAACGGTTGCATTCGACTTCATCAACCATGATCGTGCCTATATTAAAGATAAAGAAAGTAACAAACGTGATGCTCGAGATAGTAATGACCGTTGGCTATTTTATTGGAATCATTCAGGTACCTATAACCAGCATTGGAACTTCAATGCTGACTACACCAAAGTGAGTGATCCTCAATACTTTACTGATTTTAGTTCTCAGTATGGTAATACCACTGACGGCTATGCGACACAAAAATTCAGTACAGGCTATTCGGATACTAACTGGAATGCTAAATTAACTCATAAACAATTCCAAATTTTTGTTGATGACCCTAACCGACGTGCTTATAAAGCCGAGCCACAGCTGGATTTAAACTTTTATAAAAATAACTTAGGGGCATTTGATGTTCATACCTATGCACAAGCAGCACGCTTTACGAGCGTAGGTAAAAATAACCCTGATGCGACGCGTTTACATCTTGAGCCCGAGGTAAATTTACCTTTATCAAATGGTTGGGCTAATATGAACAATAGCTTCAAATTGTTCGCCACACATTATGACCAAGATATTCCTAGCACTAATAAAGATAGCAACTTAGAAAAAAATATCACTCGTGTCCTACCAATGTTTAAAAGTGACGCGAAAGTTGTTTTCGAAAGAGATCTTTACCAAGGCAGTGATTACGTACAAACATTAGAGCCTCGCGTTCAATATTTGTATATTCCGTATAAAGATCAAGACAACATCAATAACTTCGACTCCTCATTATTACAGTCGGATTATAGCGGTTTATTCCGTGATAGAATTTATAGTGGTCTTGACCGTATTGCATCAGCAAATCAGTTTACAACTGGTGTAACAACCCGCCTGTATGATGATGCACTTGCGGAACGTTTTAATTTCTCTGTTGGGCAAATTTACTACTTCGAGCGCCCTCGCGCTGGTGATACTAACCGCCCAATTGATGATAAAAGTAATACGGGTTCACTACTGTGGGCCACTGACACAATGTGGCGTATTGACGAAAACTGGGGCATTCGTGGTGGATTGCAATATGACCGCCGCCTAGGTAATGTCACTATGGGTAATGCGGTAACTGAATATCGTTTCGACGCAGATCGCTTAATTCAATTGAATTATCGTTTTGTGGATCGTGATTATATTCAAGCTACCGTACTCAAAAAAGACACACTACCTGAGTACCAGCAAGGTATTTCACAAATTGGTACAGTTGTTAGTTGGCCGTTAAGTGAGCGTTGGGGCTTTGTTGGTTCATATTATTACGATACAAAACAACAACAATCTGCAAGTCAGCTTGTTGGACTGCAATACAATACATGCTGTTGGGCAGTCAATCTTGGCTATGAACGTAAAATTGTAGGTTGGCAAAATGATAAGCTCAACAGTGAATATGATAATAAATGGTCAATCAATGTTGAACTTAGAGGCCTAAATAACAATCATAGTTTAGGTAGTCAGGAAATGTTAAGTAAAGGTATTATGCCTTATCAACGTGCTTTCTGATAAAAGACAATTTGAATATCACGATTACCCCGCTTTTGCGGAATCAAAATCAATTTTATAGGACCATTATGAAGAATTGGAGAACGCTTATCCTGGGGCTGATGTTCACAAGCTCTGCTACTTTAGCTGCGCCACAGCAAATGGATAAAGTGGCTGCGGTCGTCAATAACGGAGTTGTGCTGGAAAGCGACGTCCAGAATATGATCAACACGGTTAAATTGAACGCACGCGGTGCTGGCCAACAAGTTCCTGATGATCAAGCTCTTCGTCATCAAATCGTTGAACGTCTGGTGATGGATAACATCATGTTGCAAATGGCAAACCAAATGCAAATCAACATCCCAGAAGAAGCGGTTAATGCGACGATTGCAGATATTGCGCGCCAAAACAACATCACCGTTGAGCAAATGCAAAAACGCTTAGTAGCTGATGGCATCAATATGGCTCAGTATCGTAGTGAAATTCGTAAAGAGATGCTGATTTCAGAAGTTCGTAATAACGAAGTTCGTCGCCGTGTGACTATTTTGCCACAAGAAGTTGATTCTCTTGCTGAACAAATGAATTCACAAGCCAACTACGAACAAGGCATGAATCTAAGCCATATCTTGATTCCATTACCTGAAAACCCAACCCAAGAACAGCTACAAAAAGCGGAAGCTTTAGTGAATAAAATTTTAGCTGAACTGAAAAAAGGCGGTGACTTCGGTAAGCTCGCTATTGCCTATTCAGCAGACCCACAAGCGCTCAAAGGCGGCAATATGGGTTGGTCACGTTTACAAGAACTCCCAGTTGTATTCGCTGAACAACTGAAAAATGCTAAAAAATCTGACATTGTAGGCCCTATCCGTTCTGGTGTGGGGTATCACATATTGCGTGTTAATGACATCAGCGGTGGTAATCAACCCATTTCAGTCACTGAAGTGAAAGCTCGCCATATCTTGATTAAATCATCACCAATTATGGATGATACGCAAGCAAGACAAAAACTGGTGCAAATTTCACAAGATATCCGTAGTGGAAAAATTTCATTTGAAGATGCAGCGAAAGAAAACTCAGAAGATCCAGGTAGTGCACTGAAAGGTGGTGAGTTAGGTTGGAATATGCCTGATGTTTACGACCCAGCATTTCGTGATGCACTGATGAAACTGAATAAAGGTGAGCTAAGCCAACCTGTTCCTTCAAACTTTGGCTGGCATTTAATTCAGTTAGAAGATACGCGTAATGTTGATAAAACAGATGCAGCGAAAAAAGATCAAGCCTATCGTTTACTGTTCAATCGCAAGTTTAATGAAGAAGCACAAACTTGGATGCAAGAGCAAAGAGCCTCTGCTTATGTAAACGTCATCGATGGTCGTGATAGCCAAAAAGATGAAAAAACTAATTAAGCCAATTGTTATAACCCCCGGTGAACCTGCCGGGGTCGGTCCTGACTTACTCATTCATCTCGCTCAAATGCAGTGGGATGTTGAGTTAGTCGCTTGTGCTGACCCAGATTTACTTCTCACTAGAGCTAAACTTCTTAACTTACCTTTAGTACTAAAAAATTATTCCGCGAATATATGCTCAGAGCCACAAGCCCCCGGAAGTTTATCGATTGTTCCTGTTCGCTTAAACGCTACAGTCACGCCCGGTATCTTAGATGTACAAAACGGTGACTATGTCGTTCAAACATTAGCAAGAGCTGCTGATGGCTGTTTAAACGGTGAGTTCTCCGCCATTGTGACAGGTCCAGTACATAAAGGAATAATCAATGACGCAGGTATTCCTTTTAGTGGTCATACTGAGTTTTTCGCACAAAGAAGTCATTGCGACCGCGTCGTTATGATGCTTGCCACGCAAGAACTACGTGTTGCATTAGCCACAACACACCTCCCATTAAAAGAGGTGTCTGACGCTATCAGCGAGCAAAGCTTGCAAGAAGTTATTACAATTTTGCATCATGATTTACAATCCAAATTTGGTATTAAAAATCCCAACATCTATGTTTGCGGCCTCAATCCTCATGCAGGAGAAGGCGGCCACATGGGCACAGAAGAAATTGATACCATCATACCCGCACTCGAAAACTTGAGAAAAAAAGGAATAAACCTCATAGGTCCACTTCCTGCTGATACATTATTTCAGCCCAAGTATTTAAATGACGCAGATGCCGTACTGGCGATGTATCACGATCAAGGCCTTCCTGTGCTAAAATACCAAGGTTTCGGCAGAGCGGTGAATATCACCCTAGGCCTGCCGTTTATCCGTACTTCTGTCGACCACGGCACAGCGCTAGAATTAGCAGGTACGGGTCATGCCGATGCGGGAAGTTTTATCACCGCATTGAAGTTAGCTATCCAGATGACACATAAGAATTCATGAATAATAGAGTCCACCAAGGGCACTTTGCCCGTAAACGTTTTGGTCAAAACTTTTTAACTGACCAATTTATTATCGACAGTATTGTAGATGCAATGAATCCGCAACACGGCCAGTCTGTTGTCGAAATTGGCCCCGGCCTAGGCGCATTAACAGAGCCTGTTGGTAGCCGAATGGATAAAATGACGGTCATTGAAATTGACCGTGATCTTGCCGCCCGTTTACACGTACACCCACAGCTTAAAGATAAGCTAACGATCATCCAGCAAGATGCGATGAAAGTCGATTTTAGCGAGTTAGCTAAAGAAGCTGGGCAACCACTGCGTGTATTTGGCAATCTGCCGTACAATATTTCCACACCATTAATGTTTCATTTATTCACTTTTACCGACTCCATTGCCGATATGAGTTTCATGTTACAAAAAGAAGTGGTGAATAGATTAGTTGCAGGTCCAGGTAGCAAGGCATTTGGTCGTCTGAGCGTAATGGCTCAATATTATTGCCATGTAATGCCTGTCTTGGAAGTACCACCAACTGCTTTTACACCCGCACCGAAAGTAGATTCAGCCATCGTTAAGCTTATTCCACATCGTGAAATTCCATATCCTGTTAAGGATATTAAATTTTTAAGCCGTGTTACAACGCAGGCATTCAATCAGCGCCGTAAAACAATCCGTAATAGCTTAGGTGATATATTCACAGTTGAAGAGCTCACTATGCTAGGTATTGATCCAGGCACTCGCGCTGAAAATATCTCTGTTGAAGCTTATTGTAAAATGGCAAATTATCTTTCTAATCGTTCAGTATAGAATATTGAAGGAGGGCACTATGCTTAATGAACCGAATGTGAGCATCAAAGTTCAAAGTGTCTATATAGAGAGTCAATCTCAGCCGGAAGTTGCCCGTTATGTTTTTGCGTATACCATTTGCATCCGCAACTTAGGCCGAGAAACAATACAACTGATGAGCCGTTACTGGCTCATTACTAATAGTGATGGCCATAAAACTGAAGTTCAAGGTGAAGGCGTTATCGGTGAACAACCGATTATCCATCCTGGGACTGAATATCGTTATACTAGTGGTGCTGTGCTTGAAACACCAATGGGTACAATGGAAGGTTATTACGTCATGATTAGCGGTCGGGGTGATAATTTTCATGTCGATATCCCTGCTTTCCGCCTCGCTATACCAACGCTGATTAATTAATTATGTCTACATATATTATTGGTGATATTCACGGTTGCTATCGTGAACTACGCGATTTACTTGAAAGTGTTAATTTCGATCCACAACAAGATACAGTATGGTTAACAGGCGACTTAGTTGCCCGTGGACCGGAATCTCTTCAAGTATTGCGCTATGTTAAAAGTCTGGGTACATCTGCTCGCATAGTCCTTGGCAATCATGATCTTCACCTATTGGGGATCTTCTGTAAAATTAGTCGTAATAAACCCAAAGATAATCTTGATGAATTATTAAATGCACCAGATATCGATGAGTTGATTAATTGGTTACGCCGCCAACCTCTGTTACAGATTGATGAAGAGAAAAAAATAGTCATGACCCATGCAGGTATTACACCTCAATGGGACATAGACACGGCACGTATGTGCGCAAGGGAAGTTGAGGCTGTATTATCCAGTGACGCTTACCCACTCTTTATTGACTCTATGTATGGCGACATGCCAAACAATTGGTCAGACAGCCTTATGGGCTTAGCACGTTTGCGTTTTAGTACTAATGCATTAACGCGTATGCGTTACTGCTTTCCAAACGGACAGCTTGATATGGTCTGTAAAGAAACACCAGATAGAGCCCCCTCTCCACTTAAACCGTGGTTTGCACTACCGAGTAAGATCCCTGAAGATTACGCGATCTTTTTTGGTCATTGGGCTTCGCTAGAAGGAAAATTCGCACCTGAGCACATCTATCCAATGGATACAGGCTGTTGCTGGGGAAGCGATTTAACCTTATTTCACTGGGAAACCAAACAGTTTCACAGACAACAATCATATCAAAAACGTCGTAAAGAATAAGTTAACTCGCTAATATTTAAATGTAATCAGTAAATATTGAGTTAAAAAGCAATAAAAAATGGAGCTAAATGCTCCATTTTTATATTCAATAATTAACTGATCAAATTAATACTAAACTCTTTTATTTAATATCTCAAAACAAACGCCATGCGTATTGTTTTCATCAGCTTCATGAAATTCCGTGAATTCTGAGTCCCACTCATCAGGTTCATAAATAGGAAAATGAGTATCACCGATAACTTCCGCATCTACATGTGTCAGATAAAGTTTGTTTGCGAGTGGAAGAAATTGTTGATATACCTTACCACCACCGATAACCATCACTTCGTCGGCGCCTTCAACGGCCTGAGCAGCTGCGAGAGCTTCTTCAACCGATGTTACCCAAATAACACTGCTATCCGCACCAGGTTGGCTACTTAATACAATATTAACACGCTGTGGTAATGGACGACCAATTGACTCATAAGTAACACGCCCCATGATCACTGGTTTATTTAAAGTATTACGTTTAAACCAAGCCAGATCGCCAGGTAAATTCCAAGGCATTGCTTTTTCCATGCCGATAACCTGATCGATCGCCAATGCTGCGATTAAGCTAATATTCATCTAATCACCTTAGAAGCTAAATATAAAAATTGTGCACACTATACGGAAACAGAATTGCTACGTCGACTAAATTTAAACTTCCTTAAACAAGAACCAATAACTTATACTCGGACAATAAAATTTAATAGTCAGAATAACATTAAAAAACAAATCATAACAAAGAGATCGTAAAATGTACGAAACCACTATCATGATTGCCACTATTGCAACCCTTGGCATGCTTTCTCCAGGCCCTGATTTTTTCTTGATCATTAAAAATGCAGCTCGCTATCAGCGTTCTGCCGCACTAATGACAGCACTAGGTATTATCGTTGCGATTGCATTACACATGACTTACTGCGTCGCAGGGCTCGCCGTATTAATAACCACAACACCTTGGCTATTTAATATTTTAAAATATGCAGGTGCTGTCTATTTAATTTGGATTGGCATTAAAAGTTTACTACCTCAATCAGGTCAGCATGTTGACTTAAATAATACTCAACATGAAATAGTCTCATTTAAGAAAGCCTTTATGCAGGGATTTCTATGTAATGTATTGAATCCTAAAGCTACACTGTTTTTTCTGGCAATTTTTACGCAGGTATTAAGCGTAGACTCAACCTTTAATGAAAAACTTTGGTTTGCCTTTATTATTTGGGGCTTGGGTGCTATCTATTGGCCAATACTGGTATTTCTTATCCAAAGCGCACCAGTTCGCAGAGGTTTATCTAAAGTGCAAAAATATGTCGATAGAGTACTGGGCGTAATTTTAATTGCATTCGGAATTCGTGTCGCCCTGAGCTAATGACGATATTTAACTAATCAAAAGCAGCCACTAGCAGTAAGCTCACGACTAGATCATTTGATCGCTAATTAACCAAAATTAAAACGAATAAAAGCAGGCATTTCGCCTGCTTTTATTTTGTAATACGTATCTTGTTACTCTTGCGGCGTCACAACAAGTTGACCCACTGATCCTAAATCCGCTTTTTCCAAGTTTTGACTATAGAATAAAAATGGAAAATGATTATAAGATGGCTGCATCATTTGAACCAATAATTCAGTTCGTCCATCAACCCAAACTGTGTCTTTCCAACCAAAATCTTCCGGTTGAGTTGGCTGACCATTACGATTAATCACTTTAAAACGTACACCTTCAATATGAAATGCTTGAGGTACACTACTCGTCACAGTCCAACGCTCCCAGCTACCTTGACGGCTGGTGATATCCACTCGGTTGGTGTCAATCGTCACATTATTAATACCATATGGTTCATCAAGACGAATATCACGATTAGTAATCGACGATGTAACCTGCGTTTTATCATCCACGAGCTGCGTAGGTAAACCATCTGTGACTAATGACATTAAACCCGTTGCTTTAATCGTTAAAACATTCGTTGAAATTAATGAAGACGATGGTTCAAACAGCCCTTTGACTCTATCCATAAAGGTTGCCGACTCACCAGCCGTGATTGTTAGCTCTTGCGTTTTTGCCATATCAATCAATACTTCTCTACGCTCCCCTGGCGCGAGAGGTAATTCTTGAATATTTACTGGAGCCGTCAAAAATCCTTGGTCTGATGCTATCATCGCAAACGGCCTACCATCACTGATTTTCATCACATAGCGTCTAGAGTTCGAGGCATTAAGTAATCTTAAACGGATCCAACCACGGGAAACTTCAAGGTAGGGATCTTGAACACCATTGACTAATAATGAATCACCAATAAAACCATTTTCATCAGCCTGATATTCAGGCACACCAAAGTTATCTAATCGTTTATCTTGAATAATGATAGGAAAATCATCAACGCCATAATGTTTTGGTAAGCGTAAATTTTTACTCGATTCATCGTCAACTATCCACATGCCAAGTAGACCATTATGAATCTGTTCTCCCATCTTTCCTTGGGTGTTCGCATGATACCAAAGTGTGGCTGCATTTTGACGAATAGGGATCACCGGCGACCAATCGGCATTGGGTGAAATCAGTCTAGCCGCGCCACCAACTTGCGTCCCCGTGATTTGTAAACCACTGATCGTCATTGATACAGCATCAGGCAACCTATTACTGTAAATCAGTTTTAGATCATCGCCATCTTTTACTCTAATTGTTGGTCCAGGTGATGACCCATTAACTCCCCATACATCAGCAGAATACTTGCCATCAAAAGACCAATGTATTTTCTGTAATGTTAGAAATAGAGGCTGACCTGAGCGAGATTCTAATAATGGTGGAACCGGAAGTAGGGTTGTTCCATTAGCACTAGCATTACTAGGCACATAAGACATACACAAAGCCACCCCTGCAATAAGAAGGGACTGACACCGACTGAATGACATAAATTCTCCGCTAAACAAAAATTCCAGCGCTTATTATTATTAGATATTTTAAATTACAAGCCATTTATATGGCTAATTTTAGGTTAGCGCCAGCAATATCACGCCTTAGACGCAATGATTTTATACTGAAATAAAATTTGGTGTCATGATATCGCGAAAAAAGATTAAACTCTAAAAATATCTTTGCAAATAATTAAAATTTAACTAATTGGAATATAAATAATAAGGGTATTTAGGTAAAACAATTGAGGCTGACAAGAGGAAAAATTGAAGTTGTCCCAATAAACAGACAAAAAACATGATCCCAACCATTAAAATGGTCATTTAGAAATGTTTATTATTTAACGAGTTAGACTCTTAATAAGTAAAGTTGTAGATGGAAAGCAAAACAAAACTCACCCACCAACAACTTTAAATACGATTGCTATCTTATTGCTTATTCAACTCAGCAACTTCCCTATCTAGCTCTTTTATCTTAGCTTCCATCAAGCGATGACAATATTCGGATAATTCTCTCACTTGCTCACGAGTGTATTTTGACGTGTCTATTGGATCGAGCATTTCAACAATGACATAACCATTATTCCAACGATTAAGTTTAATCTTTCCTTCTGTGCTAGAAACACAAACAGGAACAATAGGCACACCTGCTGCTATTGCTGCATGAAAGGCACCCGTTTTAAATGGCAGCAAGCCACGACCACGGCTACGCGTTCCTTCAGGAAACATCCAAACTGATATTTTACGTTTAATAATTTGGTCTGAAACCTGTGAAATCGTATTATGCGCCTTTGATCGGTTTCCTCGGTCAATAAGGATATTGCCCGTGATCCAATATAAAAAACCAAAAAATGGAATAAATAATAGACTACGCTTACCCACCGTTACCGTTCTTGGTTGAACCCCATTGGACATAGTTACCATATCGTAATTATTTTGGTGATTACCAATATAAATACTGGGCCCATAATTTTTCGCCGCTGGAGGTATACGGTCTACCAGTTTAATGCCTAACACTTTATGCAGTTTTCCAAACAAATGCGAAAAGGTCATCACATGTTTTGGATTACGAGGGCTAAGTAAACAATAAATTCCGCCAACAACACAGACCAATATTGTATATATCAAAACCAAAATCGCTCGAATAAGCGCTAACATACTCTTCCTCAAATCGTTAAAACTCCCTCAAAGCTATTTAACCAACACAGATACATTGCGAACGTATTTTACGCCCCGAATCACCTATTTTAATGTTCATCGGGGTAGTTTTAATCACCGCGTGTCGCTGTTTAAACAACTTAGGGATATTATTAATTTTAGTCTACAGAATCAATCTCGATCCGCTCGATATTATGAAGCCCGCGTGGTAGAGATGTTCCTTTGCGTCCACGCTCTGAACGATATTTCTGTAAATCTTCTGGCTTAAATTTCAGTTTTCGCTTGCCATAATAAAGCGTCATCGAACCTTGACTAGGTAAAACCATCAGCCAAGTCAATAGATCTTCGCCACTCGCAGCCTGAGTACCCGTAATATTGATTATCTTATTACCTTTACCCTTTGAAAGCTGCGGCAAATCGGCAACTGGGAATATCAACATACGCCCAGCTTTAGTAATTGCCAACAAGAGATCTTCTTGTTCGTTATGCAGCTCAATAGGTGAGAGAACTTTTGCATTTTCAGGTAATGATATTAAAGCCTTACCGGTTTTATTTTTAGTCACCAAATCACTAAAGGTACAGATAAAACCGTAACCCGCATCGGATGCCATTAAATATTTTTGCTCTTCAGGCGCCATTAGAACATGCTCAATAGACGCGCCTGGTGGCAATGTAAGTTTACCCGTTAAAGGCTCGCCTTGGCTACGTGCTGACGGTAATTCCAACGGGTCAATCGCGTAGCTACGCCCTGTAGTATCAAGGAACACTGCAGCTTGATTAGTTTTTCCTCGGGCCGCCTCTTTAAAGCCATCCCCTGCTTTATAACTCAGGTTAGTAGGCTCAATATCATGCCCTTTTGCACTACGCACCCAGCCCATATCAGATAACACGACAGTAATTGGCTCTGAAGGTAGGATTTCGTGCTCACTCATCGCTTTCGCTTCTTCACGCTCATGCAGTGGTGAACGTCGGTCATCACCATATATTTTTGCATCAGCCTGAATTTCTTTTTTGATAAGTGTATTCAGTTTACGTTCGGAACCTAAAATACTTTGTAGTTCATCGCGTTCTTTCGCGAGTTCATCTTGCTCACCACGAATTTTCATTTCTTCGAGTTTAGCTAAATGACGGAGTTTTATCTCAAGGATCGCTTCAGCCTGTGTATCCGAAATATTAAAACGCGACATTAAAACAGGCTTCGGTTCATCTTCTGCACGAATGATTTCAATGACTTCATCAATATTGAGATAAGCAATTAATAAACCATCTAAAATATGCAGGCGTCTTAAGACTTTTTCTAATCGATGGCTTAAACGATTTCGAACGGTTTGGCGCCGATAAACTATCCATTCGTTCAGGATCTCAACCAATCCTTTTACTGATGGTCGATGATCTAAACCAATCATATTCAGATTGACGCGATAACTTCTTTCTAAATCGGTCGTTGCAAACAAGTGAGTCATCACTTGCTCTAAGTCAACGCGATTACTTCGAGGAACAATCACTAAACGTGTTGGGTTCTCATGATTAGATTCATCACGTAAATCCTCCACCATAGGTAATTTTTTCGAACGAATTTGGCTTGCGATTTGTTCTAAGATTTTAGCGCCGGAAACCTGATGAGGTAATGCGGTAATAACTGCATTACCATCCTCTTTTTCCCAAATTGCGCGCATACGCACAGAGCCTTTCCCCGTTTGATAAATCTTTCGAAGATCATGAGGAGAAGAAATAATCTCCGCTTCGGTTGGGTAATCAGGCCCCGGAACAAACGTCATAACATCATCAAGCGTTAAGGTTGGTTTTTCCAGCAAAGCAATAACGGCATTAGCGACTTCTCGCGCATTGTGTGGTGGAATATCTGTCGCCATTCCCACCGCAATACCCGTCGTACCATTAAGTAGAATATTTGGTAAGCGCGCTGGCAACATTTTAGGCTCATTTAATGTGCCATCAAAGTTAGGCACCCAATCAACCGTGCCATGAGCAAGTTCACTCAACAACGTTTCTGCATATTTAGATAAGCGAGATTCGGTATAACGCATGGCAGCAAATGATTTAGGATCATCCGGTGCCCCCCAGTTACCTTGCCCATCAACTAATGGATAACGATAAGAGAATGGCTGAGCCATCAAAACCATAGCTTCATAGCAGGCACTATCACCATGAGGGTGATATTTACCTAATACGTCCCCGACGGTTCTCGCCGATTTTTTATATTTTGCCGCATTGCTCAGTCCGAGTTCAGACATCGCATACACAATACGACGCTGGACAGGTTTTAGTCCATCGCCAATAAAGGGTAACGCCCTATCCATGATGACGTACATCGAATAGTTCAGATAGGCGCTCTCAGTAAAGGCGTGGAGCGGTAAGCGCTCTACGCCATCATGAGTAATTTCACTCATTGAATACGTTCCTTACTCTTTCTCATCACATGGAGGATGTTAAACATCAATTTCTGCCATATCGCCTTTTTCTTGCAACCAATTACGGCGGTCTTCAGAACGTTTTTTCGCCAAAAGCATATCCATAACAGCAAGAGTTTCTGGATAATTTTCATCATCGATGACTAGCTGAACAAGGCGACGCGTATTTGGATCTAGCGTCGTTTCACGTAGCTGAAGTGGGTTCATTTCCCCCAAGCCTTTAAAACGTTGTACGTTTGGTTTGCCTCTTTTACGGCTTAACTTGTCAAGAATTGCATTTTTTTCGCTTTCATCTAAAGCGTAGTGTGTCTCTTTACCCAAGTCGATACGATATAACGGAGGCATTGCCATATAGACATGCCCTGCTTTCACTAACGCAAGGAAATGGCGCACAAATAATGCACACAGTAGTGTCGCAATATGTAATCCATCGGAGTCCGCATCCGCAAGAATACAGACTTTACCGTAGCGAAGCTGGCTAAGATCTTCACTATCAGGGTCCATACCAATGGCTACTGAGATATCATGGACTTCTTGTGAAGCTAATACCTCATCAGAAGAGACTTCCCAAGTGTTTAAAATTTTACCGCGCAACGGCATAATAGCTTGATATTCACGATCACGAGCCTGTTTAGCAGAGCCACCAGCAGAGTCCCCTTCCACAAGAAACAACTCTGTCATGCTTAAATCTTGCGAACTACAATCCGCTAATTTGCCCGGTAAAGCTGGACCGCTAGTTAATTTCTTACGAACCACTTTTTTCGCAGCACGCATACGGCGTTGTGCGCTGGATATCGCCATTTCAGCTAACTGCTCTGCAACTTGAACGTTTTGATTCAACCACAGACTAAAAGCATCTTTGAGAACACCGGAAACAAAGGCCGCACACTGGCGAGAAGAGAGACGCTCTTTCGTTTGCCCAGCAAATTGCGGGTCTTGCATTTTAACTGAAAGAACGTAAGCGCAGCGTTCCCAAATATCATCCGCCGATAATTTAACGCCCCGAGGTAAGATATTGCGAAATTCACAAAACTCACGCATCGCATCAAGTAAGCCTTGGCGCAAGCCATTAACGTGAGTTCCCCCTTGAGCAGTTGGGATTAAATTAACATAACTTTCAGTAAGTAATTCGCCACCTTCTGGTAGCCATAACAATGCCCATTGAGCGGCTTCCGTTTCACTAGAAAAATCACCTGTAAACGGTTTTTCTGGCAATGTTTCTAGTCCATCGACTGACTCCATTAAATAATCAGTCAATCCATCCGTATAGCACCAGCTTTGCTCTGTATTATTGAGCTGATCCTTAAACGTAATTTTCACGCCAGGGCATAAAACTGCTTTTGCTTTTAGGTTGTGCATTAAACGCGAAACTGAAAATTTAGGACTATCAAAATAGCTAACATCTGGCCAAAAACGCACGCTAGTACCTGTGTTACGTTTGCCACAGGTCCCAATAACATGCAGTTCTTCTACTTTGTCGCCATTTTCAAAAGCAATTTGATGAATTTGTCCATCACGGCGTACTTTAACTTCAATACGTTTTGATAATGCATTTACAACAGAGATACCAACCCCATGTAATCCACCTGAAAACTGGTAATTTTTGTTTGAAAACTTACCACCGGCATGAAGCTGGCTTAAAATAAGCTCAACAGCAGAAACTTTCATTTCGGGGTGAATATCAACAGGCATACCACGCCCGTCATCAATAACTTCTAATGATTGGTCAGGATATAAAATAACCTCGATGTGCCCCGCATGACCTGCTAAGGCTTCATCGACACTGTTATCAATTACTTCTTGTGCCAAATGATTCGGTCGACTGGTGTCAGTATACATACCAGGACGACGACGAACAGGCTCCAAACCACTGAGAACTTCAATGTCCTCTGCGTTATAACTAGATTGAGTCATATTGTCATTCTGCGGTAATAGGTGATTAGTTGAATTATACTCGCCATACACCAAGTTGCATGTATCTTGAATCATTAGGTCTATATATGTTAAACAATTCAACTAGTAAGTTACTGTTGATAATAACAGTGTATATGCGTTTTGACACTATTTCTCTGCTAAATCCAGAAAATGTATCATTTGAGGGAAGTAAGCTTCAAAACCAACAAATGCATGATTACCGCCAGATTCAACTGTTTGTTTACTCTTAGAAAGATAGGCAACAGCTTCACGATAATCGAGTACTTCATCACCCATCTGCTGTAATAACCAAATCAAATTAGGCGATCTTAGCTGCTCAATATGCAGGGACTTTAACTCATCTATGTGCTTAGATTCCAGTAGATATTTTTCTTGTGTATAAGGATTCGTGTTCTCCCCTAAATAATCTTGCAGTAGATCAAAAGGGCGAACGGCTGGATTAACTAAGACGGCAGGCAGTTGATAACGCTCAGAAAACCAAATAGAAAAATATCCCCCAAGGGACGAACCCACTAAACCTATTTTCTCATGCTGATGCTGCATAATAATATCATTTAAGACAACTTCAGCTTGCTTTGGGTAATTGGGTAATTGCGGCACAATCATATTGATATGTGGATAATTTTTTTCAACCCATTGTTTTAGGCTACTCGCCTTAACCGACTGAGGTGAACTATTAAAACCATGTATATAAAGTAGTGTCGACATAAGCTAATTAGTAACCATCTGAATTTAAGTCAGGGTTAAACTCTCTTGTCTCTAAACGATGAACAACGGTATTAACCTGCCTTTTACCTTGCGCATCTACCGTCAATTCAAGATAGCGCCAACCCGGCGCAACAGTATCCAATGCAAAATTAGTGCAATGTGGCTTAAACTGCACACAAGTAGATGGCGTAGCCAACAAGCGAATACCATGCCAATATTCATCCATCTCTTGGTGAATATGCCCACACAGCATTGCTTTAACATTTGAATATTTTTTTAAATAATCAGCTAAAGTATGTGAATTTCGAAGACTATGTTGATCAAGCCATGTACAGCCTGAAGATAGCGGGTGATGATGCAACATGATAATCGTTGTACGTTCTGGCTCATTATCTAAACAACACTTCATCCACTCCAATTGCTGTTCGGATAACTCACCGTGTGCAACATCTTGTAGTTGGCTATCAAGCATCAAAATCTGCCATTCTTTATCAATCAAAATTTGCTTTGCACTCGATATACCAGCCACTCTTAGGGATTCAACCATTGCTGGTGGATAATCATGATTGCCGGGTAACCAAACGCAAGGCGCAGATATTCTTTCAATACCCGTCGCAAAATGTTGATAAGCTTTCGGAGATTGATCTTGGACTAAGTCCCCTGTTGCCACAATGAGGTCAATAGGTAGATTTTGTTCTATAATAGCATCAAGTACCGCTTGATAACTTCGGTAAGTGTTAATCCCTAAAAGGGTATTTTCCGTATCAGCAAAAAGATGCGTATCAGTAACCTGTAAAATTCTCACGACTTTCGAGTTCTTTGCAGTCACTTCAAGCTGGCTGTCCAAAAGTATTCCTTTTCCTTAAATATTATTTATACCCTAACTTATTCTATTCACTATAACTATTCTAAATAATTTAAGTTGTAAGAAGGCAGCAAATGAAGCTATCCCAAGGAGCATACATCAGTATGTGACTTGTGTTGCTGAAAACGGCCAACGAACTTACAGCTTGAAGTATGACGAGTAATTTGAAGTATGACGAGTAATTAGTTAAATATCTGCCAATTAGCACACACTTCCCTAAGATTAATTGTTATTTAAAACAGATTCATCCATTTTTCATAAAGTTTTTGATAATTGAGCTGTAACCACTGAATTGCGATTACCGTTGCTGCGTTATCAATCGTACCATTTTCAACCCACTGATAAGCTTGCTCACGGCTGACCACGTGTACTCGAATATCTTCATTTTCAGTCTTCAAGCCATGAATACCGTTAGCTTTAGTACTATCTACCTCACCGATATAAACATGCATACGCTCGGTAGTGCCGCCTGGACTAGAAAGATAGCTAAGCGCTTTTTCAGCGCGCCCTATTGTTAAACCGGCTTCTTCAATAGATTCACGGCGAATGACATCTTCTGCTGATTCATTCAGTTCAATCATACCGGCCACTGCTTCAAGTAGCCAAGGTGTCTCACTCGTCTCGATGGCAGGCAAACGAATTTGCTCAATTAAAACAACACTATCAGTTTTAGGGTCATAGGGTAAAACAACGCCTGCGTGCCCGCGCTCGAAAACTTCCCGTGTTATCTCATTACTCCATGAACCTTCAAATAATCGATGGCGAAAACGATATTCAGTCATTTGAAAAAAACCATTAAATAATTTACGCTTAGATATTATCTCAATATCTTTTTTACCATATTTAACAGGTGATTCTGTTTTATCTACCATCATGTTCTCCTGAGATCTTAATTTCCTGATTAAGGAAAAATTGTGGATTAAAACAGTTTTTGAGGTTTTTTAACCTCAAATGAGGTAATGTTTAAACTATTAAGACAAAATGGCACAAAAGGCTACCGTTATCATAAGCGATCCTCTGTTACAATGAGCGCCATTATTCATATATATGAGCAACAATAAGCCTATTTATTATTGTCTCTAAAACTGTTGATATTATAGGAGTAATAATTAACTCCTATAATATCAGTAGCAACTATCAAACATCATGATAGATTTAGACAACAGGCTCAACATAATTTGCTGTTTAATCAAGGAATCCAAATGAAGAAACTGCTTCCCCTCTTTATTGCAATGAGTTTTGTGGGTCTCAGTGCCAATAGCTATTCAGAAGATTTACTACAGGTTTACCAAAAATCGAAAGAAAGTAACCCTGAGCTCAGAAAAACATTAGCAGAACGTAACCAAGCTTTTGAGAAAATCAATGAAGCGCGTAGCCCATTATTACCGCAATTAGGCTTAGGTGCTGGTGCTACCTATGGTAGCGGCTATCGTGATGCAAGAAATACAGAGAGTAATGGTCTAAATGCATCATTAAAATTATCTCAAACCGTTTTTGATATGTCTAAATGGCGTCAACTGACCCTGCAAGAAAAAACAGCAGGCATTTCTGATGTAACTTATCAAACTGGTCAACAACAACTTATTTTAGATACAGCAACCGCGTATTTTAACGTGTTGAAAGCTATTGATGCTTTATCTTATATTGAAGCAAATAAAGAAGCTGTTTATCGCCAATTAGATCAAACAACTCAACGCTTTAATGTCGGTTTAGCAGCAATTACTGACGTGCAAAACGCCCGTGCTAACTATGATAGCGTTATCGCTCAAGAAGTTGCTGGCCGTAATGACTTAGAAAATGCGGTAGAAAAATTACGCCAAGTCAGTGGTGTTTATTACGTGCAACTTGCATCACTGAATATCGATCGTTTTAAAACAACTGATCCTGATAACGTTGATGTGATTTTGAAAGAAGCAGAAGAGCGTAACCTTAGTTTGCTCAGTGCGCGTTTAGCGCAAGATGTTTCGCGTGAAAATATTCGTTTAGCTGAAACAGGCCATATGCCAACGGTAAGTCTTGATGCTTCAACGAGTGTCACCAATACGAATAACCACGGTAGCGGCTACGACAACTTATCTAATAGCGCACGTAACAGTTATAACGGTCAAAATAGTATCGGCTTAACCTTGAGTGTACCTATTTACTCAGGCGGCGCGACTAGCTCACAAGTTGAACAAGCACAGTACGGTTTCCAAGGTGCAAGTGAGCAACTTGAAAGCATTTATCGTAATGTTATTCAGCTCGTCCGTTCATCTTATAACAACATTTCATCATCTATCAGTAGCATCAACGCCTATAAACAGGTGGTTGTTTCTGCTCAGAGCTCTTTAGATGCAATGGAAGCCAGTTATCAAGTGGGAACCCGTACGATTGTTGATGTATTAACAGCGACGACTGCGCTTTATCAAGCAAAACAAAGTCTATCTAACGCACGTTACGACTACATGATTAACCAACTGAATATTGAATTTGCTCGCGGTACATTGAACGAAGAAGATATTGCTCGTCTCAATGCAAGCTTAGGCAAAGAAATTTCAACTGCGCCAAATAGTATTATTCGTAATATTGATGCACCAAAAATTCAATAATCTTGAATTAATGAAAAATAACCCGCTAAATTTGCGGGTTATTTTTTATCTGAAATCCATCACATACTATCTAATACGATAAAAATGCGGTAAAAATCGTGTTTTAACGATATTAGATCCGTTACCTTAGTTTTCAACCACTCTTTTTATAAAATTCAGCCAATTCCCAACTAGCTAATCATCTCAACACATCAAAACTCAGCATTGATTAATTAACTGATTTAAAACAAAAATAATAAATTCATTAGCCAAGTTATGAGAATTAAACACTAAAAAATGGCATAAATTTATAAAAATGATAACTTCGCCCTATTTATACTATATTTCTGCTTTAATTTTCAGCGTATTTCACCTATCCTAGAGTGAGGAAATTAACATCTTACTTTTATTCAGGGCAATTACCATGACCATGAAGCGCACCAAAAATATTAATCAAAACGCCTTCCGTAAGTCTTGGCGTTCATATCGTTTAGCGCCTGTCGCTGTAGCGGTCAGTGCTGTATTTATGCTTTCCGCCTGTGAAGAAAGCGACGAAACAGTATCTCTGTATACTAACGCTCAAGATTGTAGCCAAGCAAATCCATCACAAGCTGAGCAATGTACAATTGCTTATAACAATGCTTTGCAAGAAGCAGCAAAAACCGCGCCTAAATATGCAACTCAAGCAGACTGTATTGCTGAGTTTGGTGAATCAATGTGTACCCAAGCCCCCGCTCAAGCAGGTATCGCAGGAACTAGCTCAACAAATGGCGAGCAAACTGCACAAGCTCAAAGTGGTGGCGGCAGCATGTGGATGCCATTAATGATGGGCTACATGATGGGTCGTATGATGGGCGGTGGCGCTGCATCTCAACCACTATTTAGTTCCAAAAACCCAGCGAGCCCAGCCAATGGTAAATTTGTTGACTCAACAGGTAAAAGCTATGGTTCTGCAACTGCCGGTGGCCGTTCAATCAGTGTACCAAAAACAGCTATGGCACCTAAACCGCCAACAACTTCAACAGTCACTCGTGGTGGGTTTGGTGATAGCGTGAATAAGCAAGCAATGGCTCAACGTTCTTCTTCATCTTCAAAATCAACCTCTTCCCGTTCAATGGGTGGTTGATAAGTAATGAAACGCGTCCCTATTGTTGAGCGCCCTAATTGGCGTGAAAAAGCGTCTGAGTTTGGTTTTGAATTTCACACTATGTATGGCGAACCATACTGGTCTGAAGATGCCTACTATCAATTCACCACCGCTCAAATTGAAGAGCTTGAAGATGCAACCACTGAGTTACATCAAATGTGCTTGAAAGTTGTTGAGCGCGTGGTTGAAAGCAATGAACTACTTGCTCGTTTTCAAATTCCTAAGCATTGCTGGGAGTTCGTACGTAGCTCTTGGAAAAGTGAGCAACCATCACTGTACTCAAGACTTGATCTCGCCTATGACGGTGTAAATCCACCTAAATTGCTTGAGAACAATGCAGATACGCCAACCTCTTTGTATGAATCTGCATTTTTTCAATGGATCTGGTTAGAAGATCAAATTGAAGCCGGAAAACTGCCTGAAAACGCCGATCAATTTAACAGTATTCAAGAACAGTTGATCGAACGCTTTACTCAGTTAAAAGATCAATACGGTTTTCGTCTTCTGCATATGTCTTGTTGCCGTGATACGGATGAAGACAGAGGCACCGTACAATACTTGCAAGATTGTGCTAATGAAGCAGGCGTCGCGACTGAATTTTTATATATTGATGAAATTGGTCTTGGCGAAAAAGGTGAGTTCTCCGATACACAAGATCAGGTTATCAGTAACCTGTTCAAGTTATATCCTTGGGAATTTATGCTAAGAGAAATTTTCTCAACCAAATTGCAAGATGCTGGCGTTCGCTGGTTAGAACCTGCATGGAAGAGTATTATTTCCAATAAAGCGCTATTACCGATGCTATGGGAAATGTTCCCAGATCACCCTAACTTGCTAGCGGCTTATTTCGCTGATGGCAGTAAACCTGAACTCGATAGTTATGTCATTAAGCCACTTTTTTCTCGTGAAGGGGCGAATATCAAAATTATCGAACACGGCAAAGAAATTGCAGCTGCCGATGGTCCATATGGTGAAGAAGGTATGATTATTCAGCAATTCCATCCACTTCCTCAATTTGAAGGTAGTTATACTTTAGTCGGAAGCTGGCTCGTGAATGATCAAGCCGCAGGGATCTGTATTCGTGAAGATAAAGAATTGATCACTCAAGATTTATCGCGTTTTTACCCGCACACGATCATCGACTAAGACTCAAGCAATAAATATCCCTAGCCCAAAAAACAGAATAGATCTGTATTTGGGCTTTTTTATGCACTTTTTATATGAATTTCGCCCATTTTGCTATGCCACTTCTAAATCATTTAACTTTCGAACTAGCACTACGCAAATCCATCTTAAAGAAACTTTGTCTTACTTTTTAGATTTTGTATCCAAAGAGATAAGAGCACTCTCTCAATAATTCAAGTTTCGAGTTAACCCGATATGAATTTACCTTAAAGAAAGTTTTCTTGTTTTTTTAGACTTTCCATCTAAAAAGTTCGAAGCGTTCCCTAAATAATTCGAGTTACAGGTAGGCGGCAAGCGAAGCTATCCCGATGAGCATACATAAGTATGTGATTCGGGTAGCTTTGTGTAGCCAACACCCCTGTAGCTCGAAGTATGACGGGAACTATATAAACAAAGAATTAGCCGATGACAACAGACATCATACTCAACGACCCCGAAACCACCCCCTCGATAGGAACTGAAATAGGCTCACTGCCATCCCAAGTCCCTAAGATTGGTAGAATCGGTAAAAAATGCTCTGGCGATGGATTAGACAACTTACCATCTTCACGATCTAAAGCTTTGCTCAATGGATGTGGTTTTTCATGGCTATTCAAATTATCATAAACAAACCGTTCAAATGTAAGTGCCCAAGGATAAGGTTCGGCAGCTGAATTTTGCCAATTCATCGCTCTTAAATTATGCACCACATTACCACTCCCCATAATTAGCACGCCTTCATCTCTTAGACTTGAGAGCTTTTGACCTAACTCATGGTGCCACGCTGCGGGCTTCGAGCCATCAATACTCAATTGCACAACTGGGATGTCCGCTTGCGGATACATACGGACTAAAATTTCCCACGTTCCATGATCTAAACCCCATTCAGTTTTATCTAAAAAAATATCTTGTGGAGCTAATATCTCTGCTACTCGCTTAGCCAGTTCAGGAGAGCCTGGCGCAGGATACTGAATTTGATAGAGCTCATCAGGAAAGCCACCAAAATCATGAATTGTTTTAGGTTTTTGCATTGCCGTAATAGCAGTTCCATTGGTATACCAGTGCGCCGAAATCACCAAAATAGCGTTTGGTCTTGGTAACGTTTTGCCCAATTCTTCCCATGCTTTGGTGTATGGATTATCTGCAACCGCATTCATTGGGCTACCGTGACCAATAAAAACAGCAGGCATTCTATTTGTGTGTTCAGAGGTATTGATTGACATGATAATTAAACTCCACTCAAAAGTGATTCTATTATCAGCATACGCTTTTTAGCGTGAAACACAGTGGGGTAATTATGAGTATGATCATCAAAAAAATTGAAAAGGCCACAAAGGTGTGCAACTTCGTGGCCTAGCACTATATGCTTAACGTATTAATTGACTAACTTATCCTGCTTTTTTAGCTAGTTGCTCACGGTAATTAACGAGATCTTCAATCGTCACAACCGTTAAACCGTGCTCTCTTCCGAAAGCAACAACTTCAGGTGTGCGAGCCATTGAACCATCTTCATTCGTCAATTCACACAAGACACCCGCCGGTTTGAAACCTGCCATTGTTGCCAAATCAATTGATGCTTCCGTATGACCGCGGCGCGCCAACACACCACCTTCACGTCCACGTAATGGAAATACGTGTCCAGGGCGGTTAATATCTGCCGGCACTGCATTGTCTGCGATAGCGGTATGGATAGTCGTGGTACGATCCGCCGCAGAAACGCCCGTTGTAACCCCTTTCGCAGCTTCAATCGTGACAGTAAATGCAGTTTGGTTTTGGCTAGTGTTATTTTCCACCATCATAGGGATATCAAGTTGTTTGCGACGTTCTTCGGTAATACATAAGCAAACAATCCCGCTGCTATAGCGAATAGTAAATGCCATTTGTTCCGTCGTCATTGTTTCGGCAGCAAAAATAAGGTCGCCTTCGTTCTCACGATCTTCATCATCAAGAACAAGAATACCCTTACCTTGGCGTAGTGCTTCTATAGCATTTTCAACACGTTCGTTCGGGTTACCGAATTCTGAAAGTAGCGTCTGATTCATGGTAAAAACCTCTTAAAAATGTAAATTATTTAGTTACCAGAATCAGGGCAGTCTTAGGAGTACGAGAAATGATGAATAGATAAATGAGCCATCGCCATTTATAAATTCAGGTATGCAGAACAATATTGTGCTAAATAGCACAAACATGCAGATACAGTTAATTCTCTCCCATCCGGACTATAACCGTCGGCTCCAGATTTACACTGGATCTGCTGACCTTTACCACCAAAATGATAAAGCGCTCGCGGGCTTCATGCTCGATGCATGTTACCGCCGGTGGGGACTTACACCCCGCCCTGAGATAAACGCAATTAATATAGCGCCAATATTTCGACTGTGCAACGATGAAAATCAATATTGGAGAACTACTCACATTTTTCGTCAATAAAAATGAATGACTTAGTCGATAATGAGCGAAACCAACACTACCTCAACCAGAACTATGATGCGTAAAGGGAATAAAGAGGTTTATTGATTGCCCTGCAAGTATTAAACTACTGAAAACCTTTTTACTAAAAATTTAAGGACCCGCGAATGCTCGATCCGAAAAAACTTGAACAAGTTGCACGTCAAATCCAAGGCGCTTTACCACAAGGTGTCCGTGATTTAGGTGAAGACTTTGATAAAAAACTACGCTCACTATTACAATCACAACTTGGCAAACTTGATTTAGTCAGTAGAGAAGAATTCGATATTCAGACTCAAGTTTTATTGCGTACTCGTGAAAAACTCATGCAAATGGAACAGCGCGTTAGTGCACTGGAAGCACGTTTTAATGACGATAACGTGACCGAAGAAAAGTAAGCTCATTAATTGACGGGTAAAGTGATTTCAATTAATGAGTCACTTTATTTGAAAAATTCAAATAGATATTTAGCTATAAAACTATTTAAGCTATATTCATATGTATTTGATGGTTTATAAAATATAAAGAAAAATATTTTTTCTCTTTTTAATTATCTTAAAAAATAACGTCTATATTGAGATTACATTTCGTGCCGTAATCCCCATTAAGCCTCAGATAATAAAAACACCAAAAAACAAATAATAATCAATTTGTTAGCTGTAATTTAAAATATCTCTTTATTATCTATTTAATCCTTATAATCTGTATTCACAATATTAATTTTTTAATCAATAGGTAAAAGCTATTTTATCAATCGATTAAACCAATGGCTATCTTTGATAAAAATCAAATCTAATTATATTAATTTATCCATTATAGGGTGTTGTCTATAAATTAATTAAAAATAATTAACCGCAATATCTCAAGGATAGTGTAATGAAAAAACTTACTCGTATTACGGTTGCCATCGTATTTTTGCTTTTATTTGGTTATTTCGGATTATCGGGCTATGTCTGGTATCATGATAATCAACGAAAGCTTAATAACGACATTCCCGCTTCAACGCTAGCGGAAAATACTCAAATCCTAAATTTTTTTAATGAAAAAGGATGTGATTACTGCCATACCCCGTCAACTGAATTACCCGCCTATGCATCGTTCCCAATCGCTAAGCAATTAATGGATTATGATATTCAACTTGGCTATAAATCCTTTAATCTTGAAACTGCTCGCGCAGCACTAATATCTGGGACAGCGGTTCCACAAAGTGAGCTAAATAAAATTGAATGGGTTATGCAAAATCATACAATGCCCCCTACTCGCTATGTCGCTCTTCACTGGGCAAGCAGTGTAAGTGATGAGGAACGCGCTAATTTACTTAGCTGGATAGCAAACCAGCGCAAACAGTATTATGCAAGTGCGGATACGGCAAAAGAGCACCTTAATGAACCCATTCAGCCCATTCCACAATCAATCGAAGTAGACGAACAAAAAGTTGCTCTTGGCTTTCGTCTTTATCATGACTCACGCTTATCAGGAGACAGCACAATATCCTGCGCGCACTGCCATGCATTGAATGCAGGAGGAGTTGATGGTCGTAAAACATCCATTGGTGTTGGTGGCGCAGTAGGACCAATCAATGCACCAACCGTCTTTAACTCCACATTTAATGTTGAACAATTTTGGGATGGAAGAGCACCTACCTTACAAGTACAAGCTGGTGGCCCACCATTAAATCCAATTGAGATGGCATCTAAATCTTGGGATGAAATCATAAGTAAATTAGATAAAGATACCGTTTTAAAACAAGATTTTAATATCGTTTATCCTGAAGGATTTACGGGAGATACCATCACTGATGCGATTGCTGAATTTGAAAAAACATTAATTACGCCGAACTCCCCATTTGATAACTGGCTACGGGGTGATGAAAATGCGTTAACTGCTCAACAAAAACAAGGTTATCAGCTATTTAAGGAAAATAAATGTGCAACATGCCATGGTGGCGTGATCCTTGGCGGTCGCTCTTTTGAACCTCTCGGTCTGAAAAAAGACTTTGAATTTGGTGAATTACACCCGGCAGATATTGGTCGTATGAATGTGACCTCAGATGAGCGGGACAAGCTTCGCCAAAAAGTCCCTACTTTGCGTAATATTGCCTTAACAGCACCTTACTTTCACCGTGGTGATGTCGCCACAATGGATGAAGCAGTCAAATTAATGCTACGTTATCAAGTTGGTACTGAACTGCCTCAAAAAGATGTCGATGACATTGTGTCCTTCCTTGAGAGCCTAACGGGTGTATACACCCCGTATGTGCAACAAAGTAAAGCACACTAGCCTTTGATACTCATTAAATAATGTATAGCACCACAAGCCATCAGCGTGGTGCTATTTTTTAAATTGTCATTAGTCATTTTTATCATCGTCTTTTCCATGGCGTAATTTTGGTTACACGCAAAATAAAGCCCAATTTTGGCATCACACCAAGATTAAGCTCTATTAACAACCATCATTAATCCAAATTAATTAGCTTGTTTTCATGATGTTTTTAATAATATTTGTGGTGGAAATACCATCTTCAAAATTAAGTACCATAACCTCACCACCTGCAGCCCAAACCTCTACACTACCCGCGATATCTTCTGGGCGGTAATCACCACCTTTGACTAAAATATCAGGCAAAATTTCAGCAATTAAACGTTGTGGGGTATCTTCTTCAAACGGTACAACCCAATCGACGGCACCGAGAGCACCAAGCACAATCATACGCTGCTCTAATGGGTTAACCGGACGCGTTTCACCTTTCAAACGACGGGTTGAAGCATCACTGTTAACCGCCACAATTAACCTATCACCGAGCTTACGGGCATTGGCTAAATAAGAAACATGACCAGCGTGAAGAATATCAAAGCAGCCATTTGTCATAACTACGCGCTCACCACGCTGCCTTGCATTTGCAACCGCGAGCTTTAATTGATTTTCATCCATCACACCAAAACCGTTATCCGCTCGACCTCTGATGGCATTTTCAAGCTCAATAGGTGAAACCGTTGAAGTACCGAGTTTACCCACCACAACACCCGCTGCCGCATTGGCTAATGCGCAGGCCTCATGCAATGGGCGGCCTGAAGCGATTGATGCCGCTAATACGCCAATAACCGTATCGCCAGCACCAGTTACATCAAAAACTTCTTGTGCTTCTGTTGGCAGGTGTAAAGGCGCTTCGTCACGGCGAATTAGACTCATGCCTTGTTCAGAGCGAGTAATTAACAATGCAGTCAAATCTAAAGATTCAAGCAATTGCATGCCTTTTTCTTCCACATCTTGATTATCTTTACAGCGACCCACAATTGCCTCGAACTCAGTCATATTAGGCGTCAATAATGTGGCACCGCGGTAGCGCTCAAAATTATTTCCTTTCGGATCAATCAAGACAGGCACACCCGCTTTATTCGCTAACGCTATCATTTTTTCAACTTGCGTTAGTGCGCCTTTCGCATAATCAGAAAGCACTAGCGCGCCAATATGCGGTAACGCTTGTTCAATGCGCTCTAACATTGGCTGAGCGTCTACGTTTTCAAAACCTTCTTCAAAATCCAATCGAATTAATTGTTGGTTACGCGATAAAACACGCAATTTAGTAATGGTTGGATGAGTAGGAATAGCTACAAAGTCACAACGAACTTTGACTGTGTTTAGGGTCTCAGTTAGTGCTTTCGCCGCATCATCGATGCCAGTCAACCCAACAAGGCGTGAATTTGCACCTAATGAAGCAATATTCATCGCTACGTTTGCCGCGCCGCCAGGACGCTCTTCAACCATTGTCACTTTAACAACCGGAACAGGAGCTTCTGGTGAGATCCGATTAGTCGGCCCATGCCAATAACGGTCTAACATGACATCACCAACAACTAGTACACCTGCTTGTTTATAATCAGGAAGTGTTACTTTCATCCCGTACTCCAGTTTTAAAAGAAATCTGATAATGAATAGCGCCAATATTAGCATATTGGATAATATCAGCTACAATTCAAATTGTTTAGGATATTAACCCGTCATACCTCAAGATATTGGCCCTAAATAGCGAGCCCAACTCTCAAGCACTAATTTTCTTTCATTTGAAAAACGGCCAATATCTACACGACTAGGAAGCGATTGCAACGATAAATGGTGAAGCTCATCACGTAGGGTGACATAGGCATGCGTTAATGCATCCGCTTCATTTTGAGGTATCAAATCATTTTTCGCCATTAACTCAAAAATACGTACATTATCTGACCACTTCGTTAAGACATCCTTCTTTGATGCAAAACGTAATACCAAATATTGCGCGATAAACTCAATATCCGTAATGCCGCCTGGGTCTGCTTTTAAATCAAATAAACTCTGTTCATGGCTGCCTAAATGCTGATGCATTTTCAAGCGCATATCACGCACTTGTTGGCGTAATACATCGGGGTCACGCACGGTACAAAGTGTTTCATGACGAATTTGATTAAATTTTTGCTGTAGCGGCGTATCCCCAAATACCATCCGCGCACGGATCAAAGCTTGATGCTCCCACGTCCATGCTTCATTTTGTTGATATTCGCCAAAAGATTGGATAGTACTCACCAACATACCTGACTCGCCAGAAGGTCTTAAACGTGCATCAACCTCATATAAAACACCCGAAGTCGTTCTAGTACTAAAAAGATGAATTATTCGTTGCGCGACACGTAAATAAAACTGCCATGCATCGATAGAGCGTTCCCCGTTAGTCACGACGTTTATTGGGCAATCAAAAATGAAAACTAAATCAAGATCAGAACTATAACCCAGCTCCCATCCCCCAAGTTTTCCATAACCTAATACCGCAAAACCATATTGTTTTTCATCTTGTTGCAATAAATGAGCTGGTTCGCCATAGCGTTTTGCCATTTTCTGCCATGCTTGATGCACAACAGCATCAATAATAGCTTCTGCCAAATAAGTCAGATGATCGCTTACTTTCATCACAGGTAAAACGCCAGAAATATCTTCTGCTGCAATGCGCAAAAGTTGAGCCTGCTTAAATTGGCGTAATGCCTCGAGCTGCTGTTCTTCATCATCTTCTGGCACACGCATTAAATATTGACGCAATTCATCACGATAAGATGTTAAAGGTAAAGGTTGATATAAAGATTGAGGATCAAGAA
This sequence comes from Providencia sp., assembly GCF_003533305.1. Classification (GTDB taxonomy): domain Bacteria; phylum Pseudomonadota; class Gammaproteobacteria; order Enterobacterales; family Enterobacteriaceae; genus Providencia. The sequence continues at coordinate 203,375 of NZ_DOEH01000016.1, read as the reverse complement.
GTTCATCGAGTAATAATGGATGCTGAGCCAATTGTTCGGCTATCATTGGTGAAGCCGCACATAAGCGGATCACATGAGTTAGCACCTCATCAAACTCAAGCATCAGTTCAAGGTAAGTAGTTCTACTAACAATACTGAGTAGCAATGGAGTCATCCGCTCAATGACCTGCCCTGCATCATCTCTCTCACCCACTTTGGCGAGCAATTTTGGCATTAATTCATCAAGCACATCACGACCTCTCGGGCCTATTGTGCGTTTATTCAAATCATGACGAAACATCAAAATGGCATGAATAATTTTTTGTGCAATCTCTTCATCTGCTGACGGCAAATATGTTGCAAGTTCTTCTTTAGATAATTCACTTTGCCAAAGGGTGATATAAATTTCATCACAAGTATTGGTATCGTCGGCTTCATCATCTTGACCGATTTGCTCAGTAAAAATATGATGCACTGCGGCCATTTTTTGCGTCAAAGCTTGATAAAATGCGTGCCAATCGGTAAAACCCATTCCCCACGCAATTCGAGTTTGATTCAAATTATCGTCTGGTAAGGTTTGTGTTTGTTGATCGTCAATACTTTGCAGCAAATTTTCAACACGACGCAAGAAAATGTAGCTATCTTCTAAGATAACTACCTGTTCATCGGGTAAAAGAGTTAAATCACGAATAGCTTGTAATGTAGCAAATAAAGATTGGGATTGTAAAACAGGTTCTCGGCCACCCCGTATCAACTGAAATACTTGAGAAATAAATTCAACTTCACGGATACCACCTGCGCCTAATTTAATATTATTCACTAAACCACGGCGTCTGACTTCCCGTTCAATCATATTTTTCATATTACGCAAAGATTGAATAACACTGAAATCAATATATCGACGGTAAACAAAAGGGCGTAATAACTTACGTAAGCTATCCGCATAATGCAGGCTATCAGGCCCCATAATGCGTGCTTTAACCATCGCATAACGTTCCCAGTCTCTCCCCTGCTCTTGGTAGTAATCTTCAAGTGCAGAAAAGCTGAACACCAGTGGCCCGCTATCACCAAACGGACGCAAGCGCATATCGACTCGATAAACAAAGCCCTGAGCAGTCACTTGATCTAACACACGAATAAGTTTTTGACCTAATCGCGTAAAAAACTGTGCATTATCAAGTTCTTTACGCCCTCCTCGCGTCACTCCATTTTCTGGATAAGCAAAGATTAAATCAATGTCAGATGAAAAATTAAGCTCTCGCCCACCCAGTTTACCCATTCCAAGAACGAGTAAAATTTGCGGATAACCTTCACTATCACAAGGTGTACCCCACGATTGGCAGCACTCGTGATACAACCAGTCTCTAGCCGCGACGATTAAAGCTTCGGCGAGTTCACTAAGCTGTTGAATTGTCTCTTTTTGTGAACATGTTTCTAATGTTTGCATCCAGGCAATACGCACCAATACTTGATGACGAAAAGTGCGTAATACCTGCATTAGATGTTCTTCATTCGAAACAGATAATACATCCTCTTTCAACCAATCGGCATAATGTTGCCACTCATCTGCTTGAGGTGGTTGAACACGAATTTGTAGCAAAAAACGTGAATGAGCCAGTACCTGTTTAAGCGCAAAATCACTAAACGATAAAAAGTGAAGTTCTTGCTCACTGAGCGGCAGTAACTCGCTCGCTTGTTCTGTTAACTGACTTAAAATACGTTGACTATTATTTTGCAGCAACTGAGGAAAAGGATGCATTTCATCAATACCTTATGGAACATCTGAATAAGTTAAGGCGATCAACCATTGTATAAATGCTAATTTACATTTTAGCCAAGGACTACTATAGCAAAAGGTATCGGCACTCATACTTTCATCAGCCACATTTAAGCGCAGTTGCTCAAGGGGAGTGTCATGAATAAAGTGCGGAGCTGAATTTTGATAATGAATTAAAAAAGCCTGAACAAAACGTAAAAACTCTTCTAACCCTTGCCTTGCATGATTACCATCCGCTAACCAATAAGTTTCATGCTGTTGGCACAGCAACTGCATGCGTGTTAATGACTGTTCTAATGGTTGCTGTTCATAATCAAACACTGCGTCAGGCGGAGTTAATGGCGCAACTTCGGGAGAAAGCAGCGAATAACCACGAGCCGCCTTACTGATTGAAGAAAGATGCAGGCCATCAATATCTGCCAACTTTTTAGCTAAATTAAGCACATCGGCGACAAAACCTTTTTTCAGTTCTAGTTCAAACTCTTGTATAGGAAGATCTTTCGAACCGGCAGATATAGTGCCTTGGTCAAAAACAATTTCAATTTCACTGTCTTCAAAAGTAGTTAACCACTTTTCACGTACAAAATTAGTGCTAAATAAAATCTCTAGTTGTGTTTGTAACGCTTGAATATCTGTGTCTTCTGGCCAGATCTCAGCCGGAAAAGCGGCCAGATCAAGTTCAGGGGAATCTATATCAATATTATATTCAGGACGCTGATGTAACCCACTAATAGCCTGACCGGCTGTCTTAATAGTCATTTCATAGTGTCCATCATAGCCACGAATTCGCAGCCCCATATCCCATTGACGTAATTGCCTTTCTTTCGTATCAAAATAAATATTTGTCAATTTACTGGGTTCGATATGCTGATGAGAAAGTGCCGATACACACTGGCGAACAGCATCAATAGCAGAACTCTTTGCATCTAGTTTGAGTTCAACTTCTATATGGCTCATATATTTCCTTATTTGACAATTTCACTGCCTTCATATTACCCCAATCAGAGTTGCCTGAGAAAACAAACTGCACAGAAACCAAAAATTCTACACTTTCACCTTCTTGTAGAGGGTTATATTGATATCCGTACTAAAAAATGTCTTATTTAGTGAGTTAAGATAGTTCTCATTCTTTACAAACATTTAGTGTTAAGCATTTGCACACGCACACTTAACTCATTAGTATTTGAATAATATAAAATCCATTCACCTAAAAAAAGATACTAAACACCATGCGAAAAATTCCATTATTATTAATTTCAATCATGGGGCTAGGCCTATCAGTTAGCGCTCACGCAGCAGAAAAGCGTTATGTATCAGATGAGTTATCAACTTATGTCCATAGTGGCCCAGGGACTAAATATCGCATTGTTGGTACGCTCAATGCTGGAGAACCTGTTGAACTTATCTCAACAGATGACAAATTTGCTCAAGTCAAAGATGAAAAAGGGAGAACAGTTTGGCTTCCTATTGAGCAATTAAATAATACGCCGAGTATGAAAATACGTATTCCAGAACTTGAAGCTGAAAATCAAAAACTTCGTCAACAATTAGATAATATCGATAATACTTGGAATACGCGTACTGCCAATATGCAGCAAAGCGTTGCCGATAACGATAGCATCGTTAAACAGTTAAAAGCTGAAAATGAAAAATTAAAAAACGAGTTAATTAAAGCAGGCAAAAAGCTCGAAATTGTCGAAGTTAACCTTGATGACCGTCGTCGCGAACTGATCTTACAGTGGTTTATGTATGGCGGTGGCGTTGCAGGTGTTGGCCTTATTTTTGGTTTGATTTTACCTCATATTATTCCACGTCGTAAAAAACGTCATGACCGTTGGATGAATTAAGATAATGAAAGTTTATCTCGTTGGTGGTGCAGTACGAGACCAACTACTTGGGTTGCCTATTTCAGATAGAGATTATGTGGTGGTAGGCACCACACCTGAAGCTATGTTAGCGCAAGGATTTCAGCAAGTCGGAAAAGATTTTCCTGTTTTTTTGCACCCAAAAACGCATGAAGAGTATGCGTTAGCAAGAACAGAGCGGAAAATTGGCACAGGTTATACCGGATTTAGTTGCTATAGCGCACCGGATGTCACTATTGAAGATGATTTATTACGTCGAGATCTGACAATTAATGCGATTGCGCAAGACGACTCAGGTGAACTTGTTGATCCCTATCATGGCGTTGATGATTTAAACAATCGTCTACTACGCCACGTTTCAGCGGCTTTTGCTGAAGATCCATTACGTGTATTACGCGTCGCTCGCTTTGCAGCACGTTACCAAGAACAAGGGTTTAGCATTGCGCCAGAAACTATGGCGTTAATGCAATCGATCACTATTTCAGGTGAGTTATCGTACTTAACTGCTGAACGAGTCTGGACAGAAACACAAAAGGCATTAATGTCGAACTCACCTCAAGTGTACTTTGATGTTTTACGTCAATGTGGTGCTCTTGCGGTCCTTTTTCCTGAAATAGATAACCTGTTTGGTGTTCCTGCACCGGAAAAATGGCATCCTGAGATTGACACAGGAATTCATACACTAATGGTGATGAAAATAGTGGCAAGTTTATCTCAAGATATCGATATCCGTTTTGCCGCGCTATGCCATGACGTGGGTAAAGCGCTAACGCCTAAAAATATCTGGCCGAGCCATCCAAATCACGGTGAAGCAGGTATCCCGCTAATCGAGCAACTTTGCGAAAGGTTAAAAGTGCCCACCAATGCGCGTGATCTTGCCCGCCTTAGCGCGCGCTATCATGATAAAGTCCATGTTATCGATAAGCTGAGCGCGGTTAACTTAATTCAGTTGTTTGATGGCTTAGATAGTTGGCGAAAACCTGAACGCGTGTTGCAATTAAGTATCATCAGTGAGGCCGATGCTCGAGGAAGAAAAGGCCTTGAGCAACAAGCTTACCCACAAGCTGAGTTTCTACGCCAAGCCTTTAACGTTGCACAAAGTGTCAATGTAAAACCGATTGTTGAGCAAGGTTTCCAAGGTCCGCAGATTAGAGATGAATTAACGCGTCAGCGAATTGAAAAAGTTGCAAACTGGCAGCAACAGCAGCAAATATTAAAAATGAAGCTATAGCGCTTGGCGATACTGGCGGTAGAATGCCGCCAGTCATTTTTTAAGCCGTTTTCGTGCCTCTTTCGATTATAACCCCAACTTGAAGTGCCCGAGCGACAGCACCCGGTTTGGCGACTTTAATTCGAACCCAAGGACATTGAAATTGATTAAGCAAAAGTTGAGCAACTTCTTCAGCAACTCGTTCTACTAGTCCGAATTTATTTTTCCCAACATGATTAATTATCGCATTGCTAACTTGCGCATAATCTAGACAGTATTCTACATTATCGCTCATTGACGCGCGTTTATTATCCCATCCCATTTCGATATCGAGCACTAGCTTTTGTTCAATATCTTGTTCCCAGTCATATACACCAATGGTGGTAATGATTGATAATTGTTCAATAAATACGATATCCATCACGTCATTTTCTCGTTTCTATGCTGAATTGATACCACTTCTGGAAAAATATGCGTATTATCCAAGACTGAAGTGAATATATGGCCTTAACCGTTTTGGAGTTAGCTATGAGTGCAACCGCGCTTGGCATGATAATCTTCGCCTACCTTTGTGGATCAGTTTCCAGTGCGATACTGATCTGCCGTTTAGCAAGACTACCTGATCCGAGTCAACACGGCTCAGGAAATCCTGGTGCAACTAACGTATTACGTGTCGGTGGTAAAGCTGCCGCTGCCGCAGTACTTATTTGCGACGTGTTAAAAGGGATGATACCTGTTTGGCTAGCTTACTATTTAAATGTGCAACCATTCTATCTTGGCTTTGTCGCAATTGCAGCCTGCCTAGGCCATATTTATCCGGTTTTCTTTCATTTTAAAGGTGGTAAGGGCGTTGCAACAGCATTCGGCTCAATCGCTGCCATTGGCTGGGATCTCTCAGGCTTGATTGCGGGGACTTGGCTACTAACGGTTCTTCTTAGCGGTTATTCATCACTGGGAGCTATCGTAAGCGCACTGCTAGCCCCTTTCTATGTTTGGTGGTTCAAACCAGAGTTCACCTTCCCTGTGGCGATGCTTTCTTGTTTAGTTCTCGTACGTCACCACGCCAATATACAGCGTTTATGGCGCGGACAAGAAAGTCGTATTTGGCAAAAATTGAAAAATAAAAAGCAAAAAACAAACAAAGAAATTGCTCAAGAAGTCAAAGATCAGGAACAAGACGATTAATTCTCGGAATTGGGCTGAGCTTTCAGCCTAATTTTTAACGCCTATTGCCCATGTTATTCTCCCATCCTTTTTCCTCTCTACAAAAAGTCATGAAGAACAAAAGTGATATATCTACCCTTAAAACTGTATGAACAGCAGATCGTGCTATCGCACCTATTTATCATAGGTAGCGCACATTTTTAAGAAAAAGTTAAATAATTGCAAATTTATTACTAATGAATATTTACAAGCTGTCGACTATATAGAAGCAAAATAAAACCATACCCTAAATAATTCGAGTTACAGATAGTCGAAAAATGAATATTCCTGATGAATTTTACGTCAATCTCTGACCATGAAGTCCAAAGGACGCCCTTTAGCGAGAACCGACACTCTGTTACTTCAAAAATGGTGGGTATAACATAATGGTAATAACATGAGCAGAACTCTTTATATCACTCAAAACGAACATATCTTAGATGAAGATATAACATTAATGACGACAAGTGACTTACAAGGAAACATAGTCCATGCCAATGATTTCTTTGTTCAAGTTAGTGGTTATGAATTAAACGAATTACTCCATAAACCTCACAATATTATTCGCCATCCTGATATGCCAAAAGAAGCATTTGCTGATATGTGGTCAACTTTAAAAAAAGGAGAACCATGGACTGGCATCGTCAAAAACAGACGTAAAAATGGTGACCATTATTGGGTAAGAGCAAACATCATTCCCATGGAAAGGCAGGGTGTAATTACAGGCTATATGTCAATTCGAATCCGCGCTACTCGCCAAGAAATCGCCGCCGTAGAACCGCTTTATGCAGCCATGTGTGACAATAGATGCAGTAAAAAAATCTACAAAGGTATTGTACTGGCCAAAAATAGATTATTTCATTGTTCAACCATATCCACTCGTTGGCGAATTCGCTTGTTAATGGCTTTATTGTTTATTGTGTGGATTTCGATGGCAGCAGCCATTGGGATGCGCGAGATGCCCTTAATCACCTCGAGCATTTGTACATTCTTGACGCTAATAATCGGTAGTTTGGCTCTTGAACGAACAATCGCAAAACCTATCGAAAATATCACAGCACAAGCACTCAATGTGGCAAAAGGTGAACGCAATAGTATTGACCATATGAATCGTGTAGATGAAATAGGCCTACTTTTACGTGCAATTGGTCAACTTGGCTTAATTTGTCGTTGGCTAATCAATGATGTTTCTGAACAGGTCGATAATGTACGTAAAGGCAGCGAATCCATTGTCAATGATTGCGGTAAACTCGATAGCCATACACTAAAAACGGTAGGTTATATGCAGCAAACGGTCGCCACCATGAATCAAATGACGGTATCCGTTAAAATGAATGCTGATAACACAACTCAGGTAGATAAGCTTTCAAATCAAACCAGTGAAACCGCCCTCAACGGTGGCGCTATCATGGAAGAAGTCGTCAATACCATGGATGATATTGTACATAGCACCAGTAAAATAAACTCGATTACGGATGTGATTAAAGATATTGCTTTTCAAACCAATATACTGGCTCTTAATGCTGCTGTAGAGGCCGCACGAGCCGGAGAACAAGGGAGAGGCTTTGCTGTCGTCGCCAAAGAAGTTCGCAGCCTTGCCAGCCGAAGTGCTAGTGCGGTTAACGATATTCGAGAACTGATTACCGATTGCGAAAAGAAAGTTAACTCAGGAAAGGTACAAGTCAATACCGCAGGCAGCACAATGAAAGATATTGTGAATCAAGTGCAAAATGTTACCCAGCTAATTACCCATATTAGTCATGCGACTTCTGAACAAGCCGTAGGATTATCAGACATTACACAAGCCGTTAGTGAGTTGGAATCCATTACTCAGCAAAGTACGATGTTAGTAGAGCAAAGTACTCAGACATCCAATATGGTCAAAAATCGTGCTATTCGCCTTGAAGATGCAGTGACGATTTTACATTAATCACACATTCAATTTTTGTAACTAAAAATTTGTCATTAAAAAAGAGCTGATTTCAGCTCTTTTATTCAAAAATGAATTACGTCTTATTTTTCGAGAGGAGGAAGTTCAGCGAGAGGCCAACGTGGGCGCACGGTCACCGCAAGTCCTGTCGTTGAACCGCCTTTAAGACGGATCAAACCGGCCAATGCAATCATTGCGCCATTATCAGTACAAAACTCAGGGCGTGCATAGAAAACTTCGCCTCCACGTTGTTTAAGTACAGTTTCCATTTTTGCACGTAAAGCACGATTTGCACTTACGCCGCCAGCCATAACCAAACGCTTGAATCCTGTTTGTTCAAGTGCACGCTTACATTTAATTGCTAATGTATCAACGACAGCGTCTTCAAATGCTCTCGCAATATCAGCGCGTGTTTGCGGGTCATCGGCATTATTACGAATGGTATTTGCGGCAAATGTTTTTAATCCTGAAAAACTAAAATCAAGACCTGGTCTGTCTGTCATTGGTCGTGGGAATACAAATCGCCCTTCTACACCTTGTTGCGCCATACGCGACAACACTGGCCCGCCAGGATAATCTAATCCAAGAAGTTTGGCCGTTTTATCAAAAGCTTCACCGGCAGCATCATCAATCGATTCGCCCAGTAACTCATATTCACCAATTCCAGTCACACTAATAAGCTGGGTATGACCACCTGAAACGAGTAGTGCAACAAAAGGAAATTCTGGCGTTTTATCTTCAAGCATTGGCGCCAATAAATGACCTTCCATATGATGAACTGCCACCGCAGGCACATTCCATGCAAATGCTAAAGAACGCCCAACAGTTGCGCCAACCATCAATGCACCGACAAGTCCAGGACCTGCGGTATAAGCCACCGCATCGATATCAGCACGCGTTAAATTCGCTTCTTTAAGTGCAGCTTGGATTAACGGCACTGTTTTACGAATATGATCGCGAGAAGCCAATTCAGGAACAACACCACCGTAGTCTGCGTGGACTTTAATTTGGCTGTATAATTGATTAGCTAACAGACCTAGTTTATCATCATAGATTGCGATCCCGGTTTCATCGCAAGAAGTTTCAATACCTAAAACGCGCATGACACTACCCTTGTATATTACATCTGTTCGAGTTTATCATTAAATTTGGACTATCGTGTAATTAATGTTGGCATAAAGGCTGACTTTCCCTGTTGTATAGTCTATAATCAACACCCTGTAATAAAAATTTCGTGTGGCTAATTCTCATTATTATTTGGTTTTGCTTGTTTTTTCAACGAAACAGCAGAAAAACAGATAATCTTGCGTGATTCAATTTTATACGGCACTTTACAAACCCGTACTCATTGAAGTAAAATTCCGCACCATTTTAAATGAAGGCTGGTGAACCAATACCAGCAACAAACCGATTTCTATTGAGGTGAGAGGCACATGCCGGTAATTAAAGTACGTGAAAACGAGCCATTCGACGTTGCACTACGTCGTTTCAAACGTTCTTGTGAAAAAGCAGGAGTTTTAGCAGAAGTTCGTCGTCGTGAATTCTATGAAAAACCAACGACTGAGCGTAAACGCGCTAAAGCATCTGCAGTTAAGCGTCATGCTAAGAAACTGGCTCGCGAAAACGCACGCCGTACTCGCCTGTATTAGTATCTCTCGGTCGCGATACTAATCGCAACCATTACAGGCAGTATTAGTAAGCAGTTAAAGGCCGTGCTTTCCGAAAGGAAGCGCGGCTTATTATCGTTCATCAACAGGCGAAAAAGAGGCTTATGGCTGGACGAATTCCGCGTTCATTTATCAATGACTTGTTAGCAAGAATAGATATCATTGATTTAATCGATGCAAAAGTCCCGTTAAAAAAACAGGGTAAAAACCATCACGCTTGCTGTCCGTTCCACAATGAAAAAACACCATCATTTACTGTTAATGGTGAAAGACAATTTTATTATTGTTTTGGTTGTGGTGCTCATGGTAATGCCATCGATTTCTTAATGAATTACGACAAACTTGATTTTGTCGAAGCAATAGAAGAGTTGTCATCATCACACGGTCTTGATGTTCCATACGAAACAGGAACAGGAGCAAGCCAAATTGAACTACATCAACGACAAAATCTTTATCAGTTGATGGAGAAAATTAATCAGTTTTACTGCGCTGCCTTAAATCATCCAACGGCAAATAAAGCCAAAGATTATTTAAGCCAACGTGGTTTAAGTGCAGATATTATTGCGCATTTTTCCATAGGTTTTGCCCCTCCGGGCTGGGATAATTTGCTCAAAAAATTTGCAGTTAATCCCGAAAGCCGTCAGCAACTTGATGCTGCTGGCATGTTAGTGACTAATGATAAAGGCCGCACATATGATCGTTTTAGAGAACGAGTCATGTTCCCAATCAGGGATAGACGTGGTCGTGTTATCGCTTTTGGTGGTCGTGTATTAGGTGACGCATTACCTAAATACTTAAACTCACCAGAAACTGACATATTTCATAAAGGCCGCCAATTATTTGGTCTATATGAAGCAACAAAAAATAGTAATGAACTAACAAAGTTACTTGTCGTCGAAGGCTATATGGACGTTGTGGCACTTGCTCAGTATGACATCAGCTATGCGGTCGCCTCACTAGGCACTTCAACAACGTCAGAACATATCCAATTATTATATCGCTCAACGGACACTGTAATTTGCTGTTATGACGGAGACCGAGCAGGAAGAGAAGCTGCATGGCGCGCCCTTGAAACGGCACTTCCTTATCTAAGTGATGGTCGCCAACTACGTTTTATGTTTTTACCTGATGGCGAAGACCCTGATACATTGGTACGTAAAGAAGGTAAAGAGGCTTTTGAGCAACGAATGCAAAATGCCCATACCTTATCAACGTTCTTATTTGATTCACTGGTTCCTCAGGTTGATTTAACCATACCTGAAGGGAGAGCAAAATTTAGTAAACTTGCTATCCCATTGATAAAGCAGATACCAGGTGAAACTCTGCGCCTTTATATGGCCCAAGAATTAGGAAATTTTATTGGTATACCGGATATTTCTCAAGTTCTTGCTATGATTGATAGAGAGACTACTGAGCAACCAAACTATCAGGCGCCAACATTAAAACCAACGACAATGCGAATATTAATCGCACTGTTGGTACAAAATCCGAACCTTTCGGAACTTGTTCCCTCATTAGAGGGAATAGCCCATATACAAATGCCGGGGCTTTCACTATTTCAGGAATTGGTTGATGTTTGCCGTTCCAACCCCGGAATGACCACAGGGCAACTGCTAGAGCGCTATCGCGATAATAAATATGCATCACAGCTTGAAAAACTAGCAACTTGGAACGATATAGAGATAGAGGAGATAGCGGAAAATACATTTATAGATGCGCTAAACCATCTATTTAATAGCGCACTCGATGAACGTTTCAACTATCTAATAGCAAAAGAACGAACACAAAAACTGACCTCGGAAGAGCGTAAAGAAGTCAGCTTGATAACGCTTTCTCGAATGAAAACGTAAATATAACCCAGAATTAGTATACTAAACGGCTTAAGTGCCGCATAAAACAAGGCTGATGCCTTAAATGCTACGAAATATAAAGGGCGTAGCAAACAATAAAAATTCCCTTTGTATGTTCTTGTTGGCCGATAGTTTCGCCGACCGACACCAATCTAAATACTCAGAAGTGTGGATACCGTCTTATGGAGCAAAACCCGCAGTCGCAGCTAAAGTTACTCGTAACCAAGGGTAAAGAGCAAGGTTATTTAACCTATGCTGAGGTCAACGACCATCTGCCGGAAGATATCGTCGATTCAGATCAAATTGAAGATATCATCCAGATGATTAATGACATGGGCATCCAGGTCATGGAAGAAGCACCTGATGCTGATGATTTAATTTTGGCTGAAAATACTTCCGATACTGATGAAGATGCAGCAGAAGCTGCTGCACAAGTGTTGTCCAGTGTTGAAAGTGAAATTGGCCGTACAACTGACCCTGTACGCATGTATATGCGTGAAATGGGTACTGTCGAACTCCTCACCCGTGAAGGTGAAATCGACATCGCAAAACGTATTGAAGATGGTATCAATCAGGTTCAGTGTTCTGTCGCTGAATACCCTGAGGCCATCACTTATCTACTTGAACAATACGACCGTGTTGAGGCAGGAGAAAGCCGTTTATCAGATTTGATTACAGGCTTTGTCGACCCAAATGCTGAAGAGGATTTCGCTCCGACCGCAACACATGTTGGCTCTGAATTACCAAAAGAAGAGCTTGACAAAGATGATAATGAAGATGAAGACGAGGAAGATGAGGAAGATAGCGAAGATGATAACAGCATCGATCCTGAATTAGCTCGTCAAAAGTTCTCTGATCTTCGTATTCAATATGAAAAAACACGTCAACATATCAAGCAATATGGCCGTAGTGATGCAAAAACAGCCGCAGCTATTCAAGAGTTGTCTGATGTTTTCAAAGAGTTCCGTTTAGTACCTAAGCAGTTTGACTATTTGGTCAACAATATGCGTGAAATGATGGATAGAGTGCGTTTGCAAGAACGTACCATCATGAAATTCTGTGTTGAACAATGCAAAATGCCTAAGAAAAATTTCATCACGTTATTTAGTGGTAATGAAACCAGCGAGACTTGGTTGACTGCTGCCAAAGCAATGAACAAGCCGTGGTCCGAAAAACTGCTAGAAGTTGAAGAAGAAATTTTACGTTGCTTACAGAGACTACGCCAAGTTGAAGAAGAAACGGGTCTAACGATTGAACAAGTCAAAGATATCAACCGTCGCATGTCTATCGGTGAAGCGAAAGCGCGCCGTGCGAAAAAAGAGATGGTTGAAGCAAACTTACGTCTGGTTATTTCGATTGCGAAAAAATACACCAACCGTGGCTTACAGTTCCTTGACTTGATTCAAGAAGGTAATATCGGCTTGATGAAAGCGGTTGATAAATTTGAATACCGCCGTGGTTATAAGTTCTCAACTTATGCAACTTGGTGGATACGTCAGGCTATCACTCGCTCCATTGCGGATCAGGCTCGCACAATTCGTATTCCGGTTCATATGATTGAAACTATCAATAAATTGAACCGTATCTCTCGCCAAATGCTGCAAGAAATGGGCCGTGAGCCATCGCCAGAGGAACTGGCTGAGCGCATGTTAATGCCTGAAGATAAAATTCGTAAAGTGCTGAAAATTGCTAAAGAACCTATCTCCATGGAAACACCAATTGGTGATGATGAAGATTCACACTTAGGCGATTTCATTGAAGATACGACTTTAGAATTACCTTTAGACTCTGCTACGTCAGAAAGCTTACGTTCAGCGACTCATGAAGTATTAGCAGGTTTAACTGCTCGTGAAGCGAAAGTGCTACGTATGCGTTTTGGTATCGATATGAACACTGACCACACCCTTGAGGAAGTGGGTAAACAGTTCGACGTTACCCGTGAACGTATCCGTCAGATTGAAGCGAAAGCATTGCGTAAATTGCGTCACCCAAGCCGCTCAGAAGTTCTGCGTAGCTTCCTTGACGAATAATTAATTCGCAAATTTGCTCGTTGATATAAACACCTGCTTCGGCAGGTGTTTTTTTATTTACCACACTAAATCATAATGACTAACTGTATTATTGAACTATTTTGCGCCTTATCATTAAACTTAAGCTCGCCAAAATCACCACTGTCCCCCCCAACATCGCCACATTAAAACCCGAGGTAAAAGCACTACGAATGGTATTTTCAATTAATATAGATGAAGTGATTGGTACGCCATTAATCATTTGCTCAAGCTCTTTCTCTGTAAATACGGCCGCTAATTGATTGTCGTTCAGTAGCCTATCCACCGCACGATGAGTCATCAATGTACCAAGTAATGCAATACCAAGTGTCATCCCTGTCTGCCTGAGCGCATTCATCACCGCAGAAGCAATGCCTGAGTAAGCTTTTTCTACGCTAGCCATTACAAGCGAGCTAATCGCTGGTGTTGCCATACCCATTCCCGCCCCCAAGATAAAGAGCATTAGAGCTATAGGAATATAAGGCGTATCAAAATTAACCTGAGTTAACATCATTGACGCTATTGCTATTAAAACAAAGCCCATCATCATCAAATTTCTGACACTAAAAAATTTCGATAGCTTACCAAAGGAAAATGAAAAAAGTGCCATGGCAATAAACTCTGGTGCCATTCTAAGGCCCGCTTCCAACGCTCCCCAACCCTGTCCTTTTTGTAAGAAAAGTGCAATAAAAAAAACATTGCTGTAAGTCGCAAAACCTAGTGAAAATGAAGCCATATTGTATTGAAAGAAAAAGGTATTCTGCTTAAATAAAAATATGGGTAACAGTGGCTTAGCCACTTTTCCTTCAATAAAAATGAAACATAGTGATGCAATGACACCAAGCGTTAAACCACTTAATGTTAAATAATTTCCCCAGCCTTTATCTCCAGCTTCAATTAAAGCAAAAGTGATCCCCCCCAGTGCAAAGATGCTAAGTATTTGACCTATCGGATCAAAAGCGGCTTTATCAGGATCACTACTTTCCTTAATACCTAACAAACCTACAAGCAATGTAATACATCCTATCGGTATATTAATCAAAAATAGAGTTGTCCAATCCAAGGTATCGACTAAAAAGCCACCGAGTATCGGCCCTATAATTAATGACAGCGCACTCACAGCTGACCAAATACCAATAATTTTTATCCTTTCTATATCATTGGTGAAAGCCTGAGTGATAATCGATAATGCCCCCGGAATTAATGCTGCCGCCGCAATACCTTGAATTATCCGCCCACCAATAAGCGTAGATGACGTAGTTGAAAATGCGCATATTGCAGAACCGAGTGTAAAAATGGCAACACCAATTAACCACACTTTTTTTCTCCCATAGCGATCGCTAATAGGACCCACAGATAAAATCAGCGCTGATAAACACAATGCATACGAATCAATAATCCATTGCAATAATGACATATTCGCATTCAAATCTTGCCCTATTGCAGGTAAAGCGACATTCACAATGCTGATATCTAAGGTCGCCATAAAAGTCCCCAGACAAACTGCAAAGATCAAAAAAATACGTTTCATATTATGTTGTCCATCTTAGTAGATGAATGGCATAATAATACTCGACCGACCGATGGTCAATCACAAATGAGAATAAATATCATTTATTTTATCAGGAAAATAAAAACGGCTCATAAAAGCCGTTTATTGTCTATTGATAGATATTCTTTAGCTTATTTATTTAAAACTGGTGTTTCATGTAAATAAACCCAATCACATCGTTCAGATTCAACCTTAATACAGACAACCGATGTGCGAAGGGTATTGGTATTGTCAGTTTGTTGCTGCTCCTGATATTGAATCCAGCAATAGTTTTCAAGCTCATATAGAGGAGTGATATTTTGTAGCGTGATTTTTAGTGTTGGCTTTCCTCCTCTATTTTGGCTAAATAATGCGGTGACTTCAGTCAATCCAATACGCATACCGCTTATAGTGACCATCTTAAAATCATTATCGAAGCTCTCTAAAAGCTGATTTAAGCTTTCTTCTTTATTATTTCCGGTGAAAACATCTTCAATCAAAATATGTAAGTCAATCACACTTTGTAGTGCTTTATTCATTTTAGCGTTCATTGTTTTTTTCCTCTTAAAACTGAAATTAATGATAATAGGCCGAGTATCGACGCGATAAAAAAGGTGTATTGATAGCGCATTGAGTCTGTTGATGCAGAAGAAAGACTAAAAATGGATATCAAGACCACTGTGCCCACACTGAATGCGACTTGTCGGTTAATATTCCAAAGAACACTGCCTTGTAATAAATCTTTATCAGCAAAATCGATTAATGAGCTTATTTGAGCGGTATTTGCACTGATCCCTCCACCCATTCCCATTAATAAATAGGCAAGAATAAGGGTGCTTAAATCTGTGGAACTCGACACTAGAAATAAAAGAAATATACCGACACTGTGTAAAAGAATACCAATAACAAATAGGCTTTTCTTTCCCATACGATGGTAAAGATATCCACCACTTATCATCGATACCAGCGCTCCAGCAGCGTATATCAACATGAATAACCCTGTCTCGCCGGCATTAAAACCAAGATTTATCTGTAGATTAAAAATATTCAGCAAATTTACCCCAGTAAAAATACCGGGCACGGCGTAATAAACAATAAAGGCATTTCGCAAATTATAATTTTTTAACAATTGAAGATTAAGAATAGGCGCTTGGCATTTTTTGGCATATTGAATATAAAAAAACAGCATAGCACCCGAAAAAACAAAACTACTCAACGCCAAAATAAGACTGTGGTAGTCATTATA
The DNA here is from genome assembly GCF_003533305.1 of Providencia sp. Taxonomy (GTDB): domain Bacteria; phylum Pseudomonadota; class Gammaproteobacteria; order Enterobacterales; family Enterobacteriaceae; genus Providencia. Next base: position 187,069 of record NZ_DOEH01000016.1, on the reverse strand, counting down.
AAAAGAAAATGATAATAACAAACTTAATAAACTTAAGCTGACGATCAGCAAACCAAACATATCTGGTTTTTCTCTTTCTTGTCGTTCGCTATTTTTAATCCATCCCCACGCTAAAGAAGCCGCTAATAATGAAAAAGGCAAATTAGAATAAAAAACCCAACGCCACGATAATGAATCAATAATAATCCCACCAAGTGCAGGTGAAAAAGCTGGTGCTATTAGTGCGACTGTCATAATCATAGTGGAAATACGATGACGCTCATTTCCTGGGAATAATGCAAAAACTAATGCCTGTCCAACAGGTATTAATAATCCCCCCGCCATTCCTTGAATAAAACGCCAGAAAATCAAACTATATATAGAATCACTCATACCGCAAAGCCAAACACTGATAGAAAATAGCAGCATTGAGTAACACATTAGTTTTTGATTACCGAGCCGACCCGCTAACCATAAGCTTATCGGCATAATCAGCACTAAACCCAAAATATACGCATTTGATACCCAAGCAACCATTGACTGGCTAGTTGAAAACGCCCCAGCAATGTCAGGCAGTGCAATAGCTGACATAAAAATATTAATACAATCAATAAAGAAGCCGATCAGAAACACTGTTGCGATTTTATATCGATAAGACATAACTACCTCCGGCGCAAAGAATAGGGTTTAGCCCTTTCTTTGTCGATGCAAGAGAAGTAAAATCATTGTTTAATATAAGCAAACAATTGAACAGATTATGCAAAAAAATCTCAAGCAGATAATGAGTTTTCTACAGGTCGTAGATTCGGGGTCATTTACCAAAGCAGCTGATATATTAGGTTTGAGCCGTTCAATGGTCAGTATTGATATTAAACAGTTAGAAACAGAGCTTAATGTGAGTTTATTGACGCGCAATACTCGTAATATTGCACTGACAGAGGTAGGAAAATACTTTTACGATGATTTCAAACGTATTCAGCTACAAATTGATGAAGCTTTTGAAAGAAGCCAAAATTTAGGCACTAGTGTGACTGGTTTATTACGCTTTTCATCAACCAATGAATTTGGGCAACGATTTATCTTGCCATTACTTCCGCAATTTTGCCGTCTTTATCCTAAGTTACGTCTACAATATTCATTTAATTCATCCCTTGATGATTTAGTTACCGAAAAACTAGATTTAGCAATAAGGCTTGGTAATTTAAAAAACTCATCCCTAAAAACGCGTAAAATTGGCGATTATTCTATTTATCTCGTTGCAACACCTCAATTTATTGAAAAACATTCAATCAACAGCATTACTGATTTAGCTGATATTCCGTGGATCACTCACAGCTTATTAAATTGGCAAGATACACAATACTTTTTACAAAATAATAGAGGTGAAAAAATCCCTTTACCCATAATTAAAAGTCAGTATGAATCTAATTCTGCTGCCGTTATTCATCAAATGGTATTGTCTTCTTTAGGTGTTGCAATTTGCCCCGCTTGGTTAATTGGGGAAGATATTAAGCATAAACGGCTGACTCATTTATTCCCTGAACTCCACTTGCCTTCACAAAATATTCAATTGCTTTATCCAAATACCGTCGCATTACCCGCTAAAACACGTGCATTTATTGATTTTTTGGTTAGCCATCTTGCCATTAAATAAAACAGCCACCTAAACAAGATGGCTGTTTTAAAAAATATAGAGCTATACCACTAAATAGATTGCAACTTCATTTCTGCTGGATCTTTAATTGGCTCATTAACAAAGAAAAAATAAACCAGTGATGCTAGAAATGCGACAACAGCACAAACAACTAGTGCCAATGTAAATGAATGCGTTTTATCAACAATCATACCTGTAATAATAGGAGCAAAAGATCCACCAATGAATCCGCCAAAATTCTGAATACCACTCACCGAGGTAATCAAACGTGAAGGTACTGATACTAAAATCAATCCCCAAGCCGAGGTACCTGCAAAGTGGATTGAGAATAATGCTAAACTAATACAAGCAACAGCTGACGCAGTACTTTCAGTATATGCTGCCGGCAATGTAAACATTGCTGCAAAAAGGAGCCCTAAACAAATCATCCATTTACGACTTTTCATTTTATCGGCACCGCGCTTAACAACCCAGTCAGCTACAACACCGTTAACTAACATTCCTAATGCACCGAACAAGAAAGGAATAGCCGCCACCCAACCTGTTTTTTCTAGACTCAATCCTCGAGAGTTTTCAAGATAAGCAGGTAGCCATGTTAGATATAACCAAACCATATAACCAACACCATTAAAACCAATAATCATGCCCCATAAAGAACGCTGCTTAAATAAGGATGCCCATTCTTTAAATGTCACTTTATTTGTTGATGACGGCGGAGCACCATCATTTAAATAATTCAGCTCTTCTTCAGTTAAATCTAATTGTTCACGATTACGATAAAAAATAAACCAAAGAATAGAAAGGATAATCCCACTAATACCAATAATAATAAACATGGTACGCCAACCAAATGCAAGCATCAAAGCAATAAGCAATGGAGGTGCTAATGCTTGTGCCAGCGTTGAGGACATGTTTACAATACCCATTGGTAATCCACGTTCACGAATATTGTACCAATCATTAACGACTTTTACGCCTGTTGGTAAATGTGGTGCTTCACCAACTCCTAAAACTACGCGAGCAATAACCAAGTGGGTAAATGAAGATAAAAAGCCCGTCACTGTCTGCGCAAGTGACCATAAAAATAAACCAAAGCCATAGATTTTTTTAACCCCAAAACGCTCCATGACCATACCTATCGGTAATTGACAAAGCGCATAACCGAAAGAGAAAACGGATAACAATAACCCCATTTGGGTTGCACTAAAACCAAGTTCTTTACTAATAGTAGAATTAGCTATTGAAAGTGAGGCTCTATCAAGAAAGTTAATAATGCCTGCTATCAATAAGAATGTCAGCGCAATAAATTGCCAACGCTTTAATCTTTTACTCGCGTGTAGTGACATAGTTAAGTACCTTTAAGACGTAATCGGACCCTGCGGAATTTAATAACATTCCGCAGATTTATATTTTTAATATATTTTCTTTTATTATTCAGGTTTAATTTTTATTATGAGTTCAATTTCAACTGGTGTATCAAAAGGTAAAGTATTGGTTCCTATTGCTGAACGCGCATGCTTTCCTTTTTCACCTAATATTTCGATTAAAAAATCAGATGCTCCATTCATCACATAGGGTTGATCTTTGAATTCAGTCGTACTTTGAACAAAGCCAAGTAACTTAATACATTCATCAATTCTATCTAAATTACCTAAATAATCTTTCAGTGAGGAGAATATATTAATAATGCATTGTTTGGCGGCTTCATGCCCTTGTTCTAGTGTGAGCTCTTTTCCTAACGAACCTTTATAAATTAAATTCCCATTTTTTTTACAATCGTGGCCTGATGTATAAATTAAATCACCACATTGTTTAATTGAAACATAAGAAAACTTAGGTTTCCCTGGCATTGCTAATATAATCCCTTTTTCTTTTAATTTTTGTTCAATAATCATTAACACATCCTATTTATTTAATATATCTTTTGCTAAGTCATAATATATTTCAGCTGCAAGATATAACTCTTTAATTTCAACAAATTCATCTTTAATATGAGCCTGAGCCAAACCACCCGGCCCCATAATCAATGTTGGGATATTACTCGTTACCGAAAAAAATGGTGCTTCACAAGTAGCTTCAAATATTTGTGGTTGCGCATCTCGTTTTGTAAATCGACTTACTGCATCAAGGGCTAATACTGTTAATTCATGATCTTTTGAAATATCAGATGCAGGTATAAATAAATAATTATCGAGTTCGTATTCAATTAATTCTTGCTCATTATAATCAGCAATTGCTTGGTGAATTTTTTGTTCTATTTCCTGCTGATTTTCGCCAGGTATTAACCTCCTATCAATCTCTATATCGCAATGTTGTGGAACAATATTTGGAGCAGTTCCCCCTTTAATTGTAGTAATAATCATTGAAGCATTACCTAATAATGGATGTTCAATCTCTTCAACTAAATAGCGATGATGTTCCAATGCTGGTAATATTTTAGCCATTTTAGCAATGGCGCTATCTGGATAACGTGTTTTAGCCGCATGCCCTGCAGTACCTTTTGTACTTAAGTTATAACGACTGACACCTTTATGAGCAATACACACATCGAGTGAGGTTGGCTCACCAATTATTGCATAGTCGGCTGTAATTCCATCTTTAATATAGTGCAGCATGCCGAGATTAATTCGTTCTTCATCAACATTAAAAATTAATGTTAATTCACCCGAAAATTGATCTTTATTACGCGTTAATAACGTAGCAGCATACATCATTGCTGCTACCCCTGACTTCATATCAGCAGCTCCACGACCAAACACTTTGCCGTCTTTAATTACGGGGTCAAACGGCTCACTACTCCAGCCACAACCACAAGGAACTACATCAATATGGCCATTAAATAAAAGATGCTTTCCTTTACCTGTTCCCTTTAAATGCGCAATAACATTCGGTCGACCTGGTGCAACCTCTTGGAGTTCAACCTCTATATTTTCCCGCTTAAAGTAAGTATAAATAAACTCAGCAACTTGTTGTTCTTCACCTGGTGGGTTTTCAGATTTGTTTCTAATTAAAGCACAAAGAAGCTCTAGCAACTCATTTTGTTGCTTATTGTTTAATTGATACATTTTACTCTCCGATAATTAATATCGTGCGTTTGGTATTATAATATGATCTAATTCGTTATTATTTAATGCATAAATTTTATTAGTTAAATTTGGAATTACACAGCTATGATTTGGAATAATATTTAATACATCTCCAATTTTTAATTCTATTGTCTCTGGATCGTAACGAAGATATCCATGCTCTTCATTAAGCTTAACAAGCTTAATATTAGGTTCCTCAACAATGTAGCCATATCCAGCTTCAGCAGATTGATCTGATGTTAATGTTTTCGTTCCTGCATCTACTGTTGCATATCCTTTAATAGGAATACTCACAACTGATGTTCTAATCGTTAAAGCACAATCTTTGGGAGTATAAATACCCGCATATATTGCATTCATATCACCAAAAATAAAATTACCTGCTCGAGACTCTGTTATGCCTTTTAATTCTTCAGCATAAAAAGATGATAATGTTGAACCTCCAGATGTTCTTTGTATATCAATACCTATTGCTCTCAGTCTTTGTGCACATAATAATAATAAATCAGCTTCTGCTTTAGCGGCTTTACGTATTTCTGGTTCTGTTGTATATTGATAAATTGTACCTGCATAAGTAAATACACCAATAATATTCAAGCCCGTATATTTTTTAATTTTTAATGCAAAACTCTCTAAATCTTCCAGCTGAATACCTTCACGATGAGCACCGTAGTCAATGGCAATATAAATATCAATAATAAGGTTTTCGTTCGTTGCAGCGTTAGATAGTTGTTCCGCTCCTTGTAAGCTATCAACTATTGTTCTTATATTGGCTAATTTAGCTAACTGTACAAATTGCTGGCATTTTTCTACTCCGACCATTGGATACGCCAAAAGAATATTATTAATTCCCCCTTTAGCCATTACAGTCGCTTCCTGTAATGTGGCACAAGTAATGCCTTTTGCGCCACATTCAATTTCAAACTTTGCTAATTCAATAGATTTATGTGTTTTAACATGAGGCCAATGTTCAATACCTTGTAGTGTTAATTTATTTGTCATTCCTCGGACATTTTTTTCTAGTTGCTGTAAATCTAAAGCAACATAAGGTGTTATTGGCATAAATTCCTCTTTTATTCATTATCATTGTCTTCCCCCTTTAATTCAGCTAAATATGTGTAAAGGGTATATTTAGATATATTCAAAAATTCACAAATTTTCTCACCCGATTTTTTTATTAAAAAAGCACCTCTGATATCAAAAAATTTAATAGCATCCATTTTATCTTTTTTAGTCATGTTAATGACGGGAACTTTTATCACTTGAATACATTCTTGAATAAGATGATCCAAAATTTCATTTACATCAGTTACGAAAACTTCTTTTACTGTGTCTTGCTCAATGCTATTTCGCTGAGTAATCCCTTGAATTGCCTTTTCTGCAGCAATAAACTCAGAAATATCTTGATTAATACATAAAGCACCTACTACTTTTCCTTCATCGTTACGCAAGTAAATCGATGTTGAGCGTAACATTTTGCCATCTTTAGTTTGGGTAAAATAATTATATTTATCCCCATCAACATCAGTACCACGCAAAACTTCAAGACCTAAATTACTGCTAGGGTCACCCACTTTACGTTTTGTCACATGGCCATTAATAATGGCAACAATACTACTTTCGAGCCCTTTACTGTGGTCATGCAACACCACCTCACAACTCTCACCAAATTGGCCTGCAACACCTTTCATTACAGCCAAAAACATTTCAAAATTGTCCTGAATAATCTTCATATGATACCAAACTTTTTTTTAGACTAACTGAATATTAGTTAGATTATTATAGGAGCTCAATCAAGACTTGACCATTTTGTGATCTATATCTTAATTATAGCTAACAAAAATTCTGCTTTACTTAAAAACAATGAAATCTAGCATTTTCAGTATAAATGCTAATTATATGATGATGAAAGAGTTTTTAAGGAAATTACTTTATTGTGAAATTAAAGAAGCGAATAGTTAATAACCAAACTTTTTGTTAGCTAACGCCTGAGCATATAGAATTTGAACTAAAGGATTAAAACTGTTTTTTCACTATTTTGAAAAAGCAGCTAAAAGTACATTGATTGGAAAGGATAAAGATTTTGAGGAAGAACAAAAAATATAGCAAACTAACTGGAAAAATTTAAGTTACAGACTCTCAAGAGCCAATAAAGTAAAACAAAAATTCTTATCATAAATAATCAGTCTTTGTATTATGCCCTACTATCTAGTGTTTGCTTTTGTACTAAACAAAAGCAAACATCTATTAAATTTACTTTAAAAATAATGCTTACTTATTTTTTTGACGCTAAATAATCTTGTAATGTGCCTTCAGGCTTTTTCTTACAGAATGCCACAATCTGAGGGGCTTCTGTGATACTTTGTTCAGTTAATGCGACATAATCACCGCCTTTAAACTGCGTTTCCTGATTAGTGACCCAGAGTGCTACAGGTGCCCAACTTTGTGGGTTCAAATTAATAAATTCCTGACAGGTCATCTTTTCAGGTGTGACACTACTCGTGTCAGCGGCCATAGCACTAAAAGAGAATGCTGCGGTCGCAGCCAAAATACTAGAAATAAAAATTTTCTTCATTGAAAACCTCTTGTGTGAATCAATAATAAATAATTATCTGGCTGTTTATTTTTATCACAATATTATTAAGTTTAATATACTCTTTTTTTGATGATTAAAATAAAGCAAAACAGTTTAACTCACTTTAAGATATTCAAATAAAGTCATTAACTCCCAATAATAAAAAACAATTTAAATAGGTATTATTTTTTAATAAAATACGATGATAGTTTACTTAATGATTTAATTGAAGATACAGCTACTTCTCTGTTCGGATCTTTACATAATTCAATCAATCGACTCACTGCATCTTGTTGCTCTAGCGTTGCCTCATAATCACCTAACGCTGATATTGCTTCGATCTTCACATCGTCATTACCCCGAAATGTCAATTCAAGTAGCGTTTTAATTATTTCTTCTTGCATATAATCACTTATTAATATCAATCTAGTAAAGACACAATATTATATTATATTAAGGGTAACATTTATGTATATTATGATATATAAACAGGGTGTTTATAATTAACTTACACTTAAAAGGTCTAACATTTGAAACATTCACCACACCTGATTATTTTAAGTGCATACTTAGTTTGGGTATAGAATAATGTTACAACCCTTTGATTACTCTAATTAGTTGTTATTACTGACGTACAGACTTTTTCGAGTAAAGCTTTATTGTGGCTAAAAATAATCATCGCAAGGGGTCGCTCTTGGGATAATTTAATTAATTGCTGCCAAATATCCTGCTGCAAGTGTGAATCTAATTGCGCAGTCACTTCATCGGCAATTAATATTTTAGTTCGCGGATCAAGCGCTCTTAATAGCGCAATACGTGCGAGTTCACCACCAGAAAGCTCATTAGGACGTCTTTCTAGCCATTCAGATTTAATTGAAAATAATGCAAGCCATTGTGCATCGGGTTTCCATGCATCATGTAAACTATCGCCGACTTTACGGTAAGGATTAAAGCTCTTCTCAGGATGCTGGGGAACCAGCTGTATCGGACAATAGCCATGCTGAGCTAATGGTTTACCTTCAAATAGAATAGTTCCTTGGGAAAGCGGCTGCCATTGCGCTAGAACACGCCCTAATGTGGTTTTACCAAATCCACTAGGGGCAGAAATACCGAGCCGCTCATTATTCGATAATGAAATACAAAGGTTATCCCAAAGCCGGTGACCACCTTGTTCAATACATAAATTCTGAACCTCTAGCATGTTATTCGTTTTCATTATTTCATTGCCATAAACTGATGTTCAGGCAATGCATTCCATAGAGATTGCAGCCATTTTCCCCCACCGCCTTGCTTTAATTTTTGGCTACTTAAAATATCTTCTAAGGTGCCATTGCGTAGCAAAGCAATGCGATCCGCAAAACGAACAGCCATGGCTAAGTCGTGAGTAACCCACAAAATACCTCGTCCTTCACGGCATAGTGATTTCATATTTTCAAGAAGCAAAATAGCATGTTCATCATCTAACCAAGACGATATTTCATCCGCTAAAATATATTGTGCTTTTGATAATGTGGCACTAGATGCCAAAACACGCTTCGCCATTCCTCCAGATAATTTACTTGGATAGCTATTCACTAAATTTGCTTGCAAATTATACTGTTGCAAGTGCTGAGCCACATCATGCATTTTGATATGTTGTCCACTGAGCACTGCTGCACGCTCTAATTGAGGACCTATAGGGATGAGTGGATTTAATGCACTGACACCTTGCGGCACATAACACAAGGAGTTACCTCGATATAGTGGTTTCGTTTTTTCTGTTAATGCATTGCCATTCAACTCGATATTTCCATGACAACGCATATTATCAGGCAGTAATCCTAAAGCACTTTGTAAGAGGATACTTTTACCTTCACCACTCCCTCCCACCAGCGCCACCATTTCACCGGGTAAGACATCCAATGAGATATCATTCAATAGAGGAGACCAACGCTTTTTGCTGAACCAGCCAAATTGTGCGACATCAACAGTCACATTATCAAACCTCAACATGCTCCCCCCCTTAACCACAGTTGTTGGGATGCCTTTGCAAACTGATCGAATAACAGCACTAAACCTATCAAAGCTAAACCGGGGAAGACCACCAGCCACCATGCGCCAGTGCTGAGGTAACGTAGTGCATCTGACAACAAAATACCTAACGAAGGCTCATGGGGCGATAAACCGAATCCAAGGAAACTTAAAGCGGCACTATGCAATACTGCATGTGGAAACATTAATAAAGTTCCTACCATCCATTGAGGCAAAATAGTGGGTAAGTAATGGTATCGGCAACGGTAAAAAGCACTATTTCCAATCCGTTTTGATAACATAATGTAGTCTGTTTGCTGCACACGAAGTAATTCCGAACGCAAAATTAACGTCAGTTTTGGCCAATGCGTCAATGCTACAGCCCAAATCACGCCTACTTTCCCACCACCTAAAGTGAAGCAAATTAAAACTAATAACAATAAATGTGGTAAAGCGAGCAAAGCATCAATAACCCCACGTACGAGGTAATCAGTGGTTTTATTTAATGATGATAGCGCAGCCATGACGAGTGCGATAAAACCACTGGAGATTGCGGCAGTTAACCCTATTTGTAAACTGGTTGCCAGTCCTTGAAAAGTTCTATCAAATAAATCGCGCCCTAAATTATCAGTACCAAAAAAGTGCGCAAAAGAAGGCGCTTGCCGGCGGTCGAGTAAATTCATTTCAATATCAGTGTGTAACAAATTGAATGCATACAACGCCAATATGACAAGCAGCAACAGTGAAATAAATAATCGAATTAACGCGCGATTAGGATTATAGGTCATGATGCTCGGATCACTCCCTTATTCACTTTCCTCAAAATGATATCGGCGGCAGTATTACTGAAAAAAATCACCGCAGCGCAGAGTAAAACGATCCCCATTAAAAGTGGGATATCGCCTCGTAATCCCGCATCAATTGTGGCTTGCCCTAAACCGGGATAAGCAAATACTTTTTCAGCCAAAAGCGCCCCGCTGAGTAATTCCCCTACTGAGGCAAATTGTAAACAAATAGCAGGAGTAATTGCATGTTTTAAAACATGAAAACGCATCATTGCCCAGCCTTTATCTCCCTGAGCTTGCGCATAATGAATAAACTCACTGTTCATCACATCAGCAATTTTTGCACGTGTATGCAATGCAATCGTTCCCACCCCTAGCATCCCTAAAGCTATAACGGGTAAAACAAGGTGATGCAGTTTCTGGGAAAAAGTTGCGGTTTGCTCATCCAAACCTATCGGCCAAGCGCAGCAAATGGGCGCCCACTGTAATGACACAGCAAACAGGGATAGGAGCAGTAAACCAATCCAAAAAACAGGGATAGAGGCTAATAAATAGCAAAATAACGAAATGAGTTTATCTGGCCAGCGATTTAAATGACGTCCGGCGATCACCCCCAACCCGAACCCCACTACGCCTGAAAATACCCATGCGCAGAACAATAATGTTAATGATGGCACTAACCTGTCGGAGATTACCTGTATAACAGGGGTGTTATACAGCATGGAGTATCCCATATCCCCTTGTAATATTTGCGAAAACCAACGCCAGAACTGCATCCATAATGGCTGATCAAGCCCCCAGCGAGCCGCAATCAGCGGATATTGCTCTGGGGGAACATGCATTAAATCATTACCAATATAGGCTTTGATCGGATCGATTGGCGAATAACTCAGCAGGATAAAAATACCTGCCGCAGTTACCGTCAATAAACAGATAAATCGAAAAAAAAGCCCAATTGCTGACCGCATTACTGACAGGTCCAAGCCCATTCATCAACATTATTTAATACAGACCAAGAACCGTGAATTTCTGGCGCACTCTTGCCAAGTTCAACACAATTATTCTGTAAATAAATATGCTGAACATTCATGAGCCAAGCCCATGCCGCATCACCTTGAATACCAGTACCGGTTTTACCGTCCCAATCTACTTTTTGCCACAAAGGTATCGCTGCGGTTTGGTCTGGTTGACGAAGCGCTTCTTCTATTAATTTGTCGACAGCTGGATTTTTATAATAGCCTGCATTGTAGAAACCTACACCCGCCGCTTTACTGCTGTAGTTATGGACTAATTCCATTGGATCAAGGCTGCCCCAACCAAACAAGGTTGGATTTGAATGCATATAGCGCTCTACCGTTTCCCAACTACCTGATTTTAAATCCATCTCAATACCGATAGGTTTTAAACTAGCGCGAATAGCTTGAGCTAAATCTCGACGTGTAGTGTCACCGCTGGCATACCATAGGGTCAGTTTTGCCACTTTGCCATTTTTCTCTCTCAGGCCATCTTTATTCATTTTCCAGCCAGCGTCTTCCAAAATTGCTTTGGCTTTTTCAAGATCACCATCTTTAAAGCTCGATTGAGGGTTATTCCATGGAAGCCCCTCAACCCCAGTATAAGCAGGAATAGCAAAGCCTTCTAATACTGATTTAGCTAATAGCTTACGGTCAAGTGCATAGTTAATTGCCTTACGAATCGCGACATCTGAAGTAATATCGTTACCGATAGCGTTACCTTGTGCATCTTTTTCCCCCGCAGGCGGAATTGGGAAAGAAATCCCCCGATTTTCAACACTGTAGCGCTCTGTTAGCTTCATATTGGCAACTTGACCTACGCTGGTTGCCGCCACAGCAGGAATACGCACGATATCCAGTTGACCGCTGAGTGCTGCAGAAAATGCTGCGTCTTCATCAAGAAAAACAAATACCATTTTGTCGAAACTATTTTTTGGCCCTGCATAATATGGGTTACGTTCTACAATTAGCTGTTGGCCTGGCTGAAATGCCACTAAACGATATGGTCCCGCACCGATAGGATTGTGCGCATAGGTTTTTGCATCATATTTATCAGCTGAAACAATACCTAACGAACCCAATACATTGATAAAGGTACTTTGTGGGGATGATAGAGTCATTTTTACCGTAAGAGAGTCAATCACTTCCGCTTTTGCGAAATTACCCATATCCACTTTACCGCCACTTGCTGCCGCATTGTTGTAAGTAAAAACAACATCTTTTGCGCCAAGCGGCGAACCATCAGAGAATTTTAAGCCGTCTTTCAAGGTTAAAATCCACTCTTTACCATCATCATTATGTTTATAGCTTTCTAGCATATAGCTATGCCAAGACAAATCTGCATTTTGCTTTAATAGCGGACTATGAAGAAGTAAATAACTGCCATGACTCCAGCCCAACATTGGGTCAAAACCTTCTGTCGGTTCTGCGCCTATCGCTAAGCGTAAAGTTTGGCTATTTTGTAGATCGGCAGCCTGAGCTTGTAATGAAAGTCCTAAAAAGCAGGCCGCCTGCATCGCAACAATCAGTTTTTTTATCATAAATCCTTCTATAGTCCGTTTTAGTGCTTGTTTGAGTATCTAGCAAATACGAGGTAATGGTTCGCTATGCGGTAAATCCAACAGCCTTGATGCCCCAAAGATACCCACTAATTTGACTTGTTTGTTCTCAGTGACTCTGCCAATAACCGCTGCATTTACGCCAAGCGGATGTTGCTGTAATGCGGCTAACACTTGTTTTTCAACTTCAGGTTTCACCACAATCACTAATTTGCCTTCATTCGCAAAATTAAGCGGTTCTAAACCTAATAATTCGCATACACCACGAACCGCAGAAGAAACGGGTAAATCCGCTTCTGTTATCGAGATACCGCAACCACTAGCATCAGCAAATTCATGTAAAATTGCGGTAACACCGCCACGCGTTGCATCCCGTAACGCCTTCACCCCCTCAATAGCACGTAGAGGTTCAATTAACGGAGTCAATACGGCACAATCGCTACTGAGTTCAGCTTCAAGTCCCAACTGTTCCCGTAAATTCAAAATGGTTGCCCCATGATCCCCTAAAGTCCCACTGACAATCACACTATCTCCCGGCTGAATTTGCTGCGTGCCCCAGTGAATATTTGTCGGGATCACACCGATCCCTGCGGTATTGATAAAAACTTTATCTGCTGCGCCGCGCTGAACCACTTTTGTATCGCCAGTGACAATTTCAACACCCGCCGCCGCCGCCGTTGCCGCCATTGATTCCACAATGGTATGCAAATCAGATAACGGAAATCCCTCTTCTAAGATAAAGCCACAAGAGAGGTATTTTGGGATAGCACCACTGACCGCGACGTCATTCACCGTACCGCATACAGCTAATTTACCAATATTTCCACCCGGGAAAAAAATAGGATCGATAACATAACTGTCAGTACTAAATGCGAGGCGATCGCCAAGGGCACTTAATTCAGGTAGAGATAAACGCGCCTGATCTTCCCGCTCATTCAAAGCACGGTTAGCGAAAGCCTGTAAAAATAGTTGTTCAATTAATTGCTGCATCGCCTGACCACCGCTTCCATGAGCCATGGTCACTACATCATTGGCAGTAAAGTTCATTTTATGGTTCATTATTGTGGCTCCCGACGATATTGATAATACGCCGCACAAGCGCCTTCAGAAGAGACCATTAAGGCGCCGAATGCAGTCTGTGGCGTACAGCGTTTACCAAATAAAGCACAATCGATAGGTTTACATCGCCCAGTTAATACATCACCACAACGCGCTTGTGGATCATCAGCGACTTGGTACGGCTGAACGTGAAAACGACTCTCTGCATCAAAAGATTGATAATCCGCGGTTAATTGCACACCGGAACCGGCGATTTCGCCCAACCCACGCCATTCGCTGGATGCTTTCAATTCAAAAACATCGGCCAAAGCTTCCAATGCAAGGTGATTACCGTCTTCAGTCACAATACGTTTATATTGATTTTCAACCACACATCGACCATCTGCAATTTGATCCACCAACATGGCAAGAGCTTGCAAGATATCTAACGGCTCGAAACCTGTCACCACTAGTGGTTTATGAAACTCTTCGGTAATAAACGCATAAGGATGGGAGCCAATTACCATGCTGACGTGCCCCGGCGCCAGAAAACCATCAATACGCACATCTGGCTGCTCTAACAAACTACGCAGGGTGGGAATAATAGTAATATGTTGGCAAAATACGGAGAAATTTTTGAGGTTACGACGGCGAGCTTGCTGCAATGTAAGTGCCGTACTCGGCATTGTGGTTTCAAAACCGAGTCCAAAGAAAACCACTTCTCGATTAGGATTTTTTTCCGCAAGAGATAGCGCATCTAGTGGAGAATAGACAATTCGGACATCAGCCCCTAGACGTTTAGCATCCAATAATGAGCCATTTTTTCCGGGAACACGCATCGCATCCCCATAGGTACAAAAGATGACTTCAGGGTGCTTAGCAATATCGATACAACCATCAATACGCCCCATCGGCAGTACACAGACCGGACAGCCCGGTCCATGCACAAATTCAATCTCAGGGGGTAATAGTTGGTCAATGCCAAATTTAAAAATGGCATGGGTATGACCGCCACACACTTCCATTAGCTGTAATGGGCGTTGTTTCGCACGTGGTATTTGTGCAACACGCTGATTGATATGATTCAGTAGTACTTTAGCTAAGGCCGGATCACGAAACTCATCGACATACTGCATCTGCGGCTCCAGCGTTTAGCCCACTAAAATCATCGACTTCATGCTCTAACTGACTCATGGCCCTTAAGGCATCTAGTGTGGATTGCGCTTCTTCTTCATTGATCACGCTCATCGCAAACCCTACATGCACCAATACCCACTGCCCCAATAAATCAGCAGTATCACCCTCGCAGATTAACCCGATATTCACTTCACGTTTAACACCACAAACGTCAACTTGTGCCAATTGATGAATATCTTCACCTACTGCAACAACTTTTCCTGGAATACCTAAGCACATAGCTGTTGCTCCAACCAAGCCAGCCATGCATCCATGCCTTCTCCCGTTGTGGCTGAGAGTTTGATCACTTGAATATCAGGGTTTACTCGTTTTGCATTAGCGATACAAGCATCAACATCAAAATGCAGGTAAGGCAGTAAATCGATTTTATTTAAAATCATGATATTTGCGGCAGCGAACATATGCGGATATTTAAGCGGCTTATCTTCCCCTTCGGTGACAGATAACACAGCAACTTTATGACGTTCACCTAAGTCGAAACTGGCAGGACAAACTAAATTACCCACATTTTCAATAAATAAAAGACTGTTATCTTCTAGATTTAAGCGAGCCGCCGCATCGTGCACCATTTGTGCGTCTAAATGGCAACCTTTACCGGTATTGACTTGGATAGCGGGCACACCCGTTTCACGAATACGCTGCGCATCATTAGTGGTTTGTTGGTCTCCCTCAACAACCGCACAATTGATTTTGTCACGTAAACGTAACAGCGTTTCAGTTAGCAAGGTGGTTTTCCCTGAACCGGGACTCGAAACTAGATTTAGCGCTAAAATATTTTTTTCGACGAATGCTTCACGATTATGCTCTGCAAGGTGGTTATTTTTGCCTAACACATCCATTTCAATTTGCAGCATGCGTTTTTGGCTCATACCAGGGGCATGAGTTCCGGCTTCACCGTGACCATAATCGAGATCATGATGTTCACCTGCGGGTATAAATGTTTTTTCTACATTTTCATAAACATGTTTATGTTTGTGCTTATGTTTTTGTTTCTTTGCTTTTTCATCAATTGAAGTCGGTTCATACTGATGATAATGGTTATGGACATCACCTTGATGATAATAGTGGTGATGAATAATCACGGTTTGACCCTCTTTTTCATGGTCATGGTTGTGATTATGGTTTTCATGATTATGGTCATGATGACCGTGATGGTGGTGGTCATGGCTATGTTCATGATGATCATGGTCATGACTGTGTTCGTGATGATCGTGGTGGTGATCGTGATGATGATTATGCTCATCACCTTCTATTCGACGCTCGCCTGTTGCACATCCACAAGTACTGCACATAAGATTCGCTCCCAACTACGTTTTCTAAAATTAGAGTAGTCCAATATCAAAAAAAAGGGTTGATTAACCTCAAAATTAGGCTAGATAGTTTCACTAAGATAAACCTGAAATGCCATTGGCGTTGAACTACTCCACTTCGAGCTCTTTGATTTTTAAACTGTCTCCACCTTCCACTTTAAGGTTTAGACCTTGGCATTTAGGACAAACAGAATGATGCTCACTAACTTCAACACTTTCACAGCAATCCCAACACCAAGCTTGCGCGGGTCGATAAATAATATGTAACTGACTTCCCTGTGCAACCGTACCGCGACACGCGATATCAAAACAGAAACGAAACGAACTTTCTTCGACACAAGAAAGCGTTCCAATTTCTAGCCACACCCCCGTGACCTTGCTCACGCCATGTTGTTTGGCTTGTTGCTCAATAATCTCAAGGGTGCTTTGGCACAGAGAAACTTCATGCATCACTATTTCTCATATGGCGGGTAAATAAGTCTCTACGTGCTGGTGAGGTTGGAATATTGGAGTCAACTATCGGTAATGACAGCAAGATACGGCGACAATCATCCACAAGATGAAGCCCTTGCTCTGCACTTAAAGTTCTATCCAACGGTGACATCAATGAACAAGCAAGGTATTGCGTGAGGCCTTCTAATTCACCCACCGTATAGGTCATTTCTCCATAGGGTAGTATTAACCCTAATTTTTCACCTATAGCACGGTGAGGCCAATATTGGTTTGGCCCCGGCAAAATCATAGCACTAAGCATCCAAGGGGTTATGACAACGCCAACCCATTGATTTTCAAATAAAGCAAATTCACTCGCATAGATCCCCATTGTAGGATGAAGAAATGAAAGATCATGCATAGACTGCTTCGAGACTCGCTCAAATGCTGCTTGAACGAGTTCCTGAGGGTTATTTTCATAACCCTTGATTTCATTACTGCTAATTTCATCAGGCATGTAAACGCTCTTCTTTCGCTACAATGTCTAGACCTTCACTGCGTAGTATCTCAATCACTTTCTGTAATGCAGGTTCCAGCGCAGCTTGACCAATTGCAGTCAAACCAATACGTGGCTCCAACGAGTCAGGCACAATGCCGACTAACGATAATTTTTGTGGAAATTCATCAGTGAGATGTAATGCGGATAACACATCAGATAAACCAAGCTGATGAGGCGAAATCTTACGGGTAAAGAGTGCGGGAACTTCGGCGTCCCGCAACACTAAAATACTGCCGGGTTTCTGACTAGACAGCACCACATCGGCGATAATCAGATGGTCACGATCAGCCATGGGCCCAATGAGCTCCATGCCTGCCGTTCCGCCATCTAAAACTTCAACACATTCAGGTAAATGGTAACGCTGCTCAAGTGCTTCAACGATCCGAACACCGATCCCTTCATCACTGAGCAAAATATTACCCACACCAAGGACTAAAATACGCATTACAGCACCTTAACCTTAGTCACTTCAGACCCTTCAGTATCAACAATATGTACTGCACAAGACATACATGGGTCGAATGAATGGATAGTACGCACCACTTCAAGTGGTTTTGATGGATCGGCAATCGGCGTACCGACTAGCGCTTGTTCATAAGGACC
Organism: Providencia sp.; assembly: GCF_003533305.1. Lineage (GTDB taxonomy): Bacteria > Pseudomonadota > Gammaproteobacteria > Enterobacterales > Enterobacteriaceae > Providencia. Next base: position 169,269 of record NZ_DOEH01000016.1, on the reverse strand, counting down.
CGGTTCATCATTAAAATTACGTGGGCCAGAATTCCATGTTGAAGGAACAACCGCTTGGTAGTTCTCAATGACACCGTCTTTAATCACCACCCAATGAGACAACAAGCCGCGCGGAACTTCACCAAAACCGACGCCTTTGATAGTCATATTTTCAGGGAAAACAGGCTTAACGAAAGTCGTGAAATCACCTTTACCAATATTATCCACCAGCGCTTGCCACTGAATTGATAACGTATCGTTTAAAACACAACAACGCACACTACGACCAATAATACGGCCAAGGGTTGAATGAAGTTGGTCGATTTCAATGCTATTGCCCGTGAGCGTTTTATACAGATTAACCACATCATTAAAATGTTTTTCTGTCGGCTCATGCTTCGCTGCCAATTTACATAACAGGTCGGCTAATGGCCCCACTTCTACCGTTTTATCATAAAATGTCGGCGCTTTTACCCACGAGTATTTACCGTCTTCATCCCATCCGGTGTAATCTGGATTAGTCTTTCCTTCCCACGGTGCTAACGGCTCATCTTCTTTATACCAAGCGTGCTTACCACTTTCTTTAATACCGTTAATCAGATACTCATCCATGTGGCTAGTAATCGGACGATAAGTACTAAAATCACTATTTTCTAAATAGCCACCCGGTAATAAGAAGCTGCCATTTTTACCATCCATCGGTAATTCAGGCATACACATGTAGTTTTTCGCGCCTTGTCCGACTTCAAGCCATTCAGGATAACCCGATGCAATTACCGCAGCGTCAATCTTATAAACTTGCTCGATGAAATCGCCTAAACGGTCAATAAAGGATTTCACATACATCAAACGCTCAAGGTTTAATACCCCAATACCATCAAGATTGATTGGGTTCGCCACCCCACCTACCGCCAAGTTTTGAATGTGTGGCGTTTTTCCACCTAACAATGCAACGATACGGTTTGCATCGCGTTGGCATTCTAAAGCTTGTAAATAGTGAGCTACAGCGATTAAATTCACTTCCGGTGATAGTTTCATCGCTGGGTGTCCCCAGTAACCATTGGCAAAAATACCTAATTGGCCACTTGCGACTAAGCTTTTGATCTTTTCTTGTACACGCGTGAATTCTTCAGGGCTATTAAGCGACCAAGTTGATACACCTTTTAATATATCAGCCGCTTTATTAGGGTCGGCTTTAAGCGCCGATGTAATATCCACCCAATCTAACGCTGATAATTGATAGAAATGTACAATATGATCTTGAATCGTATGTGCCGCTAGGATCATGTTACGGATATACTGCGCATTCACAGGCACATCAAGATTAAGTGCGTTTTCAATGGTACGCACTGAAACAATACCGTGCACCGTGGTACACACGCCACAAATGCGCTGCATAATCATCCAAGCATCGCGAGGATCTTTCCCTTTAACGATCTCTTCCATTCCGCGCCACATGGTGCCAGAAGCCCAAGCTTTGGTGACTTTTCCATCTTCAATTTCGCAATCAATGCGTAAGTGACCTTCGATACGAGTGACCGGATCAATTGTTATACGTTGGCTCATGCTTTACCTCGGGCCTGAGAAGGATTCAAATTAGATTTTTTTAATGCAGGGATAATTGGTAATAGACGTATTAACAAGATATAGGCGCATATCTCGATAGCCACAAAACCAATTGAAATTAATAGTTCCGCTGCGGTTGGAAAGTACTCATAACCGCCACCTGGGTTGAACGCCACTAATGAATAGCTCATTCGCCACATTGCCGCACCGATCATCATGCTAAGACCGCTGATATACAGCCATCTGGAATCATTACGTAATGCAGGTAAACGGAAAATAATTAACGGAAAGACCAGCAATGCGATTTCAATCCAAAACATCATTGAATAAAAATCAAATGCCATAATGTAATGAATTTTTTGGTGATAAATCAGCTCGCCAAAACGACAAGCCAAAAACAGCACCAAAAACACTTGAAGGATCCGCGTTAAGCGGACAAACAATGGACGCTCATCAGCCCCTTGCCCTTTCAGTGCAGCTTGCATCAAAGAACCTTCAAAAATAAGTATTGAGAAGCCCATGATGAACGCAGTCAACAATGACAATAGCGGCAACATTTCATAACTTTGCCAAATAGGATGAACTTTATAACCTGCCGCAATCATTAATGAACCCATCGAGGATTGGTGCATCATCGGTAGCAAAGCACCAAACGCAATAATAATAAACATCACTTTATTGAGGCGTTTTAATGATACTTTCCAACCAAATCGTTCACACAGTGCAGGCGCAAATTCCAATGCCATGATACCGATGTAGATAGTCATACATACCGCAGTTTCAAATAGCACTGAATTAGTATTAAAGAATCCCGGAATATAAAAATAAGGTAGATTCCAATAACGACCAACGTCAATCGCAATCGATAAACCACCAAGGGAGTAACCAAATAAACTAGCCAGTAATGCGGGGCGCACTAGCGGGTGATATTCACCTTTGTTGCACACATACACCGCCCAAGCTAACGCCCAACCGCCACAGGCAAAACCAGTTCCGATCAACAAGTCAAACGCAATCCAGATCCCCCAAGGGTATCCACCGTTCAAATCTGACACAGAGCCCAGTCCAAAAACCAGCCGTTTAATGATGAAAAAGACACACAATAAAATAAATGGCCCAAAGACAATCACAGGCCAACTGACTAAACGCCCGCCAAGAGGCTGTTCTTTATGATGCGTCGTCATGATGATCGTCCTCTTCATTATCTTTTTTCTTAGTATTGCGATGCACCAAGAAACTTAAACCGGCTAATGCTGCCAATGGCAGAACCATCCCTTTGTACAACGTATGTTGGACATGCTCAGACCGTGCCCCTGTGGATAATTGCTCCAACTCAGGCAATCCAAGATGTTGATATGGCACGCCAGATAACACCATAACTTGTGTACCGCCCGCTTCATATTCACCATAAATATGAGATTCATATTTAGGCACAGCCATGACATTCGGGTCATTACTATTAAGCGTTTGGCGTGGATAGCCATATTGCTCACCCGCTTTTAGCGTCAAACGTTTTTGCGCCTCAGCGAGAAGTTCTTCGCGAGTACCAAAAATTACCGCGCCAGTTGGACAAACTTCAACACAGCCCGGCAAACCGCCTTTATCTAAACGTTCTACACCTTTTTGGTTACACAATTCACATTTGTGAATAGCACCAAATTTATCGTCATAAGCATATTTTGGAATATTGAACGGACAGCCCACCATGCAGTAGCGACAACCCGTACAAATACTGGCATCATAATGAACGATACCAGTTTTAGGATCTTTTTTGAGCGCTGAAACTGGACAGACAGAAACACAGTTAGGGTCAACGCAATGCATACATTGTTTTTTAATGTAGGCATATCCGTCTTTTTCCTGATCTTTATTAACCCCTGTTCCACTGCTCCATACCTGAATAATATTATTGGTATAAGGTGTTAATTTATCGTTGTTAGACCACGTTTTTTCCCCAACAGGGTTCGGTACAGGATTGTTAATTTCCTGACATTTAGTCACGCAAGCCTGACAACCGACACACAAAGTCGAGTCGTATAACATACCGAGGGAATTAGGTATTGGTGGCCTGTTTTCTGCTCCAGCGCAATAGGCTGAAGTGCTGCCAGCCAACAGCGCTCCCCCTGCCGATATTTTAAGGAAATTTCGTCTATTCACGGTTATTCCCCCCGTGAGTCTGTATCGTTATGACGTTTTTGACGCCCTAATTCACGTACAGCCATCACACTAACACCCGCAACTAATCCTACAACACCACCAATTAAGCCCACTGCGGTCGCTGACACATTGCCACCTTCACGAATATTCACATCGGGTTTATCAACACGCGGGGTTGGGTTTTCAACATTGGCAAGCTGGTGAATCGCTTTATGGAAACCGACATTTTCCTCATTACAGCCGTAACATGGATGCCCAATTGCTACTGGCCAAACACCACCAACATCGCAAAATTGCAAGGTTGAACAGTTACCGTAAGTTTCGGGTCCTTTACAACCTAAGTGATACAAACACCAGCCTTCACGGTGCCCATCATCACCAAATTCTTTAGCAAAACGGCCTGCATCAAAGTGTGGACGGCGCTCACAATGCTCATGAATCAAACGTCCATAGGCAAACATTGGACGATTTTTACTATCCAATTTTGGCGGACGATTATAGGTAATCAAATGCGCGACGGTGGCGAGGAAATTATGTGGATTCGGTGGGCATCCAGGAATGTTAATCACAGTTTTATCTTTTAATACTTCACTTAAACCTACCGCACCGGTTGGATTACTACCTGCGGCAGCAACGCCGCCCCATGAAGCACAAGAACCAATTGCAATAATTGCACCTGCATGTTCTGCGACTTCACGAATATGCTCAACAATTGGCTTACCTGCTACCATACAATAAATACCGTTATCTTTTAATGGGATAGAACCATCAACAACCAGTACGTATTTACCTTTGTATTTCTCAACTGCGTTATGTTTATTTTGTTCAACTTGCTCACCAAAAGCCGCCGATAATACCTCATGGTATTCAAGCGAAATGGTATCAAGAATTAAATTTTCGAGAGTTGGGTGAGTTGCACATAATAATGATTCTGTACAGCCAGTACATTCTTGAGCACCAATCCAAATAACCGGTGGACGCTCAGGATTACCCACTGATTCAGCGATTTGGGCAGCAGCCTTGCTACTTAATCCCATTGTTGCTGCTAGCGCTGTACATAATTTCATAAAATCACGGCGATTAATGCCATGAGGAGAAAAAATAGAGTTATCTCCAGCCATTCTTTTTTCCTATTATAGGTAACTTATTCGACATTGCCTGATGTATAAATATAAGAAGAGATCCTAGTCCTCTCTATTATTAATCACTTGATCTTTATCAACAGGAAATAAGATAGGCGTTATTTTTTATATGTTTTGCTAATAAAATCGATTCAGCATCAATGTACTATCTAATAGATATTAAATTAACAAAATAGAATTTATTATTCAGTATTGGGTTATTCATCGCAAAAATAAATCATTATAAATGCTTACTTATCAAGTAAATAAATTAACTCGATCAATTTTGAAATTATAATTAAGCTAAATTAGCGTATTAATTCACCTGCAACCTTTAATTCAATAAATACAAAGTAAATAAGAATCAATATCAAAAAAAAATGAAACAAGAGTTATTCATTTGATTATTATCACTCCATCTTGTCTATACATATAAATGCAATTTTTTAATCCACTAATTTACGCTAATATTAGTTATATTCATTCCTCTATTTATTTTTTAATATTGCCGCCACAATTGCAACCTGTCCTAATGCTAATCCACCATCTCCCATTGGTAATTGACGCGCATACATCACTTCCAGTGGCTGAAGTTTTTCAATTAATAAATTTCTGAATAATTGATTATGCATTACGCCTCCAGATAGAACGACACGTTTAATACCATGCTGATGAGCAGCTTGTTTCGCCAAACTTGCAAAACCTTCGGCTAATCCCACATGAAATGCATGCGCTTTGTCTATCGCAGGCGCTTGATAATTAATCCACTGATGCCAAAATGTTGCTAAATCAAGATATTGACCGATTAAAGGCAAAGTCACTGGGTGATGATTCCGTTGGCAATGAGAAGCCAATGCTTCAAGTTGGCAAGCTGCCTCCCCCTCCCAACTGATTTCTTTGGTACAAATACCTAATGTTGCCGCAACAGCATCAAATAACCGTCCCGCTGACGATGCAGTCGGTGCATTGATTCCACGCTCAATAGCTTTTTGTAATGCGACCCATGGGTGAGGCGATAACACAGTAGCAATATTTTCATTTTGCCAGTCAGGAACAAAACGCTGTAAATGTGCCAATAAATTACGCCAAGGCTGACGAGATGCCAGAGAACCACCGGGCATAGCGACTGGCGGTAAGCCACCTAGCCATTGACTACTTTTATAATCAACCAACAAACATTCACCACCCCAGAGGCGATTATCATCGCCATAACCTAATCCATCTAAGGCTAAACCGATAACAGGCTTTTCATCTAAGGGAATACCATGTTCAACCATAGCCGCCGCGATATGGGCATGATGATGTTGTACTTGAATAAACGGTATTTGAAGCTGTTCGGATAATTGTTTTGCGTACCGATGACTAACATAATTCGGGTGCATATCACCAACAATTATTGACGGCGTAAAGCGATAAATTGATTCAAATAATTTTATTGTTCGCTGATATTGTTGATAAATATCGATATCATCCAAATCACCGAAGTGTTGACTCAGCACTGCACTTTTATCTCGTAACAAGCAAAAAGTATTTTTGAGATCAGCTCCTAATCCTAGTATTGAAGGCGAATGTTCAAAACCTGCGGGTAAATCAATCGCATCTGGCACATAGCCCCGCGCGCGGCGCATCATTTCAGCCTGTCCATCATGATAGCGAACCAGTGAATCATCAGCACGCTGCACAATGTCACGATTATGCATTAGCCACACATCCGCAATATTGACTAAATCTGCTAATGCCTCTTCATTGGTTAATACCGGTGGTTTTCCCGATGCATTTCCTGAAGTCATAACAAGTGGGCGATCTACTGCTGCCATCAATAAATGTTGTAGTGGGTTCGCGGGCAACATAATACCAAGCTCTTGCAGCCCGGGTGCAATATCATCATTCAAAACACCTTCAAAACGATGTTTAATCAAAACAATTGGCGATGCCGCACTTTGCAATAGAGCGCGTAACCCATCACTAACATCAATACCTTGTTTTGCCAACCATGCCAATGATGGGATCATCACGGCAAATGGCTTCGTTGGCCGATGTTTACGCAAACGTAATTGTTTTATCGCCAGATCATTCGTGGCATCACAAGCTAGATGAAAGCCACCCAGCCCTTTTATTGCAGCAATATTCCCTTGCAACAACTGTGCTGCTGCCTGCTCTAATGCATTATTTTTAATAGCGAGAATATGGCCTGTTTTATCACAAAGCTGAATTTCAGGACCACAAACAGGGCAGGCATTTGGTTGTGCATGAAAGCGCCTGTCAGCAGGTGATTCATACTCTTGTAAACACTCAGGGCACAGAGGAAAATCAGCCATGGCGGTATTGGGCCTATCATAAGGCATCTGACGGATAATAGTAAAACGAGGGCCACAATGAGTACAATTGGTAAATGGATAACCAAATCGGCGGTTTTCAGACTCAAATAATTCACGTCGACAAGACTCACAAGTAGCCGCATCGGGGATCACTTGTGTATCCATTCGACCCGCGCCGCTATGTCGAATCGAAAATTTGTCAGGGAGTTCAGTCCATTCAAAAGGTTGCGGTTGAATACTTTCAATATGAGCTAACGGTGGGCAATATTGATATAGCAATTGCGTAAACTCGGCAATATCAGCACTAGCAAGTAACCGTACCAGTACGCCTTCCCCATCATTGCACACATCCCCATTGAGATGACACTGATGCGCAAGCTGCCACACATAAGGCCGAAACCCAACCCCCTGTACTTTGCCTTTAATCCTAATTTGTATCCCGTTTTTCACTCGTGCACCCTCTTAATACCTAAGTTATTATTTTAGGCGCTAATCAAAGGTATTACCCGCTATCGAGATCAAAAAAGGGGGAGATAGGCAGTAAAGTTCAGAAAAGACTCAGCAAATAAATATTGAGATGATAAAACCTATTTTATGATTCAATATCATATATTCAGCCCTATAGTGTTATATAATATTTTATATTATGCTATAGGGTATTCTAATGAAAACAAATTTTAAACAAACAACACAAAACTTATTGGCACTATTACTGCTTTCTTGTGCTATATCCGCACATGCTGACCGCGAATTTACCGACCAATTAGGTCGCCAAATCACTGTGCCAGACATCCTAATATTGCCGACAACATACGCCATAGAATAAGGCATTTAGTCGGTGGTCACGGCAATGATAATATCAAAATACCCGTAGGTAATATGGCATCTAAATGGATTGTAACGACTGGTAAAGCAGATATTTTTATTGGCTATCAACATTATAAAAAGCGGATTGAACAAGAACAAGGTTTGTCGGTAATCGATATACCTGCTGATTTTAATGTTACCGCCATTTATACGATGTCATTATTAAATAAATCAGCCAATGCATTTATGGCATACCTAACCCAACCCGTAGCAGAAAATATATTTTTGGCGCATGGATTTATGGGGCTAACTACTCAAATTTTCGATAAAAATAAAAATTAATAAACTTATTATCGGTGTAAGTACGACTTACAGAAATAGCTTCATGCTTTATATTTTTATTAATAACTTTATTATTATCAATCTTTATCTTACCCATAAAATAACAATGTATATCAATTCTCTACCGTTGAGATTGATTTAGTATCATTCATAGGTAAATGTAAAATCTACCTTACCGTTAGCACTACCCTCAGTAACAAACTCATTGCTGTAACGTATATAACGAGCAAAAAAAGGAAAAAGATAAGTTTCATCCTTTTCTACATACGTTGTCATGAGTACTTTCTGCCCAATAATCACTGGATTTTCATTTTGATCCAGAATCTGAATTCCCGCACCTTTTGATACCGATGCATCTTGTGTCAACATCAAAATATCATTATTCCCAATAACGACTTGCCCATCAAAACGGATAGATACATTTAGGTTTGGATCACAATCTTTTAGTTCAATGGAAAAAGGAACTGGTGCTGTTGTACTACCAGTATATGGAAAAACCAGACGACTGTTATACTGTTCACCTTCACCTGTCAGTGCAATTTTATTTGTATAACTACTTATTTTGCAGGTTCCTTCTTTAATATTACCTTGTAAATTAATCCTAACTGAACTATCGGCACTCACTGGGTTGTTTACCAGAGAAGCCGTGAATATTATAAAAAATAATGTAGATAACTTTTTATTATTCATCCTCTTCTCCTACTGTTTTATTGATATGAAAACGTCAGCGTGACAGAGGCATTTACATCACCCGGCGCCACCGTCTCATCCGTCTTCAAATATTTAAATTGTAAAGCGATTGGCACTGCTTGATTATCAGCCGTCGTTACCTGCCCAACTGGAAACTGGTTTAGAGTTCCTTTATCTGCGCTTTTGGGACCTAAAGACTGACGTTGATTATTATAAAAAACCTGATAGGCCACACCTTTTGCTGTGGTCGTTGCAGTAGGAGATGATAATGAAATAACGTTACTTTCATTGGCGGTATTATTATTATCGCTGATAGTAACAAACGGGATAACATCTTTATCGCAGCTTAAATTTAACGTTGCTGTATTACCAGGTTCAATATTTTGTCCAATCGCCAGTCCGGAAAAATCTTGACGTGTTAATGTTCCCATCTGTAGTGTCTGATCACCCGTCTGTATACGACAGGAGCGGGCATTAATGGTCATTACCACCGCAGCAGTACGAATAGTTGCCGTTTCTATCAGGGTTTTATTATTATAACATTTCACTTTGGCTATATCCTGTGCCGGTAGTGTAAATTTACCTGCATTGAGTACTCCTGGAAGCCGAATATAAGCAAGTCGGATATTAGCCCCTGGTTGTGGGTAACTAGGAAGGCCGCCAGGGAAAGGGAATACTTGCGTTTCCCCAGATGCCAAAAGCGGTGTCCAACTTCCGGATGCTCCGCCATCTTTCCCCCCCATAATCCAGCCAATTCCGGTCTGAGTCGTATTAAAAACATCATATGATACCGATTCAAAAATAGTGTTATATCCACTAGCTGCCTGAACTGCAGATATTGTCTCTAAATCTATTCCAGGATTGTATGAACAAAACATAGACTGATTTTTTTGTATATCCCACCTTCCTGTGAGTGAACCTCCGATATTTACTGAGTTCTCGGGTGCAGAGTAAACAATCGGTTGAATATCAAGCAATAAATCATAAGCTGCGGCTGAAGACACGGAGGAATAGCACATAGATATAAACAGAACTGAGATATTCGTTTTCATTATTTTCTCCATAATGGTATTACAGGCATTCTGCATTTATCTGTTTAACTGGTTTATTGTTTTGTATCTCAGGGAGCACATACTTAGCACGGCACTGCTGATTGCCATCTGTACCCCACTTCACCTGTAATTCCCCAGATTCTGGCATACCACTCATATACACAATCCCATTATCCCCAACAATCCCAGTAATATTGGAATAAGTACCAGTATTATCAGTAAGTAAAACTGCCATCGAACCAAACGGAATTTTTTGTTCCTTATTGTTCAATGTGATTAATACTCTGACACCTTTTCTAATATCAAAGTCGGCCAATACAACAGCACCCTTTGTTGGAATAACTGTTTTGCTATTCCCTATTATTTCTATTTCATCATTCAGAGTGTCGACATTCAACGCAATATCATTACGTGAATATGGTGATATGTATGGAATTACAGCATAGCCACGCCAATCAGTTGACACGCCAGTCAGGTTTTTCACTTTGATATTATCTGCACCTGGAGCTCTGACCACAGCCAGTGTTTCACCAAATGGTTGGGATAATGTGATACCGTATGGATGAGCAACTACCCCACCCTGAAGACCATAATTAATTCGCTGATAATGTGAGGAATAACCGTAACCGGCATTAATATTGCCATAAGCACCTCGGTAAGCGATATCCGCATTTCCGCTAGCTCCCTGACCTTTGGTGGCATAACTTTGACTGACGTTATAATTTAACTGATTATTTTCGAGCGCATTTCCGCTGAAACCTGCCTGAAAGTTATTTCGTCCTTCACGAGAAAAACTCATATTTGAGGTCAGATAACTGTTGCTGTCTGGATACCAGTTAGATAGCGGAATATTCACGCTAAATGCCAGTTGATGATCTGTTTGCGAGTATGGCATTTTATTATAGTTATAATTCAAGCTATAAGAGATGTTGCTGACACTTATGTTATAGCCCACACTGAAATTGCTCTCAGTTCCAGAACGTCCCCAGTAATCCTGCTGATAAGCACTAAAATAAAGACTGCCAAAATTATCCAAAGATTGGTTTAAGTTTGCTTGTAAACGGGAGCGTCTATTGTACTGAATCTGATTATTGTTATTTGCTTCACTAAAGGTATAAAACTCTTTAGTTGAATAACGGTAACCAGCCAGCGTCAGCAATGTTCCGCTTTCCGTCATACTCTTAGAATATTGAAAACGATAGGACTGACCACTATTTTTATCTTTCTGATCTTTATAGCGAGTAACGGCATGAGTCACGTCAGCTGAAACCGCGCCTATCTCTCCTAAACTGAGCCCAAGACCAGCCGAGACTGAATTATACTTCTTCGAAAAAAGTTGCCCACCATAAATCGTAATATCATATGGCAAACCGTACATTGCAGTTGTCTGAATAAACTCTGGGCGATGAGTATTCGTATTATTTCTTAGATTATATTTACCGCTACTGACGGAGTATTTCAGACTACCCTCTCGCTGCATAACAGCCAACGAAGAAAATGGCACTACAAATGTCCGTTTATTGCCGTTAGCCTCTTCGACTGTCACATCCAAATTTCCACTGTAAGACGTCGGATATAAATCATTAATTTCAAATGCGCCTGGTGGAACATATGTTTGATAAATAACATTATTATTTTGTCGGATAGTCACTTGTGCATTGCTATTAGCAATGCCTCGAACAACAGGAGCAAATCCTTTCAGACTATCAGGCAGCATTCCCTCATCAGATTCTAATAAAATACCTGTATAAGCAAAACTATCGAAAATATTACCAGAGCTGTTCACTTCGCCGACAGAAAATTGTGATTTAACCGATATAATCTGATGACTCATATAAGTTTGAATACTATTCCATTTTCTATCATAGTTATTTCGATTGTATGTGGAATAATTTCGTAACCGCCATCCAAATAAATTAACTCCACTGCGCAGGTTAAGAAACTGATCACTAGTATGTTCTTTCTTATCATAATCTTGCTGTGCTTCTGAGCCGGTAAAATTGTAATTCAGCATGGCAGTAGGGATCCCTTGATCCCATAACTCGGGGCTGATACTACCCCGTGCATTTTTATTTATATAAATCTGAGGAATACTAATATCCAACTGTTGAAGCGAGAAATTAAATTTACTATCCGCATTAGGAATAATACGATTGATTACAACAGCTTCATCATCCGGTAGTGAAACAGCTCCAGTTTCCTTTGTTAAATCCACGCCCCACTCAGTAAGTTGTTTTTTCTGAAATACTGGATAAATTGAGTTATCAGATTTATTCAACATAAAGGAAACGGAGGCACGCTCCACGGGTTGTCCATTGATGTAAATATCAATAATATAATTACCAGGGCGCTGACCGCTAGGATGAGAAAAGACTTCAAGATCTTCAATATTGGCAACAGGTTGCCCCTCTCCGTAGCTCAATGCCTGAGGATCAAAGTAGTCAGCAGCTAAAACATATTTAGCCGAAATAGTGGGTGACATGACCGAAATGATACAATATAAATATATTTTATTTTTACTGTATTGCATTATTATAACCCTGCCTTATTAAACCAAATCAAATTAATTGACTAGATTTTCAGTTACACCACCATAACTGTTAATTGCACTCCAGCTTATTTTCCTAGTCGTCGTATTATCTGGGATAATAAAATTAATTAGGCTTTCAGGTGCAATCATCCCTGGTTTATCAATTTCATGACTGCCTACAGCCAATTTTGCCAAGGTCACATAATAAGGTGTCGGGTTTTTCACTGTCAGTTGATTTCCAGAAATAGAAAATGTCAGCTTTTTGAATGCCATATCAAACGCATCCTGCGATAAACCATCAGGAGTATAAAATAACTTAATACGAGTATTGATAGATATTGACAATGTATCTTTCGCACTCGGATTGGAAGAAGGAATTGCTTTCACATTCAACCAAAAAACAGACTGTTTATCTTTCGGTAAGCTTCCTCTGTCTTCCATATAAATAATTCGTAATGTATTAGATTGTTTTGCATCCAGGCGAAAAAGTGGTGGTGTGGTAATAAAAAGAGGATTATTTTCAGGTGCGTCAGAATTTTCATTGCCGACCCAGGACTGAATCAAATAAGGTTGATCATCAGGATTGTTAACGGTTAGCGTCGCATCTTTTTTATTTGCGTTATAAATAACACGGGTAGACTCAAGAACCGCACTAGCCTGTGCAACCTGTACAACACCCAAAATAATTAACATCAGTAAGATAATTTTTATTCTATTTAACATACTACACCTTGTATAATAATAGCTGAGTCCCATTTGATAGAGAGCTCAGCTCAAACCTTATAAATAATTTATATTAAATGTTGCTGTTGCGGTGATTTTGTCTGCCAGCAGAGGACCACTGTTCTGAATACGTTTAAAAGAGGCATAAATCTTAGCGCTGCCTACATCATTAGTTAACGTTACGGGAACCATTGTTGATGCAGGAACGATTTGTGATGCATGAGCATCTTCTTTAAATAAAGCGATACCAATATCAGAAGTCGAAATCGGGTTAGTGCCAGTTACCTTATAGGTAAGACCATCCGATGTGGTATTGGCGGCCACAAATTCCAAATTGATATCTTTATTTTGCACAGGGCAATCCGTTAATGAAATATTAACCATTTTGCTGGCGGTCAAATCCCCAACATTTGCCAGTGCTTTTATGTTATGGATCCCCAAATTAATTTCGCTATTATTCGAACCATTATCAATTTGGATGTCACACGTTGTCGCAATAAACTCACCAGTAAAATTAATAGTCCCATCGGCGGAAAAACCCGAGGCGGATAACATCAGCAGTGATACTGCTGCAGGTATACAAAATAATTTACATTTTATTAATGACATAGCCGTCTCTCTAATATTTGTTTTACATGAAATATTAATACTCGATTATTGAGTACAATGAATGTGTACTGTGTAATAGTAGTAGTTAGTTTTTATTTAGCAATATATGATGAAGCTCTATCTATATAAGTAAATAAAGTATGATATTAGTCAATCATGAAGTTAAGAAAAATCCGAATAAATTAACGGACATTACAAACAATAGATAAAAAAGCAACGGGTAATAAATATTTCATACTAAAAGTATATACAATATTCATTCAATTATTATAGTAATAAGTATTGCTTTTAATCAAAAAAATAGGTTTAAAATCCATTTCTGAAAACTTAATTTAGTCATATAAAGATAGTTAGTATGCTCTCCTAAAAATAACTCAAGAAAAAATAAGGGGTAAGTAAAAAAATTAAATAATAAGTGGCTTAATAAACTCTTAAGCATAATAGCCCTATTATTATTATGGTAAATAATATAACTATTGGTCTTTACATCATAAATTACAGGATGAGAACCTTGTGGGATGTGCGAAGGTTTCATTTGGATACCGAAAGCCATCATATGCTTAAATTCCATTTTTTGCATTTAATATCAATCAACTACAAAACAAAAACAATGCAAAGTGAAAGTTGCCATATCCATGGATATCATACTGACACAGCACTGCCACATAAAATATAAATAATTTAAGTTTTAATAGTAAAAAGTATAGTTTTAAAAATTCAATAATTATGTAGGCATAATAAATAATAATAGAATATCTAAAAAAGATAATTTAACTTAAACTAAAATATTAAGGCTTAGTAATAATACTTACTTGGGGTTCCTTGCATTGTCTTTATGCCTAAAATATAGCAACCAATCAAAGTATCATCAGATTCTCTCTATATTATCTTTATATTTCTAACACTAGCTTTTTATGCTCTCTTTTAATTTGAGTTAAAATTCAATCCCTATCCATAATTTTATTTTCTCTTAAAATAAAATTTACAATTTGACTAAGCCCCACATTGGCACTTAATCATCGCCCCCTAAATAACACTATAGTGACCAAAGGATTCAATACCTAGATATGGGTGTATATATATCAGACCACCAAATTCATGCCAATTTCGCTTTCTTAATAGTTAAGAACTTCTTTGGATATTTTTACGCTTTTACCTTTATTATCATAGAAACATGGCCTAACTATATGATACTAAATATAGTTAACTTATCTGAGAAATCCATTAGGTTTTCCTAAGAAACAAACTTAATATAAAAACTCTATTCTGTTTTGTCGCCATTGGCTTTTAGATACAAAAAAGCCACTTCGTTAAAAGTGGCTTAATGCGCTGATTTAACAATTGTGTAAATTCAGCAATATCAGCGCTAGCAAGTAAGTGAACCAACACCCCTTCGCCATCATTGCATGCATCTCCATTAAAATGGCATTGATGCGCAAGTTGCCATACATAAGGTCGAAACCCAACCCCCTGTATTTTGCCTTTAACCCTAATGTGTATCTCGCTTTTCACCCTACCCCCCTCTTAATACCTAAGTTATTATTTTAGGCATCAATCAAAGGTATTACCCACTCTTGAGATCAGAAAAGAGAGAGATAATTAAATTTCTCTCCAACCTCTAACTTGGTATCGATTTATTTTTTATATTTACTTCAATGGTCTTTTGAAATACAGAATAAAAGACCTAAATAAGCGTTACTTGAAGCTACACAAAAATACATCACTTCATCTACATGACATCACAAATACGGTTACATGTATCACAAAAAACAAGTATTTTTAGTTTATCGAATTATTCTATAACCCTAAAAAACCTCACTAACTAACTGTACATCATAAAATATAGAATAGAAAAGCCAATAATAAATCTTAACCTAGTACCATTCACTTTCACTCCATAATTAAAGATAACAACCTAAATTGTTAGTTACTTTTCATTTCTCTCTTCATAATTCTATTCATGTAATCATTAATTTATTTTCAATTAACGTGTCAATTTTAACGTTAAAAATAAAAAAAAATCAAGCAAATAGACATAATTACTTAAGAATTTTTAATGTTAAATTAATAGATAAAGATAAATCAAAAAGATGAATTTGTTTCCTACACAATTAGCTGCTCAAAAATAACCCTAATATCGTGATTTCGATATAGCATCAAAGGTAAATTATTAGCCATCAGTAAACTTCATAAAGTTAATATACTCAAAAAAACTTATCCAGTTCAAATAAAATACAACAAAATATCAACTTGAATAAATTAAAAATCTTTTCTTGATGATCACTTTATGAATTAATTTATATTAAAAATACAAAATAACACCAAAAAAAATACAACACTCAGTTGTAAAATGGCAGTAACCATTTGATTTTAATCAATATAATTACAAATTATTTTCTTTAGTTTTTTTTTGGTTTTAAAAAAATAAAAACTGACTATTATTATTCACAACTTTTAGGAGTGATTGATTTTTTATTTAACTAACCTAAAAAAAATCTAGAAAATCCAGAAAGCAATAAAATCAAAATAAAAAAGGCAATAAAAATCATGATAGATAATTTTAAAATAATAGACTTATGTCTATATGATATAAAGACAAGCACATCAAATTCTATTGACTACGATGACCCATCCATTTATAAAGCTAGAGTATATAAAGCTATAGGAAAAATAATTCGAGAAAACAGAGTAAAAAATGGCATGTCAGGAAAAGATTTGGCAATTAAATTAAAAGTAAGCCAACAGCAAATCTCTAGATATGAGAGAGGCAACAACATAATAGATATCCCAAGACTTATTTATTTAATGACATTATTAGAAGTTAGGCCTCATTGTCTTTTCGAAGAAATACGTAATGCCATAATTTCAAAATAAAATGAAATAGATAAAGTTATAATTGGTTTTAAACCAATTATAACTTTACCTATATTCATTTAAATTAGGTAAGTGAAAAACTAATAAATATCTTTTATCAAAGATTAATTCTATTTTTTCAAAAAATAATTAAACTATTAAACATTAAGGAAATAAAATGAAATTATCTAAATTAGCAATCGCAACTGTATTTATGGCGTCTGTAGCGCCATTGAGTTCAATGGCGAATAACTCAGGGACAGTGACGTTCACAGGGTCTGTTGTAAATACACCATGTAATATTGAGCAATCATCATTAAAGCAATCTGTTGATTTTGGTCAATTATCTCGCAAAGCATTGGAAAGTGGTAACGCGGCAGAAGCTAATTTCGACATCGTATTTACAGGCTGTGATTTTAATAATTTCGTCACTGATACGGAAGGAAAACCTGTACCTGTTAAGTCAATGGAATTAGTTTTTACGGGCCAAAACTACGCAGATAAAAACAATACTTTGTTAGCAACCTCAGCCGGTAATGTGAATAACTTAGGTATTGCAATTGATGGGTTTGAGTTTGGTAAAGCGCAAGATGTGTTATCACGTATTGCAAACCAAACTGGCGATAACACATTAACTTTTAAAGCATTAGCAAAAGCAATTGATGCAGCTAAAGGTATTACTGAAGGCAAGTTTAGCGCCATTTCAAACTTCCGTATTACTTATCAGTAAACCGCTTAGTTAATCGCTTAATTAGCTGCCAGTTTTACTGGCGGTTAATTAATGCCCACAAGGTAAAAATGTGACTATCTATCAACGTATCCGCGTCATCAGTCTGATTTTTATGTCCTTTAGCAATTTTGAAACAGCATTTGCGGCAAAAAAAGTAGGAATGAAACATGAAGGAATAACTCAACTCGCCGGTAGTGTGATAGCTGCGCCCTGCTCAATTGTGATGAATAATCGTTATCAAACCGTGAATTTTACGCCCCTTGCATTAAATCGATTATCAACAAAAGCCCAACGCGAACAACATACGCATCCATTCGAGATTGAACTGCGTGATTGCGGCAGTGTGTATTCCAATATCGACAGTAAAACATGGACCATCCGTTTTGATGGTAAAAGCACCGAAAATATAGATGCATTTGCCTTACAAGGCCCTTCTCAAGGATTAGGTGTTTCAGTACTCGATAGCGAAAAAAAAACACTGACACCCGGAAAGAATTATTCTTTATTTAACAGTGGATTACGCAGTGACAGTGCGGGCGATACCTTATTTTTACGTTACTTTATGCAGTTAGAATTAACCGGAATGCCGATACAGGCAGGCGATTATCAAGGGCTAGTAAGCTTTTTTATCGATTATCAATAAAAAATACCAATGAATTTTCTCGATAGAAAAAATGTTGAGAACGTGGTTTTGCCGCAATAAGAAAGGGATAAGGGATGAGCTTTAAACACAGCATTGTTAGGCAAGCTATTTTGCTAGCGCTTAGCTTTTCCGCATGGACAGCTTATGCCTCAGAATTTAATACCGATGTATTAGACACAGAAGACATACAAAATATTGATATGAGCCAATTTTCGGTGGCGGGGTATGTTCCTCCTGGCAATTATAGCCTAACCGTATTTGTTAACGGGCAGCGCTTAGGCGCACCTCGTGATATTACTGTTTTTACACCTGAAAATGATACTCAAACGCCTTTGCAATTAACGTGTATTCCTGCTGACCTGCTTAATCTTATTGGCTTAAAGGGATCAGCTCAGGAAAAAGTGTCGATTGTACATGATGGCGAGTGTTTAGATTTATCAGCCTTAGAAGGTGCTCAAGCAAAAGTTGAGCTGTCAACATTATCACTTAAATTGACTATCCCACAGTTGTGGATGGAATATCGCGATCCTAATTGGACGCAGCCTACTCTATGGGAAGAAGGCATTAATGGCACATTTGTTGATTACAACGCCAATATCTCAATAACGGAAGAAACCGGCGGTAATAAACGAATTTATCTATCAAGTAACGGAACGTCAGGGATTAATCTCGGCGCTTGGCGTTTACGTGGTGATTATAGTACCACTTATCAAAAGCAGCAGGGTGGTCATAATTCAATAAAATCTCATGATTTTAATTTTAACCGCTTATATCTCTATACATCATTAAAAAATCTCGCGTCTATTTTGACGATTGGCGAAAATTATTTCTATTCCGATGTATTTGAGTCTTGGCAGTACAGCGGTATTTCATTAGAAAATGATGACCGTATGTTGCCACCCAAATTAGTCGGTTATGCGCCAGAAATTATCGGTGTAGCAAATACTAATGCGACCGTGATTGTGCGCAGTAAAGATAGGGTTATTTTAGAAACCACCGTTCCGCCGGGACCCTTTCGTATTCAGACACTAGAGAGTGGTGTTCGTGGAATACTAGATGTCACTGTTCGCGAAGAAAATGGTGAAGAAAAAAAATTCAGCTTAAATACAGCCTCATTACCTTATTTAACCCGTCCAGGCCGGATCATTTACAAGTTGGTTGCAGGTAAAACACGTTATAACGGACACAATTTAACGGGGAAACCAGTTATCAGTGGTGAATTTTCTTATGGATTATCGAATGCATGGTCACTTTATGGTGGTTCACAGTTTAATGCTGATTATCAAACTGTTGCTGTTGGTATAGGGCGAGATCTTTTTGCTTTTGGTGCCCTTTCGTTAGATATCACTCAGTCTCTTGCGCGTTTTAAAAATGATAATTTACAAGGACGTTCATATCGATTGAATTATGCGAAATCTTTCGATGATTTACGCACCGATATTACATTCGCAGGTTATCGCTTTGCAGATAAAGACTATCGAACATTAACCCAGTTTGTTGATGAAAATCGCACCGGTTATGTAAGTCGAGCCCCCAAAGAAAATTATCAAATTTATTTAAATAAGTATTTCAATGATTTTAATCTTTCATTGAATTATCAATACAGTACCTATTGGCAAAATAAACCTCAAACACAATATGGTTTATATGCAAATACAAGTATCAGTATTCCAGGATTATCACAGCAAAATACGAACTTATCCTTATCCGCGACAAGAACACTGCGGGAAAATGGCTATCAAGATGATGCAATTAACTTATATATCACGATCCCATTATACAGCGGTCATAGCCTGACATTATCCGAAGCCTATTCTCGCTCAGGAGGAAGTAATCAATATAACCATACGATAGGTTATAGCGGGTATAACGATCGGGATAATTATAGTCTGAATGTGGGATATAACCACGGTCAAAATATGGAAAGTCAATCGAGTATCAGTGGTTATTATTCGCAAGATCTGTCTCAAGCCAGCATTTCAGCCAATGCGAGCTATGTACCACAACAATATCGCAGTATTGGCGCCTCACTGAATAGTGGGATAACAGCAACAAAAGAAGGTATCGCTTTGCATCGAAGTGCAAACGGAGATACGCGATTAGTAATTGAGACGCCGGGTATCGGGGGCGTACCATTAGATAACGGCACAATCAAAACTAACCGATTTGGATTAGCGGTGATCCCGAATATTAGCAGTTATCGTAAATCTATCGCCTCGATTAACACCAGTCAGTTGCCGGAAAACTTAGAAACGTTGGATTCAACTACCGACATCACGCTGACGAAAGGCGCCATTGGTTATCGCAGTTTATCAGTCATGAAAGGTGAAAAATTATTTGCCATTCTATCGTTACCGAATGGTAAGAACCCGCCTTTTGGTGCCAGTGTACGTAATGCCACGAACCGAGAGCTGGGGATCGTGGGTGAAGAAGGTGTGACCTGGATGGTTGGGCTTTCTCCTCAAGAAAAACTTTCGGTTTATTGGGGTGGAGAGCCTCAATGCGAATTAATGTTACCTGCGAAATTGAATACGATATCCGACATGTTGCTGTTGCCATGTTTACCATTCAATACACAGCGATAACTACCCTATTACATTTTATCGACTCAACGAGAGTCATCACTATTTAAAAATACTTAAAACGTTTTAAGAGGTCAATTATGTTTAATTTACGTTTACGCCATGGGCTATTAGCAACATTACTTTCTATAGCAACGCTAATATCAATCAGCGCACACAGCGCCGTCACGTTAGATAGAACACGTATTATTTTTCCAGGCACAGAAAAATCAATCAATATCACTATTAGTAATGATAACCCAGAAGAAGCGTATTTAGCCCAAAGTTGGATTGAAGACTTACAAGGTAACAAATTAACCAAAGGGGCTATTCTAGCCACCCCCCCATTGCAGCGTATTGAACCAAACAGCAAAAGTCTTGTAAGGTTAAGTACTACGCCAGAATTTAGTCAATTACCTCAAGACAGAGAATCTGTTTTTTATTTCAATTTACGCGAAGTACCACCTAAATCAACAGATGGCAACACATTGCAAATTGCATTGCAATCACGCGTTAAATTATTCTATCGCCCTGCCAGTATTTTATCCGAATCAGAAACGAAATGGGCACATAAAGTGACATTGACAAAAACGACTAAAGGTTATCGTCTTAATAATATGACGCCATTTAACCTCACGGTAATTGGACTGGGAAACAGCAAAACACTGTCAGAACAAAGTACCTTTGAGGTGGTAATGGTGCCACCGAAATCAACTCAAGACATTCCATCACCTTCATTATCAACGCCTTACCTAACCTACATTAATGATTATGGTGGAAAGCCGACACTATCATTTCGCTGCCAAGGCGAGACTTGTACGGTGATGAACGAGAAATAGCGCTATTGAGCTAATCGAAAATTTTAGGAAAAGGAAATGAAAAAACGCAATATGATTTGGTTGTTACTGCTCATCGTGGGGTGCACTTTTAATACGTATACCATGGCTAAAAATCCTGTTGCAAATACGCCCGTAAAACAATCGGATTATGAAATGTTACATCAGGGATGGATACAGGTGAATACCACGGTGTTTAACGACGCACCTTGTAATTTAAAAACCCATAATAAGAGTATTGTAATATTAACAGAATGTGGCGCTGGCAGTCTATTTAGTCAAGTGAACTTAGAAAATACAACGGTAAAGACGCCTGTGCGATTACAATTTTATAATATTCAACAAGAGTATTTTTATCCTCATTTCACGGCCCAATTAGCTAATGGTAATAATAGTATTCGAACTCCATTGTTGATGCGAAATAACATAGTACACCGATTAGAGGTGAGCTATGAATAAGCCGATAACGGGGCTCTTGCTCGGATTACTATCCTTTTTTTATGAAATACCAACAACGTTAAGTGCGAATAGTCTTAATGTTGAATTTAGTGGTGAACTGATCAGAACTGCCTGCCAAGTTTCATCGGAATCGCTTAATCAGAAAATCCCTCTTTATAATTTGAATTCTAAGTTTATCAATGAACATAAGACCAGTGCAGTTACACCATTTTCTATTTCCATTGAGAAATGTAGCAGCACTGATTTACAAAAACAGATTAAGATCACATGGGAAAGTAATCAGCTGGTCAATGTCAGTGGTCATGAGTTCGTCGTGACACAAGGTGACAGTAATATTCTTTTAGGTGTCATCGATAACGATGAGAAACCTATTATTTGGAATAAACCCACAACCGTAGATACAGTTTCGGTTGTTGAAAATACCCAACAAATAGGCTTTGGGGTGTTTGTTCGAAAGCCGGCGACGGGGGAAGCAAAAATTGGTGATTTTTCAGGGATCGTGACGTTTAAAGTGGACTATGAATGATGAAAATACTCAATAAAATAAAGCTACTCCTCGGGTTATGCACATCATTCGTATCTCTATTTTGTCATAGTGATGTGCTCATTAACGTGTCCGCAACCATGATCAGTCCTGCTTGCAATATTCGCAGTGAAAATAATAGCTCACCGCTCAAAATTAATTTTAATACATTAAATCCAGAAGAGTTGAATACATCAATAAGCACCAGAAACTTTCCAGTCTATATTACGGGCTGTGATTTTAGCAAAAATCTAGCCATTATATTAAACCCAAAGGGAACTAATACCTTGCTTTATAATGGAAAAAAAATTCTCGCGACAAATATCGATGGCTTGGGTATCAAATTTAATGAAATAACCGGTAGCACAACTCGCTCATTAGAAATGAATCAAACACAACGTATTTACCCTGAACGTATTAATAGTGCTTTGTATCGTATGGATCTTCAGGCACAGCTTGTTAATTCAATCCCCATTACCCAATTACAATTAGGTAAATTTACATCTTCAGTCACTATTGCAGTAACTTACTATTAGTAGGAATAATAATGATATTTAACATCATAAATTTTAAACAGAAAAAAAAATTCACCTTCGACACTTTCATTTTATTCACCCGCTATTTTATTGGGTTAATACTGCTAAGTGCCCAAGCTCAAGCTGACTATGCGGCTAAAATATATAACCCAAGTGATGGCTTCTTAATTAATTTATCTAATGATAGCTTAATTAATCCCACCCCCATACTAGGCTCAGATAATGGCAAAACTTACTATAAGGTAGGTCAACCTATTGTCGTTAACGGTAATGGCCCTGGTGTTAAAGTGACAGGTTGGGTTTATTGCGCAGGAAAAACATGGGGAAATACGTCAACAGATATCGGCAAAGAGAATGCTTTTCATCGTTTGTGGATAACCACACCTTTTGAGGGAACAAAAATTGAAGGGTTGATTGGTTATCGAATTAATAGCAATGTCGTCATGACAGTTGAACGAAAAATGTATTATTGGACAAATATTCCAGCACCGACATGCTCATTAGCTAATCCTGGAACGGTAGAGCCTGTTGCTTATTTTACCGCGCAATTTCCATTTACAGTACGCTTTTATCTCCATGATGTTATTATTGATGATAAAGTTTTAATCCCAGCCGTCGTTCTTGGTGGCTATGTTCGAGCCTTTACCTCTGATGGGCAAGCGCCTCCATATTCAAGCTGGCCACTGGATGAAGTCTCTGTTCCTATGCGTTTAGCTGCGTCTCAAATAACAGTGAAATCATCTTGTGAAACAGTAGGTAGTAATACTATAAATCTAAGGCATGGACAACTTAGCAACATAAATTATGATAGCCGAGTGACAGAAGAAGTTACTTATAACTGTCATTTTGCGGCATCAACTGGTGTCCGTTTAAGATTAGATTATGCAAAAGATAATGATGCTCAAAAGCGTTTACCCATGACGAATAATCTCAACGCAAATGAGAAAATATACAGTGATTTAAAAATAATTGATGAATCGACAGGCCAATCAGGTACTGATATTAAAATTAATATTAAAGACTTTAAAACGATCACCCTTAGTAGCCATATTCAAGGCAATAATGCCCGCGAAGGGGACTATAATGGCTCAGCATGGCTTATTGCAACGTATGACTAATTTAAAAATAATATAATAAATTCATATTTCACCAAAAAAATTATTATATTTTTTATACTATAGGCATGGTTGCTGTGGATAATTAATTTTAAAAAAAACATCAATTAGATAACTATCCAACGCAACCTAATTTAACGCTAAAAATCACCTTAAACTATCAATATAAAAAATATTTTCATATTGATACCTTTCACAAAATAAAAAATCAAAAATTAGCAAAAAAAATAGATATAGATATAGATATAGATATAGATATAGATATAGATATAGATATAGATATATTTTATTGTTTACTCTTAAAAAAAATAGGCTTTATATGGTAACAAGACTAGACTCATGGAGCGCAATAAACTCCATGCTGATCAGTTGAGGAAACAAAATATCCATTATCACCTTGCGGGTAAATAGAAAAATCCGCCTTTAAATTTTCATAAATATATACTGATGGTAATATTTTCTCTAACACCTCATTACTAGAGTCATCTAATCTATTAATAATAATACTATTCGATTTAACATTAAATAGATTAATAGACCGGGTGTGATTGAAAAAGATTTTTCTTCGTATATTAGTTATTTTTTCTCCATCGATTATATCTCCTTTGATACTAATCCACCCATCACTTTCGTTTAAAGCCAAATGAATCATCACATGAGCAGTTATATCGTTATCTAAAGATTTAATATTTAGTCTTGCCTTACAACTTATTTCCGATAAATCATTATTAATCTTATCTTTCACAATAAAACTAGAAACTGTGAATACAGACAAAAACAAAATTAAATAAGAAACCTTATTCTTTTTCATTATGGCTACCTCCTTTCATATAATAAGAAACACAATTATTAGGCGATAAACGAAAACGACTAAACTCATTTGTGCAAACCAGGAAAGAAAAATCATTTATATATTTATAACTTTTCAAGTAAATCACCTTGTATTTTTTATCTAAATTAGAAATTTCGTTATTTATCAAATTCATATGATAGCCATCATAATAATTATCCAGATTACAATATATTTCTCTACCATCAAGCATTCCACACCGATTATAGTTATACAACTCCTTTTTATTATCAGTAATTTTGACGACGAAGAAATAAAAAATTATGACCATTAAACTAATAACCAATGGGAAAATATAGCTATATTTCTTATAGTTAGATATTTTACCTGGTAATTCTCTTGGTTTTACCTGCTCATGAAAATCGATTGTTTTTTCTTTTTCTGATACTTCATGATTTACATCAGCAGTCTCTAAATTAGTTAATTCGACGTATTCAATCTGAACATTAATATTTATTAAATACCCTTTTTTAGGTACTGTTTTAATAAAGTCCTCATTTAATTCTAAATCCTCAAATGCCTTTCTAATTAAAAGAATGTTTTGATAAAATGCGTTACTAGTAACATATTTTTCTTTCTCTCCCCAGCCTATTTTAAATAATTCCTGTTGAGTAACCAAAGCGCCTTTCTTATCAAGAAGATACTTTAATATCTTAGTTGATGGCGCTAATAGTTTTATATTTTTACTTAAACTACGCGATGTTAATAGACCTTCATCATAAAGGAATTCAATATCGTTATTGATAAGATATATCATAGAATGCTCATTATACTTACGAATTAAGAAACTAAAGGTTGCTACCTTAACTTTCAATTATAGCGAATAAATAAAGAGCTGTGAAGTATCATATTCAGTTTGAAGAATTTTTAATGCTTTACCCTGCTAACCATAAAGGGCTATTTTCATGAGTCGACTTAAGTAAAATAAAAAGAACTAAATTAATCATATTAAAAAGTCTGGTGATGTAAAGATTAATAGACACTTTTCATTTATATAATAAAATAAATTTTTAACCGACCCACTCGAAATTTACTTATATCATTAATAATGAAATATTTTAAATTAAAATCGTCTGCTATATTGATGTTTCCCTTTTTCTATAACTCACTCCTAAACAGCGTATGCAAAGCTCGTTAAAGTTAAGAAAGACTAAAATGGAAAATTTTGAATTATGGCTTAATGCTTTTGAAGCTATGAATCTTAAAATTTTATCTCTAAATGACTAATAATATTATTAATCCAAATAGCAAAAATAAAAATTCGAATCTCCCCCGCCCCACTTCAAAACGGCACCTGACCAAAAATCAGGTAAAAACAAAAAGGCGTTAGGTGAAAATCACCTAACGCCTTGATAAATTTGGTGGCCCCTGCTGGACTTGAACCAGCGACCAATCGATTATGAGTCGACTGCTCTAACCAACTGAGCTAAGGGGCCAAAGTGGGAGCGATTATACGTGCAGTTTTATCCTAGGTCTAGTGTTTCAGAACTGTATGGCGATTTTGTGTGCAAAATCATGGCTAGACTTATAATTCAATACGATACCATTGGTCACAACTATAGTTTTTAACTAAATTATCTTCCTTTACTAAAACTCATCATATTTGCCCATAATACTCAGCCGCTCACGCTTTTATATTCATCACTAACTTATCTGCAACTATTCACATTGCAGATCACAGCATACAAAGATAGTTCAAAGTACCTAGGTCAACCTGTGACCTAGGCTGCTGAATGCAATAAGCACTCGTGTAACTATGAATACATCGAATTGATACCTAATTAATTCAAAGGGCATATTGGTTACACCAAAAATCACAGGAAACTATGCAGCTTTGATAATTAAACAATAATGACACCTATGAAAATTGAAGTATAAAGGTGCCTAGTTATATAATTTATAAGCAATTTACATCGAGGATAACATACCATGAAAAAAATACGTGCGGTTCAATATGGTTGTGGAAAAATGGGGAAATTCCTTATTCGTTACCTACAAGAACATGGTGCTGAAGTGGTGGCAGCTTTTGATATCAATGAAGCCGTTATAGGCAAAGATATTGGCGAAATCGCAGGAACAGCGCCAACGGGTGTTAAAATACAATCATTACAAGAGGTAGATAAAGCACTTGCAACGTTAAAGCCCGATGTCGGTATTATTGCAACACTCAGTACAATGGCCGATTTAGAAGAAGCGTTTTCTTTATTTGCACGCCATGGTGTCAATGCTATCTCAACAGGTGAAGAAGCCCTATATCCTTGGAACTCATCTCCTGAAATCACCCAAAAACTCGATAAATTAGCAAAACAAAATAACTGTACACTAGCTGGTAGTGGCTATCCTGATATGTTTTGGGGAGTCTTAATCGACACCTTAGCAGGATCAATGCATAAACTAGTTAAAATCAAAGGATCTAGCTGCTATAACGTCGAAGATTATGGTATCGCATTAGCAATAGGCCACGGTGCAGGTCTGAGCGTGGATGATTTTAATGCACAAATTGGTAACTACAACGACTTACCTTATGCGGTTATCTCTCAAAAAATTGAGAGTGGAGAGTATGCCCCACCTTATATGTGGACACAAAATGGTTGGCTATGTAGTCGCCTTAGTCTCACTATTACTAACCAAACCCAACGTTGTATTCCACAAATTGCGCTACAAGATATCTATTCTGACACCTTAAAAATGACAGTAAAAAAAGGTGATGTTCTTGGCTTGTCTGCCGTCGTAATTACTGAAACAGCAGAGGGCGTCACCCTTGAAACTGAATGTATAGGAAAAATTTTAACGGCTGATGAATGTGATAAAAATAGCTGGCAGCTCATTGGTGAGCCAGATACTTCCATTGAAGTGAATAATCCAGCTACAGTAGAGCTTACCTGTGCAAATTTGGTGAACCGTATACCTGCGCTGATTAATAGCCCTTCAGGCTATACAACAACAGAGAAAATGCCGAATAACGTCTATATGACTAAACCGATGCACGAATATTTATAAACTTATTTAGCCCACAATTTAGTGGGCTATTTTATTTGAATATGATGACTAACATAGCGATTAACGTGGTTTTGCCATTTGCCATGTGAGATGACGCTTCACTGCCGCCCATTCAGAGTCGATGATGCTATAAATACAAGTATCTCTCAGCTCTCCAGTACGTGTAAAAGCATGCCGCCTTAATATACCATCCAATTTTGCCCCTAAGCGCTCAATCGCTGTACGACTTTGGTGATTTAAAAAGTTAGTCCGAAATTCAACTGCAACACAATCTAACTCTTCAAAGGCATATTGTAATAACAAGTATTTTGCCTCTGTATTAATCGGTGAGCGCTGCACTTCAACGCCATACCATGTTCCGCCAATCTCAACTCGTCTGATGCCCTTTTCGATACGAAAAAAACCGGTCATTCCAACCGCTTTTCCCGTTCTTTTATCAATAACAACTAGAGGTAGCATCTCTTTATTATGAAAACGCTCAAGACGACTATCAACATCAATAGCAATATTTTCAGGTTCAGGCACCGAGGTATACCATAATTTATGTAGGCCATCTCTTTGGATCATTTCTGCAAATGCACGATCATATTGATGAGATAACAATTCCAGCCGGACATGCTCGCCTTCTAAGATTACTGCTTGGCAAATCTCTTTCATGGTATATTCCTGAATGAAAAAATGTGATTTGTGTTGAAATCTAATGGCTTATTACGTTTTTCATTAGTTTTAAACTGTTTTGATGACATTAATTTGAAACGCATACCAGTATTTAGACTTAATCGAGTATTTTCAACAAAACATATGATAAAAATCACAAATTATTAACATTATTCTTAATTCATCACCCTATTAGGCTAAAGTTAACTCATCTGACCTGTTACTAGAGCCCCTAATGGGAGCAATTATGAGCAATTTTAAACATTTATTTACCCCACTAAATTTGGGGCATACGGTACTGAAGAATCGGATTCTAATGGGCTCTATGCACACGGGGCTTGAAGAACATCCTCAAGGTAGTGAGCGGCTTGCCCATTTTTACCGCTTACGTGCTGAAAATGGTGTTAGCCTCATCATCACTGGGGGAATTGCCCCTAATAAAGAAGGCGCACTCACCGCCCATAGTGCTATTTTGAATGATGAAATGCAGCTCCCATTTCATCAAGAAATAACCCAAGCCGTACATCAAGCAGACGGTAAGATAGTGCTACAGATCTTACATGCTGGTCGTTATGGTTTACATCCCTCCTTAGTTGCACCAAGTGCTATTCAGGCTGAAATTAACCATTTTGTGCCTAAAGCACTTTCTAGTGATGAAATAACCCAAACTATTTGTGATTTTGTCACCACGGCTAAACTCGCTAAACAAGCAGGCTATGATGGTGTTGAAATTATGGGTTCTGAGGGATACTTCATTAACCAATTTATCACTGAGCGCACTAATCATAGAACGGATGAATGGGGTGGGAGTTATACCAATCGAATACGCTTACCTTTAGAAATCGTAACGCAAATTCGCCAAGCAGTTGGTGAAAATTTCATCATTATTTATCGTCTTTCTATGCTGGATTTAGTAGAAGGAGGATCAACTTGGGAAGAGATTGAATATCTTGCTAAACAAATAGAAAAAGCGGGCGCTAGTATGATCAATACCGGTATTGGTTGGCATGAAGCACGAGTGCCGACTATTGCGACCCAAGTACCTCGCAGTGCATTTAGCTGGGTGACTGAAAAACTAATGGGTAAAGTGTCCATCCCATTAATTACCACCAATCGCATTAACGACCCTTTCGTTGCCGAGCAAATTATTGCTGATGGCCAAGCCGATATGGTCTCAATGGCACGCCCTTTTCTAGCTGATGAAGCTTTTGTACGCAAAGCAGCAGAAAATAGAGCAGATGAAATTAATACCTGTATTGGCTGTAACCAAGCTTGCCTCGACCAAATATTTAATGGAAAACTCGCCAGTTGCCTAGTGAATCCACAAGCGGTTAGAGAAATTGACTATCCGAATGAAAAAGCAAACCTAGCCAAATCCGTTGCCATTGTCGGTGCGGGCCCTGCGGGTCTTTCTTGCGCTATTTATGCAGCTAAACGTGGGCACAAAGTCACGCTATTTGAAAAATCTAACCAAATTGGTGGGCAATTTAATCTTGCCAAACAAATTCCAGGCAAAGAAGAGTTTCACGAAACTATCCGTTATTTTTGCCGCCAGCTAGAAATACTCAAAGTTGATGTCCACCTTGAACACGAAGTGAATGCTGCGAGCCTACTGGGTTTTGATGAAGTCATTATTGCGACTGGTGTTATGCCTCGCGCCATCAAACTTGACGGCATCGAGCACCCTAAAGTCATGACCTATATTGATGTTCTCGCTAAACAACACCCCGTTGGCAACAATGTGGCAATTATAGGTGCAGGTGGAATTGGCTTTGATATCGCCGAATTGCTGACTCAAAAAGGACAAAGTAGCAGTTTAGATACTCAACTATTTAATCAAGAGTGGAATATTGATACCAATATTAGTGCCACTGGCGGTATATTTCCCCCCAAAAAAGAACGCGAGAGCTCAGCTCGCCACCTTTATTTATTACAGCGTAAAAATACCAAAGTTGGCGCAGGTCTTGGAAAAACAACAGGATGGGTTCATCGTCTATCATTAATGAAACGCGGCGTTCAAATGCTGAATGCCGTTGAATATATGCGAGTTGATGATGAAGGTTTACATATTCGCCATCAAGATAAAATACAGTGCCTATCCGTTGATAATGTCATTCTTTGTACAGGGCAAGAACCTTATCGACCATTAAAAGATCAGCTTGCTCAGCGCGGTATCAACGCATATGTGATTGGTGGTGCAGATGTCGCAGCTGAGCTTGATGCACGCAGAGCAATAGAACAAGGCATGCAAATAGCTTATCAGCTCTAACATGGTGAAATGAATGGATATAGCCCGTCGCTGCGCCATCATCAAACACAATGTATTCTATATTTGATTGCTTCTAAAGATTCATTTTAGAAGCAATCATGCTATCAACCATAATTAAATCTAGTCCACTATAAATTAACGCAGTAATGTTCACAAAACAGAATAATAAATGAGTCTGTATAGATGCGTATTATTCAAGAAATCCGCCTTTACATCCTTCTGTAATATAGCCTTGACAATTATTTTAGTAACATCACATATTATAAATATGTCGCGGTAATTGTTATACTACTTGTGTACTTATTAATCGGTGTTTGAATCGTCGGAGCGGTGACTGGATTTTGATAATCATTCACTAACCATACATAAAAAGGGTATTTCCCTAACGTTCCCTCCCCCCCGGTGAAATTGAGCTTTAATGCATCCGTCAGCGGATTTCCGGTTAAAGGCATCACGTCTTCACCTCTGAATTGTCCAGCAGAAAAAGGCAATGCAAGGGTTGTTGAAACACCTCCAGTGGCGGCTTTGAGCTCACTGGCATTATATGTCACAAAATACTCAAAATAACGAGCTCCTGTGTTCACATCCGGAATAGTGCCTGCTCGAAAATCGCCAACATCTGGTTTATCTTTAGCTTCAAATAGAAAACGCATTCCACCAGTAGCTTTAGTACAATCAAAATTTTTCCCTGTTATAGGGTCAATCTGCACAAAACCGGGGTCGCTGAACCCTAACACTACTTTTCTCTTCAATATTCCAGCGCTTCCAGCAACAGAGACAGTATTATTCGGGCGTGTCGTTATCCCCACATTCCACGAAATATCAGTCCCCCTAGAATCTAGCGACAACGACATCACACAAGTCACCGCTTTAATACGAGCACTCACCTGTGTGCTTTGCGCAGGAAATGAACAAGCAATTATCAGTAATCCTCCCCCCGCAATAATAATGGGATGTTTTGCCCTTCGATTATTACTCATGCTCCCCCCACTCACGATTATAGTACGTTAATTTGTCTATCTCGGATTGATATATAAATGCATAACACTGAAGTTTATTTTTTGTAATTCAACAGGTTATATTCGTTTTTTACACGCCATCACAATACAATTATTATCAGTCCGGAACTCAGACTTAATCATCGCTCTCGAATACGCTAGCCTCACCAATACAGCCTACAGATAGGTCATAGTCAACGTTACAACCCCCCGATACTGTGTGCCGGGTGCTGGTGGAGGAGTTGGCCAAGCATCAGTGGGAATGCTTCGCGGCCCCGAGAACCGGAGGTTATAACTTGTATTTCGTGCCAATTGGCCACTCACTGGTTTAATAGCCATTGTATTCTGGCCAAATGCACCAGACCGGCACCCGAATGCTTGCCCCATTGCTAGTGTATATCCAGATACATTTGGATATGATGCCAAAGATTTTCCTTGTTCATCAAAACCGGTGACAAATGAGCTCTTCGATGTTGGAGTGAACTTCCACCAGTCTCCATTAGAAATCCCACCTTGGCCGGTAGCAACATAAGTATAGCCATTCACTACGACGCCAAACATCCACCCACCGTCCGAATTGATCCAACGTAACTTAGAATTAGCAGAAACCCCATTCATCTTTGTACTTACGCTACACAACATTCCATATAAACCTGAAGAGCCCTCTGAGTGCACCGATTTTGCTGAGATAGCCGCCCAGACAGGAAATGTTGACTGACCGTCCTCAGATGTTAATACAAATACCGGTCCACTAGCCTCCGTCATCCCTACTGCACTTTCCATTTGCACAGACCTTGGTGCGCCTGTACCAGGGAATCTTATCATTAATCCTGCCATACCACTGGCTCCACAACTGGGATCCACAGTGATCATACTGTTCGCGGTTCCGGTGCCTACACCGCTGCCGACTGGCAGTAATTGCCACACACCTCCCGCTGCGACGTAGTTCCAATCACCCAGATCAACAGCACCGCTTGTACCCGAAGATACATTAATGCTACACGTTGACTCCACAATACGAGCAGAAACATCCATTCCAACAGCACCTGCCCCGTTGGGAATACCATAGAATGCCAATGACGTCGCGATACAAACCCCAGTCAATGGTTTACAGGGAGAAAAGTACATTGTAGATATCTCCTATTTTAAAGTTAGTTGTAAGTTACCGTACAAACACGAGTAGAAGCATCGGAACAATCGGTACCAATATGGAATATTGTAGGCAGGCTATGTACCTCTGTACCTGCGACTCTGGTCATCCCAATACGAGCACGATCTGGAAATATAAGATATGCATCTACTACGCTCTGCCAACTAGACCCCATTTGAATGATATAAAAGGGCATGATGTTGATAACAACAGCAGAGCCTGGGCGTAAAGTCGTCGGGTAGGTTGCTACCGTCGGGAGTACTGAAACACCGACTCTTATCGTATTTTGGTGAGGAGCCGGTGGTATAGCATAAATAGGCACCGACAGTGTGGTAATAAACACCGCTGACGGTACTAACCAAACCGCAGCCGAACGTAATAGTCTTATTCGCATATCCAGCCCCTACCAAGCGAGTGTCCTAAAATAATCAAAAAGAGGGAGCTCTCCCCCCCTCTTCTGGTTCTCAGGTTTACTGATAGGTAGCCTGGATAGTGAAATTACCTCTATATATGTTGTCTGCCGCAGTTGCCGCCACTTCAGGGAAGCTGGCATTCGTATAAGATGATTGTAAATAAATTTCAATTGGGTATTGGCCCAATTTGAAATCTGGATCTACGTTACCTGCTGCCTTAGAAATCTTGATATCACCCGCAGTACCTTGTAAATCTATCGCATCAGAATCGCCGATTAAGCCTGCTGATGTTGGGTAAGCTACTGTTGCTTTACCTGCACCTGATGCGGCTTCTACTGCGGCTGTAAAGGCAGTTTTATTCACTGCAACTGCATAGTTGAACCAACGCGTGCCATCTATACGCTCGATTTTCCCTTGGTATGGTGTAGTTAATGCGGCTGTATCTGTAGCATGTGCTGTAAATAACAGATCTAACCCATTACCAGCCGTGTCACAAGCCACTACAGCTTCTGGACCACCCGGTACTGTTGGGTTGGTAAAATCGATATTCATAGAGCGTTTTAATGAAGTCGAATTATCAGTGATTACCGAGCCCGCAGCGCCTACCGCTAGACCAGGTGTCCAACGGAAGAAATTACCTGCCGTCGTTCCGTTTGAAATATTCATTTCGCACGTAACTTTTGTCGGAACTACTTCTAAATCAATTTGTGCTTTCGCTGTTGAACCTGGTGCCGGAGCAACTGCTAATGCGTGAGTAGATAGACCGGCTAGTGCCATTGCAATCAAACTTAATTTTACATTTTTCATATACATTTCCTTTAAAGAAATAAAAAACAACCATTTCCCTCTCATATCAATACGATCGGGGATCTACCACTGCTCGACTCGCTAACCTAATCAATACTCACTGTGATAGTCAGCTTTGATTTATAATCACCAAGTGGAACATTGTCCTTATTTGCCGTACTGTCTCCATGATGCAATCGCACAGTGAGCGGCAATATTATCGAAGCCTTCGAAACAAAATTAGAGGGCAAATACCCACTTTCTGTCTCTGCCGTATTGATTAACTCATCCAATGTTGATTCCGCTGGTGTCCATTCACCATGCCAAACCTGACTAGCATCCAATACATGCTTCTGTTTCCATTCATTACTGAAGCTATATGACGTCCCATCCAGCTTCACAACACAATAATTTGCCGTGTTGCACTGCATACCTGTCGATAGTTTTTTCAACGGCAAATACGAAGTTTCTTCACCATTCACTCGGGCATCACTAAGTCCAACGGTGTAATACAACCATGATTGGCTGCTGGTATTTTCTTCAGTTTGCCATGGCGATACCGGTGCTCCTGGCACTACTGGTGCAGCCATATCACCTAGATATGTCATAAGCCCTGCATAACCACTTTCCGCACCCGTTGTTGAGATGTTATCTGCCATCAAATTAATATTAAGTTGAGACAGCGAGCAGTTCTCAATCACCAAATTCACACGCTCCGCTTGCATGACTTCATTACTAGCTGCTTTCGCCCAACGAACCCCTGATATCTCAGTGAACTCCATCTTGTAACCTCCGCCGTTGGCGGTTACCGCACTACCATTCATTGTCATTGTGTTTAATTGGCACGAAGGCACATATAAATACCCCTTCATCACCATATCGCCGCTTTGGTAGGATACGCCCCCTAAATCTGTCGCTTGGCTTTGCGGAAAACTGCCTATCACACATACTGAAACCCAAGAAAATAACTTCCGTATACCAGCCGATATCATCGTCATACTCCTCCCCTTATTGGTAGCTAAGGGTATACATGCCCTTAGCCACAATGGCTCCAGCATCGCTCGCACTCAGATTAGTTCCTGGCTTAATAGCGTAGCTCGCCTTAAAGTTCACAATAATATCTGGGGCGGATGCTGGTCTTGGCGTAGACAACGTAGCTTGTGGCAACAGACTCGTCACTTGGCTATCCCATTTCACCAATTTGTCATTCCCTGTTCCCGGCCACTCACTCGAGTTAAACCACAACTGGAAGCCTACTGAACTATTCGTACCATCAGATTTTTTGGCTTGTAAAATTTTGTCGCCATCGGTTGTACCTGTCATTGGCGTGAATTGAATATTCAGCTCAGTATTTCCCACACAAGTCAGTCGCAGCTCACGTCGAACCGCATCAGAAGGTGCCTGGCTCTTCACGTCATACAGGTTGTGATCTCCCACTACATTGATGCTGCGCGCAGGTAAATTAAATATCAAAGATCCTGAGTTAACATTGCAAGATGCCAACGTGGTATTTCCCATCACTTTCACTACGTCTTTATATTTAGCAATTTCGACATCACCTTTTTTAAAGGTCACCACGCGGCTCAATAACTCACGATCAAGCGTAGAAATATCACCCGGCTGAACATCATTTCCGATAATCAGTAACCCCACCTCCAGCTCTATTGCAGGAAATGCATTACCGTTTTTATTCGTCAGCTTGCACTGGTAAAAATCATTCGATAAGCTCAAGGGATCGCAGTTTGTTCCCCCTATACTGCCTTTATGGCGTATCATAGTTTCAATATTACGCACCGCTCCCGTAGTGTAAGCTGATGGACGAAATACCCAGACTTGTGAACCGCCACCACCATTACTGGCTATCAAATTTGTACGTTCAACATCCAAATAAGCTTGGTCAGAAACCCACTCCACGCTATAGGTGTAGTCATTGATATTGCCTCGGCATGAACCACAGTTAACCGCAGGTAAACTCACCATCTTCGAGACAATAGGATGAACACTGCTCACTCGTACCGGAGCACTAATCGTCTGTGTACCAAAGGACACAGTAAAATTACGATTAATAGTGTCTGCTAGACTGACTGTTGATATCGCCATGGATGCCGTGCTTGTCATCAATAATGTCAACAGTAAACGCGATATTTTCGGTGTAGATTTAAGTAATGAATTCACTATTGACATTGCACCGTCTCCTCCGTAAATGTTCCGTCTTCTTCCGGTAATGTGAATTCCCCTTCACACCCCTCGTCATCATACTTGCCCCACTTGGCCTGTAAGACGCCACTGTTAGCAAGACCCGACAAGTACACTTTGCCTTTCTCAGCAACAATCCCAGTACGAGTAGTTCCTTTGGTATTCACAGTCACAACCGTACCAAATGGTAACGGCTTCCCCTGATGTAATAATTTCAATAACACGCGACGGCCCACTTCAGCATCAAATGGCACTTTTACTAGTGCGCCTTTCGAAGGAATAAGCACTGCATTGTTATTACGAATTTCCACGTTCTCAGGTAAACTCGCCACATTAATGGACACTTCGTTACGAGCGTAGGGGATAAGATTCGGTACAACGGCATTCCCAAACCAATCAGTTTGAATATTACCGTGAGACATACCCACACCTGATGCTCCCGGAATTTCCACTAATGCCATGGCACTTTCAAATGATAATGGTTGTGATAATGTCACACCGTCAGGATGCACAATCACTCCCCCACTGATACCGTAATTGGTCTGCCATGCATCACGTTGGCGACCATAACCTACATTCATGTTTCCATAAGCGGCGTTATACCCCAGGCTCGTATTGGTATTTGCACCTTGATCCTGGTTATCCCACCCTTCTGATACTGAATAATTTAAGCGGCTGTCATCAAAGAAACTACCGTTCAGCCCCACGTTGTGTTGTACACGATTGTTATAGCCATACATTGCGTAATTCACTGATGTGTTACTTGAGCCTAACCAATCCCCAAAGGAGGTAGACATCGTCAATGAAAACGTTTTATCTGTACCGCTACCAGGGGAACGATTGATGCCACCAGCGAGAGAAATAGACACTTGATTAATACTTTTACTGTAACTTACTGACCAATTTTCACTGTAACCGGACTGGTTCCAGTAATCGTCCCGGCTACCCGATAAAGATGCAGACCCATAATCGCCTAAACCTTGAGAGAGTGACATTTGAAGGCGAGAGCGTTGATGTTTTCGATTATCCTCATCCCCCGCAGTAAAAACTCGAGGGTCAACCCTCAATGCTTCACTGAAAGTGTAATAATCACTGGTTGCATAGCGGTATGCCATCAAGTTAACTGATGTCTCGTCAAAAGCTCGTGAATAGGATAATCGGTATGCTTGTCCCCTCTTGGTACCGTAATTCCCAGGAAAACGTGCATCGGAATAGATTACATCCGCCGATATTGCTCCAATAACTGGCAGGTATTGCCCTACACCTAAAGACAATGTTGCATAATCTTTACTCAAAATACTGCCACTATAGAGCGTCGTACTATTCGTTGCTCCCCAAGCTAACGACCCTAGCGCAAAGTCCTTACTCATACTGTTACTATTCAGACTTTCCACGTGGTAACGCCCCGTCGCTAAGTTGTAATATGTTCGACCTTGACGCACCAAAATCGGTACTTGTGCACTGGCTTGGGTATAGCGGCGAATGGTACCGTCCGACTCTCGGATCTCAATATCCATATCCCCGTTATAGTTACGAGTTAAGTCTTTGAATTCAAAAGGCCCTGGTGGGACATTTTGTTGAAATATCAACGAATTCCCTTGATACACCGATACCACCGCATTACTATTCGCAATACCACTAACGACTGGAGCAAAGCCGCCTAAATCCGGATTTAACATAGAGTCATCAGACTGCAACATCACCCCTTCGAATGGGATGCTTTCTAGAATATTACCGTCGGTAGACGTCTGTCCCACCGTAAGTTGCCCGCCTTGCCAAAAACTATAATCGTGTTGCAAATACGTATTTAGTACGTTCCATTTAGAATGCCCTGTTGAACTGGTGGCATAATTCATATCATTCCGAACTCGCCACCCCATAATATTCAACAAACCACTCAAATTTAAAAAATCAAAACGATAAGTTCCATCCGAGTTATTGTTCATGCTAGAACCAGAATAATCGTAGTTAACCATTAACGCAGGAACCCCCTGTTCCCATGTTGATGGCGGTGTGCGAAGCCATCCTGGTGGCGTAATGTAAGCCTGTGGAACGGTGATTTTTAATGAACCATCTTGATAATTAAAAACCTCTTTAGATTCAGGAACCCATTCGGATATTCCTCCTCGAAGGCCCATTTCATCTTCTGTACCCCTAGCGCCCTTGTCTTGAGCAGTAGGTACTGTTTCAACAGGTAAAGCATGCAGAGTTTTATCTGACTCAATGCCCCACGCCTCCAGTAATTGCGGAGTAATAACCGCTTGTAATACACCTGGATCTCTTTCGCTAGCGACAAAACTTACTGGACGTTGGTCAACTTTCTTATCATTGACATATACGGTGACATCGTATTCGCCTGGAAACATTCCGCCAGATTTGGCAAAATAATCTAAATTGAAAGATGTTGATTCAGCTTTGTCTGAGAACTGTAAAAAACCAATGTCAAAATCTAATGCCTCTTCTGCAACACCCTGAACAATAAATCCCCCAAACGCCAATGCACACGATAAGCTTATCTTTCCCTGATGGATTAAAATTCGCCATTTCATTATTATTCTCTTAGGTTGTGTTCAGAGTTCAGGGGCTTACCACATCAAAGCAACTAGCCCACCATCATTAAAAGGCTTTACTAACCTTGTTTGTCTTACCACCAAAATCATTGATAGTTTGATAAGAGACAGTGCCACTCTTTACCGTTGACTCAACCGCAATACTGCCAAATGGCGGTATCATTGGATCTGCAGGAGTCAGGGTGGTTGTGTCATTTAAAATAATATTGGTCAGTGTCAAGTAGTACGGCGATGGGTTACTCAGCATTAGGGTATTGCCATTCAATTTAACATTCACACCACCATATGCTTCCACCAACGCACGCTCATCACTTAGAGACTGCGGTCGGTAAAATAATTTAATTTGCGTATTCAGTGCGAATTGAATAACACTGCCTTTGGCATCTTTCGGCTTTGGCGGTATTGCTAGAACATTGATATAAAAAACTGACTCTCGGTCTTCAGGTAATGCTCCCCCCGCCCGATTCACTCGTAATTGCACAGATGAATTTGGATCTAGACGGTACAAGGGTGGCGTGATAACAAAGCTTTCCACTGCATCATCTTCTGTCACTTCTTTGCCCGTTTTTTCATACGGTGAAGCCCAAGAACGAATTAACCATGTATCTGTTGCAGACGAATTATTCGCAGTAAATACAGCAGCTTTCTCATTCGAATTAAACACTACTCGGGTTGTACCTAAATAAATACCGCCTTGTGAGATACTGCCTTCCGCTAATACGGATGCAGACAATATCAGTAATAAAAACCCGAAAATCCTGTGCA
Organism: Providencia sp.; assembly: GCF_003533305.1. Lineage (GTDB taxonomy): Bacteria > Pseudomonadota > Gammaproteobacteria > Enterobacterales > Enterobacteriaceae > Providencia. The sequence continues at coordinate 129,465 of NZ_DOEH01000016.1, read as the reverse complement.
TGATGAGTGTTCTCTCTTTTGTCTAATATCGCCAAAAATAAAATGTAAGTACGGCCAAGGAAATAGGCGATACCGTCGCAATAAAATCCGCAAAGTTACATTTCATTCTGTTTATTAAAATCGAATAAATATGGAAACCCGTGTTAACGACAATAAGCACATTGAGCATATGCTCTTTCCTTTACTCCGATAAAAATAATTGAGCATGTTTTATATATTCATTTAAAATATGAACTATTTATATCAAAGTAAAAACTGTGCCATAACGTAAAAATACTTATCATCAATAATGTAAAAAACAAATAAAACTCTATATTTTTTATGTGGACTTTTAAAATAGCCTATTATTCATATAATAAGTAACTCAGATTCATTACCGAATACTTAAGTATTCAATATCAGCCAAATAAGCTTCAAAAGGATTAAATGAAGTGCAATATTTATTGTCAATAGCTGACTGTATTTCTGACGACTGTAACTTAACGTCAATATAATTAAAAAAATGCGACATTGGTAAACCTAAAACCGTGACATAATTAAAAATAAAATCCAACGATACTTTATTTCTTCCACGCTCATAACGTGAGATTTGTTGTTGGCTCATATGCATCACAGTTCCTAACTCCTTTCCTGTTAACCCTTTATTAACACGTGTTGCCCTAAGGTAATCTCCTACCATACTGTCAAAATCATGGTCACTTGAATTTAATAAGGTGGCCTTTTTCATATTCACCTCTATTTAAGTTAAGGATTATTCCTTGAAGCACAATTTAGCTTTTGGTGTCTTGTTAGTAAAATCGTTTATTGCATCATAATAAGTCATTCTTGATAGATTAAACCTATCAAAAATTGTCAACTGATCGTTAATTACGATCAAAAACACACCAAATAAGCGTATATTTGAATTATTCCTTAAATTACAATCAGATACGAATTACTCATTAAATGAGTTAAAACTAATGCTTTATGCTGCAATAATGCAGTGTTATTAATATTGATTAGCAGTAAAAGGATAGCCACAAATTTTTATTCTAAATATTTTACTCTAATATCTTTGGATAAATAAAATAAGGTTATTTTTTTATACTTTAAAATTAATAAAAAAAACCAAAATAAAAGAAAAATCGTTTAATTATTACATTAATAATGTAAATTAAATGAAAAAACGCTGATGTAAAGTTAAAATAATTCAATATAAAAACCGAGTTTAGAATAAATAAATGTGATCTCAAACGAATAAATAACAAAAAAAAACATGATTATATAGCATAAGAATAATCTCAAAAAAACACATTAAAATTAAAGAACATAAAAAAATTCAAATAGAAGATCCCTTCATCATTAAATTGAGTAAAAATAAACTATATTTTCCTATCCAAGCTTTCATTTAAATGAAGATTGACATAAAAAACCATATGATAGAAATTCTGATAATTAACGATTAACACCATTGTATAATGTAATAAATCATTAAGAATAAAGTCATATTACATTGCAGTTTATGATTTTTTATCTTCATAAGCCCAGTTACCTTTCTTTTTACATTACTCATAAGCATTAACATCTCAAACTCAACAATCTTATTCGATGAATTCGAAAACCAATTGCTTAGCTAATTGAAACAATAAAATAAAGTATATCTGTAGCCATCAAAAGTGCTTCTATCATGCTATATAGCCAAGCAACGTTGTAACACACACATAAACCGTTGTAACAAAATCAACTCTAGGCAAAGAAAAATTCCACGAAACCATCCGTTATTTTTGCCACCAACTAGAAATATTCAAAGTTACTATTAACCTTGAACACAAAGTGGATGCTACTAGTCTGATAGCAAAGTAGTCATTGGCTGCATCAATGAAGAATCTGTACCTACGAAGGCATTAACTTGAAAACTAAAGCTTCGATTAGTGCAGTGCCTATATGATGAATAGAGCCAATAATATGAAACCTCATCTGTTTCTACATTTTCAACTTGACTTAAAGTTAACTTGAAGTTGTATCATTGCAGCCTGTAGCGGATTTAATCGTTCGAGTAGATTTTGAAGATAGTACAAAATGATTTGTGTTGCCTCTAATTTAGATTGTCGATTCTCTTAATTTATTATGTCCGATGCTTTTGAGAATGAAATAATGAGGAAAAATAAATTGAATATTGATTCAAATATAGGGCATATGAAATATAACGATACAAAGCAAAAATTTTCTGAATGGGAACAACAACTTATAACAGATGGGCCGGGTTTTACTTATATGGCAAAATTTGATCAGGGAGAATCTTATTCAGGTAGTCTTGGATTCGCTGATCTTGAAGAGAAAAAAAGACTAACAATTGATAGTATTTTTAATCTAGCTTCTATATCAAAGCAATTCACCGCTTTCTCTATCTTGCTGTTAGAACAAGGTAACAAGCTTGCTTTACACGACCCAATCACAAAATATTTACCCGAACTTCCTGAATATGCTAATGATATTACCATTCAAGACTTAATTTATCATATTGGTGGAATGGTCGATTATATAGAATTAGCCTTAGCCAAGCAGATTGATTATTCAGATCCGTTAGGGCCAGAAGAGAGTTTAGCTGATTTAGTTGCCTACCCCGTTCCCCTTTATCAAGTAGGGACTCAGTTTGATTATAGCAATACTGGCTATTTTTTATTGTCCATTATTATTGAACGAGTCAGTGGCCAAAGCTATAAAGATTTTGCCCAAGAACACATATTTAGCCCTTTAAAAATGGATAACTCCTTCATCGTAGAATCGTATCCAGTTCAAACTATGATTGCTCGAGGTTATCGTAAAGATAGTAAATTCAGCTATCAATTATATGAGAGCTTATGGACTCAAACGGGTGATGGTGCAGTTCATTCTACTGCCTCAGATTTAATGAAATGGGGTGAAAACTTTGCCAGTGGAAAAGTTGGTGGTAAAGCGCTTGTCGAAAAGATGCTTCAAGCATTACCCCCTAAACATATCACAGGCAAAACCATTAAAAACCACGAGCAATATGCCTATGGAATCATTATCTCACAACACTTCGGTATCTCACATTTTGAACATTCAGGGGGATGGGCTGGCTATGCTACCTATTTTTTACGCATACCTTCCTTAGGCTTGAGTGTTGCCGTCTTAGGTAATATTGAAAATTTAGATACACAAAAGATCGCTTATGATATTACCGACATAATTTTGACTCAATATAAGGAACTCTATATCCACAATGATTAATAATAATGTGGCTACATATTGGCTAAAAGAGAAAATTTCCGGTAAATGTTATTTAAATCAACATGATTTTGCTGTGTATGTGAACCCTCATTTAGATGAAGATTATTTAGCTGTGGCGATTCAAGATCAAAATAAGTATTGGCTTTCATTACACCCGCAGTTATACGCTGAATTATCTATTAACACAGAGTTAACCCAAGAAACCGCAGAACCATTGCGAAAACACCTAGCTGACCGATGGTATGGAGCAGATCAGTTTTTTTATTTTAGCCAAGAGGCACTATCAGCACTACGACTCAAAAAAGTTCCCTATTACATTCGTGCATTAACAGATGCTGATACAAAAATATTTCAATCTTTTTGTGAAGCCTCCAGTGAAGAAGACTTAGACGGCGCTTCTGTCGAGCTTGAACATTGGCTGGTCTATGGTCTATTTTCTAATGGGCAATTAGTAGCAGTCGCAAGTATGTATCCTTGGGATGAAGAGGCAAGTATCGCTGACTTAGGTGTTTTAACCTTATCTGAGCAACGTGGAAAAGGCTATGCTCGCGAATTAGTACTCGCGATTTGTCAGATAGCATTAGAAAAAGGGTACCAGCCACAGTATAGATGTCAGTTAGATAATAATGCATCCTTAGCATTAGCAAATTCTTTAAATTTAATGTCTTATATTAAATGGGATGTAATTCTTCGGACCAACGACTAAAAAAACAACAAACATTGAATATTTCATTGAAACGAATCAACGACTCTATTAAGAATAGTAATTATATGATTAATATAAATGGCATCAACCAAGGCAATTTGTTTGATGTGTGTGAATTAACATCTAATTCAGATGGCGTTGCCACTGTACTAGAAGACTATATCTGTTGTAATGCAACATCAATTGCAGAAGCGAGTTACTTCCCAAACTTTCACCCTAAGTCATTATATTATAACGATACTTTAATCGGCTTTTTTATGTATAAAACAGATATTAACAATCTAAAAGAAGTTATGCTTTGTAGATATATGCTTGATTATAAATTTATTGGAAGAGGTTTAGGGAAAAAATCATTTAATGCGATACTAAATTTTTTTAGTTCAGAAGGAATTAAATCAGTCACACTAGGGCTTGATGAAAAAAATATAGTAGCAAAAAATTTATATCAGTCATTTGGTTTTGAATTCACAGGAAAAATTGTGGATACCGAAAATATTTATCATTTAGTTTTATAGCTCAATATAAACCCCTATTGAAAATGATGAGAGTACCCATAAATTACACAAAACCCGCTTTTAAAGGCGGGTTTATTAATTCAAGATATTTATTTGTAATATCAATTAGCAATATTAATCACGATGAGATAACTGGGCTTCTGAATCAGCCAAACGCTCATCTTCCGCCAAACAGACTGCCGCAGTGAATAAGACATCCGTTGATGAATTCAGCGCTGTTTCTGCTGAATCTTGCAGTACGCCAATCATTACACCTACTGCGACTACTTGCATGGCAATTTCGTTGGAAATTCCAAACATATTACACGCCAATGGAATAAGCAGTAATGACCCACCCGCTACACCCGACGCGCCACAAGCACAAACCGCAGCGACTACACTTAATAACAATGCAGTTGGGATATCAACAGGAATATTAAGAGTATTTACGGCAGCCAATGTCAGCACAGTAATGGTCACCGCTGCACCCGCCATATTAATGGTTGCGCCAAGCGGAATAGAGACAGAATAAGTATCTTCATGCAAATTCATACGGCGACACATGCCCATATTTACAGGAATATTAGCCGCAGAGCTTCGAGTAAAGAATGCTGTCACACCACTTTCACGTAAACAAGCAAATACTAATGGGAACGGGTTGCGTCTCATTTTCCAATAGACAATCAGCGGGTTAACAATGAATGCTACTACCAACATACAACCAATGAGAACAGCAAGAACGTGGAAGTAACCTTTTAAGGTTTCAAAACCGGTTATCGCTATTGTAGAAGAAACGAGACCAAAAATACCTAAAGGGGCAAGCCTTATCACAACGCGAACCAATTGCGTAACTGCGTTCGATAAGTCATGGATCACGTTCTTAGTCGTTTCATTTGCATGACGTAAAGCAATACCAAGCCCAACTGCCCATGCCAAAATCCCAATATAGTTACCTTTAATTAGTGCATCAACGGGGTTAGCAAACACATTGACTAATAATCCTTTCAATACCTCAGCAATATTTCCTGGGGGATTTAACTGTGTATCACCAACCGCTAACACTAAGCTCGATGGGAAAAGGAATGAGCCAATAACCGCCACAACAGCCGCAAAAAAAGTACCTAAAATATAAAGCACTAAAATTGGACGAATATTCGTTTTTTGACCTTGTCGGTGATTAGCAATTGAAGACATCACTAATACCCAAACTAATATTGGTGCAACAGCTTTTAATGCACTTACAAATAAATCGCCCAACAGCGCAACGTTCTTAGCCGCTGATGGCCACAACCATGCCAGTAACATACCAGCAATAAGGGCAACAAGAATTTGTTTAACCAAACTGCCATGAGTAATTACTCGCCATAACCCTGCTTTGTTTGTTTCCATAGTAGACCTATATTATTTATCTTTTATTATGAATTAGATGTGTTTGCTAAGAAGTTAATATTCATGGTCAATTTTTGTTTGAATTCAACACATTTCAATTAATCCGTACAGTAATGCTTATTGACTCAGAAGAGCTGAGTAAGCATTGCTTTAATGGATATAAATTCATTATTCATTAGATTTATGGCTTTCCATAGCGAATAAATCGTTACAAAAATAAGCATGAAACATCAACTGCCTCTGCGCCAGTATAAGGAATAATAATCGCCTGAAAAGGCTATTATCCAAAATATACACAATGATTTAATTTGTTTAACAAATATTTTACACAACTGTGATCGCAATAGAGTTTTGTTTCTTATAGTAGAATGACGTAATAGAAAATGAATGATATTTTTCAGCGAGTTAAAACAAAAAAAGCACCCTACGTTACCGTTAGGGTGCTTAATCTTAAAAACAATTTTATTAACGATTAGATTCGTTGCGTTTATTCACAATGGTATTGATAACCAATGTCAGTACTAAAATTGCAGCAATCGTGCCTAAAGAGATTGCCGTTGGAATATGATAAATATCCATCAACAACATTTTCACACCGATAAAGCTTAAAATTACCGCTAAACCATACTTCAACATCGTGAATTTCTCTGCAACGCCAGCCAGCAAGAAGTACATTGCACGTAAACCTAAAATGGCAAATAAGTTAGAGGTTAAAACAATGAATGGATCAGTTGTGACGGCAAAAATAGCCGGTATGCTGTCTACAGCAAAAATAACATCACTGATTTCAACCAATATCAAAACTAAAATTAATGGCGTCGCAATTAATACGCCGTTTTGTTTAATAAAAAACTTTTCACCATGAAGTTCGTCAGTCATACGCAAGTGTGAACGAACCCATCGGACTAACGGCTTGTCATTAATGGGTGAATCATCTTCTTTTGAAAACGCCATTTTAAGCCCAGTAAAGAGTAAAAATAGCCCGAAGATATATAAAATCCAACTAAATTGCATGACCAACCAACTGCCTGCAAAAATCATAATAGTACGCAGGACAATCGCACCTAACACACCGTAAACCAGTACACGTCGTTGTAAAGTCGCAGGAATAGCAAAATAACTAAAGAGCATTAACCAAACAAATACGTTATCAACTGCCAATGCTTTTTCTAATAAATAACCGGTGAGGAAAGCCATGGTTTGGCTATCTGCAAACTCACGACCAACAGTGTCATTGAAATACCACCACAAACCACCCGCAAAAATAAGCGATAACGTAACCCAGACAATACTCCAGCTAGCTGCCTGTTTCATCGACATCGCTTGACCTTTATGCTTTCCTTGCCAAAAAAGATCAACAAGCAGCATAGCTAAAATAATGACCGCAAAACTACCCCATAATATTGGGTTACCTACAGAGTTCATTTCCTTTCCCTTTAATACAAAAAAAACGGCTGATATCCAGAAGACATCAGCCGCTTAAAATGCTTTAACCTCAAGAAGTTATCTTTTGGTTGTAAACAATGTGCAAACCTCGCCTTCTGGCAAGGTCTCACTTACAACACAAATAACCTGATGGTTAGAATGTGGTGCTCGGCTACCGGGCGCAATGTGTGCACCGTAATGACGATAAACCGACAAGAAAGAAGTTACTCCCCTTTGCTGCCAGTGAAGATAATGTAAATAGTCTTAAAATGCAATAAGTACAAAGTAACAATTCAAAAAATATTTGGATCGATAAATAGCAAATTAAGTGATTTTTTCCGACTTTTTCGGACAAACTATAGCTCTAAACGTATTTTTTAGGTACTTTACGTTTAACCAAAAAAGAGAGAGAAATTGTAAAAAACACCCGAAACTTAAATGAATACTAAAAATAAGCTTAAAATTTACTGTTTAGTTATTTTCTGTTTTGTTAAAGTGGGCGTGCTTTAAAACTAACAGCCTGCGGAAACGCGAGTTTCACTCAGGTATCCACTTAATCCATTTCTCCCTGCCCAACAACAAGTTTGTTGCTGTTATTGCCGTTTAGGAAACATTAATGGAATTAGTTAAAGAACTTTTTTTTGCCCTTTGGCACCAAGATTATGTCACTCTATCTAACCCGTCTTTAGTATGGGCTATTTATTTTATGCTGTTCTCTATTCTCTTTCTTGAAAATGGAGTTCTTCCGGCCGCATTTTTACCCGGAGATAGCTTATTGATTTTAGTTGGTGTTTTGATTGCTAAAGGTACGTTGAGCTACCCGCTAACTATTGTAATATTAACCGCAGGCGCAAGTTTAGGCTGTTGGGTCGGTTATATACAGGGGCGATGGCTTGGAAATACAAAATTGGTTAAAGGTTGGCTCTCACACCTCCCCGAACACTACCACCAGCGCGCCTATAGTTTATTCCACCGCCATGGTCTTGCCGCTCTCCTAATAGGTCGTTTTTTAGCGTTCGTTAGAACCTTGCTGCCAACTATTGCTGGCCTCGCAGGATTGAAAAATGGTCGTTTTCAAATATTCAACTGGCTCAGTGGCTTATTATGGGTATTGATTTTAACCGCAATCGGTTATGGATTCGGCAAAAGTCCAATTTTCTTACAATATGAACATCGCATAATGAATGTACTGATGTTGATCCCTGTTGGACTGTTGATTATTGGCCTTGTCGGCAGTATTGCTGTTGTGGTTAAGAAAAAACTTTCCGGTAAGAAAGCTGGCTAATTCTCTTGTGGGGGCCGATTTTAACGCTCCCACACCTTTATTTTACATACTTTTACCTTGTCTTATTTAGCCTACTATCACTTCTCCCACTCCCTATATTTAACTATTTGATTACATACTTTATTTTCTAATTGTAAATTTTTTTATTTTTTTAGATTTTAAACATGAAATCAGGATATACCCCATTGCACTTAGCAAAAAAATGACTATTGTTAATGGAGTTAAGATATTTTTTCTATTGATAGGAGGTTCTAATATGTCATCAAATCATTCATCTGAAGATCTACGCGTTGAACTAAGATCGCTGGCCGACTCTCTCGAAGCAATGTTAAACGACACTGGAAACAAATCGAAAGAAGAAATTGAAAGCCTAAAATCCAAAGCACAGGATGCGCTCTATTCATCAAGAGCAAAGCTTAGCCAAGCGAGCGAACGCATCACTGAACAGACGAAAGAGATTGCGGGCCGTGCTGATAACTATGTCCGTGAAAATCCATGGACGGGTATTGGTATTGGTGCAGCAGTCGGTGTTGTTCTTGGCGTTCTTCTCGCTAAACGTTAATAACGAATTGTTATGAAACAAACGGAACAACAACCGCAACGTCAGGGCCCCGGTAAAGGGGTCCTTGACTCACTACAAAGAATTGCGAGTATCGGCGTTAAAATGGTCGAAACTCGCATTCAGCTCATCGCTGTCGAATTAGAAGAAGAAAAAGTTAACCTTATCCAATTAATGTTATTGGTTGGGATCACTCTTCTTTTTACGGCATTTGGTCTAATGTGCCTTATTGGCCTTATTTTCTGGTCTGTTGACCCCATTTACCGTTATCAAGCTCTCGCTATTACCACGGGTAGCCTCATTCTACTCGCTATTATTTTTGCCATATGGACGCTAAAAAAAGCCAAGCAATCAACGCTACTAGGCTCCACACGTGAACAACTAAGTCATGACTCCAAGGCATTAACAGGAGCAGATGATGAGCAAAAGTAAAAATCAGTTATTAGCACAAAGAAAGCAACGATTAGTGAAGGAAATAGAGCAACAGCGACTTGACCTAGCGATAAGTTCGCGTGATTGGTTACAGGCTACCGCTCCTTATGATCGCGCTTGGCAAACGATAGTCACCTTTAAGCCTATATTTATTGCTGTCACTGGGCTTATTTCTATTTATACCCTCAAACGCCCAAAACAATTTTTTTCATTAGGAAAAAAAGCAATCGCAACATGGAGCCTTGTCAGAACAGTACAAGGTGCTATAAAAGCAAGTAATAAATAAAATTTAATCGTTTTAATTCAATTAGTTATAAAAAGCCTTTTAAAAAAGGCTTTTTTTACGTCTCATCTCATTCAATTTTTTTGTACTTCATTGTTAATAACCTTTGCTTTTTATTGAATAACCCATTCGCTATTATAGCTTCATCAAATAATTCTCACCTTTTTGTGCTGAAAATTACCGTATAACGCGACTTATATCGCAATTAACTTATATTTAAAACTTGTTTTGTCTGGAGAGTTTCGATGAAAAATTTAGAAAGTAGTGCGATATTACTTGCTCGTATTATGATGCCAATTCTGTTTATTGTGGCAGGTTACGGTAAATTAGGTGATGCCTATGCAGGCACACAAGCTTATATGCAAGCGATGGGCGTGCCTGGCTTTTTACTGCCGCTCACTATTTTGCTTGAACTCGGTGGTGGTATTGCCGTTCTTTTAGGTTTATTAACCCGTACAACGGCTCTGTTCACTGCCGGTTTCACGGTGTTGACTGCTTTATTATTCCACGCAGATTTTAGTGTGGGCGCAAACAGTACCATGTTCATGAAAAACTTTACTATCGCGGGCGGTTATCTGTTATTAGCAGTGACAGGCCCAGGTAAATTTAGTCTCGATTTCTTACTTGGTAAGAAATGGTAACCAAAGAATCAGTACCCTCATAATTACCTTATTGATTTGTATTCATTTGTTTTTATTCACACCTCCCTCGGGAGGTGTTTTTTTTTACATGCTATTTAACTACTCGGCGATTTAGCGTACCTCGCCTTCGCGGGTGATGTCAGTGTAAAATAGGAAATAATCGTGAAGGTCAAAGCAATACACCCTAAAATGAGATAGGTTCCTTGAAAGCCAACACTTTCATATAACCGCCCCGTAAAAACAGACATAACCATAATTGACAACTGTTTAAAGAAACAAAAACAAACTAAGTAGATAGTCGCTGAAAACCGAACCTCGAATACTGTCGTAATATATTTAAAGCAACCCACAATCAAGAATGGCACTTCAAACATATGTAACGTTTTGAGAATAACCACTTCAACAGCAGATGAGGCAATTGCTGACCCTAATATACGGATTGCCATAATCATACCTGCGATTAGCAAACCATTTTTTGCCCCGATACGATTAATGATTGCGGGCGCAAAAAACATAATAGTCGCATTTAATAATTCACCTAAAGTTGTGACATAACCAAATACACGAATACCTTGATTTCGATTATCAAAAAAACCGACGAAAAAACTCGCAAACTGCTGATCAAAAACATCATAGGTACAAGAAACACCGATGACAAACAGACTGAGAAACCATAGTTTTGGATCTTTAAATAATAAGAAGATGAGTTTTAAGGTAACTGGCTTTTTATTTGCACCCAGTTCATCAGCCACCTGAGCACTGCTATTTGCTTCAGGCTTAGCAAAATAAAGTAATATGGCCAGCAAAATGGCACAAACTGACCCCATCCAAAAAACAAATTGGTCATTAATCGTCATCATGATACCGGCTATCGAGGCGCAAATAGCCCAGCCAATACAACCAAATAACCGAGCTCGACCAAACTCAAAAGAGCTCCTACGGCTAACTTTTTCAATATAAGCTTCTATAACGGGGGCTCCGCCGTTATAGATAAACCCTAAATAAATTCCGCCAACAACTGAAGCTAAATAGATATTAATTTTGAGTAATGGACCGAAGACATAAATGAAAAATGGGCCAAACATCACCAACATGCCGGTAATGATCCACATTAAATTTTTCTTCAAACCCAATTTATCTGACATCACGCCAAATACGGGCTGAAAAATTAGCGAGCACAAAGAAATACTGGCAAAAATTATGCCTGTTTCCGCTTTCGTCACCTGATTAACATCCGCTAACCAAATGGGGAAAAATGGGAAATAAGCCCCCATAATAAAAAAGTAGAAAAAGAAGAAGCTACCAAATAACCAGAAATTCTTATTTTTTAAATAATACATAATATAGAGTCCTTTTAGGTAGCGACGAATCAGCCCTGATGATGCCAATCAATACAATATTGATAGTGACTTTCTGATAACAAGTATTGTGGGCTAACACTCGGGCTCCATGAATCATCGCCACCAATTCCCATATGCCAGCCATCTAAGTTAATCCAACATCCTTGTTCAGGTTGTAACAAATGTCGGTGTGATGTTTCCGTTAGCTGCCGTTGGCTATACTGACTAACACCAAAATGGAATTGTCCAAAGAATTGATGTTCACCAATTGATAATTGACGAGTATCGCAACGCAAGCCATTCTCTGAAGGGAAAATATAATCGGTATGCAACTCTTCAAGGGGAAGTGTCCATGAGCCAAATAATGCGGCACTTTTTCTATCTGGATAGTTTTCAAATGGCCCTTTACCCAACCATGAAACAGAAACTGGTGTCGATGCCAAACAGCACGTAAGGCCTATTCTCGCCGGTTGTGTGTGCCCTGCGGCAATATCAACGCTGATATCAATAGACATATTGTCATTAGCCGTTAATCTATAGTTTTTATGGCTAATAAACAGACAATGACCAAATGCTTTATAATGATGCGTCGTACGCACCAAAACACCATCACTCAAATGATCAACACAAAAATGACCAACTGATGCTGTCAGTTGGTAGTGTCCTTCACGCTTCCAGCGTTCCACCCATGCATTAGGATCGATACGGTCAACTTCACTAATACCAATATCATTATCAAGCGGCGCACGAGTAAAATTATCACTAAGCGGTGATAGCAGCCCAGCACGCTCATTTTTCCACCATTGAACCAGCTCTGCGGTACGGCGATTAAATACCCAGCGAGAGTTATCAATCATAATGCTGACATTATCATCTTGTTCTTCAATCAACGCCGATTGCACGGACTTGATTGTCGGAAGTGTTGCTAACTGGGATAATAGCGGCCATTGTTGCCATGCAGTTTTTAAGTTCGCCTGCGACCACGCTGTTGCTCGTGGCTGAACAACCTCAACCGTTAGCCATAGTTCTCCCACACCACTGATTTGCGGATATTCGCCAATTGTAATGATTTGCTCACTCTGCGGAGCCATATCAAGCACTATTTCCCCCAAATTCACAGTTTCGCCATTCCATTCAAAGCGCCAGCGTAATAATTCGTTATCTGTATGACGGAAAAGGAAATCACTACTAATTTTAAGTTCGACTGGATTTTTGCTTTTCAGCTCAAAATTGAAAAATTGCTGAGCATGTTTGGCTTCATGTAATGCAGGATGGGGAGTTCTATCTGGGAAAACTAAGCCATTTAAACAAAATTGGCGGTCATTAGGCGTATCATTAAAATCACCACCGTAAGCATAATAGCTAACGTCATCATCATATTTGGTGAGTGCTTGATCAACCCAATCCCAAACAAAACCGCCCTGTAAGCGAGGATACTGACGAAATGCAGCCCAATAATCCGCAAAACCACCCAAACTATTTCCCATGGCATGCGCATATTCACACAATATCAATGGTCTTGATTCATTAGGCATGCCAATCCATTTTTTAATCGCCCATTTAGGAACCACAGGAAATGGTTGGTCTTGTTCTACGCGAGAATACATTGGACAAATAATATCAGTAGCCGGCGTATTCGCCCCCCCTCCCTCATACTGGACAGGGCGGCTCGGGTCATACTGTTTTACCCACTGATACATCGCATTATGGTTACTGCCATAACCCGATTCATTTCCTAATGACCAAATAATAATTGAAGAGTGATTGCGATGGTTCATAACCAAACGCGTTATTCTAGCCATCATGGCATTTAACCACTGAGGATCATCAGAAATACGATTCATTGGCGTCATACCGTGGGTTTCAATATTTGCTTCATCGACGACATACAAGCCAAAACGATCGCAAAGTTTGTACCACAGCGCATTATTCGGGTAATGAGAACAACGAACCGCATTAAAATTATTCTGCTTCATCAACAAAATATCTTTGCGCATTGTCGCTTCATCCATGACTTGGCCATTTTCAGGATGATGCTCATGTCGATTAGTTCCACGAATTAATAAAGGTTGGCCATTCACACGCAATAATCCATCAGAAATAGTTACACTACGCATTCCCACATCACAAGCTTCGTATTCAATCGCCTGATTATTATTATCCAATAGAGTGAGAACTAAACGATAAAGCTCAGGAACTTCGGCGCTCCATAACAGTGGGTTATTCACCGTCAAAGATAGTGTGACGCGGTCGTCATAACATCCCCGCTCATCAACCGTATCGCTACCTAAATAGGATTGCTGTGACGTTATCAGCGTGTCCTGATACCAAAGCTCAGCTCGTACTTGTAATGACGCTAAAGTGGCTACAGCGCTCTTTACAAATGTAGTCACGACGACCTCTCCCATCGTGAATCGGTCACTAAGATGAGTCTGTACACCATAGTCAGAAATATAACTCGAGCTTCTGTGTTGCAAAGTAACATCACGGAAAATACCGCTCATGCGCCACATATCCTGATCTTCAAGATAAGTACCATCACACCAACGCAATACCATAACCGCCACGCGGTTTTCACCTACTTTCAAATATTGACTTAAATCGAACTCTGCGGGTAAACGGCTATCTTGGGAATAACCGACCCAACATCCGTTACACCAAAGGTAAAAGGCTGAGTTAACGCCATCAAAAACAATATGTTGATATCCCTGTTGCAAAGCACTTTCATCCAAATCAAATGTGAGCGAATAACATCCTGTGGGATTTTCAATAGGGACAAAAGGTGGAGTCACTGGTATCGGATAAGTCACGTTAGTATAAATTGGATTGTCATATCCCATTAATTGCCAGTTTGAAGGAACATGAATATTATCGGCATCAGCCAAATCATGATTAACCCACTCTGCGGGCACTGCTTCAGGGGTAGTAAAATAACTAAACTTCCAAATACCATTCAATAAGTTAATACTTTTTGATGGCTTATCTTTTCTAGCCTCATCATGCTCTCGCCAGCTATGAAGCTGCGTATGGGAAGCTAACCGATTGAACTCGATAGTGGCAGGATTCTCCCAATCACGACGAGCAAGTATTTGCGCCAAACTGAGATGTTGAAAATATTGTACTGTCATGATGACCTCTATATTAATAATGTTATACGCTCACATTATTAATTAAATTGTCACAGACACTGAAATTGTAAAGCCAATAATCTAAAAATAAGGTAACCGCTCACAGTTTGAGAACAGTTTATTGTGATTTAAGTGATATGGTTAAAATTTTAGCGCGAGCAGGTTCAGCTTAAGCATTGGTTAATTTATTAGCAATATTACGTAATTGCTGTGCTAGTTTATAGGAATTCAACTCATGGTTGAGCTGGAATATAGAGGTTGTTTGTCGAATAACCAACTCCGTAGGTAAAACCGATTGGATTGGCGCAATATTACTTTTCGCTAATAAATTGATCATAAACTCAGCAGCTTTACGGCCTAATAAATCAAAATCTTGCCTAATAGTAGTTAAGGGTGGGTAAAAATAAGCGCTATCGTCAGTATCATCATAGCCAATAAGCGAAATTTGATTGGGGACATCAATTCCTGACTCATGTAACGCACGTAAAACACCAAGTGCCATTTGATCATTAGCAACTAAAATAGCACTAGGCTTTTTTGGATAAGCCACTAATCGGCAGCCAAGCTGGTAACCTGACTCGGCACTCCAATCTCCTCGCAATAACGAGAATGGTTGAATATCTTCTGCATTTAAAACTTTCATCCAACCTTGCAACCTAAGTTGGGAAGAAATTGAGGATTCAGGGCCTTGAATTAGCGCTATCGATTTATGCCCTAACTCAACTAAGTGACGAGCACCTTGCACTCCACCTTCAAACGAATTAGTCATGATAGAACGTAATGGGCTTACAGGGTCAATATCAAGAAAGACAACAAATGTATTGCAACATAATTCATTAATTTCAATTGCTTGCTCATTATTTAGAGGAATATTAATAATAATGCCATCAACTCGCTGAGCTAATAATTCATTAACCGCTTTTTTTACAGCAGCGGTCTCAAGCTCTTGAGTCATTGAAATAACCACACTATAGCCTAATTCATTAGCTTGTTTTTTAATCGCAGAAGCAATTTTGGACGGTGCATGAAGTGCAAGATCGGTAGTTGCGAGACCCAGCGTATATATTTGTTTACCGGCTAATTTTTGAGCGACCTGATTTGGAATGTAGTTAAGTGTTTCCATCGCTGAAAATACATTTAGCCGTGTTTTCTCCGCCACCGCAGAAGAATTATTGATCACACGCGAAACCGTCTGGTAAGAAACACCGGCTAGTGCAGCTACATCATTTAGCGTGGTCAATTTCTGCGACATTTCTCTAATTTCTCCTAAGTCAGATTTTAGCCAAGTATATCTTAAAATCCCCACAATGTAGAAAGAGGTTGTTGTAATGCAATCCAATTCGTCCCTTGAGATATTTGTTACGATCCCCTCAACCCCTCGTCTTTGGTTAAAATTCGATAACATCATCATATACAGGACAATCACTGAAACAAGGCAAACAGATAAAGCAACTCAATGAACAATAAATACTTTCACCTTAATTACATCGCTAGAGCCTTATTATCCTTATTCTCCACAGCCGATTTTCCTGACAATGTTAGTGCCGAAATTAATGTAATACTCAGTGCAATTCCGCCAAGGATCATATAAGTATTTTGGAAACCAATTCTGTCATACATATTACCCGCAAAAGCAGAGAGGAAAATGGCAGACACTTGCTTTGAAAATTGAAAGCCAACGAGATAAATCGTTGCTGACAAACGGGTATCAAAAACACCTGTGATATATTTAAAAGCCCCCACTAAAAGAAACGGGACTTCCAACGCGTGCAGCATTTTTAGTGCAATAACTTCAGCCGCTGTCGTCGCAAAAGAGGAACCAATAATTCTAGCCGACATCACCATACCCGCAATCAACAAGGTATTTTTAGCGCCAATACGGTTAATAATCCATGGCGAACAAAACATAATAATGGCATTACAAATTTCTCCCGCAGTTGTCGCAAAACCAAAAGCACGAGTCCCTGCTTCTGGTGTAGTGAAAAAAGATTTAAAGAAAGTCGCGAACTGTTGATCGAATACGTCATATACACAAGCTACACCGACCACATACAAAATAAACATCCACATTTTACGCTGACGAAATAACCTTATAGCGCTCTTAAAATCCACAGCAGAACGGTTAGCACCTAAAGAGTCCATCACCTGAGCGGTTTGATTAGTTTGCGGTTTAGCAATTGCCACAAGAACCACTAGCAACAATGCGGCAGCCGATCCCATCCAAAACACCCATTCGGGATTAATGCTAAAAAGCATACCCGCCGTTGTCGCACATAACGCCCAACCGAGGCAGCCAAAAGTCCGTGCTTTACCGTACTCAAATCCAGAGTTACGGCTAATTCGTTCAATATAGGCTTCCATTGCTCCCGCACCAGCAGAAAAAACAAAACCAATATAAGCCCCACCACTCAAGGCACCTAGCCAGATATTCGTTTTTAATAAAGGTGCAAAAACATAAAGGAAAAAGGGTGCAATCAGCACCAACAAAATAGTCACGATCCACATAAGGTGCTTTTTCAGTCCCAACTTATCAGAAACTAAACCCAATACTGGCTGAAAACAAATAGCGAAAAGAGACAGACTCGAAAAAACAATACCCGTTTCCGTTTTATTCAGACCGATAACATCCGACAACCAAATCGGTAGGAATGGAAAGCAAGTAGCCATTATGAAAAAGTAGAGAAAAAAGAACATCCCAAAAATCCAAAAATTGGGATTTCGTTTATAATTGCTGGCGCTAATGGACATTTTATCTTCCTTATTCAGGGCCACTTTACGCAGCCCAATATAATTACACCCGTTGCAGACCAATCAAAATGGCACTTTCAGGATCGAGAATGGGCAAACTCAGCCCTGCCTGTTGTAACCACTCACCACTCACCGTTTGTGACGTCGTCATCCATTCCGGCAACTTACGCATGGTATGCCCACCTTCGCCAGTGGTTTGAATGTTCGGATGATCAAGCAGTGTCAGCTGATAACGAGCGCTTGGCTCCAAACCAGATATTCGCAGCGGTGCCATCAAGCTATAATCTGGCATCGCCAGTTGGCTGACGAGGAATATTGCCTGACATTTGTCCTGACTAACCACACCATGAGCGAGAGTCGTCGCATCCGGCATATCCACTCGCCACTGCACACCGTGGTGAATAACATCTCGCCATTGCTTATGCAGTGCGGTGTATTTTCGATAACCCTCTCGTTCCTGTTGGTCGGCGCTCACAGGATCGATCTCTAAGCCCATATGACCAAACAACGCAGTTAAGCCGCGAAATGTGATACTGTGCTGACGAAAAGTGGCGTGACAATAGCGATTACCAATATGCGATCCCATTACCTCCGGCGGGAAAAAATAACTCATACCGCGCTGGATAATATTGCGCTCCAAAGCATCATTATTATCAGAAGCCCAAAAGCGATGGCTACGCTTCAATACTTCATAGTCAATCCGCCCACCACCCGAGGCGCAAGATTCAAACTCAATATGAGGGAAACGTGCTACTAGCGTATCCAGTAAGCGATAAAACTGACGAGTTTGTGCATCTGCCGCAGCTTTACCGTTATATCCCGGCTGAACCAATTCACGGTTCATATCCCACTTCACGTAATCCACTAAATGTTCACCTAGAAGCCAACTCATTCGCTCCAGCAAATAATCGAAAACCTGTGGAATATTCAGATTAAGGACATACTGATGACGTCCAGTTAATGTCTCATAACCGGGTATTGCCAATACCCAATCAGGATGTGAACGATATAAATCTGAGTCTGGGTTAATCATTTCTGGCTCAACCCAAATACCAAATTCCATTCCAAGCGACTTAACGTGTTCAATAACAGGCATCAGACCATTAGGATATTTTTTTTCATCGAGATACCAGTCACCAAGTGCTGCCCAATCGTCATTTCGTCCTTTAAACCAACCATCATCAATAATAAAACGCTCAACACCCAGTTGTGCCGCTTCATCCGCCATCCGCATAATGTATTGTGGGTCGTGATCAAAATAGATACCTTCCCAAGTATTGAGATGTACAGGGCGTGGCTTATTGTCGGGAAAATGAATGATTTGCTCGCGTAGGTAACGATGAAACTGCTGACTCATGCCGTTCAGCCCTTGTGCCGAATAGCTCCCGTAGAGATTTGGTGTCCATAATGTTTCACCTTCCGCCAACGCTGTTTCCCCCGGCAGATAAAGCGCCTCCGCTTGAAGATAACGTCGCCCATCAGTTTTCACTTCAGCACGCAGACGATGGTTGCCACTCCACCCCAAATGTACGCCCCACACTTCACCTTGCATCTCGCTAAAAGTCTGACTACCGGTGATCATTGCGGGAAAATGTTCATGGGATGTTCTCCCACGACGGTTCTCTAACACAAAACTATCGTGTTCAAGGATCAGGCGATGAGGCTGAAATTCACGGATCCAACGGCCATGAAAAGCCATGACTTCTCGCGCTCGCTCGGCGACAGGTAACGTCACGGCAAAGCGATCTACCTGCCAAGGCTGTTCACGTAAATTAGTTAAGCCATGGCGAACATTCAGTACCCCACTGCTATCGAGTTGAATTTCACTACACAAGCGTAAGCCCGCGTGTTTATCCTCACTAAAAATGGTTAAATTTTGTTCATTCTGCTCCACCTTAATTGTCGTAAATATCGGTGAAGCATCCAATCCCTGACGATGACCTTCAATTCCTGGCGCACCAAACAAACCATGCCCCAATTCAGCCATCAGGGTGACGGGAGAATCAACATCCAGACGACCATTAGCAACCGGACGAGTTAAGCAAGCCGCATCTTGCGGGGAAAAGTGACTTAGATGAGGTCCCCAATAAATGATTTCTGCAAATGGATGGGTTTTGATCACCACATCGGTCACTGCACTTTGTAAGCGTAAAATAAAATCAGACATAAGACATCTCCATAATAGGGAATGCCTTACTATTGATCCGAAACGTTTCGGATAACAACCAAAACGTTTCGGATCTGTGATCTGCTTAAAAAACTATCATGATTAGAAAAAGGTCATTAACCCGTTTTGATTGGTGAGAATTCAGGCTGCCAGAGTACCTGCAAAGATGTTAAATCATCCCCAGCAATGAGTCGCCGTACCATATCAGCAATCTGGTAGCCAACACCCTGGCGGGTAGATTGGATCACTGATGCCACGGGTATCTCGATGATACTGTCTTGTGGTAATCCATCATAAACCACCAGCGAGACAGCATTTTCTCCCGTCAAACGGCCAAGTTGGCTAAGCGCCATCGCTGCACCATCACCATGAATGTTGCAATCAGTGAGAATAGCGGTGGGAGGTTCAGGTAAGCGTAACAATTCCAGTGTCGCCTGAAAACCACCTCGTCGAGTTGGTGGCACGCGGCGCAACAAGCTATCAGACAGACCGGCTTCCTGCAAAGCATCCAAATAACCATTACGTCGCTGCGTGATAAATGCTTGGTGGTTATTTTCCCCCAATAGCGCAATACGTTGATGCCCTTCATGAATTAAATAGCGGGTAGCCTCATAGGTGCCCGCATAGTTATCAAAATCAAACCAAGCATAAGGCTGTGATAATTGACTACGACCAAGTGCCAAAAAAGGAAAACCAGAGCAGAGTAATTGCTTCAAACGAGGATCGTCATCCAACGTGTGTGCGACAATTAACGCATCAACCCGACGACTTTGTACCATCCGTATATAGCCATGATTGTCCGCATCTTCATCATCCGCGATCAACAATAAATCAATTTCATACCGCGCCAATTCGTGACTAAGCTCCCCAACCATATCGAGAAACACATTACTCGCCAAAGGCGCGACATTGACTGGAAAAACCAAGCCAACAGCGTCTATCTTTCCCATTTTCAAACGACGGGCAAATGTATTGGGGCGGTAATCTCTACGTTTTGCTTCCGCCTCCACGCGAAGTCGTGTCTCCTGCGATACGTCGTCATAACCGTTTAATGCACGGCTGACGGTTGTTACCGAAATCCCAAGTTCTTTAGCAATGGCTTTCAATGACATATATTTTCCGAACTTTAACAAGGATGTTGGTAGTCAGCTTTCTCTTGTTTCACACCACAGCCGCTAGGCGGCCTCTAAATTCATAACTTAGCAACAACAACTTGAATTATTTTGAAGTGATAGCTCAAGTGAGTTAAAAATATCAATTTTAAGAGAAAAAATTAACCACAGTGAATAAATTATTATAATAATAAATATCAATAAGTTACCTAAATAACTTCGGGATCTCGCGCAGGCACCAAGATTTAGCCTCACCCATATTATCGCGTCGCCACGCCATAATAATATTCGTTTCGTGGGTATATTCTGCCCCCACAACTCTTAAACGACCTTCACGAATATCCTGTTCAACCATTGGATATGGCATGGTTGCCACCCCAAGCCCAGCAAGTAGCGCGGCACGCTTATCTTCAATCGATGAAACCGTCAGCCTTTGTTGCTTATCCAGCAATTGTACGGTGATCACCGGACGTTCACGGGCAGTATCTGCCATTGCAATACCGCGATATTTAACACGCGTCGCATCGGATAACGGCTCTGCTTCTTGATGAATCGGATGGGATGGGCTAGCCACATAAATATGTTGAATGCTGTAGAGCGATTTAGAATTAATTTCTGATGAGGTACGAAAATGCATATCTGGCGCGATAACAATATCCGCCTTACCGTTTTCAAGACGCTCCCAAGCACCAGCAAGTACCTCAGTAATCAAAGAGAGTTGAGTCTCTGATTTTGCTGCCAATTTTTCAACCAATGGAAATAATGAATAAGCAGGTACTAATGCTTCACAAACAATCGTGAGATGCGTTTCCCACCCCTTTGCTAAAGCTTCGGCATCTGAAGTGAGTTTATCAGCAGCTTCCAATAATATCCTACCTCTGTCCAACAACATTCTGCCAACATTGGTAAATTTGGTTCTATGTCCTGAACGATCGAATAAAATCACATCAAGTTCTTCTTCTAACTTTTGCATGGTATAGCTTAACGCAGAAGGGACTCGACCTAACTCTTCTGCGGCGGCTGCAAAGCTTCCACGACGATCGATTGCATCCATCACCCTTAATGATTCAAGCGTTAATGCTCTCTCTTTGCTCATGATGTATCTCTTTCAGGAAATTTGAATAAGGGAAACAGATTAACTGGCTAACAATTCAACGTCCAGCTATTTATGATATCAGGATACTATCGGTGTATTTATTTGAATGAGGGTTAACCATTATGATGACACTAAGACCCGTTAATCATTGCGGAAAAGCAGACTATGGTTGGCTACAAGCTCGCTACGCCTTCTCTTTTGGGCACTATTTTGATCCTGATTTTATGGGCTTCAAAACACTTCGAGTGCTTAATCAAGAAATTATCGCGCCACATAACTCATTTCAAGCCCGAACTTATCCACATGTTGATATTTTAAATATCATACTTCAAGGCCATGCTGAATATCGAGATAACTTAGGTAATGTCATTCGTGCTGATGAAGGTGAATGCGTCCGACTTTCACCACGACCAGATCTAAGTTATACGGAAGAAAATGTCTGCCCACAAACACCACTAACACGCTTACAACTGTGGCTAAATGCTTGCCCACAACAAGAATACCGCCCACACCAAAAGATTGCGCTGACAGACAAAAAGAATCAATTAATCGCTTCCCCTGATGGCGAAAATGACAGCATTCAATTACGTCAACAAGTTTGGATCAGCCAAATCTGCATAGACTCAGCTGACGCAACTACGGTCGTTCTCAGAGGTAAAAATGCCTATTTGCAGTCTATTCATGGTGATGCAAACATTCACTCGCATGATGGAAGCGACATTAGCATGAATTGTAATGATGGTGTTTTTATTCAACAAGATACCAAATTAGTGATTAGCGCCAAAAAAGCATTTCGCGGCTTATTGATTGATATTGGTGAATAATAAAAAAAATCAGCTTAGTTTATGAAAGATGTACAAAGCCTTAATCCATTAAATACAATTTTAATCATGAAATCCCTTAAATTTGCGAACAAATTCGCAAATTTAAGCATTTACATACCCTATATATTGATAAGCTTGTGGTAGAGTCCTAGAGGCTGTTGATCTTTGAGGATCAATTTTTATTGGAATTAAAAGGTATTTTCGTGGCTCTATTCACTCAACAACGACACAATCAAATTTTTGCTCGGATCCTCAATGAGGTTGTGCCTCAAGATGAGCTGGCAAAGCATTTTTCGGTATCAACACGAACCATCCGCTCAGATATAAATGAAATCAATGAATTAATTCAAAGCTACAGTGCGCATATTGTTTATGAGCGTGGTCATGGTTATCGTTTGAAGATTGATGACGAGACGCTGTTTGAGAGTTTTACCAAACAAAATGAAGAAGAAAATGGTATTCCTCGCACCAGCAAAGAGCGTATTGACGCACTATTGTTAAAACTTTTGATGTTATCGCTTCCCGTTAAACTCGATGATATTGCCGAAGAATGGTTCATCAGCCGCGGAACACTGCAACAAGATATGGGTGCCGTTAGAGAGCACTTGCAAAGATACCAAATCATCTTAGAAAGTATTCCGCATCAAGGAATTCGGCTCAATGGCAGTGAATGGGCAATTCGAGCCTGCATAACAGAAACACTTTTGCGACGATTCGCTCAACAAATCAATCATGATTTATCGACTTTTTACCCTGAGTGCTTAGACAATCTGGATTTAACCTACATTGATAAAGTGCTGCATAACAGTATGAATCGATTTGATATTCGTCTGAGCAACGAAGGGCATCTTTACCTTGTTTTCAATTGTGCAGTGACTATTTTGCGCATTACTCGTGGTCATGAGCTAACCACGATCGTCAAAAATAATGAAAGTGAGGATGTGATCCGCAAATCCTGTGATGAAATATCTAAGGGATTAATCTATTTTTTAGGTAGCGATCTTTCTAGCCCTGAGCTCAGTTATTTGCACGATCAAATCATTGCCCAACGCATTAGTCACCATGATACCGCGTTACTAAAAAATGGTAGCCACAGTGAGTTATCTGAATATATTTTAAGTTACATTAATGACCTGTATAACTACGACTTACGCAATGATGAAAAACTAAAAAAAGATCTGAATACACATTTAGCCGCACTAATCACGCGATTGCAGTATCATATTTCGACACCTAATCCACTGTTATCTGATATAAAACAATATTATCCCTTTGCCTATGATGTGACCCTCAGCGCCCTCACCAGTGCCAGTAAAAAATTGTTGCCACATCCAATTAGTGAAGATGAACTGGGATATTTAGCAGTACATATTGGTGTGAGTCTTGAGCGAAATTATGGTGCAGGTTCTATTCGCCAAACAGAAGTTTTAGTTGTCACTGATTCAGGTAATTCGACATTTCGTGTCGTGGAATCAAAAATTATACGTGAATTTCCGCAACTAAAATTTAGTCGCAGCCTTACACTGCAAGAATATGAATCTCTTAGCGAAATTGAAGAAGATTTTGTTATTACTACCGTTCGTATTTCTGAAAAAAATAAACCCGTCATCAAGATCGCACCTTTCCCGACCCCTTATCAATTAGAACAAGTTGGTCGCTTGGCAATGGTTGATCAAACTCGTCCCTATATTATCGAACATTTCTTTGATGAACGTTATTTCATGGTAATCAATGAAAAGATCAACCAAGAAACCTTATTTCAAACTGTTTGCCAGAAATTACAACAAGATGGCTATGTGACCGCCGATTTTTATCCTTCATTACAAGAACGTGAGTCCATTGTCTCTACATTGCTAGGTGAAGGCATTGCGCTTCCCCACTCTTTAGGGCTGCTCGCGAATAAAACCGTAGTTGTGACGATTGTGGTACCCAAAGGCATTGAATGGAACAAAGAAACTAAAGAAAATGCTTATGTCATTTTTCTACTTGCTATCAGTAAATCTGACTATGAAGAAGCCATGGCAATTTATGATTTATTCGTCACCTTCGTCAAAGAAAAAACCACTCGCCGCTTAGTTACAGTCAAAAATTTCAATGAATTTCAAGTAATTGCCAAAGATAGTTTGGCGCGTATCCTCTAATTTATCGGCAACTTCCACTTCCAAATGGAAATCGAGCAGTTGCCGTCTTTTACGTGATCGTAACCACAACTCCATCATTTAGTTTTTAGCCTAATCTTCACCGTTTAACGCTAAAACCACTCAAGTGGAAACGACTACTACTAAAAAACAGCCACTTCCCATTTATCATTTCCACTTTATGTGAAATTAATTCCTCCACTTTCCAACGATATTTTGAAAAACGTAACAATTTGAATTTAAATAACTTATTACTGTTATATAAATAAGATATCTTTTTTTAATTATTCATAAAAAGATAATTTTTCCATTTAATTTCCAATTTGACCATAAAATAGACATATTCCACTTATATACACTTCCAACTTATTTCCACTTCAAAGTGGAAATTTACTACCTGCAAAAACACAGCAGAACCGATTAAGGTATTAGTCATCAAGGAACAGAGTAGTTCAACTAGCAACATTACTTTGGATTTTAAATAGTTATGAGTGGATCAGTTGTCGTTTTCAAAATGTTAGAAGATAACCTCAATGTCGATGAGGTGACACAAAAACTGCTGGCAGTGATTACTGACTGGCTCAATCAGGAAGAGTGCTATACCACGGATGTGCAACAACAAATGTTGGAGTCTCATCTTCGCGCCATGGTGGATAGAGCAAAAACCAAAGAAGCTTTACCGGAAGTCGATATCAGTCTATTTGATGAAATATCTAAATATTCTATTGAGTTAGCTAAAAAGGTTGTCAACACGCTGCCAGGGCTGGCACCAGAAGAGGCATATTTGCTCTCTGTTCACTTCGAAGTTATCCGTTCTAATGATTAATTTTTAGGGAATATGATTATGAAACAAATTGTTATTGTTATTGGAGATCGTTTAGGCAAAGGACAAAAAGTCGCGGTTGGCGTAGAAACTGCTGGCGGAAAAGCCATTGTTGTTCCCGGTGTTGCCGCTGATATGAAACTCGGTGATGTCATGAATGCAGAGCAAGCTGACCTTGGTATTTCTTTTTGTGGTAGCGGCGGTGCAGGCGCAATTACAGCTCAAACTAAATATGGTTATAAAGCACGTTATGGAATGCGCTCTATTGAAGAAGGTGAAACCGCCATTGCAGATGGTTGCAATGTACTCGGTTTCGGTTTTATGGATAAAGAAGAGTTAGGCGAGCGTCTTGTAAAAGCATTTAATAAAAAATACGGCAACGTTTAATGAAAAAATCTATCGAAACGGTTGTACGGGTCACAGGGCAAGGCGACAGCAAACAAAAAGCAATAGCTGACGCCTTAAATTCAATTCAAAAAACCGTACTAAAAAATAGCACTGATATCATTCTACGGATTGAACCGAAGGATGTTGAAGTGATTAGTGCTCACTCGAAATCGCGGACAGAAAAATTTCTTTTTATCTTTTTGCCACGTAAACGCGAACATTTTCGTGTTGTGCTCGACGTTTCGCTGGATGTTACCTTACTTTCTGTCAACGAAATACCATTTACAGAACAATAATAGCAATCAGGTCTGGAGTTAATTCCATGAGTGAAACTGCATCTTTTTTAGAAATATTGGGCATGTCCCTCATTATCGGTGGCCTCTGCGGCTTTGGTTTAGGCGCAGGCGCGGCGCGTATGTTCCACGCACCAACCATACAAGGGATGGGGGCATTCCGTACATTAGGCGAATTAAACGCCTGTGAAGGTGACCCTGCGTCACACTTCTCTTTCGGCTTAGGGTTTTTCTTTAACGCATGGGCATCATCTGTTGCAGCAGGTGCGTTCACACAAGATGTTGACCACCGTATCATTCCTAACTGGGGTGCGGCTGCACTACTTACTAAAAATCGTAACGTAGCAGAAACACTACATAATCCGAAAAAAATGGCAATTGCCTGCGGTATTATCGGTGCATTTGTCGTCGCGTTCTTAAATACAACCGCATCTGCGGTACCTGCCGCACTGCAAACAACAGCAATTAATGTTTTAGTCCCAGCAGCTAACTTGCTCGTAAATACTGTCATGCCAGTTATCTTCTGGTTAGCAGCCATGGATGCCGGTCGTCGCTCTGGTTTCTGGGCAACACTTTTCGGTGGTTGTGCACAACTCATCATGGGTAACGCAATCCCAGGTTTAGTCTTAGGTATCCTAATCGGTAAAGGTGTTGATGATAATGGCTGGAATCGTATCACTCGTACCATGATGATAGCCGTTGTACTGCTATTCGTTCTCAGTGGATTCTTCCGTGAATTCGACCTGAAGATGATCACATCATTTAATTTAGATAAACCTGTGTGGCTTGAATACATCCACGGACTGCTGAGCGGGAAATAATCATGACAACTGAAATTAATAGACAAGATTTTTGGTACGCAGAATGGTCCTTCCCTATTTTTGTTGGGTTGTTATCTTCCGGGATCTTTGCGGGTACACACATGTATGTAGTCTACGGGTTCGGCGCATTTAACGAAGTGGCATTCGTTGCCATGTTACGTGCAGGACTCGATACGGGTGTTTACGGTGCAGTGGCCGCGTTTGGTGCGAGCTTTCTTTTCGCTCGAATTATCGAAGGGTCGCTTGTCGGTATCTTAGATATTGGCGGTGCGCTACAAACCGGTATTGGCCTCGGCGTTCCAGCACTATTCCTTGCAGCAGGTTGGGATATTTTAGTCACTAACTTTTGGCTCGCTTTAATTACAGGTTTAGTGCTTGGTGTCTTAATAGGCTTAATAATTGTATTTGCACGTAAATTTACCATTGCTCAAGCCAACTCAACTTTTGGTGCTGATGTCATGATGGGAGCGGGTAATACATCAGGACGTTTCTTAGGTCCTTTAATTATCCTTGCAGCAATGGCGGCATCTATCCCAATCGGTATTGGCTCTTTGATTGGCGCATTAATTTTCTATATATGGCAAAAACCCGTTGCTGGTGGTGCAATTTTAGGTGCGATGTTGTTTGGATATTTCTTCCCACTCGTTGCCTAAGTAGCACTCAAACATTCTCGAATCATGTGCAATGCATGTGATTCGAGAAAACGGCTTACGTTACTTAGAACAGACTCTAAATAATTCAAAGTG
>NZ_DOEH01000016.1:0-101237 GCF_003533305.1 Providencia sp. | reverse complement strand
TACATAAGTATGTGATTCGGGTAACTGAGAGTAGCCAACAACGCTGCGGTTTGAATTATGACGAGTATGACAATATGAGTATGACAATATAAAGAAGGTAACCATGTACACTTTAATCATCAAACAGGGCAAACGTATCGATGGCACAATTATCGATATACTTATTAAAGATGGGAAAATTGAAGCTGCTGGCCCTGAATTGGCCTGCAACCAACAAGCAGACAAAATAATTGATCTTAAAGGGGAAATCTATGTCAGCGCAGGGTGGATTGACTCACACGCTCATTGTTTTACTGAGTCACCTATTTACTTCGATGAGCCTGACCTAGCAGGCGCTGCTGGTGGTGTTACCTCTCTGGTTGATGCGGGAAGTGTTGGAGCAGATGACATTGACAAATTTTATCAACTGACGCAAAAAGCTAAAACTAATGTGTTTTCATTACTGAATATTTCACGCATTGGTATCATCGCGCAAAATGAATTATCTGATATGAACAATATCGATGATGAATGTTTTCAGCAGGCTATTGAGCGCCATAATGGTTTTGTCGTGGGTTTAAAAGCTCGCATGAGTAAAAGCGTTGTCGGTGAAAACGGAATTGCCCCGCTAATTAAAGCTAAAGAAATGCAAAAAAAACACCATCTACCTTTGATGGTGCATATCGGCAATAATCCCCCTGATATTGATGAAGTTGCTAATCTATTAACCCGTGGCGATATCATTACCCACTGTTTTAACGGCAAACCAAACAAAATTTTAGATGATTCAGGCTATCTAAAACCTTCTATAGCGCGTGCTCTAGCCCGTGGCGTTATTTTAGATGTGGGCCATGGTGCTGAAAGTTTTAGTTTTAAAGTTGCTGAGCAAGCAATGCGTATCGGCACCTACCCTGACATTATCAGTTCAGATATTTATCACCGAAATCGAGTTAACGGCCCGGTTTACAGTCTCGCCTTTGTGATGACAAAATTTTTGTGCATGGGTTTCAGTGCCGAACAAGTTTTACGCTGCGTAACAGAAAAAGCGGCCGATTTACTCGCACTTCCCGCCAAAGGCTATTTAAGACCTGGCTTTGACGCCGATATCACATTATTTGAACTTAAAGAAGAACCTACAGAACTCACTGATGCCGAAGGTGAACACCGCGTAGGAACTCATCGTTTTGTTCCCGTAGCAGCGATTGTTGGTGGAAAACATATCATTCATGCAGAAGGCGAATCTGAATATGCAATCAATTTATGATAAATATCAGTTAAAACATGTCATTAACGCTTCTGGCCGTATGACTATGTTAGGTGTTTCAACACCAACTCCTGAAGTGGTTGAACGAGTTGCTTATGGGTTAAATCATTACTTTGAAATTAAAGATTTAGTCAATAAAACCGGTGCCTATATCGCCCAATTATTAAATGTTGAAGATGCCGTCGTGGTTTCTTGTGCTTCTGCCGGAATAGCACAAGCGGTTGCCGCAGTTATTGTGCGAGATGATGATGATTTATTATTAAATTTGCACTCATCAAACAAACAAGTTGCTCGTGAAATTATTATGCCCAAGGGCCATAACGTTAACTTTGGTGCTCCAGTAGATACCATGGTGGCCTTGGGGGGAGGTAAAGTCGTAGAAGCTGGTTTTGCCAATGAATGCAGCGCAGCGCAGCTAGCCGCTAAAATCACACCACAAACTGCCGCTATTTTGTATATCAAATCACATCATACTGTACAAAAAAGTATGTTAACGGTCAGCGAAGCGGCCAAAGTTGCACATGAACATCAATTACCATTGATTGTTGATGCTGCCGCAGAAGAAGATTTAACCACCTACTATCAAGCTGGTGGTGACCTCGTAATTTACAGTGGTGCCAAAGCTATTGAAGGCCCAACAAGTGGTTTAGTCATTGGTAAAAAACCTTATGTTGAATGGGTTAAACGTCAAAGCCAAGGTATTGGACGAGCCATGAAAGTGGGTAAAGAAGGTATTCTTGGTCTGACACTCGCTATTGAACAATATCTAACCGCGACCAAAGAAACCGGTGCTGAAATGGTTGCTCGCATGAATAAATTTATCAATGATTTAAATGCGATACCTGCAATTTCAGCTCAAATTGTCTGGGATGCGGCAGGCCGTGACATTGCTCGGGCAGAAATCAGCTTTGATGAGAAAGCGATTGGTAAATCGACTTATCAGATAATGGCTGAATTAAAACAAGGGGATACTGCTATTTACTTTCGTGAGTATAAAGCCAATGAAGGAAAAGTCGAGGCCGATGTTCGTAGCGTCAGCAATGAACAACTCGATGTTATCTCACAGCAGATCCGTATGTTAGTAGAAGGAATTTAACATGAAATTGTCACCGAATTTTTACCATGACCGCGTATGTTTGAACGTACTGGCAGGTAGTCATCAAAACGCAAAAGACATCTATGAAGCGGCAGAAAGTTTTGTCGTCGTCGGTGTGTTATCAAAAAACTACCCTGATCTTGAAAGTGCGATTGCCGATATGCGCATTTATGCAGAAGAAACTCACAATGCATTATCCGTTGGTCTTGGTGCTGGCGATCCAAAGCAATCTACAATGGTTTCGTTAATTTCAAAAGAAGTTCAGCCACAGCACGTGAACCAAGTTTTCACTGGCGCACCGATCAGCCGTGCATTACTCGGTCAAAATGAAACATTTGTAAATGCTTTAATTTCACCTACTGGTACCATCGGTATGGTAAAAATTTCAACAGGTCCGTTAAGTTCTCAGTCACCTGACGGTATCGTACCTATCGAAACTGCCATCATGATGTTGAAAGACATGGGCGCAGATTCAGTTAAGTTTTTTAATATGGAAGGCTTAACTTATATAGAAGAATACAAAGCTATCGCCAAAGCCTGTGCACAGTTTGATTTTTCTCTTGAGCCAACCGGCGGCATCGATTTAGACAATTTTGCCGAAATTTTACAAATTGCCCTCGACGCTGGCGTAAAGAAAATAATCCCACACATCTATAGTTCAATCATCGATAAAGACACTGGCAATACCCGTCCAGAAGATGTACGTCAGTTATTACAGATGGTAAAGCAAGCTGTTAACTAATACGTAATAAGCTGTAAAATAAAAAATATAAGCGAGAAATGACAAAACAACAAATTGCCCCACTCATCTTCGTATGCAGTGGGGCTTTTTTTGCATAATCAAGATGCATATTTTTGAATTTTGAATTTTGAATTTTGAATTTTGAATTTCAGAGATCTAAACAACTCTAAATAGTTCGACTTATAGGTAGGCGGCAAACGAGGATATCTCGGGGAGCATACACAAGTATGTGACCCGTGTAGCCGAGAGCTGCCAACACCCCTATAAGGTGAAATATGACGAGTAATAAAAAAGGTCTATAGCAATAAAATGCTATAGACCTTTTTTATTTATTTGTGGAGTTGGCCGGTAAGCCGGGTTCTGTCGTGGACAACCATTCCTCTAGGCCAGCACTTACGCACTGGCTCCAGCAACCTACCCGAGTTCAATGCGGGCCGCACCATATGAACCCCTATTTGGTCTTGCTCCGGGTGGAGTTTACCATGCCACGAACTGTTACCAGCCGCGCGGTGCGCTCTTACCGCACCCTTTCACCCTTACCTGATCCTGTAAACAGGCCATCGGCGGTTTGCTCTCTGTTGCACTTGTCGTAGGCTCGCGCCTCCCAGACGTTATCTGGCACCCTGCCCTATGGAGCCCGGACTTTCCTCCCCTCTATCCGTCTCCCCCGAAAGGACTACGATAAAGCAGCGGTTGTCTAGCCAACTCCGCAGCGGATTATAGGCACTTTGCCCTCGCTTGTACAGACTCTAGCGTGCTCAATTTATACCAAACCGCTTACCTGTTTATCTATTGAGCAAAAATTACGCTTCGTCTTGCTGCTCTAACATCAATTTATACAATTTATTTTTCTTCAAACCATAAATTTCTGCTGTGATAGCGGCTGCTTTTTTAGGGGGTAACTCTTTTTGTAGCAAATTCAAAGTGCGGATCACATCTGGCGTGATTTCTGTATCATCATCTTGTTGTTTATAACCTTCAACAATCAGTACCATTTCACCACGATGACGATTACTATCTTCTTTCACCCAAGCAAGCAATTCACCAACGGGGCGACCTTCAATTGACTCCCAGGTTTTGGTAATTTCCCGAGCTAAAACAACATGTCTATTTGGTCCCCAGACTTCCACCATATCTGCTAAACTATCTAACAAACGATGGGTTGATTCATAAAAAATCAATGTCCGTGTTTCTTGCTCGAGAGCCTGTAAAACATCTTTGCGGCCTTTTGTCTTTGCCGGTAAAAAACCTTCATAACAAAAACGGTCTGAAGGTAAACCTGCGGCTGACAGCGCAGTAATCGCAGCGCAAGCGCCAGGCAATGGAACAACTCGAATGCCAGCTTCACGGCAACGATTGACTAAATGATAACCTGGATCATTAATTAAAGGTGTACCTGCATCAGAGACTAATGCGATACTATCACCTTGTTGAAGCCTGCTAATTAATTGATCTGCCTTTTGCTGTTCATTATGATCATGCAAAGCAAACATACGTGCATTAATCGCAAAATTCTGTAATAGAATTCCCGAGTGCCGTGTGTCTTCTGCAGCAATAAGGTCAACATGTTTAAGAACATCCAACGCGCGTTGCGTGATATCCCCCATATTTCCTATTGGGGTTGGCACAATATACAGCGTGGATGCCATAACCACTGCTTGATTAGGTTGGTTCATTGTTTCATCCGAATAGCCGGTTTAAAATTAAGCAATTGAAAAATACACCATTGGATACTGTATGCGTCCTTCAATTTTTTTGCATTTGAAAAAAGGGTTAATCTGCACTGCAATGCTATTTACTTTTGCGTTGTCAGGCTGCCAACTCATCTCGGATCAGTTCACGCCGACAAAACCAAAAACACCTGAACAGAGTGCTTCAGACATTAGCCATTATCAGTCTATCATTGATGCTGCGCAAGGTAAGCCATCAATGGAAGCATTGCGCGCTTATATTGCTCAAGAGCCTTTACTGACTAATTCTGCGGAGCGTCAGGCAAACATCAATAGTTTGTGGTTGATGTTAACACAAATGACACCAGAACAGATTCAAGGAATTGGTGCTGAAGAGTACATTTTAACAGGCTGGGTCGATCTACTCGATATTTATCAAAATAACCAAGACTCTCCTGATGCCCTAACAATGGGTTTTAATGATTGGAAAACACGCTACCCTGCAAACCCTGCGGCAACCACACCACCGAGTCAATTAGTGCAAGCCATGCAACCACGCGTCGGCGGTGCACCAAAAATTGCACTCTTCCTACCTATGAGTGGACAAGGGCAAGTTTTTGGTCAAGCGATAATGCAAGGATTTATGGATGCACAAAAAGGCCTTCCTCAAGCCGCCATTTCATCGGCTAGCGCTCAGTCATCACCGGTTCAAAATAGCGATAATGATGTCCTAGACCAAATCTATGCGGAAGTCGCCGCAACGACAGGTGAACCAAAAACCAATACAGATTCAGATATCGTGACCTCTGCATTACGTATTGACAGCGCGCCAACAAATACCCAAAGTGTTAAAGTATTCGATACCACTGGCAAACAGATGCCACAGCTACTTGAACAAGCAAAAAATGAAGGCTTTAACCTTGTTGTTGGTCCGTTACTGAAATCAGATGTGCAAACTATTGCGCAAATGGGGGCACCAATCAGCGTGTTAGCCCTCAATGAGCTCGATACAAATCAATTACAACCACGCCCTAACCTTTGCTATTTCTCACTTTCACCTGAAGATGAAGCAAAAAATGCAGCCGCACATATCAAAGCTGATGGCAAACAAATGCCTTTAGTTCTCGTGCCTGCAAATCCTTTTGGTGACAGGATTGCAAAAGCCTTTGCAGAAGAATGGCAAGCCAAAGGTGGTTCAACCGTCTTAACACAATCTTTTGGCTCAGTGGCTTCATTAAAAGAGTCCATTAACCGAGGTGCGGGTATTCGCATGACGGGGACACCAGTCAACGTAAATAGCCAAACAATCTCACAACCCGTAGAAAGTGCAACAGGTGCTATTGATGCCGTCTATATCGTGGCAACACGAGATGAGCTCACACTAGTTAAACCTATGATTGAAATGGCAATCAGTACACGTCAACGCCCTGCTCTTTATGCTAGTTCCCGTAGTAACCAAGCAAGTTCAGGCGCTGATTATCGTTTTGAAATGGATGGCGTTAAATTCAGTGAAATTCCATTACTTGCCGGTGCTAATAACAATCTGCGTAAACAAGCTCAACAAAAGTTAAACAATGATTATTCTCTGTTTCGCTTATATGCCATGGGTATTGATGCTTGGTCTTTAGCTAACAATTACGACAAACTACAACAAAACAAGCAATTCCGAGTACAAGGTGCATCAGGTACTTTAAGCATTACCGATAATTGTGTTGTTTATCGTGAATTGCCTTGGTTGCAATTTAAGCAAGGTCAAGTCAAGCTAGCACAATAAATAATGCAAGCAATCTGGATGATTGCCATTTTTTCAGACAAGGATGTCATGCAAACTATCAAAAAGTCATTATCATGGTTAACTGGCAGATACTATGAAAATCGAGTTCTCGCCTTCCTAAAGCAGCAGGGGTTAACCTTTGTCGAACGTAATGCCCGAAATCGTGCTGGCGAAATCGACCTTATCATGCGAAATGAAACAGGCTGGATCTTCGTCGAAGTTCGTTATCGCAAAAATTGTGATTACGGTGACGCGCTTTTATCAGTAAACTGGCATAAACGCAGAAAATTATTAGCTGCAACAAAGTATTGGCTCGCCCAAAGACAAGAAAGTTTCGAGACTAGCGCATGTCGTTTTGATATCTGTGCAATTACGGGCAACCAATTTGAATGGATACAAAATGCCTTTAACGATAGTAACCATAGTTAGGGTTTGTAAATCCTAGTTTATCTCATAGGAAATAAGAAGTGCTAGATAGAATAAAAGTTTGTTTTACTGAGAGTATTCAAACTCAGATAGCAGCTGCTGAAGCGCTGCCTGACGCGATTTCTCGAGCAGCAATGATGATGGTTCAATCGTTACTTAATGGCAACAAAATTTTGTGTTGTGGTAATGGCGCATCAGCCGCAACGGCACAACGTTTTGCTACTAGCATGATACACCGATTTGAAACTGAACGCCCAAGCCTCCCTGCACTAGCACTTAACACAGATAACGCGTTACTCACTGCCATTTCAGGTAGCAAGCAACCCGCTGAAGTTTACGCGAAGCAAGTAAGAGCGTTAGGACAGCATGGTGATGTTTTAATGGCAATTTCAACACATGGTAATAGTGCTGATATAATTAAAGCTGTTGAAGCTGCCGTTACTCGTGATATGACCATTGTGGCACTTACCGGCTATGACGGCGGAGAGCTCGCCGGATTATTAGGTCCACAAGATGTTGAGATCCGGATACCTTCACAACGTAGTGTTCGAATTCAAGAAGTTCATCTTCTTACTGTAAATTGTCTTAGCGATCTGATAGACAATACTCTTTTCCCTCATCAGGATGATTAAGGAGACAAAATGCGATTAATACCTATTTTTGCCATAGTTTTCAGTACTGTTCTTTTACAAGGCTGTATTGGTGCAGCGGTTGTAGGCTCTGCTGCTGTTGCGACTAAAAGTGCCACAGACCCTCGCAGTGTTGGCCAACAGGTTGATGATGGCACCTTAGAAGCGCGTATTAGTGGCCAACTCAATAAAGATAAAGATATCACGGGTAAGGCGCGTATTATTGCAACTGCCTATAAAGGTAATGTTCTACTCACAGGTCAAAGTCCTGATATGGCTTGGGCTGAGCGCGCAAAACAAATCGCCTCAAATGTTGAGGGAACAACCTCAGTTTACAACGAAGTACGTAGTGGCTCGCCGGTCGATTTAGGTACCGCGTCAAAAGACACTTGGTTGACCACCAAAGTAAAATCTAAAATTCTCGCGAGTGATGGTGTTAAATCCGGTAGCGTAAAAGTGATTACTGAAAATGGTGAAGTTTTCTTATTAGGTGTTTTAACAAGACAAGAAGCCGATGCTGCTGCAAAAATAGCCAGTGAAACTGATGGTGTTCGTCGAGTCACAACCGCTTTTACTTATCTCAATTAATCATAAACGATAATATATCGGTATAAAAATAAAAGCCATGAGCTAAAAATCATGGCTTTTATTTCAATCTGGTCGGATTTGATTGTTTTTAAGATAATTCTTACCGCCTAATAAGTGCATCTGGTTAAGTATCCATGCCTGCCGCTTTAAAACATATGAAGATGGCGATTTTACGCTATATCTGTGTGGATTTGGTAGAACTGCCGCTAATAGTGCAGCTTCATCCATTGTGAGCTTACTAGCCGGCTTTTTAAAGAATTTTTTTGAAGCCTCTTCCACCCCAAAAACTCCATCACCAAACTCAACAATATTAAGATAAACCGTTAATATTCTTGTTTTAGACCACATAAGCTCCATTACCGGCGTCATTGCTGTTTCAAAGCCTTTCCTTATCCAGCTTCTCCCATCCCATAACCATAGGTTTTTAACCGTCTGTTGTGAGATAGTTGACGCCCCTCTAACTGTTTGTTTTTTGCTCTTATTGTGCTCATACGCGCGCTCAATCGCATTTAAATCAAAACCCCAATGATGAGGGAAATTTTGATCTTCGGCGGCAATTACAGCTAAATAAAGGTAAGGTGAAATGTGACTTTCATCAACCCAATCAGAATGAGAAACATAAGAAAAATTAAAGTTTAGCCATGCAGATACTTGCCGCTCAACCATCACAGCAGAAAATGGCACTGGCACATATTTAAAAGCAATAACAGTGCCAAGCCAGATGATAAGTAATGAGACTGTGACTTTCTTTAACCAGTACCACAATCGAGAAACAATAATCACCATTTAATCATCACGCCATTTCCAATACTTTCTCAACGAGTTTACTAATCCCTGTATTAGCCTCTGCAATTGATTGTGCAAGCATATAGGCAGGCGTTGTAACAACTTTGTTAGCTTCATCAACCACAATGTTATCAACGGTACATTCAATGTGCTTCCCGCCCATTTTAATTATCTGAGCAATCGTTTCACTGTCATTACCAATTGTTAGTTCAACTGATGTATTTAACATTCTAGGAAGCATCACAGGAGCAATACACATCAGCCCTAGCGGTTTTTTCTGTTGATGCATTTGTTGTACTAAACTTAATAGATCTTTATTAATTTCACATTCACTTCCTTCCACAGCGAAATCACATAAGTTTTTTGCGACACCAAAACCACCAGGAATAATAAGGGCATCTAGCTTAGAGGCATCCGCAGAAGACAAAGCCGCTATTTTCCCACGTGTAATACGTGCTGATTCTTCCATTTGATTACGTTTTTCTGTTTTTAACTCACCACTAATATGATTAATAACAGTTGATTGAGCTTCATCAGGCGCGAAAAAATGAATTTCTACATTACTTTTACTCAAAGCAAGCATTGTTAACACAGTTTCATGGATCTCACTTCCATCAAAAACACCGCATCCACTTAAAATAACCGCAATTGATTTCATATCTTCCTCCATTTGTAGTAAATTATCTCTTAGCCGCTTAAGCGAGCAAACATCAATCTTCATCACAGATTTTAATGATACTTGTAACAGATTCGCAAAATTTTGGTATCTTGATGTTATTCTGTTAAGCGACGAAAATGATTTAATGATTTGCTAAGAATGAAAACCACAAGCAGATCAACGATTTCCCTGGTGTTGGCGCAGAAATTCGCGCACCCCAACTTCGGTTGGGGTTATTTTTTTGTACGTCCATCAACCCAGTTTCTCAAAGTTTCTATATCTGATCGCCAATCCTGCTTTAATTCATCAATCCACTCTTGTACGTTATCCCACCATGCTGGTAAATCAGGTGATTGTATTTGCTGCGCTATTTTCTGTAAATTCTTGAGACCAATAGACCCTGCCGCGCCTTTTATTTTATGTCCTTCCTCAACAATACCTTTTTGGTCTTTCGCAATCATATTCGAATCAAGAATAGCCAAATACCCCGGCAGCATTTTTTCAAACACGTCCAATCCGTCATAAATTAATTTAGGCCCAACAAGATCAAGATATTGCTCAAGCATATCGCAATCTAAGATGGCATCATGAATATCAGCGCTCATAACATTGTCGGGCTCGTTTTCATCTTGAGTTGTATTTTCACCCCAGAATTGCTCAATAATCTGAGTTAATGCAGGTACTGATAATGGCTTACTAAGAACCCCATCCATGCCAGCATCAAAATATTCTTTTTTATCTTTCAACACATTGGCAGTCAGTGCAATAAGTGGCGGTAAATCGTCTTTGTGATATTGCTGTTTAAGTTTGCGTGAAATATCTAAACCAGTCATGTCCGGTAATTGAATATCAAGTAACAGTAGGTCGTATTCTCCCGGTGAGAACATCGCTAACGCATCCTTACCGTTCATCGCGACATCAACGGTATTACCTAGCTTCTCAAGTACAGAACAGGCTACAACCACATTAAGCTCGATATCCTCGACTAATAAAATATGCAACGCGGGTAATGGGTAATCATCGTCACTGTCGAGTTGTTCCACAATATCTTCTTCAACCACGGGGGCAATTATTGACAATGTGAATGTAGAACCTTGTCCTACCTGACTTTCAACTAGAATATCTCCGCCCATATTTTGTGCTAACCGACGCGATACGGAAAGCCCAATCCCTGTTCCAGTTGCGGATCTACCGCCTGCCGAGTCTTTCACTTGGTAATACATGGCAAAGATTTTATCTAGCTCATCTTGAGGAATACCAATACCGCTATCTTGCACCCTGAAAAATAGTTTATCGTCCGCTTCACGCCAGATACTCAGTTTAACTTCACCCTGCTGAGTAAATTTGACCGCATTACCAATGAGGTTCCATAATACTTGGCGTAGCCTTGTGCCATCTGTCAGGATTTTTTTAGGTAACGCGGGAGCCACATCCATGACAAATTTAAGCCCTTTAGGCTGAACCAATAACCCACTTAGATTTTCTAAATCAGTAACAAACTCAGACAATGTGATAGGCTGATTATCGAGCTGAACTTTACGGCGCTCAATTTTATCCATTTCAATCACGTCATTAAAAATATTACCTAACGTAATAGCACTGACATGAATAGTTTTTAAATAACTCGATTGCTCTGCACTGAGTTCTGTATCCAATAAAATCCGACTTAATCCTACAATGCCATTAAGCGGCGTACGAAGCTCGTGGCTGATCGTTGAAATAAAGGTAGTCTTATCCCTGCTCGCATTCTCTAATGCTTCCTGATAACGCTTACGCTCGGTTATATCGCGACCAAAGCCCATTAACCCATGTCGTTTTCCTACACGGTCATAAAAAGGGACTTTACGTAATTCAAAGCACGCTTTACGTCCATCTGGATAGACAAGCCATTGCTCATAAGTTAATGACACATTATGACGGA
This sequence comes from Providencia sp., assembly GCF_003533305.1. Taxonomy (GTDB): domain Bacteria; phylum Pseudomonadota; class Gammaproteobacteria; order Enterobacterales; family Enterobacteriaceae; genus Providencia. The sequence goes on along the minus strand of NZ_DOEH01000016.1, from coordinate 89,704 downwards.
ATACTTTTTCGTCGGTTTCCATTACTTTAGAGGCAATTTCAGCGTCATAAATATCTAAAGGTGTTAACCCCACGAGATGTTTTTCGCTCTTGCCCGTGAGAAGTTCCATGGCACGATTACAGCCAGAAAATTCATTATTCTCATTACGGTAGTAAACAAGGTCAGGGGAAGCATCAAGAAATGAACGAAGTAAAACCGATTGCTGTTCGAGCTCAATCTTTGTTTGCTCACGGTACGTCATTTCTTGTTTTAATTGTTCAAGTAATTCTAGATGCGCTTTTTCTACTTTTTCTCGCTCTTCAATCTCTAAATTGAGTTGTTCGATATTTCCTTGCAGTTGTATATTTAGTTCAGCATCACGTATTCTCATGACTTCCAATTTATCAACCATACGCGATAAACGTTGGCGTGATTCTTCGAGCTGCTCAACCACAATGGACAAAAAATAGACTGCTAATGGCGTGATTATCAGCCCAAAGAAAATAGATCCGACCATATCAAGACTATCAACCTGCCCCCGCAGTACGATAGTGACTGCCATTTGCATGATCATGGCAAGTACAACTAATGCCGATGCAAGTAACAAAGAAAATCGAACCAGGCCGAGCTTCATCATCAGGTCAACATAATACTGCGCAAGACCTCGAAGTACTTTCATAACCACCCCTTTATAACCACTACTGAGTTAAATTCTATTTAAATCATATATCAAACCAGACATTTTCGGATGTTTATTAATACGAAATATCGATCCGGCTCATTCAATCTTTATTTTTTAACCTTGATAAATGACAATAGGCTTTTGTTCGTACGACTTACCGATAATATAAGAGTATGCAAGCACAGTAAGGAATAGAATGAAGCTACCACCGTTCAACCTACAACGTGTTGATCCTCCGAAAAAAGCACTTAATATTCGAAAAATAGAATTTATCGAAATTTATGAGCCGATCAACGCTATTGAGGTACAAGCACAGGCAAAACGCTGTCTTTCTTGTGGCAGCCCTTACTGTGAATGGAAGTGTCCACTTCATAATCCTATACCTAGTTGGCTAAAACTAGCGGCTGAAGGTCGTATAATTGAAGCTGCGGAACTTTCTCATCATACGAATAGCTTACCTGAAGTATGCGGCCGAGTTTGCCCGCAAGATAGGTTATGTGAAGCAGCGTGTGTGCTCAATGATGATTTTGGCGCCGTAACAATTGGTCATATCGAACGCTATATCAATGATACCGCGTTTGAACTCGGCTGGCGGCCTGACGTTTCGCATATAAAACGAACTAATAAACGTGTCGCTATTGTTGGAGCTGGTCCCGCAGGTCTTGCTTGTGCTGATGTACTTACCCGTAATGGCGTCAATACAACTGTATTTGATAGCCATCCCGAAATTGGCGGATTACTCACGTTTGGTATCCCTGAATTTAAACTCGAAAAACACGTTATGATTCACAGACGGGAAATTTTCACCGAAATGGGGATTGAGTTTTGTTTAAATACTGAAGTCGGCAAAGATATTTGTTTTGATAAACTTGTTCATGACTATGACGCCATATTTATAGGGACTGGAGTTTATCAAGCCATTTGCGGACAAATCCCCAATGAGGACGCTCAGGGCGTACATGACGCACTGCCTTTTTTAATGGCAAACACACGCCAATTAATGGGGTACAACGAAACACCTCAAGCGCCCTATATTAATTTACAAGGCAAGCGAGTTGTTGTCTTAGGTGGTGGTGATACGGCAATGGATTGTGCTCGTAGCGCTATTCGTCAAGGCGCCCAGCACGTTTCTTGCATTTATCGCCGTGATAAAAATAGCCTACCAGGTTCCCCTCAAGAAGTCGCTAATGCACAAGAAGAAGGCGTACAATTTTATTTTAATTCGCAAGTGACGCATATTGAAATCGACCAACACGCGCAAGTCAGTGGTATTAATGTAGTTCACACTCAACTGAGTGATAATATCAATGACCAACATATAATCAATGTTATTGATAATTCAGATTTTTTCATTGCAGCTGATGCGATTATTATGGCTTTTGGCTTTATGCCCCACCCTATGCCTTGGCTAAAAAATCAAATAGTACAATTTGATACTCAGGGACACATTATCGCCAGTCGTAACACAACCTTTCCTTATCAAACAACACATCAAAAGATATTTGCAGGGGGCGATGCAATTCGAGGATCAGATTTAGTAGTCACTGCAATTGCTGATGGACGAAATGCCGCAGAAGGGATTTTACTTTTTTTAGGGATTTAACTGCCATTTGTATCTTATTGCTGAAAATAAAAAAACAGAGGCAAGATACCTCTGTTTTTATCAAGTACACAATGTGACTCGCTACCTATTTAAGCTTTATTAACAACGTGTTATTTAATAAAACGTTATTTAACAACTCGAAGTGCAGGACGACCTTTTGGCGGACGTGGTGGCTCATCATCAGGTGAAACGTGTTCATTTTCTTGTGCTTCATTTGTCATTTCAGTGTCATGAACCAAAGAAATTTTATCTGTCAATTCATCTTCAAATATTTCAGATACAGATGATAATTCAGTTTCGTAAGCCGCTTCAGGTTCAAACATCATACCCGCGCCATTTTCACGTGCATAAACAGCCATTATGGCCGCCATTGGTACATAAACCTGGCGTGGAATTCCCCCAAAGCGCGCATTAAAACTGACATTTTCGTTGGTAATTTCAAAGTTACCCACTGCACGAGGAGCAACGTTTAATACAATTTGTCCATCACGGGCAAATTCCATCGGAACGTTAATATCAGGTACGGTGACATCAACCACCAAATGCGGAGTCATATCGTTATCGAGCAACCACTGATAGTGCGCACGTAACAGATAAGGGCGACGTGGTGTCATTGGTGTCATCTCAGTCATTGTGTCTTATCTCACTTATCGGGTCATAGGGCGCATTTCACGCTCTAATTCAGTCAAGGAAGCTAAGAATGCATCACGTGCGAATACCTTTTGCATATACACCTGTAGATGCTTATTGCTTGGTTTAGGGTCGATTTGAATGCCTAATACAGGTAAACGCCACAGCAACGGTGCTAAATAGCAATCGACTAAACTAAACTCATCACTCATAAAGAATGCTTTTTCAGCAAATACAGGAGAAACTGCAAGCAGTTCTTCAGCTAATTGATTACGAGCACTAGCAGCTTCCTGCGCGTTACCCTTCTCAATTTTATACATCAATGAATACCAGTCATTTTCAATGCGGTTCATTAGCTGACGGCTAGTACCACGCGCAACAGGGTAAACTGGCATTAATGGTGGATGAGGAAAACGCTCATCAAGGTATTCCATGATAATGAGTGGGTCATACAGAGTGAGATCGCGGTCAACAAGTGTCGGAACGCTCTGGTACGGGTTCAAATCGATAAGATCTTGAGGCAGATGACCTGGTTCGACATTTTCAACTTCAACGCTAACACCTTTCTCAGCCAGTACAATACGGACTTGATGACAAAAGATATCGGTTGGGCTTGAGAATAATGTCATTACCGAACGTTTATTAGGAGCAACAGCCATTAAAACCTCCAAATTACAAAAATGGACGAAACAGTAATTAAATTATTTAATTACCCATTACCCATTTTAAAATCCCCTGCACTATACTTTCAATTATCCATAACAAAAGTCAGCGCAACCCTCTCGCAATAATAAAGCGAGAAATAATGAAATAAAAAAACAGGCACATATTCTAACAGATTTTGAACAACTTAGGGGGACAATAGTGGAAAAAGCATAACTTAATTTTAATAATGAAGAATACAATTAGCAATATCGACAGATAAAACCAAAAACAAACAAAAAATAAGCACAAAAACCCTGAAGTTAACTCCATGGATATTGTTTATTTTTATAAATAAAACGTTAAAATCACACTGAGAAAATTATTTTAAATTTTAAAATAAATAAGTACGCTCAGAATTTAAAATAATTATCTTTTATATTCATCAAAAATTCATAGGTGAGATGATTTAAACTCGCTATCAACAATCAATTAGCTCAATTCATTACTACTTATACTAGATATGTATTTACTTGATATAAATAAAAAACCCGCCAAAAAGGCGGGCTTTATCATCAATTTCATGCCCAATGGGCAATAAATTAACGTTTAGAGAACTGTGGACGACGACGTGCTTTACGCAGACCCACTTTCTTACGTTCAACAGAACGCGCATCACGAGTAACAAAACCAGCTTTACGCAGATCAGAACGAAGAGTCTCATCATAAGACATCAGTGCACGAGTAATACCGTGACGGATTGCGCCTGCTTGACCAGAAATACCACCACCTTTAACAGTGATGTATAGGTCAAATTTTTCTAACATTTCAACCAATTCTAACGGCTGACGAACTACCATGCGCGCAGTTTCGCGACCAAAGTATTGTTCTAGAGTACGTTGATTGATTGTGATGTTACCGCTACCCGGCTTAATAAAGACACGAGCAGATGAGCTTTTGCGGCGACCAGTGCCGTAGTATTGATTTTCAGCCATTGCTTATAATCCCGATTAAATGTCAAGAACTTGCGGTTGTTGTGCCGCGTGGTTGTGCTCATTACCTGCGTAAACTTTCAGTTTACGGTACATTGCACGACCCAGAGGCCCTTTTGGCAACATGCCTTTAACCGCGATTTCAATCACACGCTCAGGACTGCGAGCAATCATTTCTTCGAAAGTCGCTTGCTTAAGTCCACCTACATGGCCTGTATGGCGATAGTAGATTTTATCTTCGCGTTTATTGCCGGTAACAGCAACTTTTTCCGCATTCAGAACGATGATGTAATCACCAGTATCTACGTGCGGCGTGTATTCCGCTTTATGCTTACCGCGTAAACGGCTAGCAATTTCTGTTGCAAGACGGCCTAAAGTTTTGCCATCTGCATCAACAACGTACCAGTCACGTTTTACGGTCTCTGGTTTAGCTGTAAAAGTTTTCATTAAAACTTACCCAATATTAAAGTTACATGTTGGTGAACACTCATGTTCATAAGCTTTCCGAGGTTCACGCGACGCTTGTCCAGCAAACCTACCCCTTCGAGCAGCCTAGCTGGCATTAATGCATTATTTTTTGGGAAATAAAAAACAATGCTGTAACGTGGGGTCGCAAGATTATAGAGAACTCAGCGACAAAAATCGACCCCAAATGCATTTTATTTTACGTTTAAAACAATAATTCATGTTATTTCAATTTTAACTGCCTGTATTTCCGGCCTAAAGCTAGGCGAGGTGAGGTATTTTTAGGTATTCCTCACTTTGCATTTCTTGTAAACGAGAAAGACAACGCTGATATTCAAACGCTAATAGTTGACCTTGATAAAGCGATTCCATTGGCGCTTGAGCATTGATAATTAATTTAACCTTACGCTCATAAAACTCATCAATTAATGCAATAAATCGGCGAGATGAGTTCTCTTCACTTGTGCCCATAATCGGAACATCATATAAAAGTACCGTGTGATAACAATTCGACAGGTAGATGTAATCATTTGGACTGCGAGGTTCTTCGCACAAAGTTTTGAAGCTGATAGCCAGTACGCCTTCAGTCGCATTAATTGCCTGCATTTTACGATGATTCACTTCGAGTATTGGATTCGGTTTACCCAATTTCCCTGCTAACTTAACGAATACCTCATTAAGATGCTGGCGAGTTTCATTATTTATTGGTGATAAGAACAGGTGAGCTTGAGTTAATGTACGCAGACGATAATCAATACCAGCATCCACATTCATAACATCACAATATTGTTTAATTTGTTCAATTGCAGGTAAAAAACGCGCGCGCTGAAGACCATTACGATACAGGTCATCAGGGATGATATTTGAAGTCGCGACCAAAGAAATCCCTCGCGCAAATAGCCCTTCAAGAAGAGTACCCAAAATCATCGCATCGGTAATATCTGAAACAAAAAACTCATCAAAACACAGAATATCTGTCTGTTTTTTAAATTCATCAGCAATAATATCTAATGGATTCTCTTGGCCTTGTAGCGCCATTAAATCTTCCTGCACTTTCTTCATAAATCGATGAAAATGCAAACGTAATTTCCTATCACCAGGCAAGCTTTCATAAAACATATCCATCAGCCAGGTCTTACCACGCCCCACCCCACCCCACATATATAGGCCTTGTACAGGATCACAGGTTTTAGCTTGATTTTTACCGAGTAAACGTCCAAAACGTTGTTTGATATTTAACGGTTTATCATTATGTGTGCACTGCGGCGATCGATTAATTAGTTGCTGATAGATTTTATCTAAGCGCTCTACAGCTTGCTTTTGTACTTCATCCGGCTGGTAATTCCCATCCGCCAGAGCCTGTTGATAACGAATTGTAGGAGACATCGAGGACATTAACGGAATAATCCTTAAAAATTTTTTCGGCTTTTTTACCGTTATATGATATACACTGACCTTACTATAAACAGGGTCAGTTATCATTTAACTTGCGGTTAACGAATAAATATAGAGTAAGGAAATTTACCTTAACATTCCACTCTTTCATTATTAACTGATGTATTCCTGCCCTCTATTAAGTTGTATAGCATCCGTTACATTGATGACATTAATTTGTGCTCTAAGTCACATACTTTATATATGATACTCAATGAGATAGCTTTACTTGAAGCCTACATGCAACTTTGATTTATCTGAGGTATAGTTTTAAGGTATAATTTCAAGATATAGTGTTAAGGTATCATTAGGGTAGCTAAACTTAATATCTGCGAACATTGAAGTAAATTAAGGAGTTAGCATGACTTGGGAGTATGCACTAATAGGATTAGTTGTTGGTTTTATTATCGGCGCATTGGTTGTTCGTTATGGCAATCCAAAACTTCGTCAACAAAAAACAGCGCAAGCTGAGTTAGACAAGAAAAGCACTGAACTAGAAGAATACCGTAAAGAACTCGTCGGCCATTTTGCTCGCAGCGCAGAGTTACTCGATAATATGGCACGGGATTACCGCCAGCTGTATAAGCATATGGCGCAAAGCTCTTCTGAACTAATGCCTGATATGCCGGCACAAGATAACCCATTTAATTACCGTTTAACGGAATCGGAAGCGGATAATGATCAAGCTCCTGTTAAAATGCCACCAAGGGATTATTCTGAGGGCGCATCGGGTTTATTTCGTCCAGTAGAAGAAAAAGAAAAATAATATCCATTTCAAATCACCAGTAAGGTTGTTAAACCAACGCTTACTGGTAATTTTGATAAAAACACCTCAATTCAACCCAATCACCCGAGCCTTATTCTATAAATTCATCAATAAACAACATTGAACAAAATATCCTTTCGTCTTAAATATTTTGATTTATTTCAATACTGTATAGAAGTTAAAGTTTCACTTAAATAACATGTAAATAGATGTAAAAGAATGGATAGAGCCTATCTGTTCAGGGAACTTTTGCGCATAATCTGTGGTCATAGTCATCAGTAAAATTAAATATGATACCAGCCAATGTCTCGGCTCCTAGTGGCAATAACTTAGTTGCATACACTATTTATTAATATTCTATTCTTGAGAGAATCTACGGAATGATGAAAAGAAAAAATTTCTTTCTTACTGCTGTTGCAATGAGCCTAGGGCTAAGCCTGTCAACGATCCCTGCGATCAGTAGCGCGGCATTACCTGCGACATTACCCGCAACTGCACAAAGCCAAAATATGCCAAGTTTGGCACCTATGCTTGAAAAAGTACTGCCTGCTGTCGTCAATATTCATGTTTCTGGTACTCGTGTACAGAATCAACAAATTCCTGAAGAACTTAAATTCTTCTTTGGCCCGAATGCACCACAGCAACAACAAAGCGTTCGCCCATTTGAAGGTCTCGGTTCTGGGGTTATTATTGATGCACAACAAGGTTACATTTTAACCAACAATCACGTTATTGATGGTGCAGATAAAATTCAAATTCAGCTCAACGATGGGCGTGAAATTGATGTAAAACTTATCGGTAAAGATTCACAAACAGATATCGCATTACTGAAAATTTCAAATGCAAAAGATATTAAAAATCTAACCGCAGTCAGCATGGCGGATTCAGACAAACTGCGTGTTGGTGATTTTGCTGTCGCTGTAGGTAATCCATTTGGATTAGGCCAAACAGCAACATCAGGAATTATTTCTGCTTTAGGTCGTAGCGGATTAAATCTGGAAGGCCTTGAAAACTTTATTCAAACAGATGCATCAATCAACCGTGGTAACTCAGGCGGTGCATTGGTTAACTTAAATGGTGAATTAATTGGTATTAATACTGCTATTTTAGCCCCAGGTGGCGGCAATATCGGTATTGGTTTCGCCATTCCAAGTAACATGGCTAAAAACCTGAGTGAACAATTAATTAAGCACGGAGAAGTTAAACGCGGCATTCTCGGTATTAAAGGGGCTGAAATGACCTCTGATATCGCAAAAGCCTTTAACATTGATGCTCAACGCGGTGCATTTGTAAGTGAAGTATTGCCAAAATCTTCAGCGGCAAAAGCAGGTATTAAATCGGGTGACGTTTTAGTTTCTGTTGATGGCAAACGAATCAATAGTTTCGCTGAATTAAGAGCTAAAATTGGGACTAGCGAAGTCGGTAAAGAAATCACACTTGGCCTAATCCGTTCAGGTAAGCCAATGGATGTTAAAGTGGTTTTAGTTAACGACGAAGGTGAAACGACCAAAGCAGAAAAACTAAGTGAATCACTACTTGGGGCGACAATTTCGAATGCTACCGTCAGTAACACCAAAGGTGTTCAAGTTGATAGCGTTGCGCCGAAATCCCCCGCAGCTGCAATTGGCTTAGTCAAAGGCGATTTAATTTTTGGTGTGAATGATTCACGCGTTGAAACTATCGACCAATTTCGCAAGATCATCGACGCAAAACCGCCGGTACTTGCCATGAAAGTTTTACGTGATGGTGAAACCTTATATTTGTTGATGAGAAACTAATTCGTCAAAAATCGTTCTGAAACCAATAAAACAGGTACAGTATCTCTCTGCTGTACCTGTTTTTTTATGTTATGCTCAAGACACTTACCTAAAATAGCTTAATATTCGATATTCTAAAGTAAAAGACGAATATGTTTAGCAAACACATATGATTAAAAACTGATATGGTTAAAAAACTATTATTGTCAGCCATGCTAGGACTACTCGCCGCCTTGATTATCATCGTTGCGGTACCTTCATTGCGCCCTCAAGGCCTAGAAGACTTACTTTATGGTAAGACCAATAGTGAACCTATCAGTTATAATAAAGCCGTGCGCCGTGCTGCCCCTGCTGTTGTCTACGTCTACAGTAGCTCTAAAGGCAGTTTTTCCCAATCAGGCCGCGAACTCAAATCTCTCGGTTCTGGAGTCATTATGGGCCCCAACGGCTATATCATCACCAATAAACACGTGGTGGATAATCCAGACCAAATCTTAGTGGCTCTACAAGATGGCGCTATTTTTGATGCACTTCTTGTTGGGTCAGATACCTTGACAGATCTTGCTGTTCTGAAAATTGAAGCTGAAAATCTGCCTGTTATCCCAATTAATACCCAACGAATTACCCATGTAGGTGATGTCGTTCTCGCTATTGGTAATCCTTATAATATTGGCCAGACAGTGACTCAAGGGATCATTAGTGCGACTGGCCGTGTTGGCCTTAGCTCCACTCGCAGACAAAATTTTCTACAAACAGATGCTTCAATTAACTCAGGAAATTCAGGTGGCGCATTAATTAATACAGAAGGTGAATTAGTCGGCATTAACACGCTATCGTTTACAGCAGGGCAAGGCGTAAACTCGGAGGGTTTAAGCTTTGCTATCCCTACCGCACTCGCCACTAAAATTATGGAAAAACTTATCCGTGATGGTCGCGTTATTCGTGGCTATATTGGTATCACAGCTCGTGAATTACCTCAAATCAGGTCTAATAATAACAATATCAGTCAAATACAAGGCTTACGTGTTTTCCAAGTCTCACCGAATGGCCCTGCCGACAAATCTGGTATTGTCCAAGGCGACATTATTCTTTCTGTAGATGGAAAACCAGCTATCTCTGCCGCTGAAACAATGGATCTTGTTGCCGAAATACGCCCAGGCAGCAAAGTATCAGTTCAAGTGTTACGTGAAGGGGACATCAAAAATATTGATGTCGTTATTGAAGAGATCCCTGACGGACAAGCGGGTTAATATTCAATTAAAAAAGGTTGTTTAACTTACTGATTGAACAACCTTTTTATCTATTCTTACTGTGCGACCACATTATCATATCGTGTTATATCACAACAAAATAATACAACTCAGTTCGCGATACAGATTCAATTAGTCTTCGGAATGCACACGTTGAATATCTGCACCTAAACCACGCAGTTTATCTTCAATATGTTCATATCCACGATCAATATGATAAATACGATCTACTGTTGTTGTGCCTTCAGCAATACAACCCGCAATCACTAGACTTGCAGATGCGCGTAAGTCTGTCGCCATCACTTGCGCACTTGTCAGCTTTTCAACACCATGGCAAAGCACAGTATTACTTTCAATTTCAGCGTGAGCACCCATGCGGATAAGTTCAGGAATATGCATGAAACGGTTTTCAAAAATAGTTTCCGTTATCATACCTGCACCTTCAGCAACTAAATTCAACAAGCTAAATTGCGCTTGCATGTCTGTCGGAAAACCTGGATGTGGCGCAGTACGTAAAGTAACAGCTTTAGGGCGTTTACCTTCCATATCTAAACTAATCCAATCTTCACCTGTTTCTATCTTAGCGCCGGCCTCTCGCAATTTAGCCAAAACAGCGTCTAAGGTATCAGGGCAAGCATTACGACAAATTACTTTTCCTTTTGATACTGCTGCAGCAATTAAGAACGTGCCTGTTTCAATACGATCAGGCAATACACGGTAAGTACCGCCGCCTAAACGCTCAACACCTTCAATCACGATACGATCTGTGCCCGCACCTGTAATTTTTGCACCTAGCGTATTTAAGAAATTAGCAGTGTCTTCAATTTCAGGTTCGCGAGCCGCGTTCTCAATCGTCGTAGTACCTTCAGCAAGCGTTGCTGCTGTCATGATAGTTACAGTAGCACCTACGCTCACTTTGTCCATCACAATACAAGCGCCTTTTAAACGCCCATTAACCGTTGCTTTAACATAACCATCTTCAAGTACGATGTTAGCACCAAGCTGCTCTAAGCCTGAGATATGTAGATCAACAGGACGCGCACCGATAGCACAGCCCCCCGGTAAAGAAACTTCACCGTGACCAAAACGTGCAACCAATGGCGCTAATGCCCAAATCGAAGCACGCATGGTTTTCACTAGATCATAAGGCGCACAAGTATTTGTTACGTTACGTGCATCAACATACACGGAGCCATTACGCTCAACTTTAGTGCCTAGCTGATTAAGTAATTTAATCGTTGTATCGATGTCTCTAAGATGAGGAACATTCTGTATTTCTACAGGTTCTTCTGCCAGTAGCGCAGCGAACAGGATTGGTAATGCCGCATTTTTTGCGCCAGATATGGTCACCTCACCTTCAAGCCGAGTTGGCCCTTTAACTAAAAACTTATCCATTCAAGTATTCTCGTGTGTCGAATTTTATATACTGTTCGCTTGATTTTTAAGATCAAAAACCATTTAACTTGCGATCACGTTCCCATTGAGCTGGCGTATAAGCTTTGATTGAAAGCGCATGAATGCGATTATCTGCAATATATTCCATCAAGGGTGCATAGACAGCTTGCTGTTGTTTAACACGGCTCATGCCGTCGAACATAGCACCAATGGCAATAACCTGAAAATGGCTACCATCGCCAGTGACGATAGCATCATCTAAAGATAACTTATCCATCAGTACTTGCTTAATTTCGTTGATTTCCATAATGACTCAATTTTATGATTATTCGTGACAGGGTTATATAGACATCTATCCTAAAGCATCCCGCTGAACTCTTAAACCAAAGAAAACGCCTCTGACGCATAAATATACGCAGAGGCGCTATTTTTTACATAAATTGACTTAATTTAAAAGCAAAGCTTTGACACCGTAAAGTTCAATCAATGTATTTAAGTTATCGCTAACGCCAATAATATTTACACTTTGTGATTTCTCGACAATTTCACCTTTAAGGCGAACGAGCATCGCAAGTCCAGTGGAATCCACATGCACTAAGCCAGAAACATCAATTTTTTCAATGCTATTTAGCAATGGTTGCCTTTTATCCCAAAACGAGAGTAATGAATCTCTATCGAGTGTCCCCGATAAAAACAAAGTTGTCTCAGTTTGCTCCCATGCTAATCGCTGACTCATACTACTTGCTCTCTTCTAAAGTAATCGGTGTTTTAGCGCTAATTTCTAGCTGTTTGGTCAAGCCATCAATACCTTGCTTACGAAGGATATCACCCCACTCATTTTGTTTGGTCGTGATCATACTGATGCCTTCAGCAATCATGTCATATGCTTGCCAGTAACCGGTTTTACTATTTTTACGCCATTGGAAATCAAGACGAACAGGTGGGCGACCATTGTTATCGGTGATCGTCACACGAATAGCAACGATATTTTTATCACCAAGTGGCTGTTCTGGCGCAATCTCATAAGTTTGACCATGGTACATGGCAAGTGCTTGACCATATCCTTGCTCTAGATAATTTTCAAAAGCATTGAAATAAGCATCTCGCTGTGCAGGCGTAGCGCCTTTATAGTACGTCCCTAACACTAAAGCGCCCGCATATTTTATTTGCACATAAGGCAGTAACTCTTCACGAACAATCGTCCTTAAATAGTCAGGATCTTGCTTAATTTTAGCTTGCTCTACTTTTAAGCGAGTAAAAGTTTTATCGGCAGCTTCATCCATTAATTTATAAGGGTTCGTTTGATCAATTGCCATTGCAAAAGGCGCAATAACCAACATTGCAACCATCATTAAACGTTTAAACATAATTCATTCCTTTAGTGTCCATAGGGAACATCAAATCAATGTGATGCAGGTTCTGAGCCTTGGCTATCGCCACTTTTATACAAAAACTGTCCGATTAAATCTTCTAACACCATTGCAGGTTTAGTATCTTCTAGACGACCGCCATCTTTTAAGGTGGCAATACCTAATTCTTCGCCTGAAGGGCCAATATTCATCGCAATATATTGTTCGCCCAATAAGCCTGATGTTCTAATCGAAAGTGAGCTCGAATCAGGAATATTGTCGTACTCACGTAACAAATCAATTTTGACATCAGGCACATAGTTGTCTTTATTTAACACAATACTCGAAACTCGACCAACGACGACACCCCCAACTTTCACAGGAGACCCTTCTTTTAGCCCACCAATATTTTCAAAAGAAGCTGATACTTGATAAGTCGGTTGGCTACCAATCGATTTCAGATCAGCGACTTTTAAACATAAAAAGATAATTGCGGCTATCGCCAGCAACATAAAACAACCTACCCATATTTCACTTTTTTTACTTTGCATGACTTAGTTCCCGAACATCAGAGCTGTAAGTATGAAATCTAATCCTAGAACCGATAATGATGCATGAACAACCGTTCTTGTGGTTGCTTGGCTAATCCCCTCAGAGGTCGGCACCGCATCATAACCATTAAATAGTGCTATCCAAGTTACCGTAAAGGCGAAAACTAAGCTTTTGATAACACAGTTGACTAAATCCAATCGCCAATCAATAGAAGACTGCATTGACGCCCAAAAATAACCCTCATCAATGCCTTTCCAATCCACACCAACTATTGCACCGCCTAAAATACCTACAGCCACAAATATTAGTGATAACAATGGCATGCTAATAAAGCCTGCCCAAAACCTTGGTGCAATAACACGTCTTAGGGGATCAACTGCCATCATTTCAAGGCTGGAAATCTGTTCAGTTGCTTTCATCAAACCAATTTCAGCAGTCAGCGCTGAACCCGCTCGCCCTGCAAACAGCAAAGCAGTCACCACAGGGCCCAGTTCACGTAATAGCGATAACGCGACCATCATGCCAAGGCTCGCTTCTGCACTAAATGTTGTGAGTACCAAGTATCCTTGTAGACCTAAAACCATACCAATAAACAATCCAGAAACAGCAATAATCAACAAGGATTGTACACCGACAGCATAAAGTTGCTTCATCAACAACGGCCACTGTTTTTTAATCTCAGGCTTACCAAACAGTGAACGGAATAACATATAGCCAGCTCGGCCAAAAGCTGAAAAAATATCAATCCATCGATGTCCGAAGGCAGCAATCGCCTTTATTATCATTTTATTTTACCCTAATAAATCAGCCAGATAATCATTGGCGGGAAAACGGAATGGAACAGGACCATCTGCGATACCATCCAAGAATTGCCTCACACGAGGATCTTGGTTATTACGTAACTCATCTCCCGTCCCCTTCGCAATAACGTGTTGCTGAGCCACAATATAGGCCTCATCAGCAATACTCAGTACCTCAGGAACATCATGAGAAACAACAACACAGGTCACACCTAAAGCTTGGTTTAATTCATCGATAAGCTTAACTAAAACGCCCATCGTAATTGGGTCTTGCCCAACAAATGGCTCATCGAACATGATCAAATCAGGGTCGAGTGCGATTGCTCTCGCGAGAGCCGCACGACGCGCCATCCCACCTGATAATTCAGAAGGCATCAGTTTTGCTGCGCCACGTAAACCCACAGCTTCTAATTTCATCATTACGGTTGTGTGAATCAATGATTCCGGTAAATCAGTATGCTCACGCAATGGAAAAGCGACATTATTAAATACATCCATATCCGTAAAAAGTGCGCCTGATTGAAAAAGCATGCTCATTTTTTTACGTGACTGATAAAGCTTCGAGCGTGATAGCGCAGGAATGTTATCGCCATCAAACCATATCTCGCCCTTGCTTGGACGCAGCTGGCCACCTATAAGACGCAGCAATGTGGTTTTGCCAATTCCTGATGGCCCCATGATTGCCGTAATTTTACCACGCGGTACTGATAGGTTAATATTTTCAAATATTTGCCTATTACCACGAGTAAACGACATATCTCGTACTTCAATTAAGTTGTCTGTTTGTGCTTGCATTTATCTGATAACTCGTCGTATCGCGTTTAATTTTATCTTTCGTAAGTTTGAATCTTACAGAAAAACAAACCGAAAATCGTCTAATATCACGCCTAAATTTAACTTATAGTTGATGTTCGTTTATATCCTAGTCGTTTTAACTAGGTTTTATATATTATCTTGATTTCTCGTACCGTATTATAACGTTTGGAATATACTTTTTAATATTACAACCGTATTTTATATAAATGAAAGAGATAAAGAACCGTTAAACACCTTCATTATCAACTTATATTTATAAGTAAAAACAACAGATAGCGTTTATTGTCACTTATTTGGTTATTTATTGAGAATACGCGAATTTATCAAAGGATTTTTGGTTCTAGGTGCTAATAAAATAACATTTATCTGATTAACAGCCTCTTTAACTCACAATAAAATAACGTTTAAGCTCGAAAATATCATTAAAGATAGCTTAGCAGACAAAATACTTACTGATACTAAGTATTCGTTATACAATCCTATTTTGCTCATCCGATTAATTAAAAAGCTACCCATGGAACTAGAAATGTCAAACTTCGATTTTCAGCAAGTAGGTAAAGATGTTCTCCATATCGAACGCGAAGGCCTTAACAACCTCGAACAATATATCAATAATGATTTTGACCGTGCTTGTCAGCAAATATTTGCCTGCCAAGGAAAAGTTGTTGTTATGGGAATGGGGAAATCGGGACACATAGGTAGAAAAATTGCAGCAACATTTGCCAGTACAGGAACACCGTCATTTTTTGTTCATCCGGGAGAGGCGAGCCATGGCGATCTCGGCATGATAACAAATAAAGATATTGTATTAGCGATATCTAACTCCGGCGAGTCTGGTGAAATTCTGGCCTTACTGCCAGTCTTAAAACGTATTAAAGTTCCCTTGATTTGCATGACCAATAACCCTGAAAGTAATATGGGTAAATATGCAGATGTTCACCTGTGCATTAAGGTGTTACAAGAGGCTTGTCCACTCGGATTGGCACCAACGACAAGCACCACTGCGACACTCGTCATGGGTGATGCTTTAGCGATAGCCTTACTCACCGCTCGTGGTTTTACGGCTGATGATTTCGCGCTTTCTCATCCAGGTGGCGCACTCGGACGCAAACTTTTACTTCTCGTTCGTGATTTAATGAGCACAGGTGAAGATATACCTTACATTGCAAAAACAGCAACTCTACGCGAAGCACTCGTTGAAATTACGCGTAAAAAATTAGGTATGACGGTTATTTGCGATGACAATATGATTATTGAAGGCATTTTTACTGATGGAGATTTACGCCGTATCTTTGATATGGGCGTTGACCTAAATAATGCTAAAATTGCTGACTTGATGACCCCAGGTGGTATTAAAATCGCCCCCAGCATGCTAGCCGTTGAAGCGCTAAATCTGATGCAATCCAAACATGTTACCTCTTTATTGGTTGCTGAAAACAATAAATTGGTCGGTGTACTGCATATGCATGACCTACTCCAAGCTGGAGTTGTGTAATTAGCATAATGACATTAAGCCTAATATAAATATTTATTGTATTGCTCTATTCATGATAACTAAGAGCTGCTAGGCGGCAAGCAAAGATATCCCAAGGAGCATACAAAAGTATATGACTTGGGTAGCTGAGTGCAGCCAACAACGCTGTAATGCAAAAATTAGCCATATACTCTAAATAATTTGTGTTACAGCTAGGCGGTAAAATGAAGATATCCCGAGGAGCATACACGAGTATGCGACTTGGGTAGCTGAATGAAACCAACAACGCTGTAATGCAAAGTATGACGAGTATTAAAAGGGAAGAATAATGAAAGACACCTGCTACGGCCCTATCGCTAACGTAGTGATAGAAAAAGCAGCAAAAATTAAACTGCTTATTTGTGACGTTGATGGCGTAATGTCTGACGGCTTGATTTATATGGGTAATAACGGTGAAGAGCTCAAGGCATTCAATGTGCGCGATGGCTATGGTATTCGCTGTTTGCTAACCTCTGGGATTGAAGTTGCTATTATTACTGGTAGACAAGCTAAACTCCTTGAAGATAGAGCCAAAACATTGGGTATTACATATCTTTACCAAGGACAGAGCGATAAGCTTTTGGCGTATCACGAACTGTTAGATACACTACAATTAACTCAAGAAGAAACAGCCTATATTGGTGATGACTTGATTGATTGGCCTGTAATGGCAAAAGTCGGTCTATCCGTCGCTGTAGCAGATGCTCATCCGTTATTACTGCCTAAAGCTGACTATGTCACTCAAATTAGTGGTGGTAAAGGGGCCGTTCGAGAACTATGTGACCTCATTCTTCTTTCACAAAATAAATTGGAAGAAGCTAAAGGCTTATCGATTTAAAGAATAGATATCATTTATGAGCAATTCGAAGAAGTGGTTAATTATTATTCTATCGCTGATTGTCCTTGGGCTTATCGGTTGGAATTTATCCGGTAACGACTCGGTAAACATGACAGGTAGTGTAATAAATGATGGTCAACCTAATTATCAGACTGATGATTCAGTCACTTTCGTCTATAATCCGACCGGTGATTTATCTTATAAACTTGTCGCTGATAAAATTGACAACTACACAGAAAGCAAAATTACGTGGTTTTCCAAGCCTGTGTTGACAACCTATAATGACGCAGGCATACCAACGTGGACAATTAGCTCATTCAAAGCACGTTTAACCAAAGATAATGTGCTCTATCTTTATAGTGATGTTCAGGTCAATAGCTTAACGAAAGAATCACAGTTACAACGAATTACAACTGAAAGTGCAGTTGTCAATTTGACAACACAAGACGTTTCATCTGACGATAAAGTCACCATTATTGGACAAGGACTCAATTCTACCGGTTTAAAAATGAAGGGAAATCTTCGTACCAAAACTGCAGAATTAATCGAAGATGTGAAAACTCATTATGTGTTACAACCAGAAGAGCAACAAAATGAAACAAGCCACTAAGCAGTATTTTATTCAAGGAGCTATTGCCAGTGCAATTTTGGCTCTTAGCCTACCCGCTATGGCGCTTAAAAGTGACACTCAGCAGCCAATGACGATTAATTCGGTCAAGCAATCCCTTGATCTAGAAAAAAACATCACGACTTTCACTGATGACGTTGTGATCAAGCAAGGTTCTATCGACATAAAAGCCAATAAAGTTGTCGTCACTCGTCCAAGCAGTGACTCTGATAAAATTGTGATTGAAGCCTTCGGTACTCCTGTCACTTTTTATCAATTACAAGATGATGGCAAACCAATTAAAGGTCATGCAGCAAAAGCGCGATATGAAGTTGATAAACAACTCGTTACCCTAACAGGCAACGCTTATCTTGAGCAGTTAGATAGCAATATCAAAGGCGATAAAATCACTTACGTCGTCCCAACGCAGCAAATGGAAGCATTCAGTGATAAAGGCAAACGTGTAACAACCGTAATATTGCCGGCACAATTACAAGAGAAAGCCCCAGCAGCGGCAAGTTCATCAGCAAATACGACTAAGAGTAAATAATCGTTATGGCAACACTAACCGCAGAGAATCTGGCTAAATCCTATAAAAAGCGCAAGGTTGTTGAAGATGTTAGCCTTGAGGTTAAATCCGGCGAAATTGTAGGTCTACTTGGACCAAACGGTGCCGGTAAAACAACCACCTTTTACATGGTGGTCGGTATTGTTCAGCGGGATGCTGGTAAAATTTTAATTGATGGTGAAGATATCAGCTTACTGCCACTGCACGAACGTGCTCGTCGCGGCATTGGTTATCTTCCTCAAGAAGCGTCTATTTTCCGCCGCCTCAGTGTTTATGATAACCTAATGGCAGTATTAGAAATTCGCCATGACCTAAACACACAGCAGCGTAAAGAAAGAGCTGAAGAGCTCATGGAAGAGTTCAGTATTACTCACCTTCGAGACAGCATGGGTCAATCACTGTCTGGCGGTGAACGTCGCCGAGTAGAAATTGCCCGCGCACTCGCAGCTAATCCGAAATTTATTCTATTGGATGAACCTTTTGCTGGTGTTGACCCTATTTCAGTATTAGATATCAAGAAAATAATCCAACATTTACGTGACTATGGCCTTGGTGTTTTGATAACTGACCATAATGTCCGTGAAACTCTTGATGTGTGTGAAAGAGCTTATATTGTCAGTCAAGGCCACTTAATTGCCCATGGTACACCGGCAATGATCCTTGAAAATGAACAAGTTAAGCGCGTATATTTAGGTGAAGGTTTCCGGTTATAAAGAGTTAAAGCTTATCTTACGATAGGATTTTGCTAAGATAGAAATCAGCTAAATGTTAAAACGATTGAAATTAAAACGGAGAGCAAAACACATTCATGAAGCAAAGTTTGCAGCTCAGAGTCAGTCAACAACTCGCGATGACCCCCCAATTGCAGCAGGCTATTCGTCTGTTACAATTGTCTACACTTGAGCTACAACAAGAAATTCAACTGGCACTTGAAACGAATCCTTTGCTTGAACAAGATGAATTAGATGAGCTCGCACCGAATGACAATCAAGAACACATCACTGATAGCAGCGAAATAGATACAAAAGAAGCATTAGAAAAAAATGATATGCCTGATGAGCTACCGCTGGATGCAGATTGGGATGAAATCTACAGCGCTGGAACCCCTTCAGGCACTAGCAGTGACTATAGCTTTGATGAACTACCCGTTTATCAAGGTGAAACTACTCAAACATTACAAGATTATCTCATCTGGCAAGCTGGACTCACACCGTTTACTGATACTGATCGTGCAATTGCAACTTCAATAATTGATTCCATTGATGATTCGGGCTATCTCACCACTACGGTAGCGGATATCCATGAAGGAATTGATAATCCTGAAATTAGCGTAGAAGAAGTTATTGCGGTTCTAAAACGTATTCAACATTTCGACCCTTTAGGTGTCGCAGCGCAAGACTTGAAAGAGTGTCTACTCATTCAGCTTTCGCTCTACCCAAAAGAAACTCAAGGATTATCAGAAGCCAAACAGATTATTAGCAATCATATTGAGTTACTGGCAAACCGCGATTTCCGCCAGTTAAGTAAATTGACGCGTCTAAAAGAAGATGCGCTCAAAACTGCGATAGACCTAATATTAACCTTGAATCCAAAACCTGGGCAATCCATCAATACTGGAGAATCAGAATACGTCATTCCAGATGTTCTGGTGAAAAAAAATAATGGGCACTGGCAAGTTGAGTTAAATACAGATAGCATCCCTAAACTAAGCATTAATCATCACTATGCTTCATTAATAAATGATAATGTAAGTGAAGGTGACTCACAGTATATTCGCAGTCATCTACAAGATGCGAAATGGTTGATAAAAAGTCTTGAAAGTCGTCATGAGACACTACTCAAAGTAGCAACCTGTATTGTTGAGCAACAACAAGAATTTTTTGAGCTCGGTGACGAATATATGAAACCCATGATATTGGCAGACATTGCTTATCAGGTAGACATGCATGAATCAACAATCTCAAGAGTAACAACTCAAAAGTATCTCCATAGTCCTAGAGGTATTTTTGAATTGAAGTATTTTTTCTCCAGCCACGTAAGCACGGACACCGGAGGAGAAGCTTCCTCAACGGCAATTCGAGCTTTGGTGAAAAAACTGGTTGCTGCTGAAAATCCAGCAAAACCATTGAGCGATAGTAAATTGACGAGTATGCTTGCCGAACAAGGTATTCAAGTTGCTCGTCGTACTGTTGCTAAGTATCGTGAATCGTTATCTATTCCGCCGTCAAATCAGCGTAAACAACTGGTTTAATTGATAAAATAAGGAAGGTTGTATGGAATTTCAGATTACTGGACACAATATTGAACTGACCCCAGCATTGCGCGAAATTGTTGAGAAAAAACTCAAAAAACTAGAGCAATTGTTTGATCGTATTAACAATATTCAAGTCGTCCTGAAAGTTGAAAAAGTTCAGCAAATTGCTGAAGCGACCCTGCAAGTTAATGGTGCCGAGCTTCATGCATCAGCGGAAGAAAACGACATGTATGCAGCAATTGACTTACTGGTTGACAAACTGTCACGCCAATTAACTAAACACAAAGAAAAACTGAGACAACACTAATACATTGATAGGGTCTAGGCCATTGTTACGGTCTAGCCGATGAATGTTCCAAACCAGATGGTGGTATACACCATCTGGTTTTGTAGTCCTAAGTGAATAATAAAATGAATAGTGATATAGAAATCCAATTAAGCGTTGTTTTATCATCAGCCTGCACACGTAATAACTTAGTGTGTACAAGTAAGAAAAGAGCATTAGAAATTATTAGCGAATTGGCTGCCGCTGAGTTGGGATTACCGGAAAACACGGTATTTGAAGCATTATTAACCAGAGAAAAAGTCGGTACTACAGGTATTGGTGGCGGAATTGCCATTCCGCATGGCAAACTTAATGAAAGTGAAAATGCACGCGCTGTTGGCGTCTTTTTACATTTAGAAGAGCCTATCGCTTTTGATGCGATTGATAATCAGCCCGTTGATCTACTTTTCGCATTACTTGTTCCATCAGATCAGTGTAAAACACATTTACATACACTGTCGCTTATCGCTAAAAAGCTTGCAGATAAAACCCTGTGTAAACGCTTGCGCTCTGCACAAAGTGATAATGAGCTGTATAGTATAATTACTGAGTAAGTTATAAGTTTACGCCTTATCGTGATATCGTAATGAAATTATTATGGTTTATACTGTTAAAAAAGAGTCGATACGACG
The DNA here is from genome assembly GCF_003533305.1 of Providencia sp. Lineage (GTDB taxonomy): Bacteria > Pseudomonadota > Gammaproteobacteria > Enterobacterales > Enterobacteriaceae > Providencia. Next base: position 67,855 of record NZ_DOEH01000016.1, on the reverse strand, counting down.
ATAGATTAAATAGTTAAATTTACTCAATAACGTATGATCATTAAGCGGATAGATCATTAAATTATCGATCATCAAAAAAACAGTTCATCAAGAAACAGAAGGGAGTGTACTCATGGTGCTGATGATTGTCAGCGGCCGTTCCGGTTCGGGAAAATCCGTGGCCTTACGTGCGCTGGAAGATATGGGTTTCTACTGTGTGGATAACCTACCGGTTGTATTACTACCGGAACTGGCTAATTCACTCGCTGAACGTAATATTTCAGCGGCGGTGAGCATTGACGTGCGTAATATGCCTGATAACCCAGAGATTTTCGAAGAAGCGATTGATAAATTACCACCAACCTTCTCTCCACAGCTATTGTTTCTGGATGCTGATCGTAACACGCTTATTCGCCGTTATAGTGATACCCGTCGATTACATCCTCTTTCAAGCAAAAATTTATCACTCGAAAGTGCGATTGATGAAGAAAATGAGCTACTAGAACCGCTACGCTCAAGAGCTGATTTGGTCATTGATACCTCAGAGATGTCAGTTCATGAACTCGCTGAGATGCTTAGAACGCGTTTAATGGGCAAACGTGAACGAGAGCTCACCATGGTGTTTGAATCATTTGGTTTCAAACATGGTATACCGATTGATGCAGATTATGTTTTTGATGTACGATTTCTGCCCAATCCACATTGGGACCCGAAACTACGCCCAATGACTGGTTTAGATCGCCCCGTTGCGGCCTTCTTAGACAGGCACACTGAAGTCCATAATTTTATTTACCAAACACGCAGTTACCTCGAGTTATGGCTACCAATGTTAGAAACGAATAATCGTAGCTATTTAACTGTCGCTATCGGTTGTACGGGAGGAAAACATCGCTCCGTCTATGTTGCAGAGCAGTTAGCAGATTACTTTCGCTCTAGAGGTAAAAACGTCCAGTCACGTCATAGAACACTAGAAAAACGCAAGTAATGACCGTAAAAGCGACAATAACGCTCAAAAACCGGCTCGGTATGCATGCAAGACCTGCTATGTTACTTTATGATTTGGTTAAACAATTTAACTCAAGGGTTATTTTGCGTAATAATAGCCAAATTGAGGCTGAGGCCGATAGCGTTATTGCGATGTTGATGTTAGACTCGGAACAAGGTAGTAAAATTGATATAGAGGTTAGCGGCCCAGATGAAGATCAGGCGTTATCCGCAATAATTAACCTATTCAATAGTGGTTTTGATGAAGAGTAATTGAATCAAAAAATGACTAATGAATTTATCAATATGCGTGATTTTACAGGTACAGGCCTGAGATCGTGATCATGATCTCTTCCCTTTAAAGCTTATAGCGCCTAATATTTTAAACAACTTAATTTATAGCGACACCCCCTACCTTTTGGGTGGGGGGTGTTTGCTTTGTAGGTCTCTATTGGAGTGTGGTATGACAAAGCCAACAATTATTATCAATGATTTAGATGCAGAACGCTTAGATGCGCTAATGGAACAACCCGCTTATGCAGATACGCCTGTTGCAGATGCGCTGAATGAAGAACTTGATCGTGCTGATATTGTTACCCCACAGGAAATGCCTGCGGATGTCGTCACAATGAACAGTACCGTCCGTTTCCTTGACCTAATTAGTAATGAGGAACGTACTCGTACGCTGGTTTATCCAGCATCATTGAAAGATAGTGCGGAGCAACTATCAGTGATGGCACCAATCGGCGCAGCGCTGTTAGGTCTGCGCGTTAACGATGAAATTAGTTGGGCACTACCAAATGGTGTTGCAACTCGCGTTAGAGTATTAGAGATTATTTATCAGCCAGAAGCGGCTGGTGAATTCCATCGCTAAAGCCTTGAGCTTATAAAAATAGAAAAGACTTAATAAAAAAAGTTTCAACCAAGAAACTCCAATAAGTTTTCTAGATGTTTCAGGCACTCAATGAGTGCCTTTTTTTATTGCAATTTTTTAGCTAAAAAATATTATGAAGAGTAACAAAGAGAATCTATTCCCCTGCAATACTCATCTGTGAAAGTAACACCGAGCCACATTGAATATTACTGCGAGTTTCAATATCGTCGGCAATAGTCACCATATTTGCCCACATATCCTTGAGATTACCAGCGATTGTAATTTCACTGACAGGATATTGGATTTCGCCGTTTTCAACCCAAAAGCCTGATGCACCACGAGAATAATCACCCGTGATACCACTCACACCCTGTCCCATCAGTTCAGTGACAACTAGCCCTGTTCCCATCTGCTTTAACAATGCATCGAAAGAATGCCCTTGCCCAGCGATACGCCAGTTATGAATACCACCAGCATGACCAGTACTTTGTAGACCGAGTTTTCGAGCTGAGTAACTCGTCATTAGCCAAGTTTGCAATACACCGTTTTCAATAATATTGCGCTCAGTAGTGCGAACACCTTCACTGTCAAAAGGTGAAGAGGCTAAGCCGCCCATCAAATGAGGCTGCTCGTTAATTGTTAACCAGCTTGGCAAAATTTGTTTACCTAAGCTATCAAGCAAAAAAGAGGATTTACGGTAAATACTGCTGCCGCTAATCGCACCAACTAAATGACCAAATAATCCTGTCGCCACTTCAGAGGCAAAAATAACTGGCGCCTTCATGGTAGGGAGCTTTCTTGGCGCTAAACGCGACAATGTACGGCGTGCGCATTCTTGTCCCACCCATTCCGGGGATTTAAGTGCATTAAGGCTACGACCGATGGTATAAGCATAATCACGCTCCATCGCACCTTCATGCTCTGCGATAACACAACTGGACATAGAATAGCGACTAGAACTATAGCTTTGCAGCATTCCATGGGAGTTACCAAAGACTCTGACCCCATAATGACCGTTAAAGCTACCACCTTCCGTATTAATAATACGAGGATCCGCATTCAATGCCGCCATTTCAGCTCGCGAAGCCAATTTTATAGCATCTTCAGGTGATACTTCAGTCGCTTGGAATAGATTCAAATCCGGAGCTTCAAACGCTAATAATGATTTATCTGCTACTCCCGCACAGGGATCTTGTGAGGTATAACATGCAATATCAATCGCAGCCTGTACAGTACGCTCAATTGCATCATGGCTTAGATCCGTTGAAGAGGCACTTCCTTTGCGTTGTTGATGATAAACGGTGATCCCTAAAGCACCATCACTATTAAACTCAACATTTTCGACTTCACCTTGGCGAGTACTGACACTAATTCCGGTACTTTTGTTTACTGCAACTTCTGCCGCATCACAACGACTTTTGGCAAATTCCAATGCGTGGGCGACAGCTTCTTCTAATTTTTTACGTTGTTCGTTGACTTGATCAGTTACACTCATGCATTTAATCCAATAATATTGAGGAAAAAAGCCATTTTCTACGCTGATAAGTAAATGTCAGGTAGTCATTAGGGCATTTTCCCAGTTACAATAGGTTTAATATAGCCCAATAAATTCAAATTATAGATAAACAGTAAGTAGAGCTATCTCAATGAACATATAATAATATATGATCTAAGTTATCCCCCACGGCCTACACTCATGTAATTTGAACTATCATGAATATAAGAATGTTAACATTCGTGACTCAGTAGGTCATGTAAATTACACGCAATCGCTCATGTAAATTACATGACCACGTTTTGTAAAAAGGAAAATCAATATGGCCACACAGCCTGAAGACTGGCTGGATGATATCCCAGCGCCGCAAGAAGAAGAGGATGATGAAATTATTTGGGTCAGCAAAAGCGAAATTAAACGCGATGCTGAGATCCTCAAAAAACTGGGAGCCGAGCTTGTTGATTTAAGCAAAAACGAGCTTGAGCGTATTCCATTAGATACCCAATTACTTGATTCAATTGAAATAGCTCAAAGGATCACCCGTGAAGGTCGTCGCCGTCAATTACAGTTTATTGGTAAATTACTGCGCTCACGTGATGTAGATCCAATTACTGAAGCACTTGATAAACTTAAGAATCGCCATAATCAGCAAGCTGTTTATCTTCATAAACTAGAAGATTTACGTATGCGTTTAATCGAAAATGGCGATAACGTGATAGAAGAAGTTGTCGCATTGTTCCCGCATACGGATAGGCAGCAACTTAGGGTGCTAGTACGTAATGCAAAAAAAGAGCGTGAAGGTAATAAGCCCCCTAAAGCTTTCCGTCAAATATTCCAATATTTGAAAGAGCTATCTGAAAGCGCTTAATCGATTTTCCCCTATGCCAAAATATTGGCTTAGGGGAGTTTCTTGATATTAAAATCGATTTTTTATCACCGAGAGAATCGTAGGAAACTCAACGTACCCTTCTCTATCTAAAAAATGACCAGCCTGTTCTTCCATAATGACCTGAGTTTGCAGTGACTCTGCGAGTACTTTCGATGATTGCGGAGATACAATTTCATCATTAGTTGAAATGATTGAGACTCGCTCATCTGCAATGCCAATTAATGCGGCATAATTTAATTTGTTAGGTGTATGAGATTTTAACTCTGGTAATGTTTCCAGCTCACTATCAAAGCCTGAAACTAAGATATAGCCACCGACTTTTTTACCTTGTACGGCTAACTGCTCTAAAAATCTCAATACTGTTACACAACCAAGACTGTGCCCAATCAATATCGTATTTTTATCAATATCAATAGGTAAATCAATCAAGTGCTGCTGCCATTTTTGAGGATTAGGCGATAATGGTTCTGGCATTTCAGGCACATTCACTAATGCACCCAATGACTCTAATTCAGCTTTAAGCCAAGGAAACCAGTTTTTAGCAGGGGATGCGGTATAGCCATGCACAATAACAAATTTTTTATTGTTAAATTGCCCAATGTTAGATGTGATACTGCCCATAGAAAGGTTCCGTTCAAAATAAATGAATTACATATAACTGTATCATAGGTCTTGAGCGGATTTATTAGAGTTTTTTGTTATATCTAAGGCAAAAATAAATTCATTTTCCCACATATCTTGTGCGTCATTCATCACGTCAATAATATTCGAGAATTCAATTCGCTGTATTGAAGTCATATGCGCAAAAACGATGGTGACGGGCAATTCAATACCCGCAGAAACCATATCCCACAAAGCATCAAGATTGTGTCCGAACCAAGCTGGCAGCGAAAACTGTTGTTGAAATTGAGCATAAAAATCTTCAATACTTTTAATCTCATTAAAATCAAAAACAACTTTATGGTTCATTGCTGATGACCTTCTAGTTCACTTGCTGGAAGCTTTTGTAATGATCTAATGTGACAAAAATCATCCCATCAGAGGAATACATCAGGCGATCTGCACCTCGATGACCACAACGGTAGTTAATATCCGCCTCAAACCATTGACGATTAGGTGAAATCGGCAAACGCTTTTCACGATTTAAAAATTTATCACCACCAATCGCTTTACCCGGTAACACCTCGCAAAGATTGCCTTTTTTAGCATCCCAACCCGCTAATCTTGCATCTTTTTTCGTCACATAAAAATCAGGCAATTTTTGATGTTTCTGCACATAGCTAACCACATTACGTTGCTGTGTTAGCGCATCAATTTCTTGTGCATTTTCATTACGTATCGACTGCTCAGGCGGAGAAATAGGCCTTTCGACCTGTTCTTTGTCATGAAGATCGTCGCCTTTAAAATAAAGGCTAATGGCTATCAGTATTGCCATGAGGATCATGGAAATAATTCGTTTATTCATCTATCCCCTTCATTCTTCAATTTGTAGCCGTGTTAGCTACGCTCACTCACCCTAGTCACCTACTTTTGTAGGCTCCTAGGGATATTGTATGGGGAGCTATGCCGTACCACCCACTGTCAATTTGTCGAGTTTCAAGGTTGGTTGACCAACACCTACAGGCACGCTTTGTCCTTCTTTACCGCAAACACCAACGCCTTGGTCTAAGGCTAAATCATTACCGACCATGGAAATTTGCTGCATTGCTTCAACCCCAGAGCCAATCAAGGTTGCGCCTTTTACTGGCGAGGTGATTTTTCCGTTTTCAATCAAATACGCTTCAGATGTTGAGAACACAAATTTACCTGACGTAATATCGACCTGACCACCACCAAAGTTTGGTGCATAAATCCCTTTTTCGACACTGGCAATTATTTCTTCCGGTGTTGAAGAACCCGCCAACATATAGGTATTTGTCATACGAGGCATCGGTAAATGGGCATAAGATTCACGACGTGCATTACCTGTTGGTGCAACACCCATTAATCGTGCATTCAGTTTATCCTGAATATAATTACGCAAAATACCATTTTCTATTAGGACGTTATATTGGCCAGGTACACCTTCATCGTCGACCGCCAATGAACCACGACGCCCCACAATAGTACCGTCATCTACAACAGTACAAAGTGATGATGCAACCTGCTCGCCCATTTGGCCAGAGAACACCGACGTACCGCGACGATTAAAATCACCTTCAAGTCCGTGCCCTACTGCTTCATGTAACAATACACCTGGCCAACCCGCACCTAAAACGACAGGCATCATACCGGCAGGTGCTGCAATAGCCGATAAATTAACTAATGCCATACGCACGGCTTCACGTGCATATTGCTCAGCAATAATTTGACCTTGATGAGTTTCTAAAAAGTATTCATATCCATAACGACCACCGCCGCCACTCGCACCACGTTCACGCTTACCATCATGCTCAACTAATACACTGACCGATAAACGAACTAATGGGCGAATATCAGCTGCTAAAGTACCATCAATGGCTGCGACCAATATTTGCTCATACACACCTGTTAAACTGGCATTAACTTCAATGACACGAGAGTCTTCTGCTCTTGCGATTTGATCAACACGGTGCAACAAATCAATTTTCTGCTCACGAGATAAACTATTTAACGGGTCAGCTTGTGAATATAATTGTTTATATTCAACATTCGTGAGAACTTTCGATTTACCCGAACCGAGCTCACTAACAATACTGCGCGCTGCTGTTGCACTCTGTGTTAGTGCGAGCAGTGAAATTTGATCGGCATAAGCAAAACCGGTTTTTTCGCCGCTAACCGCTCTCACACCTACACCTTGGTCAATGTTATAAGAACCATCTTTGATGATCCTATCTTCAAGCACCCACGACTCATGGAAACTTGACTGAAAAAATAAATCAGCGTAATCAAGATGGCGCTCAGATAGCAGGCCTAAAATGTCATATAGATTTTCTTGCCCAAGACGATTGGCGGTCAGCAAATGGTCGCTGACAGAAGCTAAACTCATATTTATTACTCTTTAGTTGTCGTGTCTTTTTTAATTAATGATGTCAGTTGCGGTCTAAAGCGGTTATGTTTCACCACTTTTATTTGCTCACGCATGACACTCAAACTGTCGGTTTTAATATTCAATACGATGGACGCAACCGCATCCACATTCTTTTTAATCACTTTGCCCCAACCATCAACAGCCATGGTGTGCCCCCAAGTACGGCGAGTACCGCCATGTACTCCAACTTGGGCAGGAGCTAAAACATAGCATTGGTTTTCAATCGCTCTGGCACGTAATAAAGGTTCCCAATGGGCTTGCCCTGTATAGCGTGTAAATGCAGCAGGTACAGAAATAATTTCAGCGCCTTGTTCACGTAATGCTTGAAATAAGCCGGGGAAACGTAAATCATAACAAATTGTCATACCTAAGCGCCCAACAGGGGTATCAACAACCGTGATGTGTTCACCACGTTGATAAATGACCGATTCGTTATAGGTACCTTGTTCATCTTCAAGATTCACATCAAACATATGAATTTTATCATAACGCGCTTTGATATTACCTTCTGAATCAAATAATAGGCTAGTGCTCGTAATGCGCTCAGGATCTTCACGGCTAATCATTGGCATCGAACCTATTAAAATCCATAGGTTATAACGTTTCGCCATCGCGCTGATCGCATCTTGTAATGGGCCTTTACCTTCCACTTCTGCCTTTTTACGGTAAGTGGCTGCATCTGCAAATAACAGTGCATTTTCAGGCGTTAATACCAATTCAACCGATTCTGGCAGCTGTTTGATCTGTTGTTCTATCTGCGCCAAATTGTGTTTAGTATTATTTCCGCTACATAACTGCAAAAGTGCAACGTTGCCATTTTTCATTACTCTTGAGTCTCCTTTAGTTGACGTAATACTTCATCAATTTTTGGCTCGTCCATACTACCGGTAACACGGTACCGAATAACGGAGATTTTACTCCATAGCGGCCCGAGCACTTTAGACGCCGCAAATACGGCTGCTCCTGCAAATGGATTAATCACAAATGCAGTTGCTACACCTACTGTAGCAGAAATTTCAGGTGTAATGACCGCCTCTAAATTAATTTGACGTTTAACTAAATCAATTTCACCGTTTAATGCAATATCTGCCACTAATCCATCAAGGTATAAATTTTTTGATGAGAGAATACCATTATGAATAGAAGCATTCCCTTTAATCGAATCAAAATCAAAATCATCACTGAAAGTATCGCGAAAATCTAATCGAAGTTTACGCAATAAAGCATCAAAACTGACTAAGCGTAAAATTTGACCCGCGCGACCGCCGCCCATTTGCGCAATAGCGCCTTTACCCAGATTAGCGGATAACTTACCATTTAAAGTCGCTAAATCGGGTGACCAAGGCACATTTTTCCAATTCAAATCAAACTCAATAGTATAAGGCGATTCAATAATCGGCACTAAAATACCGAGATAAGCTGCGGTTTCATCAAATGCCTCTCCCGTTAAAGAGCCTGCTATTTCAGTTTCATTAACTTTGCCACCGCGCCATAAAGCATCTAGTTTTAGCTGCGCAGCACTATTGTTAAGTGTCCCACCCGTTAACTTCAATACATCCCCTTGAGGTTGCAAATTGGCTTTAATTTCACCCAATTTTTGCCCGCCAACCCAGCAATCTCGACAATGAATATTAATCGCAGGCCAACGGCTGAAATTAAATTCTGAAGGTTGTGTTGGGTCATTCTGCGAATCAGAAAAAGAAGAGGGGTTGTAATACAGATAATCAACCGTTAAAACCCAAGGCAGATGCGCAAAAATTTGCAACTGTCCTTTTAGATTTTCACTTTCGACACTCACCAGTTGCTCACTGGTCCACAAGTTGTATGAAAAACTGACATCTTTCCATGTCTGCCCAGCTAAATAAAGGGATGGAGCCTTCACTTGTACAATTTCAGGTAACCCAACTTTAGCGACACCACCACCCACATTAGAAGACAAAAATGAGCTACCCAACTTTTCCCAATTCACATCTGTTATTGCAGGTAAATCGACTAAAATAATCGCTGTTTTAGGTAAATCAAGGGTCTTGCCATTCCACTTAGCGATATGCGCTTTTTGCAGTTTTAACGGGTCGCTATTTAGCAGCCATTCAGTATTAAAACCAAGACGTTGGCCAATATCCCCACTCACAACGAGCTGTTCCGTTGTTCCCTTAGCCTGTACATTTATTTGGCCAAGCTGCTGTAAAAGTGCACTATCAAGTGCGGGTAATTGGCTTTTTAACTGTTTCAGTCCGGCGGTAATCTCAATGTCTAATGCCGGTTTTGCTTTTATTGAATCTGGTAAAGTTATCTTAATATGACTTTTCCAATCACTGGTTCCAGAAACTTTCTGTTTAATCTCATTCGGGATCATCGCCAATTTATTCAAAGCCCAATTACCCGTTAAATTAACATCAACTTGATAATCTTTGCTTCCCGCCAATGTTGAAAAATCAACAGAAATTGGCTGACCAAACCATTGCGCTTGAATTTGATCGCTCGTCAAATCGCCATTATTAAATCGAAAACTGCCCGTTAATGCCGATAGTTTGCTATCAATAGGTTGGATGTATAAATCATTTTTATTGAGATTGACCTGCCCTTTCGCGACAACATCTTTGCCCTCAGAAAGTGGAATAGACAACTCGAGATTGCCATTGACCACACCACCGATTTGTAACTCTTCTAGCGTATCTCCAATCGAATGCTTCATTGGCGTATGCGTGAAATACTGCTGAATTTGCGATCCCGTGCCACTGATGCCCGCATCGATAAATAACATTTCATCATGATAATTACGAATAACGGCATCTAAATTTGTTGCTGTTGCATTACCTAATTTGACGCTATCGGTATGCATTGCAAGGCTTGCACGTTTAAAATCAAGGTCAAGGTCTAAATTTAATAGCGCAGGCCACTGATCATCATATTCAAAAGTTGCCTCTCTCAATGGCACAAAGACCTGAAACTGACCATCGTTATTATCATAAGGGAAATGTGCTGGATCTCCTTTATATACCAACGTTGCGTTATCTACATGACCCGCAATAATGGCTTTTGTCAGATAATCAGCAACATCTTGTCCCATTAATTTTTGTGGAAAATAACGCCAGGCATCACCTGCATCCTCTAAGCGTATTCCAGCAAGAATAGCGAGATCGGCATAAGGGTCTTTTTTCGCTTGCGCATAGGTAAATTCACCATTTACCCACAAAGATTTAGCTTGGACATCCAGTGACTGGCTCCATAATTTAAATTCACTGTCGTTATTCAACCAATTTAACTGGCCTGTAGCACGGCTTATTTCAAAAGGAGCTTTAAATTCATCCTGATAATCAACATCACTATTGAGTAATGAAAAAGAAAGATTTCCGCCGTCCGTTCCGCCATTCAATACGCCACTAAAGTGATTAACAGAAGGTAATTGCTTCCATTTTTTCCAGCTAACATCCTGCCAATCCATACTTATTTGTGTATGCTCAACAGTGTCCTGCGTTACATCTAGGGAGAACTCAGTGACGACACCTGTTGGCTGACGGTGTTGCCAATCTTGTACCATGTCAGGGGTGACAAACGAAAATGTAGGCAACACTTCACTAAGGCGCTCAAGTTCAATATTTTTAGCGCGAATTCGCCAATGGCCCTTATTTTGATATTTTTTTGATGAAGGCAAATAAAGAACAGAAACACTACCTTGAGGCCAAATGTATTCATTGGTTTTTAACGTATCAAGCTCTGGAATATTAAATAACCATCCATTACCTTGACGCTTCATTCGGACTAATAAATCATTAACTTGCAGGTTTTGCGTTAACTCATCGCTTCCCCAATTAGCTTCGCCCTGACGTAATTGGACAAGACCATTATCGATGCGGCTATTTTTAATCGTCACCCAAGAAGAAAGACTGAAATTAGCATCTCGCAAACTGGTATTTTCACGCAACCAACGACTTAACCAAGGTTGCATATCAATATTATCGGCCTGTAAATAGAAAATACCGTCACTCAAAGTACCATTTTTATCAGATACATCGAGTTTGATTTGTAAGTAGCTACGCTGCTTATTAAGCGTTTCAAGGCTAACGAATCCTTGAGCACGATGACGTTCATTTTGATTGAGCCAAGAAAGCTCAGGTAAAATCAGCGTCATTTTTTGTTCAGAGGGGGTAAGAAAAGTGAATTGGCTATTTTTTAAGACGAAGTGATCAAATTGATGTAAAAACAGATCTTCAATGCCATCAAAGGATTGATCGTTAGTTGACCCATCTAAACTAAATGGCGTTTTATGATCAACATTGAGTTGATAAAATGTCAGATCGCGAAAACGCCAGCGCAGTGAAAACAGTGAATGCCAAATATCCAATTCAACTGTAATTTTACTGATGCTCGCATCTGTCGTTTCACTTTTAAGAGCAACATCCGACAAGGTAAATACAGGGCCAAAATATTGCCAAGCCCCATCAATATTACCGATTTGTAATGCAATATCTGCACGTTTTTCAATATAAGAAACAATATCTTGCCGATAGCTATTAATGTTTGGTAAGAAAAAGCGTAGCCCCGTCAACACTAACGCGCAAAGCAACAATACAACAGCTGTCGTTACTAATACAACGCGTGGCAGTCGTTTCACCGATTTCTCCTATGCACGAATGTGCTACATCATCACGACATCAAAACGTTCCTGACTATACAAAGGTTCAGTCTGAACTTTAACTTGTTTACCCACGAAGATCTCAACCTCAGCTAAAGCATGTGACTCATCACCTTTGAGTACATCAACAACTGATTGAGCAGCGTAAACTAAGAATCTATCGGCATCGATAGTACGGTGAACCCTAACTATCTCACGTAAAATTTCATAACACACGGTTTCAACTGATTTTACCGTTCCTCGACCTTGGCAAGTAGGGCAATCGTCACACAGAACATGTTCAAGACTTTCTCTGGTACGTTTACGGGTCATTTCCACTAAACCAAGCTGCGAAAAATGACTGATCGTTGTTTTCACTTTATCTTTGCTTAAAGCTTGCTCTAATGAAGCTAAAACGCGTCGACGATGTTCAGCATCTGTCATATCGATAAAATCAATAATAATAATCCCACCTAAATTTCTCAGGCGCAATTGTCTCGCAATAGATTGAGTCGCTTCAATGTTAGTATTAAAAATGGTCTCTTCAAGATTACGATGACCAACAAAAGCCCCCGTATTGATATCAATGGTGGTCATTGCTTCTGTCTGATCGATAATCAGGTAACCACCTGATTTTAATTCAACTTTTCTTTCCATTGCCCGTTGAATTTCATTTTCAACATCAAAAAGGTCAAAAATAGGTTGATTGCCTTGGTAAAGCTCAAGCTTTGCCGTCATTTCAGGCACATACTCTTCAACAAACTCTTGGAGTTGAGTATAGGTCAAACGGGAGTCAACACGAATTCTATCGAGTGATGCCCCAGCAAAATCACGAATAATTCGATATGCGAGAGAAAGCTCGCCATAAATTTTTGTCCGCGTGACATTGCGCTTTTTACGCTCAATGACTTTAGCCCATAAACGTTTTAAAAATGCAGCATCTTGCTTAACTTCTTCTTCACCGACACCTTCTGCCGCAGTACGAATGATAAACCCACCGTTTTCATCGCAGTACTGAGCCACACAAGACTTTAAACGCTCCCGCTCAGTCTCACTATCAATACGCTGAGAAACGCCAACATGGGACGCCCCAGGCATAAAAACTAAATAACGAGAAGGTAATGTAATATCTGTAGTTAATCGCGCACCTTTAGTACCCAGAGGGTCTTTCACCACTTGTACAATCAGGTCTTGACCTTGTTTAACTAATTCCGCGATATCTCTGACATGAAAGTTTTTTCGCTCATCACCCGCAATACATTCTGTATGTGGCATGATGTCGGAAGCGTGCAAAAAAGCGGCTTTATCCAGACCAATATCAACAAAGGCCGCCTGCATACCCGGCAACACACGACTCACACGGCCTTTGTAAATATTCCCTACTAGTCCCCTTTTTGCTTCTCGCTCAACATGTATTTCTTGTAAAATTCCACCATCGATATAAGCAACGCGCGTTTCAGATGGTGTAATGTTTACTAATAGCTCTGCAGTCATAAGTTTCCCTTACCATCAACCTTACGCTAAAAATTGCTGTATTAATTCATCTGTTTCGACCAACGGTAAACCAACAACAGCATGGTAGCTGCCATTAATGCGACGAATAAAACGCCCACCAATGCCTTGTATACCATAAGCGCCGGCTTTATCCATTGGTTCGCCTGATTGGATATAATCATGTATTTCTGACAAAGATAACTCGCGGAATGTCACATCTGTCACAATCAGTGAATTTAACGTCAAACGACTGTCCGATAATGCAATCGCCGTCATCACCTGATGTGTATGTCCGGATAGTGTACGCAGTATTTCTTCGGCATGTGCGGCATCACGCGGCTTTTCTAATATTTCTCCGTTTAGGACAACAATTGTATCAGCACCTAAAACGGGTCTATCTTGTGGTGCAATCGCGACACCTGCCAAAGATTTTTCTCGTGCTAAACGTTGTACATATTCTTGCGGTTGTTCTCCTTGCTGCCATTTTTCTTCCACTTCAGGACGTAAAATTTCAAAATGGTAGTCAAGTAATTGCACCAGTTCCCGTCTTCTCGGTGAACCTGATGCCAAATAAATCAGACTCATAAGCAATATTTCCAATGCTTGCCGACAGCTAAAGTCTTAACATACTGAGAACTGACGACGAATTTTTCGTAATAACAAAAATAGCCATGGCCACAGAATACCATTCACTGGACTATTCCAGAATACTTGTGGATGGAATAATACCTGTGAAGATAGAAATTCAGCCCAAAAGACTGATAAATCTTGAATTACGGTAAGAAAGGCGATGACTAAGGCTTGCTGCCAAAGTGCCATATTTCTTAATAATTGATGCTTATACGAGACGAGGTAGCAAATAATGCTAAATGAAAGGCCATGAACCCCTAATGCCGAGCCTTGAATAGAATCGACAATCACACCTAAAACAAAGCTTGTTCCGACGCTAACACGATGAGGTAACGCCATCACCCAATAAATCAGGATTAATAATAGCCATGTGGGACGATAGAAAGCTAATTGTTCAGGCCAAGGCATCACTTGCAGGATCAATGCAATAAAAAAAGATAACCAAATAATGCCACGACCATTGCCACGGTATTCATCCATTTAGTTAATTCTCCTACCCATAACCATATTGTTTACCCTTATTATGGCTGTGGTTCCGGCGATGGTGGCAATGGTGGCCCTTGTATTTCGCTCGGATTAGGCAGCACTTGAGGAAGAACTTTCATCAAACGCTCATTTGCCGCACGATAAACTTCAGACGGTGGCATTGGAACCGCAGGTTCACTCCCATTACCCCATAACAATAATAAATAACGTAGTCGTTGAAGCTCTGCACTTGGCCTTGCACTGATTATTGTATAAGCCCGTTGAGTATCATGCTTTACCGCTGACACAACAGCAACAGGATAACCTTCAGGAAAACGACCACCAAGACCTGAAGTCACAAGCACATCGCCCACGCGAATATCCGTATTTTCAGGTAATGGCTCTAATAAAAGGTCATCTGCACATCCAGAACCCGCAGCAATCACACGAACATCATTGCGTAAAACTTGCACGGGTAACGCATGAGCCGTATCGCAAATCAATAAAACCCGGCTATTAAAATAGCTCACACCAACGACTTGGCCAACAACGCCTTTATCACTAATTACGGGCTGCCCTTCATACACGCCTTCATTACTGCCTTTATCAATGACAACTTGGTCACGATAAGGTGTATTGGCACCTGAAATGACTTGGGTCACCATCATGTGCTCATCTTGACGAAGTGGCGAACCTAACAACTCTCTCAAACGGGAATTTTCTTGTTTTAATTGTTCGAGAAGCAGATTATCCGCTTTTTTGAGTAATAGTTCCTGACTCAACGCTTTATTTTCAAATTGAAGTTGTGAACGTGAAGAAAAGCTCTCAGAAACATTATCAAGAAATTGGCGCGGTCCGTTCGCTAAAAAATAGAACGGGCTGACTGCCGTGTCTAAATAGTTACGGATTTTATTGAAAGGCTCAAAACGATGGTCAATCACCACCAGCACTAATGCAATTATGACTGCAAAAAAGATGCGTAACTGTAGGGATGGGCCTCGCCTAAAAATTGGCTTCATGAGTGGCAGAGTTTCGCTAATGTCAGAGAATCAAAAAAGTCAAAGCAGCGGCTGGAGCAATTTTCCCCAGCCGGCCTATGGCGTTATTTAGTCTTCGCTAAACAGGTCACCACCGTGCATATCAATCATCTCTAACGCTTTACCACCACCACGGGCGACACAAGTCAGAGGATCTTCTGCAACGATTACTGGGATGCCCGTCTCTTCCATTAATAAACGATCTAAGTTACGAAGCAGTGCACCACCACCTGTTAATACCATTCCGCGTTCTGAGATATCAGACGCTAATTCAGGTGGACACTGTTCTAGCGCTAACATTACGGCACTAACAATACCAGTTAGTGGTTCTTGCAACGCTTCTAGAATTTCATTTGAATTCATTTTAAAGCCGCGTGGAACCCCTTCCGCTAGGTTACGACCACGAACTTCAATTTCGAGAACTTCATCTGTCGGAAATGCAGAACCGATACCGTGTTTGATCCGCTCAGCCGTCGCTTCACCAATCAAAGAACCATAGTTACGACGGACATAATTGATAATAGCCTCGTCAAAACGGTCACCACCAATACGCACTGAAGAAGAGTACACGACACCATTTAGTGAAATAACAGCTACTTCAGTAGTACCACCACCGATATCCACAACCATTGAACCTGTTGCTTCTGAAACAGGTAAGCCTGCCCCAATAGCGGCAGCCATTGGCTCTTCAATTAAGAAGACTTCACGAGCACCTGCACTTAATGCAGATTCACGAATAGCTTTACGTTCAACTTGCGTCGCGCCGACTGGTACGCAGACCAGTACGCGAGGGCTTGGACGCAGAAAACTATTACTGTGCACTTGCTTGATGAAATGCTGTAACATTTTTTCTGTCAGATAAAAGTCAGCGATAACCCCATCTTTCATCGGTCTGATTGCTGAAATATTACCCGGTGTACGTCCCAGCATCTGTTTAGCTTCACCACCAACCGCAGCCACGCTTTTTGACGAGCCTGAGCGATCTTGACGAATAGCAACAACAGAGGGTTCATTTAATTTTACGCCTTGTCCTTTGACATAGATGAGGGTGTTGGCTGTACCCAAGTCAATCGACAAATCATTAGAAAACATGCCACGAAATTTTTTAAACATAACGAAAGGGTTATCCTGCAAGCTGGGGACGAATATAAACCCGTCTACTCTACCAACCACTCGAAGCAGCCTCAAGGCGTTAATGAGGTGTTTCTCTAAATATGGTTAATTCATCTGTGGGTTACACACTTTAACTGTACATGCTTCTTTTCCAAACGAAGCAGATAAAAACTTCAAAAATAGTTATTAATTCAAGCCATACTCATCATTGCGTAAAATTACGCATATTTTGAATTAAACAACCCTTTTTTAGCTGTTATATGCTCCATCCTTTTTCATTCAATCAATGTGACAAGTTATTCTATCTACAAGTTCAAATAATAATAAGATATTTTAATTATTGCTACGTACTGGCTCATTTTATAATGAAACAGCTGTACCCAACGATGGTTCGCTCTATATTATCAACTAGAAATAATCCATATTTATATCAGTATGCAAAATGAATTCGTCACAGTGCGATATTCTGCATGATAAATGCCTATTTATGCCAGAAAAAAAATGCATTTTTACAAATTAATTACATAAACTAGCGCCTAAATACCGTACTGATACCAATAAAAGCAATTTTGATATGATAAGTTAATCGAATACATAGTTAATCACTTATTAGGAGTGAACAATGAAAGCCCTCGTCCTCCAGCAACAAGCGGAAAAAATTGTCCCTGAAATTTTAGCATTATCGACAGATAAACGACCATCAGGTGACGTCATCGTTGATATTCACTGGTCAACACTTAACTACAAAGATGCCCTTGCTATCAATGGCAAAGCTGGCGTCGTCCGCAATTATCCAATGGTACCTGGTATCGATTTTTCCGGCGTCATCCATCACAGTGAAGATCCTCGATTTCACGTAGGTCAGCATGTCTTACTGACTGGATGGGGCGTTGGTGAAACACATTGGGGTGGTCTTGCAACCCAAGCAAAAGTCCCAGCCGATTATTTAACCCCTTTACCCGAAGCACTTTCCTTACGAAAAGCGATGATTATTGGTACCGCTGGTTTCACGGCAATGCTTTGCGTTAATGCATTAGAAGAGGCCGGTATTACACCCGATAAAGGCGAAATTGTCGTAAGTGGGGCAAGTGGTGGGGTAGGCAGCGTTGCTATTCAACTATTAACTGCACTTGGCTATGATGTGGTGGCGATTTCTGGTCGTGAAGAAAATAGCGATTACTTACGCAGTATCGGCGCTAAAAAAATCTTACCTCGCAGCGACTATACTCATCCGGCAAAACCTTTAGGAAAACAGCTTTGGGCGGGTGCCATTGATACAGTTGGTGGCGATCTTCTTGCCAATTTACTGGCACAAATTAGCTATAATGGCGCCGTTGCAGCTTGCGGTTTAGCAGGTGGATTTACCTTACCCACCACAGTGATGCCATTTATTTTACGTAATGTGCGCTTACAAGGTGTCGATTCAGTATATTACCCAGCGGCGAAACGTTCAAAAGTATGGGAGCGCTTGGCACAGCTACTGCCTGAATCATTCTACGAACAAATCAGTTCTGAAATTACATTAGAACAATCAGTAGAATATGCAAAAAAACTCTTAAATAATCAGGTAACAGGGCGTACCCTTGTTAATCTTCGCGCTGAATAACGCGATTTGTGCGGTTCCATATTTATTTTGCATCATTAAGTAAAAGTATGGATTACCGCACAATTTATAAAATAATTTCGGGTAATTTCTCTGATAAGACCAGTATTTTGCTGCTATATGCTACGAAATAATTATAATGCGTTCTTTGTCAGCCAAAAATCTATTTATTTTCATGATAAGAGATGACAAACCGCCTACATCAGGTTATGTTGTCGGACTATTGGCGTATCGTCGGAGTTAGCAGCACAATGACAGAAGATATTCACATTTTGCTTCTTAATGGACCAAACCTAAACCTGCTAGGAACGAGGGAACCTGATAAGTACGGTACTCAAACGCTTACAGGTATTGTGTCCAAGCTAACACTAGAAGCTGAAAAGTTAGGTGTAAAATTAAGTCATTTTCAATCAAATGCAGAACATGAACTGATTGATACAATTCATGCTGCACGAGGTAATACTGATTTTATTCTAATTAATCCAGCGGCATTCACGCATACTAGCGTTGCCTTACGTGATGCATTACTGGCAGTGGCACTCCCGTTTATCGAGATCCACCTATCTAATGTGCATGCAAGAGAACCATTTCGCCAACATTCTTATTTATCCGACCAAGCTGTCGGTGTAATTTGTGGTCTTGGTGCTGATGGTTACAGTTTTGCTTTACAGGCAGCGGTTAACCGTCTGCATCTAATTAATTCAATTAAAATATAAGAGTACGGAATCATATCCATGGATATTCGTAAAATTAAAAAGCTGATCGAACTAGTCGAAGAGTCTGGCATTTCTGAACTGGAAATTTCTGAAGGTGAAGAGTCAGTACGTATCAGCCGCTTAGCACCAGCGTCTCAAATGATGCCGGCACCTCAACAATTTTATTCCGCTCCTGCTGCGCCACAACCTGCACTTGCTAACGCAGTTGCTGTTGTTCAAGAAGCCGCTTCAGTAGCACCTGCTGTTGTTTCTGGTCACCAAGTTCGTTCCCCAATGGTTGGAACCTTCTACCGCGCACCAAGCCCAGAAGCAAAATCTTTTGTTGAAGTTGGTCAAACAGTTAGCGTAGGTGATCCTCTTTGTATCGTTGAAGCGATGAAGATGATGAACCAAATTGAAGCAGATAAAGCCGGCGTTGTTAAAGCCATTCTGTTGCAAAACGGTGATGCAGTAGAATTTGACGAGCCATTGGTTGTTATCGAGTAACGAGGCGTTTCCATGCTGGAAAAAATTGTTATCGCTAACCGTGGAGAGATTGCACTGCGCATTCTACGTGCCTGTAAAGAACTAGGCATTAAGACTGTGGCGGTTCACTCCACGGCAGATAGAGATCTAAAACACGTGTTGCTGGCAGATGAAACCATTTGTATTGGCCCAGCAGCATCAGCAAAAAGCTACCTGAATATTCCTGCAATTATTTCTGCGGCTGAAATTTCAGGTGCGCAAGCTATTCACCCAGGATATGGTTTCCTGTCTGAAAATGCTGATTTTGCAGAACAAGTTGAACAATCCGGATTTATTTTTATCGGACCAAAAGCTGAAACCATCCGCCTAATGGGTGATAAAGTCTCAGCGATTAAAGCGATGAAAATTGCAGGTGTTCCATGCGTACCGGGCTCTGATGGCCCTCTTGGCAATGACACTGAAAAAAATAAAGCTATTGGCAAACGCATTGGTTACCCGGTAATCATTAAAGCGTCTGGCGGTGGTGGTGGTCGCGGTATGCGTGTTGTTCGTAATGAGAAAGATTTGGAATCATCAATAAATCTGACTCGTGCAGAAGCAAAAGCCGCATTCAATAATGACATGGTTTACATGGAGAAATACCTTGAAAATCCACGTCATATTGAAATCCAAGTGATGGCTGATGGTCAAGGACATGCTATTTATTTAGCAGAACGTGACTGTTCAATGCAACGTCGTCACCAAAAAGTCGTTGAAGAAGCACCAGCACCGGGCATTACTCCTGAAATTCGCCGAAATATCGGTGAACGTTGTGCTAACGCTTGTATCGAAATCGGCTATCGTGGTGCAGGTACGTTTGAATTCCTGTTCGAAAACGGTGAATTTTATTTCATTGAAATGAATACCCGTATTCAAGTTGAGCATCCAGTGACAGAAATGATCACCGGTATTGACTTGATTAAAGAACAGTTGCGTATTGCTTCAGGTATGCCTTTATCTGTGAAGCAAGAAGAAATTGTTGTGCACGGTCATGCTGTTGAGTGTCGTATCAACGCAGAAGACCCGCATACCTTCCTGCCTAGTCCAGGTACAATCACACGTTTCCACTCTCCAGGTGGTTTTGGTGTGCGTTGGGAGTCACATATTTACGCAGGCTACACCGTACCTCCGTATTATGACTCAATGATTGGTAAACTTATTACTTTCGGTGAGACCCGTGAAATTGCCATTTCTCGAATGAAAAATGCGCTAAATGAACTGATCATCGATGGCATTAAGACCAATATTGAACTGCACCAAATGATCATGAATGATGAAAATTTCCAAAAAGGTGGTACTAACATCCACTATTTGGAGAAAAAGCTGGGTATTCAGGATTAATTTACTGAATCTCTGATATTTTAGTCATCGTCAATCGATACCGGAAAGTTCTACTTTCCGGTATTTTTTTATCTCTTATTAAGAAGTTATGACTAGCTGTCTTTTATCAGATTCGACAGAGAAAACTAATTTACCTGTCTGATAGGAATATTATTAGTGACTACATGGGATTGATGAAATAAATGCAAATTGTCCATTATGGATGCAGGTGATCGATAATATTTCAGTTCATTCGCCATAAATCGCATATAAGGGTCAATATGAGAGAAAATAGCCTTATACCCCTCACATAAATGATTATGCCATTTATTTTCTACTTTTAATGTTCGATGTTTCGGACAACCACCATGACAAGCAAATTTAAATTCACACTGCTGACATGCGGTAGAAAGATTTAATTTTTGCTGCCCAAAACGCTGCTGCTGTTTACTATAAACTAATTTATTAAGTGGCTTAGTTAATAAATTACCTAATTTAAATTCGGGATAAACAAAATGGTCGCAACTATAAATATCCCCATTTTGTTCTGCAACTAATCCATAACCACAGGAAGGCTGCATCACACAAAAACTAGGCATATCCCCAGACCACGCGGCAAGTGAATTATCAAATAACTGCACAAAAACTTTACCGACATCTTTTTTAACCCATAGATCAAACACTTTTTTAATAAAGTCACCGTACTGCTTGCCGGTAATTGACCATGGCGTTAATTGTTTACTTCCCGCTTCTTGTGGGTAGCTTAAGTGTTGTACTGGCATGTTTTGCATTTCATGCTCAACAACTGGGATAAATTGAACATGATTAACATGTAAAACTTCAGTAATAAACCGATAAATTTCTTCCGGGTATTTTGCTGTTTCATTATTAATAACCGTTAAAATATTAAAATCAATTTGATGCTCTTTTAATAAATTAATCGCATTAATAACTTTATTAAATACTGAATTACCAGAATTTGATTTACGATAAATATCATGAAGCCAATCGGGGCCATCGAGTGAAATCCCCACTAAAAATTGGTGTTCTTTTAAAAACGCAGCCCATTCAGAATTCAATAAAACCCCATTAGTTTGCAGGCTATTATAAATCTGTTTACCATTGCTATAACGTTTTTGATAATGAATAACTCGCTTAAAGAAGTCCAACCCCGCCATGGTTGGCTCTCCCCCTTGCCAAGTAAAATCAATTTTATTCGCTGGGGATAATGCAATATATTGACGTATATATTCACGTAATACATTATCGTCCATGCATTTTAGTTTTTGATTCCCGAATCCCTGTTGATGCTCTTTTTCAAGATAAAAGCAGTAATCACATTTTAAATTACATTGATAGCTAGTTGGCTTTGCCATAATGTGAAACGCTTTTTTCATAATGACCTTCTTAAGTGATGAAATATAGCTGAATGCTAGCTTCCATTTACTTTATATTCATAATAATCACTAAGATAACTACCTTCCATATACAAAATAGCTTCATTAGCTTTGTTATAATCGATGCGACGACGCGAAAATACTGGTGTTTTTTCATCGATATTAAGCAACTTCATTTCCTGTTTTGTCGGAATAACTGCAGATAATTTCTCAGTATAATGATTTGAGTTCAGCCCTTGAGACTCTAAGAATAAATAAATGGATTCTTCTAAGTCATGTTCAGTGACGCTTTCAATACAAGGTGAAAAGTAGAAGCAATTGTACTGAATATTTAATTTACCTTTGGCAATAATTCGTTCAACACGGATCAGCTCTGTACCTTGAGCTAAATTCATTATTTCGCAAATTTCAGCATTTGGTGCTATTTTGATTATCGAAATAATTTTACGTTTAACTCGAAGTGTTGGCGCACCCAAAATTTGAGTATGAATAGTCGCATAAGCCTTTTTCGAATTACGAATAACTAACGTACCTACCCCACGAGAACGTTTGACATAACCCTCTTTTTCTAGCTCAGAAAGGGCTCTTCGCGCCGTGATCCGACTAATACCAAACATTTCCTGAAATTCAGCCTCTGTTGGAAAGGTATCATTTTTACGATATTCACCCTTGTTCAGTTTATCGACTAAAATATCATAAACTTGTGCATATAAAGGTTTCGAATGCGCACTGTGATCCAATTGTTTTTTCATATAACCATAATCGCTATTACCCAGTTTAAGCCAACCGGGTAATAGCTCATTATTATTTCAATCTCATTTCCAGAGCTACCCGGTACATTAGCTCATTATGGTTTTCTGTAGGGAAATTATCAATAATGAAAGCAATTAACTGCTCTTGGCTCAGAGACTTATTTAATTGATTTAGTAGCTTCTCTCTAATGTCCCCCAGTTTTCGGGTGTCGATATATTGTAATAAGGACATCACCCCATACTTCACATCTTGCGCTAATTCATAGCTATCAAGCGCTGTTGCTGCTGCGCCAATATATTGGTGTTCAAGCGCTATTTGTTCCATGTTAACCGCATCGTTCTTAGATAACCCATATCGTGCAAATAACTCTAATGGCGCATCATTCGCTATCATCATCAAACGAATGTTCTCTAATAAGCGGCATTCGGTTTCAAATTCTACAATGGGTGATATCTGCTGAGGATCAAGTTTCACGTTATATAAACGGTGACCAAAGCGATCGGAATCAGTTGTCATCACACTCGTTGCGGGAATTTTAAGCACTGCGCAACCTTGTGTGAAATCAAACCCTTCATGTAATTGAGTTCCTTGTAGCTCTTTTGGCGTAAAGCGTCGATTAATGCGCGTCGGCATCAATGTGTAATCATTTAGGCCTTCCGTCCCCTGTACAACTGGCGAACGCATATATACAAACTCACCATCAGTGATATTAATTTGGCAACCATGATAGCCAAATAGAGCATATTCACGAATCGGAGAGTCATTTTCTAGCCCTGAGATTAAACTTTTACCCTGCATGTTTGGCGGTATTGGTGCATTAAAATAATCTAATAATGTCGCTGGAATATCAATGGATTGAGCTAACA
Organism: Providencia sp.; assembly: GCF_003533305.1. Lineage (GTDB taxonomy): Bacteria > Pseudomonadota > Gammaproteobacteria > Enterobacterales > Enterobacteriaceae > Providencia. The sequence goes on along the minus strand of NZ_DOEH01000016.1, from coordinate 44,072 downwards.
TTTTCCTAGACTCATTCACCGAAGTAATTTCTGGATGGTATATAAAAAATGGCGTATTCGCGATTTCATTATAAAGGGGCATAATATTTTTCCCCCACCACTCATGTTCACCAAGCAAAAAGCCATGATCCGTATTAACAATCAACATGGTATCTTGCCAAAGATTATATTTATCAAAGACATCTAATACTTGGCCAACATACTCATCCACCATAGTGACAAGTGCTTGATAAAAGCCGCGGATCACTTTCTGTCGTGATTCATCTTCGGTCACTAAGTAATAAGGAGGCCATCCGTCAAAATCTTGATTTGATAATCCATACATTTGCAAATATTTTTCAGGCACATAAAACGGCTCATGTGGATCAAAACATTCAAGTTGTAAAAACCAATTATCAGCATCCTGATTTGTTTCTATAAATTCAATACCATGATTAATCGTTTTCACTAACGGATGATCTTTTTCATCTTGCATATATTGCTGATTAATCAAGTGCTGTGTACGGCTCGCTATTTTGCGTTGCTTATTTTCTTCAGTCTCACCAGATTCATAAAGAACAATAGGTTTATTGACTACCCCCTTCCAATTATCGCCTTCCTGCCCACGAATAAATTCATAGGTTGAAAAACGTGAGTGATAAGTTGCCCCACCATCTCGCCAATAATGCTTATGGTCGGTGACTAAATGTGTATGAATACCTTGTTTTTTTAAAATTTCAGGCATTGATTCATCAAACGGTTCAATAGGTCCCCAACTACGATGTAGGAAATTATATCGCCCTGTATGTAATTCTCTTCTCGCAGGCATGCATGGCATACTACCCACATAGAAATTATCAAATTTAAGAGAGCGCTTTCTTAACCGCTCAAAATTAGGTGTTATCGTTGACTGGCAACCATAGGCAGACAACATATGTTTATTCAACGAGTCAAACATTAACATCACAGCTTTCATCATCAATTCCTTTTCTTATTCATACTTTCTGATGCGCCCAACAAAGTAAGTGAGCAAAAACGCAATACTGCACCCAACCAACCAACTCAGGATATATTCAAGATATTTGCCATCAGCAATCAACGGCAAAGCGGAGAGACCAGCTGCACCGACTCCATTAGCCGTGACATCGAGTAGCACTATCATCATTCCACCAAAACCTGCGCCAATAGATCCTGTAATAAAGGCAAACCCAGCAGGGATATTGACACCAAAAATAGTTGGCTCTCCGACGGCTAAAATACTGGTCGGTATTGCACCTTTTGCGACACGTTTCATCACGGGGTCTTTGGTTAATAAAAGTACCGCTATAGCCGCTCCAACCATGCCTGAATTACTCATGATCTGAATGGCAAATAACTGAGAATGACCTGTAGCTTGAATTAGCTCGAGATGAATTGGAATTAACCCTTGATGTAACCCCAATGAAATCAGGAAAGGGAATAATGATGAAAGTAAGAAACCGGCCGCTAAGCCGCCATGTTCCAGTACTCCTGATAACGATCCTAAAATGACATTGGACACAATACCTGCAACAGGCATGATGCCAAAAAGCAATAATCCCGTCATAATAATAATAGTTATTGTAGGTGTCGCAATAACGTCTATCATACTTGGAATAAATCGACGTAATCGACGTTCTAGCCAACAACATATCCACACAGCAAAAATAACCCCGATCAAGCCACCCTGCCCCGGCGTTAATCCAATGACTGCAACTTGAGGTGCGATAGTTATAGCGCCGATAATCCCACCAAGGATTTCGGTTCCTTTAAACTCTTTCGCTGCAAAAATACCCGTGAATACCGCCAGCAAACTAAATAAGCCACTCGCGATAATGCCCATTATTGTACTAATTTCCAGCAAGCCTTTTTGTTGCAAAATAACTTGAGCCGCTGATAAATTAGCCGTTGCCTGTATCCCCTGACTTAGCGCCTCCGCACTAGCAGAGTTCACAATAATATTATTGATACCCATTAATGTTCCGGCTGCAATTAAACCGGGCAATAGCGGAATGAATATATTCGCAATCACACGCAAAATAGCTTTTACTGGCGTTTTTTTCTTCGCTCTATTTCGAGCAATTTCAGCTTTTTGAATGACCCCATTTTCACTATCTGAGCTAAATGTTTCTGATTCAAGTTGTTCACCCTTTGCTAATTGCTGATTAATAGCATCAGCAATATTATTACATTTTCCTGGTCCTACAATGACTTGTAATGTTTCATCACTAATAACACCGAGTACCCCGGGCAATGCTTTTAAGCCAGCAACGTCAGCCTGACTTTCATCTTTTAATGTCATTCTAACGCGAGTCATACAGTTAGTGACATGGACGAAGTTTTCAGAACCGCCTGATAACTGAATAATTTTTTTTGATATTGTATCGAGATCCATAGAGCCTCTCTTGCGGCATATTTAAGTAAGATCGATTGTTATATTGTTATAACATTTAGATTAATATATCATCAGACCAATAAAGCCCATACTGTCGTCATTGTTTTGTGATTTCCTTCTCAATATTAATTTCAAGAGATGAGCCAAAAACTACGGACCCCATATGAATATAGAAAAAAAGAACTGGAAAAATATTGGAAAAACACCGGATTACCGATTTTCATTAGCTAATGAGAGAACCTTTTTAGCCTGGATCCGTACTGCGCTTGCGTTTTTAGCAGGAGCAATCGCGATAGAACAGTTGCTGCACGATATATCGTTAGGATGGGTAAAATTTACATTGACGCTTTTACTCGCCTTTGCCGGGGGGATCACCGCTGTCATGGCGCTCTGTAGATGGAAGCAAAACGAAATCGCTATGCGTCAAGACAAGCCATTGCAGTACACCTCTTTTTTAATATTGGTGGCTATGTTCATTGTTATCTCTGCCATTATTTCTGTTTTATACATTTTACTATAGAGATCATTATGCGAGATTCTGGACTGCAATCAGAACGAACACAGCAGGCATGGAGCCGTACCTTGCTTCTACTCGCACTGAATATATTGTTATTTTTACGTATAGGATTGATCGAGGCTTCATGGTTGATGCTATCTGGAGCCGTACTAGGCGCAGTACTTTTTGTTTTAATATCACTAAAAAGACACTTAAACCCAAACTATAACAATATTGGTTTAAAAATAGACAATAGCTTATTCCTTGTCTTAGCTTCCACCAGCATTGCGGCAATGTCGCTCATACTAATTTTAAAAGTACTCGAAATAAAATAAGTCGTTATTGCCGTTTTATTCCTCAACCTCATTAAAGATCGTCTTGATCTTCGCGAATATTTAGGATTTTTTACACTCTCACGCCAGATTATCGTACAATCCCTGATTATTTTTTTAGAAATGAGGAGGAAAAACGTATGGATAAACGTTTTCTTCAGTCAAACAAGGAAGCTCGCTGGGCGCTCTATCTTACCATTGCCTATCTCATAGGCTGGCTCATCTGCGCCTATCTACCAGGCAATAATATTGGCGTCACAGGACTCCCGTTGTGGTTCGAATGGTCATGCCTGATTCTACCTATCATTTTTATTCTCTTATGCATCATGATGGTAAAACTCATTTTTAAAGACATTTCTCTGGAGGAGAATGATGCAGACTGAAGTTCTCCTGCCATTAATCGGCTACCTTGCACTTGTATTTCTACTGTCTGTTTACGCTTATAGAAAGCGTACCAAAGGGGAGTTTCTCAACGAATACTTCTTAGGCAATCGTTCTATGGGTGGTTTTGTGCTCGCCATGACGATCACGGCAACCTATATCAGTGCAAGCTCCTTTATCGGTGGCCCCGGCGCAGCGTATAAATATGGTCTAGGCTGGGTTTTACTCGCGATGATCCAATTACCCGCTATTTGGCTGTCCCTCGGTGTACTTGGGAAGAAATTTGCTATTTTAGCGCGTCGATACAATGCCGTTACTCTTAACGATATGCTTTACGCCCGCTATCAGAGTCGCTTTATCGTTTGGTTTGCCAGTATCAGCTTGTTAATCGCGTTTTTTGGTGCCATGACGGTTCAGTTTATCGGTGGCGCGCGATTATTAGAAACCGCAGCAGGGATCCCCTATACCTACGGCTTATTGATTTTTGGGGTTTCTATCGCACTGTATACTTCTATCGGTGGCTTCCGTGCCAGCGTCTTAAATGATGCCTTACAAGGTGTTGTGATGCTATTAGGTACGGTTATTTTGCTTGTTGCCGTTATCTATCATGCAGGCGGACTTCCAGCCGCTATCGATAAAATTCAAGCTATTGACCCTAAACTTGTCACTCCACAAGGAGCTGATGACATACTCAGTGGACCATTCCTTGCCTCATTTTGGATTTTGGTTTGCTTTGGGGTAATTGGCCTACCGCACACCGCAGTGCGCTGTATCTCTTATAAAGACAGCAAAGCCGTTCATCGAGGCATCATTCTAGGTACGATAGTGATGGCAATTTTAATGTTTGGTATGCACTTTGCTGGCGCATTAGGCCGCGCAATTTTGCCTGATCTCACGATACCAGACCAAGTCATTCCAACACTGATGGTTCAAGTATTACCGCCATTTGCAGCAGGTATTTTCTTAGCAGCCCCTATGGCAGCTATCATGTCGACAATCAATGCTCAGCTATTGCAATCATCAGCCACGATTGTGAAAGATATTTACCTCAATGCAGTACCAGAACAAATAAAAAATGAGAAAAAATTAGCACGTATTTCGAGTTTCTCCACACTCATTTTAGGTGCGTTATTACTGGTTGCGGCATGGAATCCGCCACAAATGATCATTTGGTTAAATTTGCTGGCTTTTGGTGGGCTTGAAGCTGTTTTTCTTTGGCCATTAGTTTTAGGGCTATATTGGGAAAAGGCCAATGGAACAGGTGCCATCAGCGCCATGGTTATCGGTGGCGTTAGCTATGCCCTACTCGCCAGTTTTAAAATCGAAATTATGGACTTCCATGCCATTGTACCGTCACTTATTTTTAGCCTGTTTGCCTTTTTCATTGGTAATCTTTTTGGCAAGAATCCAGTACAATTGCCAAAAAATGAACAACCTATACATTCTGAAAAGATCGGTATATGACCAAAGTCACAAATCGATGTATGACAAATATACTAAACAAAATTTAATGCTCTAAATAATTCAAATTGTGGTTAGGCGGCGAAGAAGCTAATCCAACGGAACATACACCAGTGTATAACCCAAGTAGCCGAGAGCAGCCAACAACGCTATAACTCGAAGTATGACGAGCATACTAAACAAGAGAATGAACAAACATGCCTTGGATCCAAATAAAACTTAACTCAAACGCTAAACAAGCAGAAGCACTAGGCGACGAACTTATCGAAAGTGGCGCAGTCTCTGTCACTTTCCAAGATAGCCACGATGTGCCTGTCTTTGAACCTCTGCCAGGAGAAACTCGGTTATGGGGAGACACTGACGTTATTGGTTTATATGACGCAGAAACCGATATGAATACAGTTATTGCTCAATTAGAAAATAGCCCTCTTCTGGCCGCTGGCTTCCCCCATAAAATAGAACAAATAGAAGATAAAGACTGGGAAAGAGAATGGATGGATAACTTTCATCCAATGCGTTTTGGTCAACGTTTATGGATCTGCCCAAGTTGGCGTGAAGTACCCGATCCAACTGCAGTTAATGTAATGCTTGATCCAGGCTTAGCCTTTGGTACAGGAACGCATCCAACCACCTCTTTATGTCTTGAATGGTTAGACGGCATTGATCTTGAAGGTAAAACTGTTATCGATTTTGGCTGCGGATCTGGCATTCTCGCGATTGCAGCCCTAAAACTAGGTGCCGCCCACGCCATCGGGATCGACATTGATCCACAAGCCATTACAGCAAGCCGTGATAATGCACAGCGTAATAATGTATCAGACCGTTTATCTTTGTATCTCGCCAAAGACCAACCAAAAGCGCTGCAAGCCGATGTCGTCGTGGCTAACATCCTTGCAGGCCCATTACGCGAACTCGCGCCTATGATTAGCGTATTGCCATGTGCGGGTGGTTTACTCGGACTTTCAGGCGTGCTTGCAACACAAGCCGAAGGTGTTGCCGACGCTTATCGTGCCGATTTTGAAATTGACCCTATAGCAGAAAAAGATGAATGGTGCCGCATCACTGGTGTCAAGCATTTTTAATAGAAATATTATGCTGATTAAAGAATAATTTCTTTGAAATTCAAATCAGAATAGATTATCTTATAGCTCAAATATTGCTCAATAGCTGGCGATAATCTGTTCTGCACTAGATTTGAATCGAGTAACTGTAATTTTAATAAATTGTGATGAATTAACTGTAATCAATTGTTAAATATAGCTAATTTAACCTTCTTGAAAAAATCAAGATAAAAATTTTAGTGATAAATGACCGTTTGCTCAAAGTTTGTCCTTTCAAATCTTGTAAAAAATGCGTAATATACGCGCCCTTGCAGTCACAGTATGGCCCCCATTTTAGTTATGCGTATCGGACAATATCAGTTGAGAAACTGTCTTATTGCTGCCCCCATGGCAGGTATCACAGATAAGCCTTTTAGGTCACTCTGTTATGACATGGGTGCTGGAATGACAGTATCAGAAATGCTTTCTTCTAATCCTCAGGTGTGGAAGACAGACAAATCTAGACTAAGAATGGTTCATCGCGATGAACTTGGGGTTCGTTCCGTTCAAATAGCTGGCAATGATCCCGATGAAATGGCCGCCGCGGCTCAAATTAATATTGAGAGTGGTGCTCAAATCATTGATATCAATATGGGCTGTCCAGCTAAAAAAGTGAATCGAAAGCTTGCAGGCTCTGCACTGTTGCGTTATCCAGATATCGTTAAATCGATTCTAGAAACCGTGGTCAAAGCAGTAGATGTGCCTGTGACACTTAAAATTCGCACAGGCTGGTCGCCTGAAGAACGAAACTGTATAGAAATTGCCAAATTGGCCGAAGATTGTGGTATTCAAGCTATTACCATTCACGGCAGAACTAAAGCCTGCTTGTTTAATGGTGAAGCTGAGTATGACAATATTCGGGCAGTTAAGCAGACTGTTACCATTCCGGTTATTGCCAATGGCGACATTACTGACCCGCTAAAAGCCAGAGCTGTCTTAGACTACACAGGGGCTGATGCCTTGATGGTAGGCAGAGCTGCTCAGGGAAGACCTTGGATCTTTCGGGAAATCCAACATTATCTGGACACAGGTGAGATATTGCCACCGATGCCAATGGCAGAGGTACAACGCATAATGCTAGCGCATGTACAGGAATTGCACGACTTTTACGGTCAAGGCAAAGGAGCCCGTATAGCGCGCAAACATGTTTCTTGGTACTTACGAGAGCATGCACCTGATGACCAGTTTAGGCGCTCATTCAACGCCATTGAGGATGCCAGCGAACAGCTGGAGGTGTTGGAAGCATTTTTTGAAAATTTTTGCGTAAATAAAAGATAAGAGCTGACTGAACTATGTTCGAACAACGCGTAAATTCTGACGTACTAACTGTTGCTACTGTAAATTCACAAGATCAAGTAACTCAAAAACCGTTACGTGACTCAGTTAAGCAAGCACTGAAGAACTATTTTGCTCAATTAAATAATCAAGATGTTAATGATTTATATGAGCTTGTATTGGCTGAGGTAGAACAGCCTTTGTTGGACATGGTTATGCAATATACCCGTGGAAACCAGACCCGTGCTGCCCTAATGATGGGTATCAACCGCGGTACACTGCGTAAGAAATTGAAAAAATACGGCATGAATTAATCCTAGTCGATTAATGCAGTGTTTTTAGAAGCACTTTCTGTTTTTCAGGAAGTGCTTTTTTGTGACCATATCCTCAACCCTTCCCTATCTAAAATATCCTAACTCTCTAATTTTTCAGATGTCCTTAAATCGGTACCTGGAATTAGTGTCGATACCACAGGGCAAGGCGATATCGATATTCGTGGTCAAGGTTCTGAAACTGCACAACGCAATTTACAAGTTCTCTTAGATGGCGCGCCAATTACGACGCTATCTAACCATCCTTATACAACAAATTATGATGTCTTCCCTGTCGAGCAACTTGAACGCATCGAAATCATTCCAGGTGGCGGTAGTGTGCTTTACAGCTCAGGAACTGCTGGAGGGGTGATTAATATCACATCAAACCTCAGAAGCATGAAAAACCCAAAAAGCACGGTTTTATCTGAGTGGAACTCGGAAGGAAATCGATTAAGTGGAAGCCTTGGAACTAAAGTCGGTGATAACTTTGCATTGCTAGGCACAGCCAGTAAGTTAAACTATGTCATTCGAACCTATTATCTATAAAGAACATCCTATCAAAATGTATTTTAAAAAAACGGTAGTTTTCCAATATTAATATTTTTGAATAACAAGGGGCTAGGCTTTGGCTAGCAATTAATTATGTTAAATTGCAAATCCAAAGTCTAGACGCAGTAAATAGCTAAGACAGCATGATTTCGCTATACAACGGTATCTGCTGATAAATGAAACTTCTGTACTGATTGCTGTAGATCTTTGGTCTGATGCTCTAAAGAACTTGCCGCTGTCGCGACTTGCTCAACTAAAGAAGCATTCTGCTGAGTGACACTATCCATCTGAGTGATGGCGACCCCCACCTGTGCAATACCTTTACTTTGCTCTTCAGATGCGACAGTAATTCGCTTCATCACAACAGAAACCTGATCAATATCTTGTAAAATATTTTCCATTGTTGCGCCCATTTCATTGACCAAATTTGTCCCCTTCTCAACGCAAGATGTTGAGTTTGCGATCAATTGTTCAATTTCCATTGCGGCATCTGCACTATGGCTAGCAAGCTTACGCACTTCCGCTGCTACCACCATAAACCCACGCCCATGTACACCGGCTCGCGCGGCTTCAATTGATGCATTCAGCGCCAAAATATTTGTTTGAAAACTAATATCGTTGATCATGCTGATGATATCGGAAATTTTTCTGCCACTCAGTGCAATTTCGTCCATAGTTGCCACAACTGACTCAACAAGCGAATTACCTTGATTTGCCGTCACAAAAGCAGCCGCGGCCAATTTATTTGCTTGATAAGTACTGTCCATATTTAATTGCACAGTCGCAGTAATTTGTTCCATACTCGCTGCGGTTTCCTCTAAAGCCGCTGCCTGCTCCTCTGTGCGTGAAGAAAGATCGCTATTACCATTGGAGATCTCTGTAGCACCTCGATAAATATTTTCACTTCCAAGGCGGATCGTCATAACAGCTTCACGTAAATTATTCTGCATTTCATCTAATAATGGAAATAATCTGCCCGCACAATTTCGGCCAAATGGCTTAATTGTTTGGCTCAAATCCCCTTGTGCTATTTGAGCAAAATATTGACGAATGGTATCCAATGGCTTCTGTAACATGCTAACCAAAAAACGATCTGTAAAGATCAAAATTAACACCCCAAGAATTGCAGCAACAACAATCACTACACGAGTAATATCCATAAGATTATCAACAGTGCCACGAGTATGATCGATAACATCATCAGCAGATTGATTAAATTGTTGAATCGCAGCACCAAAAGCACGACTTAATACAGGAGTTACATTATGGGAATGGGAAATATACTTATTATTATCATTTTCCATTGAGAGCGCTAATTGAGGCCTGATCCCTTCATCTAAAAGCGCTTGCCAAGTATTAATAACACTATCCGATATTGCTTTATCCATAGGGCCGGGAGAAATTGACTTCATTTCAGCTAAATATGTGCCCATATTGACCATCGCTTCTTTAACTAAAGCATAATCAGGCTCTTTTCCTGCATTTTTGGTTTCCATCGCACGAGTCAATCGTGTAACAAAACGAAAATACTGATCATTTCCTTGGCTTAATACTGCCATTTGTTTGACTAACTGACGGTCAATATTATTACCATCGGCAATTCGGCTAAGTGCCCAGCCGCTATATAGGCTCATTCCAGCTAATATTAAACATAAGATTCCTAACAACACGAGCATGACGGAGCGAATCGAATAATCTCGAAGTTTCTGCATAAAATTCCTCTTTTGGTAAGATAAAATGACATTATTTAAGTTTATCGGCTGGAAAATGAGAAATTTTAATTATTTACAGAAGACTATATAGCTCGTTATTACCAAAACTATTTCATCAATAAGTATTATTTATTAATTTAATTAAAATGTTGCATATAGGCTGAGCTCCCTTTGAAAAATCAAGGTTAATCCATCAAAACATCTTACTTTTACTAATCAATCGATATCACAAAGTAACTTTTACAAATAGGATATTACGTATTAATTAAGACAATTTGATTGCACTGAAAAGATGCCGAGGGCCTTTCCCGTATGTTGACGAGTAGCCTGATAATAGGCCTATAAAATACAATGGTATTAATTATAAACTTATAGTCATAAAATTATAGATATTGATGAGCAAATTAATAGTTAACTAATAATTTATTATCTGAGAAATTAAAAAACAACAATTTAATATTAACTATAATAAAAACAGAAACAAATAGAAAAATGCTGAGCTTAAAAAATTAACATGATTTAAATCACACTCAAAATCATTCAATCACCAAATTTCTTGATATTCACAAATAACAATTATAAAGTCGCTCAGCTTAGCCATTATATAAACTTAAAAACATGAGATATGACTACACATAATATAATTAAAAAAACATTTCATAATAAATAATAAAGGGTTGAAATAATCATGATAGACCTAAGAAGTGATACTTTAACAAAATTAAAATACAAAGATTTAGATAGTATTAATTACAACCAAATTGGAGATGATTGTTATAATGAAGATTATTACGTAAAAAAACTGGAGCATCATATCGCCAATCTCTTTAATAAAGAAGACGCTATATTTATGCCGTCAGGCACAATGAGTAACCAAATAGGGTTAAAAGTCCTTTCTAATCCAGGAGATGAAGTTATTACGGAAGTTGGCTATCACATTTGTTTTTTTGAGTCATCACAAACCTCAGCGTTAAATGGACTCGTTATTAATAATGTTCGTACTAGAAATGGCATCCTTAGTGCAGACGATGTTATTGATGCTATAAATTATAAGGCTAGATGGTCGAATTTATATTCAACGCCAAAAATAATATCAATCGAAAGCAGCATTAGCACTTATGGCGGAATGATTTTTCCACTTGAAGAAATAAAAAAGCTAAGGCATTTATGCAATGAAAATAATATGTTTTTATTTCTCGATGGGGCTAGAGTATTAAACACATGCATATCAATAAGTATATCGCCACAAAAATATGTTGAAAATATAGATATGCTTAATATCTGCTTATCAAAAGGAATAGGTGCGCCCTTTGGCTCCCTTCTTGTCGGAAAGAAAAAAGATATCACTACAGCCAAAAAATATCGAAAATGGTATGGCGGTGCATTACACCAATCGGGATTGATGGCAGCGATTGCCTTGAATAAATTAAAAGATTATGAAATTAACTTAAAAATAGACCATGACAATGCAAAGTATTTAGCCTCAATAACATCCAAATATTTCCAATTGGCCTATCCTGTTGAAACTAATATTGTCATGTTAAAGACAAATAATGCCGAAAATCTCGTGGATATTTTAAAAAATTATGACGTGTTAAGTACTGCATGGACATCAAATATGGTTAGATTTGTCACAAGTTCTAATGTAAATAAAAACATGATAGCTCAATTAGATAAAATCTATAATTCAATCGTTAAAAAATATAAAGAGTTTTCATGATATATAAAATAATCACATCCCGATTTCTATCGGGCATATCATTCTACAGTTTTTTGCCTTTTTTTTCTTTATATCTTTTGAACTATAAAAACATTCCAGAAGATAAGACTGCAATCATTATATTTATATTTTTATTTATTAGCCGAGCGTGTTCATTATTCACCCCCTATATAATAAAATTACTAGGGTATAAAAAAACATTAATAACAACCTACTTTCTTGCTTCTGTTTCTATTTTAAGCATTTATTTCATATCTAGTTATATTTTTCTCATATTCGTTTCAGCTGCGATTGGCGCAGGATTTTCTATAGCAAACGTTTGTGCCAGCCTATTTATGGCTGAAAATAATAACCACTCTGACAGGATAAAGAATTTTTCATTATTGAATGTTATTGTTAATATATCATCAGCATTAGGTGGTATTATCGGGGAATGGTCTTATAATGAATCTTATTCAGGCATTATTATATTACCATCAGCAATAATGTTTTTATCATCTATTTATGCCTTCACCTTAACTGAAGGGGAAATATCAAAAAAAGATGATAAAAATAATACAACACCTTCTTCAACACTAAAAGCATGGTACTTATTTGTAGGTTATAGCTCAATTCCATTTTTTATGTTAGGCCTAATTTTTAGAAACTTAGCTTATCATTTTGAGTCAAATTACGCTGAAAACATTCATTATATTTCAGTTTCTCATTTATTTGCATTAAATGCTGCTATTATTATTTTTTTACAAGTAAAAGTAACCCATTATTTAGCTAAAAAGAAATCAAGCGTACAAGAAACGATGTATAAACTCAGTTTAGCATTAATCTCTACTCTACTTCTATTTTTTGATTTCAAATCTACTATGAGCATGTATTTATTAATTATTCTATTCACATTAAGCGAGCTAATTTGGAGCCCTTATAACAACAGCTTGGCTATCGAAAAATGCCCGTTTCGAAATAAAAAAATATCATTATCTATTTGTATCTTCTGTTGGGGACTAGCCGAATCTCTCGGCGCCTATATAGGAATAATATCAACCCCTGAACAATTACATATAACCATACCATTAATAACATTTTCAATATTACTTATTTTATTCTCCATAGAGTATTACTTATATAACAGGAAGCGTAATGAAAACGATAATTTTTCTAGAATGTAATATCTCCGGCACAGGTGTTCGTGCAATAAAAATAGCGCAAGAAAATGGTTATAGAGCGGTACTATTTACCAAGGAATATGATTTTTACCATACCATCGCTGACAACCCATTACTGTATGCCGACCTTGTTGTAGAACTTAATACTGACTGCATTGCAACAATTATCAATGCTGCAATAGACTATAACCCCAATGGAATTGTCGCATTTGATGACTACCGATTAATCAATGCCGCAGCAGCATCCCATGCCCTCGGTTTACCCTCACCAAATATGAAGTCGCTTATTTTATGTCGATACAAAAACAAAACGCGACAAATATTATTTGACCCAAATGATGATTTTAAATATCGCGTTTTCGATATTAAAGATAAGATTGATATTTCTGAAATGAAATTTCCGCTGGTTGTAAAACCTTGTGATGACAGCGGTAGTAGTAAAGTAACAATATGCCATAGTCTAGAGGAAGTTAATATTGCAGTTGAAGAAATTATCGCATTCAGAACAAACCAACGAGGCTATAAACTATCCTCTAGCTATCTTATTGAAGAGTTTATTGATGGAAATGAGTATAGTGCAGAAGCATATTGGTGTGCAGCTACCTCACAATGGGAAATATTAGGATTTACTAAAAAGCACACCACCGAAGGAAAATATTCTGTCGAAATAGGTCATGACTTCCCCTATAAATTTGATTCAAACTCTAAAATCAAAAAAACCATTATAGATTGGCTTAATAAAATTGGATTATCCCATACGGTTGCACATGTTGAATTTAAATTAGATAAAAAATCAATCATGCTGATAGAGATAAATCCGAGGGTCGCGGGCGGTATGATTGATAAGCTTTGCTCAATTTCAACTGGATTTGATTTGGTTCATTGTTACTTATCTCTGTTTGTTAACGACATGGAATACAGGCCAAAATTTATATATAAAGCACAATATGCATCAATAAGATTTTTAACCTCAAAACGTATTGGGATAATTGATAAGATCATTCCAAAATTTATATTAAATAAGCCGTTATTATTTAAATTCGTTCCCACACCAATAAAAATTAAGCAACTTAAAGATAGTTATAGCCGGCTAGGTTATGTCATTACTATTGAAAATTCACTAATACAGGCAGCAGCGGAAGCAGACGAGATGATAAAAAATATTGAGATCATTTATGATTAAAACAATAAAAAAGGCACAGTAAACCCGCACTGTGCCTTTACAGTTATTTTTATAACAAGGTTTGAAAATTAACGGTATATCGGTAATAAATTAAACTGTGCAAGTAATTGACAAATAATTCCAAATACCCCAAAAGCAATCACTGCATAGATCAATCCTTTTCCACCCCATACTTTAAATTTTGCATCAGGGAATCGTTCTCTTACTTTCAAGGCCATGACTGCTGGACATATAACCGCCCAGATACAGGCAGCCATTCCTGCATAAGCAATTGCGATAAGAAAACCATTAGGAAATAGCATGCAAAGGACAAGTGGAGGTAAGAAACACAATAATGCTGTTTTCATTCTTCCTGATGAATTATCGTTAAAGTTCAACGATGATAAGATGTAATCGAATAAACCGATTGCCACACCCAAGAATGAACAAAACACGGCACTAATTGAGAACCAAAGTAAGAATGTTGCTATGTGCTTACTATTAAGAACGGCATAAAGGGATTCTATAAATGCATCTAAGTTACCGCCTTTATTAATAATATTTAGAAATTCAGGCCTTGGAAGATTCCCCATGGTGCCTAATATCCATAAAAAATAAAGAACTAATGCCAATACACACCCAATAATACAACTCTTAACGACCTTTCTTTCATTCTCATGATAAAGCTTATAAAGACTACATACATTACCATGATAACCAAAAGAGGTAATCGCATAGGGAATAACAATAAAGACAAATGGGAGTAATGAAGCTTGTCCACCTTCGACTGGGGATGTTAATAATAAATCTGTTTTTACAATAAGAAACAACCCTGAGAATGCGAGAATAAACAACACTATTTTAATGAATAAAAATAATGACGTTAATCTACTCGCACCAATACCACTCCACCAAATACTAGCACCTAATATTAATGTAAAACAAACAAATATAAGTCTTAGATTAATATCATACCCATAAATTGTTGCTGCCTCTTTGATAACTGAACCCGCCGCAGAAATATAAGCATATATCAATATATACAATACAAATATTAATGCCATATTTGCAAGATAACAGGCCCATTTAGGTAATAGTTCTTTTGATATAAAAAAGTAATTTGTTCCTGAACCATATTTTGATATACATTCTAAAATATAAATCCCTGAGTGAAACATAAAAAAGCAAACAATTAATAGGATTACAACTGAGTTAATAAACCAAGCTCCTGCCATAATAGTTGGCAAGCTAAACATCCCTGCCCCTATCATTGCACCGCCTAGCACAAAACCCCCTACCATAATGGAGGGTTCTTTCTTGGCTGCCAAATTGTTCATGCTATATACCTTAAGAATAAGGATAAGACTCCCGCATTGCACGGGAGCCCGAAGAACTACTTATTATTTAATAGGTTTTAATCTCGCAGTAAAGTGTCTCAATACTGGTGGCTCATATTCAAAATCAAGTCCTTTCAGTGTCGCGAACTTATCTTTAAGACCAATCAGAGCATCTGCAATGTAATCCATGTGGTCATTGGTATAAACACGTCTTGCGATAGTGAGTCGCATAAATTCCATGTCTGCGTATTTTTGTTTACCTGTTTCTGGATCGCGACCTAATAAGAACGAACCAATTTCAACAGCACGAACACCTGATTCTAAATACAATGCATTAATGACGGCTTGTGCAGGGAATTGATCGCCTGGGATTTGTGGCACTAATTTTTTGCAGTCAACAAATACAGCGTGACCACCGGTAGGATATTGAATTGGAATACCACCTTCACGCAAACGGTCGCCCAAGTATTTAACTTGACCAATACGATAGTGCAAATAATCTTCCCCAGCACCTTCTTCTAATCCTTGAACCATTGCAGCCATATCACGACCCGCTAGGCCGCCATAAGTTACAAACCCTTCCATAGGCACACAACGCTGTCTTGCTAGTGTGAATATTTCTTCGTTATTTTTAATCGCGACTAAACCACCGATATTTAATAATGGGTCTTTTTTCGCTGACATAGTCAATGCATCAGCATATTTGTACATATCAAAAATAACTTCTTTAATTGTAGAATTTTTATATTTTGGATCGCGTTCTTTAATAAAGTATGCGTTTTCACAAAAACGCGCAGAGTCCATAACAACGAAAATATTATGTTGTTTTGCTATTTCATAAACTTCTTTCAAATTAGACATTGAAACTGGCTGGCCACCCGCACTATTACAAGTCACAGTAGAAATAATAGCGACAACGTTTTCTGCACCATGTTTAGCAATATTATCTTTTAATTTCTGAATATCGAAGTCGCCTTTCCAATCATCATAAGTTTCTGAGTCATAGGCTTTTTCAGTTACAATATTAATTGCTTTACATCCGTTTAATTCAACGTGTGCAGCGGTAGTATCAAAATGAAAGTTAGAAATAAATACCGGCTTTTTCGCGCCGCCTTGGTCTTTCTTAACTTTCAGCAATACTGGGAACAACATATTTTCCGCACCGCGACCTTGGTGAGCGGGAATAACATAGTCATAACCAAACATTTCTTTAACTTTATCTTTTAATTCATAATAATTACGAGAGCCTGCATACGCTTCATCACCCGTAATCATCGCAGCCCACTGACGGTCACTCATTGCGTTCGTGCCTGAGTCAGTTAAAAGGTCAATATAGACTGCGCTGCTTGGTAATAAAAATGGGTTATATCCTGCTTCTTTTAATGCAGCTTCACGCTCTTCTCTTGAAGGAATACGGATATTTTCTACCATTTTAATACGGAATGGTTCTACGATTCTTTTAGCCATGATAATACCTTTAATTTTTCATTAAATAATAAAAATAACAATTTGAACTTATAAAAATAAGTTAGCAAATTTTTGACAGGAAAAAATTAGAGGATTATTTGTTTGGGAAAAAGAAAGCGAGGGAAATATCAATGTTGAACCATTTCTTCATATAGAAGAAACTCCTTGATATTAGTAATTCATTTAAAAGAAACATACTATGACTCCTATCAGTAAGGAATTAGTACAACCATTGCCATTGTTTATATAACAGTTATGAAATTAATTTAATAACTATTGTCATGTAATTAGTCATGCATCACATTATTATGATTTTCGGCTATAACAGTTTGACTCATATCACAGTCTCTATTGTTTATTTGAAATTCATAAGAAAACTAATTTTTAACTTAATTATTTTCATTGATATAATTATTTAATATTAAAAATAAATAACTAATCATTTAATTTTGCAGGTTAATTTAACTTAATAAAAACAAAACCAAACTCAAATTAAATAAAAATAAAGCCTCCATAGAGACTTTATTTTTTACGATATCATTTAACAATTATTGTGCATCTTTTCCATATTTAGGTGACCTTGGACCATACAAGATCCCATTAGGCTTACCAGCAGATAATAATCGGGCACTTGTTATGCCAGCAATACCGTAGCTCTTATCTGTCATCGTATCCGCAATCTGGTTAACAACGGCGGAGACAAGTACACCTATAATACCTGATGATGATGAATTGTTTTCAGTACTTGAAGCCGTTGCAGAGCCACTCCACAGTAACGTCCCTGTACGAGCATCGACAAGCTTGGCATTTGCAGTGACCCGAGTATCACTCGCAATAACCTGATAGCTTGTTCCATATTCGGTAATATCTAAATACAGTACAGCATCAGCACCAAAAATTTCATGCAATTTTTTTGGTGGAACCGCTTGTATATCGCCTGCATTTGCCATGCCGTTTTGCTTAAACGTTTCTTCAACTACAGCAACAGGGAAAACATAATAGCCTGCTTCCGCTAACGGCAGTGTTGTTTGAGCTAATAGACCATGACTTGCTTGTACTTCAGGTGTGCTATTTTGAGGTAATAACACCAATATACTTTTAGGTTTACTTTGATTAAACGCACTGTAATCAACTTTAGTTGGCTGTGCGCAGCCAGTTAATAACCACGTCATAATCAAAGCACTGACTATCAATACGCGTTTCATTTTATTTTCCCTTTATTTTTCATTAGAAAATCCATGTAAGCTGCAGATTCTGGATATAACGCTTTTTCTGTATTGAATTCAGTCATTGCTAAATCAATGGCACCAATAGTCGAATATAATAACCCCATATGCGCATGTAATCCTGGCGCAACAGCAAGCCCTTTAGCTTTACTTATCTCAATATTTTTCTTCAATGCTTCAATTTGCTCGGATGGACTTGTTTCTGTTTGTTGATAATATTGATACACCGTTGTTTGATAACCATCCCAGTTATACAAAGGTTTCGGTTCTTTAGCACAACCATTTAATAAAATAGCCCCTGCAATAATTAGCAGTAATTTTGTTTTCATCATATTCCCTTATTTCGCTGGCTGCCATGCACCGCTTTCAACACCAGAAACTAAATTATTCACAGCTTCTCTAATTGCTAAGTCTAAAACTTTACCATTTAATGTAGAGTCATAACTTGCAGTTCCACCGAAACCAATAACTTCTCTATTTGATAATTCATATTCACCTGCACCTTGTGAGGAGAATACAACTTCAGATGTTTGTACATTAACAACATTTAAATTAACTTTTGCATAAGCTATTTGTGATTTACCACGACCTAAAATGCCAAATAATTGACGATCGCCAACTTCTTTACGGCCAAACTCAGTAACATCACCAGTGATGACATAAGTCGCACCTTTAAGTTGTTGCGTTTGACCTTTAATACCCGCTTCTTCTTTTAATTCCTGCATATTGGCGCGATCTAAAACATTAAATCGACCTGTTTGTTGTAAATGCGTCATTAAAATTGTTTTTGATTGATTACCTAAACGGTCAACCCCATCAGAAAAAATACCATTCATATAACTAGAACGATTATCAAATTTCCCGATTGATATTGGGCTTTTAGGGCCTGAATAATTAGTCTTATATGAAGCCACTTTTTCGACTTCGAGTGAACGAGAAGATTCTTTAGCGCAACCACTAAGTAATGCACCTGCAATAAAAACAGATACTATACTGATTTTTGATATATTCATTTAGCATTCTCAATTAAATTTATTTATTTTAACTAATAACTTAGTACAAACATATTTTGCATCAAATACAAATTAGGGTCTAGCTAAGTTTACTCATTTCCATTGTAATTAAGAAATATAGCCAATTTTTAATTACTAGTTCCCATTATTTAATCGCACAATAACCAAGGTTTACTAATTGTTTAACAAAGTGTTTTCATTTACAATGACCAATAGTATTTAAATTAATCGTTAAAATAAAAACAAAGTGAGAAATGATTTTAAAAAAATAATATTAAATTACTTCGATTCCACTTAGGAGAGAAATTTAAATTTTAAATTAACCATAATGAAAACATAAAACACTTTATGTTCAAAAGGAATATATAATGCTTTATTAGTTTAATGTATATATTAATTACTGACTAAATAGTTTCTCTGTATATATTTTATATACTAAACTTCTTTGCCCGTTATCAAAATATCGGTCAACATGGCATTTTCGTTCTTTCGTATCACAGAAAATACCGTTCTAGAACATTATTTTAGTTTTATCAAAATCACCTTCTTTCTGAATACGAGCCGCTTATTTTTTGCCTAAGTATTTTTTATATCAGCTCAATCGATATCCCTTCTTGTCACACAGCACATTTTTCTGGTGACTTAAGCTCAGAAACTGTTTTAGCCATGCTTAAGACTAGTAACAATACAGCTACGACCCAACTACCAGCAATAATCTATTTTTCATATGAATACCTAAAATTAAAGGGTAAATATCAACATGTGTTTCACACAAAAGTTAGACTTCAAATCATCATATACAATCAATAATTCATTGAAGCTTAAAAATAAGTGAACTAAATTTCCTCAGAATATTTTCTCGTCACCCCGAGCTTTAACATAAAGCATATCAGATTTAATGCATACAATATCCATTTACTGCATCATTTTAACTTTTCATTAACATAAGTGATTGTACTTTTCTCAATTAAAGTTAAGTGTAGAACATGCCATTTTGAACCTATTAAAAAAACACCGCCTGCAGTTTAAAAAGGTATTAAACGCTCACGATAAGAGAACGATTTATGACAATACAAACTATCGCTGTAAAATCATTTAGATCAACAAAAACAACATCAAAAGTACTATTAATTTGCTGGATGAGTATTTTATTTGAAGGCTATGACGTTGGTGTTATGGGCGCTGTACTCCCAACACTTGCTGAGTATAAACAGTGGAGTCTCTCTCCTTTAGAGTTGGGTGTATTAAGCAGCTATGCCCTAGTTGGCATGTTCTTCGGCGCCTTCATTATTGGTACATTAAGTGAATTATATGGCAGACGCCGCATGTTACTCGCCTGTGTCGCTTTATTTTCTTTAACGATGATTGGCGCGGCATTAGCACCAACGCCTTGGTTTTTTGGGTTAATGCGTTTCATCGGCGGTATTGGTTTAGGCGGTGTTATTCCAGTCGCCGCAGCGCTGACAATCGAGTATTCTCCCCCAGAGAAACGCTCGTTCAATTATGGCATCATGTATTCAGGTTATTCATTAGGTATTTTAAGCGCCGCGTTAGTCGCTATGTGGTTATTAGAGCAATTTGGCTGGAGAAGTGTTATTGCTTTTGGTGCATTACCATTATTACTCATCTGGCCAATGGCACGTATTTTGCCTGAATCTTTAGAGTATTTATCCCATAAAGGTTTGCATACCCAAGCCGAACAATTAGCCCATAAATTAGAAATTAACTATCAGGCATCACCAGAACAACAGCAACAAAAATCACAAAGTGTAAAAGAAATTATAGCAGTGGTATTTGCTAAAAAGCATTTACGGGCAACCGCCTGTTTTTGGATAGCATTATTCTGTGGCATGTTGTTAGTCTATGGATTAAATACTTGGCTACCATCAATTATGAGAAAAGAAGGCTATAACCTAGGTTCAAGTCTGACATTTTTAATCGTGTTTAGCTTAGCTTCTGCATTAGGTGGATTATTCCTAGGAAAAATTGCAGATAGATATGGTGTGCGTAATTCTGTCGCATTTTTCTTTTTACTCGGCGCAATAGGTGTTGGTTGCTTAGCCTTTAAACAAAATATCTATATGAACTATGTATTAGTTGCTTTTGCTGGTGTCGGCAGTATTTCTGCGGCCTTAATACTGACTGGCTATATTGCAAATTACTATCCATCAAATGCAAGAGCTTCTGCAACGGGTTGGGCATTAAGTTTTTCTCGTATAGGAGCCATGACCGGCCCAATATTTGGCGCTTATATTGCAAGTTTAGGTATCGCCACGAGCTGGAACTTTATCGCATTCGCGGTTGTTGCCGTTATTGCAGCAACTGCGGTAATTTTATTACCCAAAAAACGCCAATAAAATTATACAAAAAAACATTACTAAAATAGGATAGGTTTAATACTATCCTATTTTTTCCATCATATTATTTCAGTGTCGATTACACTTGATAATAAATGTGACTATACTTATAGAAATTAACGTTTAAAGGTTCTTGTTCTGCCTTTAAATATTAATATTTAGATCGTATTTAACTAATCACATCGAATTAAAATAACTAGATAATACTGAGTACCTACCCATCATCGCCAATTTACTAAGTAAAATTAACATTATAATAATAAATAAAGGTATATAGTACAAATAGGAATTCCATTACAATAAACGACTCAACACATTTTCAAACTATTTGAAAATAAAACAAATAAGTAAAAATAAACTTTCTTGTGATAAATACAATTACCTACTAGTAAAGAAAATGATTACTGATAAACTTGCGGTCAGTATAGATGACAACCCAAAAATGCCACTAAATCTTTTTAACACGCTTTTTAACGTAATGTTGAATAAAAACGATGACTTCACAACCTGCATACAAACAAATTCAGTCTTACATTTTACGTAGTATTGATCTTGGTATTTTTAAACCTGAAACCCAGATCCCTACAGAACTTGAGCTTTGTGCACAATTCAATGTCAGTCGCATGACTGTTAATAAAGCTATTTCAGAATTAGGCCAAAAAGGAATTTTAAATCGAATTGCAGGAAAAGGTACATTTGTCGCGACACAAAAGCATGAACTACCCGTCACTAAAGCTTTTGATATTTTTGATGAAATATCAATGAGTGGTAATAAATATAGTGGTCAACAATTACAACTTAAAGTTATTTCTGCAACAACTGAAATCGCTTTGCAGCTCGGTATTATCGAAGGTAGCGATGTTGGCTACTGTAAAGTACTTCATTTCGAAAATGATATCCCATTAATGCTTGAAGAACGCTTTGTAAACCATTCTATTGCTCCTGATTTTGTAAAACAACAGTTTGGCAATAACGAAACACCGAGCGGTTTTTTACAGCGCCATTTTCCCGTAAGTGAAATGGAACATACAATAGAAGCAACATTGGCGACCAAAACAATAGCTCAGTCACTGTCAATCAAAGAAAGCTCTCCTTGCTTGCAACTTAGCCGCCGAACTTGGACAGGTACAACATTAATTAGCTATGTAAATATGATTACAGCAGGCTCTCGTTATAAGTTAAAACTCCATTCTCGCATTGAAAATTAACTAAAAAAATGGGGCATATTCGCCCCAAACCGACTAATAAATACAAAACACATCAAGCACATTAATCCCAGAAATACGTTAAATTACATTCAGCTAGTTGAAAATCGCCCCTAATGAATAACGATATCATTTGAACCAACTTGAATAACTAACAGTCTAGTAATTTCAAATATCATGGGTAAACATCACAACAAATAAATTTTACATTCCTTGATAAATAGGACCTTCCCCACCTTGTGGCGCGGTCCAAGTAATATTTCTCGAAGGATCTTTAATATCGCAAGCCTTACAATGCAGACAGTTTTGAGCGTTTATCTGTAATTTATCTTGTTCTTTTTCGCTAATAATTTCATACACTCCCGCAGGACAATAACGCGTTTCCGGTGCCCCATACTTTGTTAAATTCACCTTAATTGGAACCGTGAGATCTTTTAATTTCAAATGACAAGGTTGTTGTTCTTCATGGTGAGTATTTGATAAAAACACTGATGAAGATCGATCAAAGGTCAGCGTGCCATCGGGTTTTGGATAGACAATCGGCTGGCAATTTTTTGCTTCTTTGAGGCTTTCATGATCCTCGTGTTTTAATTTAAGCGTCCAAGGCGCACGCCCTTTTAAAAGTAATTGTTCCGTACCAAATAACATCGAGCCGATAACCAAGCCTTTTTTCATATAAGGCTTAAAATTACGTGTTTGGTATAACTCATCATAAAGCCAGCTTTGTTCAAATTTATTCTTAAACTGAATTTTAAATAACTCGTCATTCACTAGTTCATGGCTTAGGGGATCAAATAATGCCTCAGCGGCTAACGAACCACTTTTAACCGCACAGTGACTTCCTTTAATACGAGCAGCATTAAGAAATCCCGCGTCATCCCCAATTAATACGCCACCTGGAAAGGTTAATTCTGGCAATGCTGATAACCCACCCGCTACCATCGTTCTAGCGCCATAGCTCAATCGTTCTCCACCCTCTAAAAAAGCACTAAATGAAGGATGTGTTTTTAAACGCTGAAATTCTTCAAAAGGCGATAAATATGGATTTTCATAATTCAGCCCAACAACTAATCCGATCGCTACTAAGTTGTCACCATAATGATAAGCAAAACCACCACCATAGGTTTGATTATCGAGAGGCCAACCAACCGAATGAACAACTAACCCAGGTTGATGTTGCTCTTTTGGGATCTGCCAAATTTCTTTTAACCCTAGTCCGTAAGTTTGTTTTCCACTATTTTCAGCTAAATCAAAATGGTCAATAAGCTGCTTACCTAATTGCCCACGGCAACCTTCAGCAAAAAAGGTCATTTTCGCGATTAGATTCATACCTGGTTGATAAGCCGCGGTAGGATTTCCTGCTTTATCCAACCCCATGTCACCTGTTGTAATACCAATTACTTGACCTGATTCACCAAATAAAATTTGTGTCGCGACAAAACCGGCAAAAATATCAACACCAAGCCCTTCAGCTTCTGCCGCTAAAGCAGCGCAAATCTGCCCAAGGCTGCCAATTAAATTACCGCTATTTTTTAAGCAGGTAGGCAGTAATGATAACGGTAAATTGCTTGCTTTATGTTCTTTTAGCCAGAGAAATCGATCGCTGCTCACTGGTGTTAAATCAGCAGTTACTTTCTGCTGCCAGTCAGGTAATAATTCATTTAAAGCACGAGGATCAATAACTGCACCTGATAAAATATGCGCGCCTATTTCAGCTCCTTTATCAATTAAACACACCGAGAGCGCGATTTCCCGCTCAATGGCGAGCTGTTTTAAACGAATTGCTGCAGATAATCCTGCGGGCCCACCACCGACAATCAAGACATCAAATTCCATCGATTCCCGCTCAGGCGTCACATTTATATTTACGCTATTGTCGATAGTCATGAGCCCCTCCTACGCTAACGCTTGATCAAATTCAGGTAAAATTTCAAATAGATCGCCGACAATACCGTAATCTGCGACTTGGAAAATAGGCGCTTCAGGATCACTATTGATGGCAACGATCACTTTACTTTCTTTCATTCCCGCCACATGTTGTATCGCCCCTGAAATACCGACGGCGATATATAAATCTGGAGCAACAATTTTCCCTGTTTGTCCGACTTGATAATCATTCGGTACATAACCTGCATCAACCGCAGCTCTTGAAGCGCCAACTGCTGCGCCCAATTTGTCAGCAATAGCTTCCAATAATACAAAGTTTTCCCCAGAACTAAGCCCACGCCCACCGGATATCACTATTTTTGCAGAGCTTAACTCAGCACGGGCAACCTGCGTTAAAGACTGGCTTTTTAACTGTGAAAGTTGGCTGATATCATTCACGATAACCGTTTCAATTGGCGCGCTATCTTGTATTTCCGTCACTCCTGAAAACGCAGAACTCCGCACAGTGATAACGACTTGATTGCCATTATTTTGTACTGTCGCTAATGCATTACCTGCATAAATAGGTCGAATAAAAGTTTCAGCATCGATAACTTGAGTAATATCTGATATCTGAGAAATACCTAAGGTTGCCGCTACGCGTGGCGCTATATTTTTGCCAAATGTGGTCGCAGGAAATAACAAATGGCTATAATTCTGCGCAACGGCAACAATCGCACGCGTCATGGGTTCTGCAAGCTGAGATTCCAATACCGCCGCTTCAATGGTGATAACTTTCTCAACACCATCAATAACACTACCCAGTTCAGCCACCGCTGCTGTTTGGCTACCCACAACCAGAAGATGTAAGCTACCCCCTATTGAGAGGATTTCACGTGCCGCAGTGATACTATGATAAGTTGATGATTTAATTGTTTGATTATCATGTTCAACAATAACTAAGACTGATAACTGACTCATGGTAAGGCTCCTTGATTAAATCACTTCTTTCGCTTTAAGCTCACTGACCAATGCTGTTGCATTATTCAATAAAGTGCACTGCCCGCTGCGCTTTTTAGGTTCAGAAACATTGATAGTCTTAACTTGGCCCAAAGGTGAGAAATCCATCTCGACGATATTCATGATTTCTAATGGCTTTTTCTTGGCTTTCATAATATTAGGCAATGTTGCATAGCGTGGTACATTGAGGCGTAAATCGGTTGTAACAATAGCTGGAAGTGGCATAGAAAGCGTTTCTAGCCCACCGTCAATTTCACGAGTAACATGAATTAAGTCATTTTCAATAATAATTTGTGATGCAAAAGTTCCTTGAGGGTATTCAAGTAGCGCTGACAGCATTTGTCCTGTTTGATTGCAATCATCATCAATTGCTTGTTTGCCTAGCAAAATAAGATCTGGCTGCTCACGAATAACTACTTGTTGTAATAAGCGAGCAATATCCAACGGCTCTAATATCATATCCGCAGGCCTTTGCAGCAAAATAGCGCTATCTGCGCCGAGAGCCATTGCACTACGTAAGATCTCTTGAGAACTTATCTCGCCAATAGAAACCACTACCACTTCACTCGCTTTTCCAGCTTCTTTCAAACGTACCGCTTCTTCCACTGCGATTTCATCGAATGGATTAATAGCCATTTTGACATTAGTAAGCTCTACTCCAGAACCGTCTGCTTTCACTCTAATTTTTACGTTGTGGTCAATAACTCGCTTCACTGCGATTAAGATTTTCATAACGGCTCCTATCACTATTTATCTGAATAACTTTCAATTTCTTTGAACGTATTTTTGAGTTGAAGGAAGCCTTAGCAGTGATTAATTCACTGCTATTGCTCTCTTATTTTTTATTTAGATCTACGCTTTAAGACTATGGCTCAGCACTTAAAAACACTTATTTCTCCGTGGGCAATATCAACCTATCGGCAACGGATGTTGGCCATTTTTTGATTGCGACATAATAAATAACACTGGTCGCCACTAAGCCAATAATCCATGAAATATCAACACCACCTAATGCCTCCACGAGTGGACCGGTATAGAATCCCGTTGAGATAAAAGGTAATTGAATTAATACACCAATAACGTATGTGGTGATCCCAACTTTGTTCCAACGACCATAACGCCCTTCTGGATTAGCGAGTTCAGGTACATCGTAGCGCCCTTTAGTCACCCAATAGTAATCGACTAAATTAATTGCACTCCAAGGCGTAAAGAAAGCCAGTAAGAACAATAAAAATGCAGAGAATAATTTTAGAAATGAATGCTGCCCAGCAAGGCCTAAAAGGGTTGAGAAACTCACCATTAAGATAATAAAAAACAGTCGTTGACCACGGGTTATTTGGTTTTTCCCACGAAAACCACACCAAATTGCCGCCATAGACATGAAGCTACCATAAGCATTCAACGCCGTTATGGTGACCTTTCCAAAGAAAATACTGATATACAATAATGCGGCAATTAGACCTGTGCTACCTAAACCGACAATATAAGAAACTTCATTGCCCGCAAATTTGTTGCCAGCTAATGCCGCTGCGAATACACCCAAGATCATCGAAGCTTGCGTGCCAATCACAGTACCTGAACCGACAGCTAAAAACGCTTTGATTGTCGGTGTTTTGGTCGGTAAATAACGTGAATAGTCTGCGACATAAGGCCCAAAGGCGATTTGCCAAGAAGCCGATAACGACATCGCTAATAAGAAATTAGTCCAATCAAAATGACGATTATCCAATAAAACAGAAACATCATTCATATAGAACAAACGGAAAAATAAGTAAAAGAAAGCAATAACGCCAATTACACTCGCGGCCTTCCCTAATATATGAATGATCCGATAACCGCAGATGGTTATACCAATAATTACCGCACCGAATATTAATATTCCCATCCAATCGCTAATATGTAATAGCTGACCAACCGCTTGACCTGCTAATACAGTACCACTTGCCGAAAATCCGACATACATCATACAAACTAATAGGATAGGAATAACAGCGCCATACACACCAAATTGAACACGGCTGGATATCATTTGCGGTAAGCCAAGTTTAGGCCCTTGAACAGCATGTAAAGCCATCACCGCACCACCTAATAACTGGCCGATAAATAAGCCTATTAGCGACCAGAACACATCACCACCGAGCACAACGGCAAGCGCCCCAGTCACAATTGCGGTTATCTGTAAATTAGCACCAAACCAAAGCGTGAATTGACTCGATAACGTACCATGACGTTCTGATTCAGGGATATAGTCGATAGAGCGAGCTTCAATTAATGGAACGTTTTCCTGTTTGCTTTTCTTTTCTACGTTTATTTCGTTTGAAACTGTCATGGTAACTCCTCTTTAAGCAAGGGCTGGCCTAAAGAATGAATCAATTAGTCATAATGCGTATTTGTCAAATACCGTCATTAAATATTATTTAGGGCGATGTTTTATCTTTTGTCTACCCGTCATTAATAATTGAAATACATTCTTAAACCTGATTGTTGTTGTGTTTTAATTCCATGATCCTGTGACTAGCTAATTTTGCTTAATAATCGGTAGTCGCCTGTCCCGCCTACCGAGGTCTAACTTTTCTCTTTTAAATTATCAAACCGCATCTAGAACAGCGCGAGAAATAATGATTTTTTGAATTTCTGAGGTACCTTCAAAAATACGTAAAATTCTAGCGTCACGTACATAGCGCTCTAAAGGTAAATCGCGAATGTAGCCATAACCGCCATGAAGTTGTAATGCCGCATCAGTAACAAACCCTGCACACTCAGCCGCAAACAGTTTTGCTGTGGCCGATTGTAAACTAAAGCGATTGCCTGAATCACGCAACTGCGCCGCATGCCAAGTCAGCATTCTTGCTGCTTCGAGTTGTGTATGCATATCAGCAATTCGCCATTGAGTTCCTTGATAGGCAGCCAACGGTTTTTTACCAATTTGACGTTCCTTAACCCAACCTAATGCGCTTTCCATGGCTGCTCGCGCAATCCCCAATGAGGTTGCCGCAACTTCAACACGACCTTTATCCAAAACTTCCATTGCCGTATGAAAACCTTTATTTTCTTCACCTAAAAGACCCGATTCAGGTAGCCAGCAGTTAATCGCTAACTCATAAATAGTACTTCCTCGTAACCCCATGGTTTTTTCCGGTTGCGAAAATGCCACTCCTTCCGTCCCTTTTGGGATCATGAAAGCACTGATGCCTCGAGCCCCAGCCTCAGGATCTGTTTTGGCATACAACACAATAAAATCCGCTTCTTTCGCATTGGTAATATAATGCTTATTACCTTTAATACGCCAACCGCCATTTTCACGAGTTGCCGTCGTTCGCATATCTGCCGGATTCGAACCTGCCGCAGGCTCTGTCAGGCCAAAAGCACCTAAAACTTCACCACTTGCCGCTTTCGGTAACCAATGCGCTTTTTGCTGCTCGGTCCCACCAATTAAAATCGAATCAGTCGCAAGAAAATGCGCCGTTAATGCAGATGATGTTGAAGCACAAGCCGCAGCAACGCCTTCGACCACTCGGCTCATTGCTACACTCCCAATACCAAAACCACCATATTGTTCCGGTAAATTAATTCCCCAACATCCCATTTCACCAAGGGCAGCTAAGCTCTCGGCACAAAAAGTTTCTGTTTCATCATAACGTTGTGCATTAGGCTGTAAAATATCGCGACACACTTTTTCAACTGCATCGACAATGGCTTGTTCTGTCTCATTAATTTCAAAGCTCATCGTATTGTCTCCACGCTTTTTGTTGTCGTTTTTATCGGTTTATAAATATCATTAGCTTCACCTAATACAGGTGCTCGTTGAATCGAATGCGGCTTATACCCATTAAAGAAAACTGGCTGAGAAACCAAAGGTGTGCCGCCATCGTTTAGATGTGTCAGAACTTGGCGAACCTTTGCGTGTTCACTCTGGGTTGCTTGCTGTAAGTTATGAATAGGTGAGGCTGGAACCCCTGCATTAAGCAATAGGTCGCACACATCTTCAACACTTCGTTGCCCAGTCCAACATTCAATTTCTTGTCTCAGTTCTGCCTGATAAATCGTTCGCGTCGGGTCGTCAAGATAGCGAGGGTCACTCAACAACTCCGGTTTTCCTATACATTGGCAAAAACGTTGAAATAGCTTTTCACTCGCAATCGCAATTACCACTAAACCATCATCGGCCTGATAAGTATCAAATGGCGTCGATACAGGGTGGCGATTACCCACTAAGCTTGGGGCTTTATCATTGGCAAATAAGTTTGAAAGCCCAGTAAGTTGCATACTTAGCAATACATCAACCATCGCAACATCAATATATTGTGCACTTTCCCCATGACGTTCCCTCGCAAATAGCGCACTGCTGATCGCCCATGAAGCAAACATACCTGCGCAAACATCACCAATAGATTCACCGCTACGCGTTGGCCCCGTTTGTGGAAAACCTGTCACGCTCATCAAGCCAGACATGGCTTGAGCAACAATGTCATAAGCAGGGTAACTTGCTAACGGACTATCCTGACCAAAACCAGAAATACTGGCGTAGACTAACTTGGGGTTATGCTGTTTTAAGCTGTCAAAATCGATGCCAAGCCGTGCTGTAACACCTGGACGAAAATTTTCAACCACCACATCACTGTCTTTTACTAATTGAAAAAGAATGGCGCGATCGGCATCTGATTTTAGATCTAACTCAATACTGCGCTTCCCTCTGTTGATCAGACCGTAATAAACGCTCTCGCCATCAATAAAAGGTCCTAAATGACGACTATCATCACCTTGATTTGGCACTTCAATTTTAATCACTTCAGCACCAAGATCTGCCATCATGCCTGTACAATAAGGGCCGGCAAGTACGCGGCTTAAATCAATGACTTTAATCCCAGCAAGGGGCCCTGTCCTTTTTTGAGTTGACGCAGTATTCATACTGAATTCCTTATATCTTCAGGAAATTTGCCGCCCCAAAAAATGGTTTGGCAATCGACATTACTTCACCATTGGCAAATTAAGGCCTTGATCTTTCGCACATTTAATTGCGATGTCATAACCTGCGTCAGCATGGCGCATCACCCCTGTTGCAGGGTCGTTATGTAGCACTCGTGCTAATCGTTTATCTGCCGCATCAGTTCCATCACAGACAATCACCACTCCGGCATGCTGTGAAAAGCCCATTCCCACACCGCCGCCATGGTGTAAGCTAACCCATGTTGCGCCACCTGCGGTATTCAATAAGGCATTCAATAATGGCCAGTCAGAGACAGCATCTGAGCCATCTTTCATTGATTCGGTTTCACGATGAGGACTTGCTACTGAACCGGAGTCCAAGTGATCACGCCCGATCACAATTGGTCCTTTAAGCTCGCCAGTTTTAACCATTTCATTAAATGCGCGACCGAGTCTTTCCCTATCTTTAAGCCCTACCCAGCAAATACGTGCAGGTAAGCCTTGGAATGCGATGCGCTCTCGCGCCATGTCTAACCAGTTATGTAGGTGTTTATCATCCGGCAGCAGCTCTTTAACTTTTTGATCTGTTTTATAGATATCTTCAGGATCACCCGATAATGCCACCCAACGGAATGGACCAATACCTTCACAAAAAAGAGGTCGGATATAGGCCGGAACGAAACCTGGAAAATCAAATGCGTTACTTACACCTTCATCTTTTGCCATTTGGCGAATATTGTTGCCATAGTCAAAAGCAGCTGATCCACGTTTTTGCATTTGCAGCATGGCTTCTACCTGTACCGCCATACTTTTTTTCGCCGCTTTAGTTACTTCAGCGGGTGCGGTTTGTTGTTTCTCTCGCCATTGAGCGAGTGTCCAACCTTGAGGTAAATAACCATGTATTGGGTCATGAGCACTTGTTTGATCTGTAACCGAATCTGGCGTGATATTACGTTTCACCATTTCGCTATAAATATCTGCGGCATTACCAAGTAAACCAACAGAAACAGGAACGCCATTCGCTTTCGCTTCTTCGATATATTGCAAAGCTTCATCTAGAGAGGTCGCTTTTTTATCGACATAACGAGTTCTCAAACGAAAATCAATCCGGCTCTCATCACATTCAACGGCAATCATGCTAAAACCTGCCATTGTTGCAGCTAATGGCTGCGCACCGCCCATACCACCAAGCCCACCAGTTAAAATCCAACGACCCGCAGGATTGCCATTAAAATGTTGTTTAGCTAAAGAAATAAAGGTTTCATAAGTCCCTTGGACAATGCCTTGAGAGCCGATGTAAATCCATGAGCCTGCTGTCATCTGCCCATACATCATCAAACCTTTACGGTCTAATTCATTAAAATGATCCCAATTAGCCCAATGAGGTACGATATTGGAATTAGCGATCAATACGCGTGGCGCATCAACATGAGTTGGGAAAACACCGACAGGTTTACCTGACTGAACTAGCAATGTTTGGTCATCTTCAAGTGTCGTGAGCACTTCTAGAATTTTGTCATAACATTCCCAATCACGCGCGGCACGGCCTATCCCACCATAAACGACTAAACTTTGAGGATGTTCTGCCACATCAGGATCTAAGTTATTTTGTAACATGCGATACACCGCTTCTGTTAGCCAACTTTTGCAGGTTTTTTCACTACCTCGTGGGGCACGAATAACACGAGTTGGATCTGTACGGTTTAACATGAGTCTATTCCCTATCGCTTAATTGATTTAACTTTAACTTAACAACTTACAGTGAAATCATGAGTGAACTCATTTTTCTTAATTTTCAAATCAAGCCATCAAATTAATTATTTACATACAATTCATATTGTTACTGAAATTCATTGTTAGCTTACCGCTATCAATCCATCACAATCATTCATTTCTCACTTAAATATATATACATTTAATTCACAAAGTATATACATTTAAATTTGAATTCTTACACCAAGTTTGTAGGTTGAATACAAGGGGAGGTTATACAACAACAACTAGATAGCTGTTTCTACTCGATAATATGTATATACATTTGATTTCATGCATAGAAACAAAGAAATAGCGAAAATGCGAGAGGCTTCACATTACGAATACATCAAGCTAAGGTTATCTCTCTAGATAGCCCTCTCTTTCATTTATGATCCAATCAAAAATAATAATAAATTTCAGTAAATATTTATTTCATTACTTTTTGCAATATTTAATAATGAAAAAAAATTAAAATCACTCATTAAAAAATGATAAATTAAAGAGAGTGATAACTATAGAAAATAATAAAATCCATTGCTTAATTTAAATAATAAAAAAACAAATAATTAAAAAACAAGATAAAGGAATAAAAAAGTGAAAATAAATAAACTGCTACAACCCACTCAGGATTTTAAAAACCAAAGTAACTTTTCAAAAAATGAAAGTAAATTAGTGAAAATCAATAAAGTTACTTCGCAGAATATAGTAAAGTCACCTTTGTTAAAAAATAAGTCTCACTCTAAAATAAGTAACCTCAATGAAATATTTAATCCACCAGCCAGTTATTTTGATAAAATACCTAAATCAACAGGCCAACTAAGTAGAACAATTCCCCCTCAAGACTATTTATCAAATTTATTTAAATCAAAATATTATAATTATAATAAATTAGAAGAAAGCAACAGTTTAGATTTTAAATTATATAATATAAGTGACAGACCTATAACAGCTTTTATTGCTAACATAAATGAATTAGCAATAAAATATACTGATGATAATAATCAGGCACCACAATTAATATCACATTATGATTTTTATCATAAATTATCAAGTAATGCACCAACGCTATATAACATAGTAGATGATATTTACAAAGAAAATATAAAAAATGAGATTAGTAAATTACTTATTAAAAGCTCAGAATATAAAGCCATAAGTCTTCCAGGGAAAGATAATAATGAAATAAGCCTTCGTAAGTTATCATCATCTAATTCACTTTGTGCTGAGAATGGATTTAAAGGATTAATAAATATTTCATCATTATTAAATATGGATGTAGAAAATATTATCAAAAAATATAGTTCATTTGAAAATAACAAAGAGTTGCAAGCAATGCCAATTAAAGAATTAGTCAAATATTTATCATTAAAAGACCCTAATAATGGTTCTTTATTATTATTAATGAATAAGTTAGAAGACATTACAGAATCTGTTTTTCATGTTTTAAGTAAACAAACCTTTAATTTAATTAACTTAAAATCAGAAAAAGACTGTTCTAACATAGAGATCAAATCATCAAGAATAAGACTAGTCACGCTATACAAAAATGGAACAAATTTTGTTGTTAAAACGATTAAAGACCCTGTATCTATTCATATAGAAGCGCATTAGGATTGCAGACAGTTAAAGCGAAGCCAACACCTCCTATAACTCAAGGGAAGCCAGTATTCACTACTCTAAATCATTCGAATTGTAGGTAGGCGGCAAGTAAGGATATCTCGGGAAGCATACACAAGTATGTGACCCGAGTAGCCGAAGCGAAGCCAACACCCCCTACAACTCGAGGGATGACGAGTATTTTAGCCGCCGAGATAAGCGCTTCGCACCGCCTCATTAGCCAACAAAGCCTTACCACTATCTTCTAACACAATATGCCCATTTTCTAACACATAGCCCCTATCTGCGAGCTTCAGCGCTTGATTTGCGTTTTGCTCTACAAGGAAGATAGTCATGCCTTCTTCACGTAGTTGTTGAATTGTGTCAAATATCTGCATAATGATAATCGGAGCAAGCCCTAATGACGGCTCATCCAAAAGAAGAAGTTCTGGCTGACTCATCAGCGCTCGGCCGATGGCAAGCATCTGCTGCTCGCCACCAGACATCGTGCCTGAACGCTGACTACGGCGCTCATAGAGCCTTGGAAAAAGTTTATACACTTTCTCGATACGCTCTTGGTATTGCGAGCGGGTGGCAAAAAAGCCGCCCATCGCCAAATTTTCGTCCACCGTCATACGTGAAAAAACACGACGGCCTTCTGGCACCAAGGCAATATCTTCACGCATAATTTTCGCTGTTGGCAATTGCGTAATATCAACACCACGATAAACCACTTGCCCTTCAGAAGCGCGAGGATCGCCACAAAGTGTACTCAGTAATGTCGTTTTTCCTGCTCCATTGGCACCTATCAGAGTGACAATTTCACCTTTTTGGATATTCAAGCTAATTTCATGTAATGCTTGTATTTTTCCATAATGGGTAGAAACTTTTTTAAATTCTAACATCAGTAAGCTTCTCCCAAATAGGCTTTAATAACATCTGGGTGTTGACGAATTTCATTCGGCGTACCGTTGGTTAATGGCGTACCTTGGTTTACCACATAAATTCTATCTGAAATCCCCATGACTAACTTCATATCATGTTCTATCAATAAAATTGAAACATTATGATGAGTACGTAGCTCTGCAATTAGCTCATCCAAATCATTGGTTTCTTTAGGATTTAACCCAGCAGCAGGTTCATCTAGCATTAGGATTTCTGGTCGCGTTACCATGCAGCGTGCTATTTCAAGACGTCTCTGTTGTCCATAAGCCAAATTTCCAGCTTGTCGATTAGCAAATTGCAACAAATCAACCCGCTCGAGCCATTTAATGGCATTATCTACCGCGTCTGATTCTGCGCGACGAAACGCTGGCGTTTTCAATAAGCCAGAAAAAATACCGCTTTTCAAATGTTGATGTTGAGCAACAAGTAGATTTTCAATTACTGTCATTTCTTTAAACAAACGAACGTGTTGAAAAGTTCGAATAACGCCAAGACGAGCAATCGCCTGTCCAGGTAAGCCTTCTAAATGTTTATCACGATAAACAATAGTGCCACTAGTTGGCTTATAGAAACCAGTTAGGCAGTTAAAAATGGTGGTTTTTCCCGCACCATTTGGACCTATCAAAGAAACAATTTCCCCTTGATTTAACGTCAGTTCCACATTATTTACTGCTAGCAAGCCTCCAAAACGCATCGTTAGGCCACTGACTTGCAACAAAGGCGTTGTTATACTCATGCGATATCGCCCTCCTGCGTTTTCTTCAACTTCATTTGGCGACGTTTCATTGGCAATAGACCCTGTGGTCGCCAAATCATCATCAGTACCATCAATGCGCCAAGCAATAACATGCTGTATTCATTAAGGTCACGCATCATCTCCCTTGATACAACTAAGATGATTGCCGCTAAAATTACTGACATTTGTGAGCCCATACCACCAAGTACTACAATTGCTAATACAAATGCGGATTCAACAAATGTGAATGACTCCGGACTGATAAACCCCTGACGCGCAGCAAACAACGTCCCCGCGAAACCCGCAAATGCAGCACTAATGGTAAATGCGGTTAATTTAATCCGTGTAGGGCTTAGTCCTAATGAGCGACAGGCAATTTCATCTTCGCGTAGCGCTTCCCAAGCACGGCCTAATGGCATACGCAATAATCGATTGATTACGAACAAGGTTAAAATAACGAGTAATAACGCAACAAAATAGAGGAAGATAATCCGATCACCCGGATTGTAATCTAAACCAAAAAAGTGATGGAATGTGTCCCAACCATCTTTAGCACTACGACTAAATTCGAGACCAAAGAATGTAGGTTTTGGTAGTTGGCTAAGACCATTTGGTCCGCCAGTAATTTCAGTATTATTCAGCAGTAAAATACGTACAATTTCACCAAAACCTAATGTGACAATTGCGAGGTAATCCCCCCGCAGCCTTAATACTGGGAAGCCGAGTAATAACCCCGCTAATGCCGCAGTTAAGCCCGCAATTGGCAAACTTTCCCAGAAGCCAAAACCATAATAATGATTTAACAAGCCAAAGGTGTATGCACCGATAGCATAAAATCCCGCATAGCCTAATACTAGTAGCCCTGAAAGGCCAACCACCACATTCAAGCCTAAACCTAACATCACATAAATTAACGTGAGTGTGGCAATATCTACACTTCCACGCGACACGATAAATGGCCATATAATGGCAGCAATAATAATGATAATGGCAAGAATTTTTTGTTTCGGCGTTGATCCATCGAAATCAGGTATCGCCCACGATTTTTTCGGTACACCTTGCCAAACTTTTGCCAGCGATGGGCGAACCAGTTGATAAATAAAGATGATCCCAATCCCAACAAAGATCCAATTCCAACGAACTGAATCGCCTGTAGTGACCACTAGCTTTGTACCATCAAGAGTAAGTCTTAGCCCTAACATAAAAACGGCTAAAACAAAAAAAGTCACAGATGCCACAATGGCATTAATCCAATTTTCTTTTCTCATACCTTTTCGACCTCCGGGCGTCCCAGAATGCCGGTTGGCATGATTAGCAATACACCTATTAGTAAACCAAATGACACGACATCTTTATATTCAGTGCTAAAATATGCAGATGTCATCGCCTCAGCAACGCCTAGAATCAATCCACCAAGCATTGCTCCCGGAATACTACCGATACCACCGAGTACCGCTGCCGTAAAGGCTTTCATTCCTGCCATGAAACCAATATAAGGATTGATAACACCG
Organism: Providencia sp.; assembly: GCF_003533305.1. GTDB lineage: Bacteria > Pseudomonadota > Gammaproteobacteria > Enterobacterales > Enterobacteriaceae > Providencia. Next base: position 7,058 of record NZ_DOEH01000016.1, on the reverse strand, counting down.
TAAAATTGTCCGAGTAACACACCGGCAACTGCCGCCATTGCGGCACCAATCACAAAAGTCAGTGAAATAACGCGATCAGTATTAATTCCTAATAAACTCGCCATTTTTAAGTCTTCGGCACAAGCGCGACAAGCTCTCCCCATGCGCGAATAACGAATAAATACCGTCAATGCTAGCATTGCTAATAAGGTGACGACCCAAATCGTCAATTGCATTTTAGTGATGATTGCTTCGAAACCATCACTTTCTCCGATGATCCACTGGCCAGTGATCAAACTTGGCAACGCAAGATCTCGTGAACCTTGGGAAAGGCTGACATAGTTTTGCAGAAAAATAGACATCCCGATCGCGGAGATCAAGGCAATTAGACGTTTAGAATGACGCACAGGTCGATAAGCAACGCGCTCAATACTCCAGCCGTAAGCGCTCGAAACGACAATAGCGGCAACAAATGCTGCGGCAACCAATATCCAGCCGACATCGATACCTAGCATCATTAAACCGGCTATTGCAATGAACGAGACATAACTCCCAATCATATACACTTCGCCATGAGCAAAGTTAATCATGCCAATAATGCCATACACCATGGTATAGCCAATGGCTATCAGCGCATAGGTACTACCTAATGTTAATCCATTAAGAAATTGCTGAATAAAATAAAGAATTTGATCTGACATAGGACTATCCTTTCAAACTACTGTCCCTCAAGGAGAGCTAAAGCTGGAAGTCAGCAAAGCTAACCTCCAGCTAATTTTAACTAAAACAACCCATTCTCTGCCCTAAATAATTCAAATTGCATAAAGGCCATCAATAACGCCCAACCTATACAACTTAAAGTATGAAAGACATTATTTCACCGCAGTAGACGTCCCATCTTTGTGCCATTTAAACACACCAAATTCGAAGCCTTTCAGGTCACCATTAGGCTGCCAGCTTAATGTGCCCATGACTGTATCAACCGGATTTGCTTTCAGATCTTTAGCTAAATCTTCAGGCTCAGCGCTACCGGTACGTTGCATTGCCGTTGTTAAACTTTGGATAGCCGCATAAGTAGTCCAAACGAATGGGCCCGTTGGATCTTCTTTTTTCGCTTTCAGTGCATCCACAATCGGTTGGTTAGTTGGAACTTGATCATAACGCTTAGGTAAAGTGACTAGCATCCCTTCAGAGGCGTCTCCTGCAATATTAGATAAAGACGAGTTACCCACGCCTTCTGGTCCCATAAAGCCGATATTAAGGCCTGATTGCTTCGCTTGACGTAAAATTTGGCCCATTTCAGGGTAATACCCACCAAAGTAAACAAAATCAACGTTCTCTTTTTTCAATTTTGCGACTAACGCTGAGAAATCTTTATCTCCTGCGGTGACACCTTCAAACAGCACTTCTTTTACACCCGCTTTATTTAAACTTTCGCGAACTGAACGAGCTAGACCTTCACCGTACTGCTGCTTGTCATGGACAACCGCAATACGCTTTGGCTTAATTTCATCTAAAATATATTTAACTGCGGTAGGACCTTGGTCTGAATCTAACCCTGTTGTACGCAATACCATTTGGTAGCCACGTGTGGTTAAATCAGCATTTGTTGCCGCTGGTGTGATCATAATAATGCCTTCATCTTCATAAATATCAGATGCAGGCTGAGTTGATGATGAACACAAATGGCCAATGACATAACGAATCCCATCATTAATCACTTTATTTGCAACAGCAACGGCTTGTTTCGGGTCGCAAGCATCATCATATTCAACAGCAACTAGAGTATCGCCATTGATACCGCCTTTTGCATTAATGTCTGCAATCGCTTGACGCGCACCTGTAAATTCCATGTCACCATATTGTGCAACGGGACCAGACATTGCCCCAACAACAGCAATCTTAATTTCCTTTGCCCATCCGCTTGAACTAAATGCCATTGCGATGCAGCCAGCCAATAATGCTTTATTCATCTTCTTCATGTTATTGTCCCTATCTCGATGGTTCTGAGTGTTTGTGTTTGATTTATAGTCGTTTATTATAGTTGACAGGATCAATGCCTGATATTTCAAAATACAGCAAATAAGGCTATATATTTCAGACCATTAAACAAGATAATTATGCTAAAAAGCAAATGGATATGGTAGATTATTAAGTTATATGCAGAATAAAAAACTGATGTTATAAAATGGTTTTTTTGTAAATACTAGTGTTATATTCTGGTTAAATTTAAATTAATCCGAGCTAAACTCGGAAGATCAAGCTAGACAAAATTTTTCTCTCTAAAATTAAAAAATCAGTTATGGATCACTCCGACAACAGAAATGACTGAAAAACAGACAAGGAAACAGATAAATACATCATGAGACTCACGATTATTCCTTTGGTTAATCCTACTGAACATCAGTACCAAGACTTATATAAGATCTGGATAGACCAGACACAACCACAACTGATCCAAGCACTCAAATCAGATCAACAATTTTTTGCGGCTCGCTTTAATGACCGATTGCTCGCTGCGGCTAAAGTCAGTATCAATAGATCTCAAGGAACTATCAGTGATTTTTGTGTACGTGAAGTCACTCGTCGTCGGGGAGTTGGCCTATACTTGCTACAAGAAATTTGCCGCCAACAACCTGAAGTTAAACATTGGTACTTCAATTTCAATGGGTTAGAAGTGCAACAAAAAATCATCATAGAAAAATTTCTAAGCGCCTGTGGTTTTAGTGCCACAGTAAAAGATGGCGAATGGGATATGAAAATAGGTGAATAACATGAAATTAAAGAAAATTCATCATGTTGCAATTATTGCGTCGAATTACCAAATCAGTAAAGATTTTTACTGCCGTATTCTTGGATTGAATTTACTCGCAGAATACTACCGCCCAGAAAATGATTCATGGAAAGCAGATTTAGCTTTTGGTGATAATTATCAAATCGAACTATTTAGTTTTCCTAATCCGCCAGCAAGACCTAGTTACCCTGAAGCTATGGGGCTACGGCATCTTGCATTTAGTGTTGATGAATTAGATAAATGGATAACCTATTTAAGTCAGCATGGCGTTATCTGTGAAGCAATAAGAATCGATCCCTATACACAAAAACGATTTACTTTTTTCGCGGACCCAGATGGGTTGCCATTAGAATTATACTGTGATTAGTGTAAAGAATGATTTGAATAAAGCGTGATTAAAACAAGAGGAATAAAGGCAGGAAATAAAATTAAGTCACTATCTGCATCTATTACACTGCAAAATAATAATAAATGCAGATAGTGATAAGAAGAAATAAAAATTACATTTCGTCTTCGTCTTCGTCGTCTTCCATCGCTAAACGCAATTTTTTCATCGCATTTTTTTCAAGTTGGCGCACACGCTCAGCAGATACACCATATTTATCAGCAAGCTCTTGAAGCGTTGTTTTATTATCGTCATCTAACCAACGAGCGCGGATGATATCCTGACTACGTTCATCGAGGGACTCCAATGCATCAGATAAACGATCAGTTGCATGACTTTCCCAATTATCATCTTCAATTGAGCCAGCAAAATCAGACGATTTATCCTGTAAAAAAAGCACTGGTGCAACAGGACCACCAAAATCGCTACTGTCATCATCATCAGACATATCAAATGCCATGTCCTGCGCTGACATACGTGATTCCATTTCGCGGACATCTTTGGTGCTCACTCCTAATTCTTGAGCAACCATATCCACTTCGTCCTGATTAAACCAACCAAGACGTTTTTTATTTTTTCTTAAATTAAAGAATAATTTACGCTGCGACTTTGTCGTGGCAACTTTAACAATACGCCAGTTACGTAGAACGTATTCATGAATTTCTGCTTTGATCCAATGAACAGCAAAAGAGACCAAGCGGACACCGACTTCAGGATTAAAGCGACGAACGGCTTTCATCAGGCCGATGTTACCTTCCTGAATTAAATCAGCTTGCGGTAAACCATACCCTGCATAGCCTCGTGCAACATGAATAACAAAACGCAAATGAGATAAGATCAATTGCTTTGCGGCATCCAGATCACCATGGTAATGCAGCCGTTCAGCAAGTTCCTTCTCTTCCTCAGCGGTGAGCATAGGGTACGCATTGGCAGCTCGCATATAAGCTTCAATACTCCCTTGCGGAACAAGCGCTAATGATTGCATATCTTTGGTCATGCAGATCCTCTATAAAATAAATAAAAAAAAATTAATTTGAATTCGATGTGGTGAATAATCAGTTTATCAGCTTCGTTACATTAAATAAATTATAGGCAAGATTTATCAACAACGGGTCAATGTAGGACAAAAATTATCGTTTGAAGTTCCTTAATGGCGAAATTTTCATCGACACCCTTATATTAAGTGCCGATGAAATACGCAATTATTCAGGAGTGAAATGACGTAGATGTTGAATGGTCGCTAACCAAGCGGCGACCCAGCCAACAATGGCTGATAACAACAAAATAAGTAACGTTTCTTCCCACAACAGCCCTTCGATACGAAATTGGGTCCCAAATACACTGGCTACTTGCGCAACAACACCGGAGAGTTGCCACACCAATAATGATGTCATTATCAGTGAGATAATGGCACCGAGTGCCCCTAACACAATACCGCCATTTAAAAATGGGCGCATAATAAAACCATCAGTTGCCCCAATCAATTTCATGACATTAATGGTATCTCTGCGGGCAAAAATATTCAAACGGACACTATTACCTATCACTAAGAACAACGATACTATCATCAAAATGCCAATCACAGAGGCAACCTGCCCAACTAGCCTCGTCAGCGCTGCAAGTCGAGAAAACCAACTGTCGTCCATGCGCACTTCTTCGATACCGCCAACTTGGCTAACTCTATCGCGTAAAGTGGCTAAAACATCGGACCCCTCAAAATTAATCTTTGGCGTGATAATCGCAACAGCAGGTAATGGATTTTCTTCAAGCATATCCAAAGCAGTACTAAAACCAGACCAACTACGAAACTCACTCATGGCTTGATCGCGAGACAGATAATTAACGTGTTCAATACCATCAAGGGCCTGTAATTGATTAACCACATTTTGACCACCTTGCTCATCAAGAGATTTATCAAGATAAACAGTTAGTTGTGGTGCAGGATACCACTGTGATGCGGCTTGGGAAACATTCTTCCAAACAACATAGCAAAGGCTAGGTAGTGCTAATGAAATAGCAATAACCATAATGGTTAAAAAGGTTGCTAGTGGCTGTCTTAGCATATCAGCTAACGCATTTAGCCATGAATAACGCCACTGTTCACGCCATCCCCCTTTAAGTGCCTTGCTTTTCGACTTCATGGTACGTTCTGGCTTGCCTTTACGGACATTCCTAGCCATGTTGACCTCCAAGCATCCGACCTTCACTTAAAGTAAGCACACGATAGTTACGACGCTCAATCAGTGCAACATCATGGGTTGCCATTAAAACGGTCACACCAACGCGGTTAAATTCTTCAAATAAACGCATGATCCCCTCAGAAAGTTCTCCATCAAGGTTACCCGTTGGCTCATCCGCAAGTAGCATCGTCGGTTTATTCACAACCGCGCGAGCGATACCAATACGCTGCTGTTCACCGCCCGATAATTGAATAGGCAAGTTTTTTGCTTTATCCAATAATCCAACTTTGTCTAATGCAGCTGAGACACGTCGACGAATATCTTCAGTACTTGCCCCAGAAATAATCAGCGGCATAGCAACATTGTCATAAACTGTTCGGTCAAATAGCAGGTGATGATCTTGAAAAATCATCCCAATTTGTCGACGTAAAAAGGGGATCTCCCTATTTTTCAAACGACTGATATCATGACCATTAAACAAGATATGACCCGCACTTGGGCGCTCAATACCACAAATGAGTTTAAGTAATGTACTTTTACCTGCGCCTGAGTGACCCGTTAAAAATGCCATTTCTCCGGCTTGTAGATGAAAATCTACCCCTTGAAGAGCTTGGCGGCCACCGCGATAAGCTTTACTAACGTGTTCAAAGCGGATCATCGAAAATTATTCCTCTCGGGCAAATAGAGCCTCGATAAAGTCATCTGCTTTAAATGGACGTAAATCTTCAATGCCTTCACCAATACCGATATAACGAATAGGAATACCGAATTGATCTGCAATAGAGAAAATTACCCCACCTTTTGCTGTGCCATCGAGTTTCGTCAATGTTATACCAGTCAGACCTACCGCTTCATTAAAAAGTTTCGCCTGACTAATCGCATTTTGTCCAGTACTTGCATCTAGTGTTAGCATAATTTCATGAGGGGCGTCTTGGTCCAGTTTTTTCATCACTCGGACTATTTTTTTCAGCTCTTCCATTAAATGTGCTTTATTTTGTAAGCGCCCTGCGGTATCTGCAATCAGAATATCAGCACCTTTAGCTTGAGCTGATTGGATCCCATCAAAAATGACAGAGGCAGGATCAGCACCCGTGTGTTGTGCAACAACAGGAATTTTGTTGCGCTCACCCCAAACTTGTAGCTGTTCTACCGCAGCGGCACGGAAAGTATCTCCCGCAGCTAACATGACGGTTTTACCTTCGGATTGGAATTGACGAGCCATTTTGCCAATGGTAGTTGTTTTCCCAACTCCATTAACCCCAACCATAAGAATAACATAAGGTTTTTTATCTTCGATAACTAGTGGTTTATCTGCACCCGCTAAAATATCAGACATTTCCTCACGTAATTTACTGTATAAAGCGTCCGCATCTTTGAGTTCTTTACGGCTTGCATGTGCCGTTAAATTATCGATAATTTTCCGTGTTGTTTCCACACCCACATCGGCAATGAGTAATTGTTCTTCTAATTCCTCAAAGAGGTCATCATCAATTTTTTTGCCGCTAAATAAGCTAAAAAAACCAGAGCCTAAATTTTGACGTGTTTTTAATAATCCGCTTTTTAATCGCGCAAAAAAACCTTCTTTTTTAGGTTTTTCTTGTTCGATTATAGGTGCATTCTCAGCATCTTGTTGAGCTTGACGCTCAGCTTCTTCCTCAGCAAGGCTTGCGGCTTCTGCGGCTTGACGCTCTTGTTCCGCTTGTTCTTTTGCAGCCTGAGC
>NZ_DOEH01000008.1 GCF_003533305.1 Providencia sp. | reverse complement strand
TCTCCCCATGTGAGAGTAGGGAACTGCTAGGTTTTAAATAATGAAAAGCCACCTTATAGGTGGCTTTTTACTTTCCAGGATATTAACATTTCATCATTTCATCATTTCATCATTTCATCATTTCATCATTCAATCATTTCTATTTTATATACTCAGATCAAATAATAATCTTATCCGTTAGCTCACATAAGTAAGTTGATTGTACTTATATGATTATTTATAGATTGCTACTATTCTCTATTAAGCCTGACTGATAGACTTACCTCATCTTAGTTTTTTAGTATTGAAGGTAGTATGAACCTGAATTCTGAACTCAAATTATTTAATAGCTTTGGTATTGAGGCGAAAGCATCGTCTTTATCTATCGTACAAAGTGCGGATGCTTTACATCAACTGTGGATAGAGACAACAAATAAAAAATTACCCATATTGCTACTTGGTAGTGGAAGTAATATTTTATTTATTGAAGATTTTGAAGGTGCCGTCATCGTTAATAGAATCAAAGGCATTCAAATAACGCAGACAGATGAATTCTGGCATATACAAGTTGGAGCCGGTGAAAATTGGCATCAGTTGTTGGAAATACTGTTAAGCAAAGGGATTTATGGTGCTGAAAATTTAGCACTGATCCCTGGCTGTGTAGGTTCTGCGCCTATTCAAAATATTGGCGCATATGGATTAGAATTAAAAGATATATGTGAGTATGTTGACCTACTTTGTTTAGCGACTGGAAATATTACTCGCCTTTCTGTTGATGAGTGCCAGTTTGGATACCGTGATAGTATTTTCAAGCATACATATAAAGAGAATTACGCCATTGTTAGCGTCGGATTGAAACTTTCTAAAGTATGGGCACCAAAACTAACATACGGAGACCTTGCTAAGCTAGATCCCGCTATAGTGACTCCACAACAAGTCTTTGAGTCTGTATGTCAGACACGTAAAAGTAAATTACCTGATCCTACCGTAACAGGCAATGCGGGAAGTTTTTTTAAAAACCCCGTTATATCAGCTGAAGAAGCGCAGAAAATTAAAGTTGAATATCCTTCTTGCCCACAATACTTGCAAATAGATGGGCGTGTAAAACTTGCTGCTGGGTGGTTAATCGATCAGTGTGGCTTGAAAGGCTATGAAATGGGCGGAGCTGCGGTACATACAGAACAAGCATTAGTCTTAATTAATAAAAATCAAGCAACAGGACAAGATATTGTTGAATTAGCTAAATTTGTAAGCCAGACAGTTGCAAAGCGCTTTGGTATTCTTTTAGAACCTGAAGTTAGATTTATTGGAAAGAAAGGTGAGATTAACGCTATGGATTGTCTTGTATGAGAGAGATAAGTATACCTTTACAGCTTGTTGATATTTTATCGGATGCACAGCTGCACTCAGGTGAACAGCTTGGCGATAAGTTAGGCATGACAAGGGCGGCAATTAATAAACACATTAAAACGCTACGATCATGGGGCTTGAATATTCAAACGGTGACAGGTAAAGGTTATAAGCTCCCTTACCAAATGAATCTATTAAACAGAGAAACAATTAAAAAGCAAATTGATGACGTTAATATCATCGTAGAACCTGTTATTGACTCAACCAACCAATACATGTTGGAACGGATCCCAAATCTTAAATCGGGTGATACTTGTTTAGCTGAATATCAAAGTGCAGGTCGAGGAAGGAGAGGCCGCCAATGGATCTCTCCATTTGGTTGCAACCTTTATTTGTCAATGTATTGGAAACTCGAACAAGGGCCTGCTGCGGCAATAGGGTTAAGTTTAGTTGTAGGTATTGTTATCGCTGAAACACTAAATAAGTTAGGTTCGAATAAAGTAAAAGTAAAAGTAAAATGGCCTAATGACCTTTATATGAATGATAAAAAACTTGCAGGTATTCTTGTTGAATTAACCGGTAAAACTGGTGATGCTGCGCATATTATTATTGGTATTGGTATTAATATTGGAATGGATAAAAATAACGTTGAAGATAATAAGGCTATAAATCAGTCATGGGCATCTTTAATAGATGAAGTTAATGATATTGAACGAAATGAATTATCAATAAATATTATTCAAACATTAAGAACAGCATTAGTTTTATTTGAGAAAGCAGGTTTAAAACCTTTCATCGAGCGTTGGTTTAAGCTTGATAATTTTTTTAATAGAAAAATTAAGCTATTGATAGGTAATGATATTATAGTTGGCATTGAACGAGGGATTAATGAGCAGGGTGCACTTTTATTACAAAAAGAAAATGGAGAAATTGTGCCATATATTGGTGGTGAAATATCATTAAGATCAAATGAATAATAAAATTTCGGGCCGGAATTAAACCGGCCAATAATAATTAAAAAATAACTACTTTCTCAATCTAACACTTTGAATAGAATGATTTTCACCTTTGGTCATTATTAAACTTGCTCGTTCTTTTGTTGGTAATATATTTTCTTTTAAATTTAATCCATTAATCTCATCCCAAATTGAGCTAGCAATATTTATAGCTTCTTCTTCACTTAATTTAGAGTAACTATGAAAATAAGAACCAGGAGCAGAAAATGCACCTTGGCGAAATTTTAAAAAGCGTCCTATATACCATTGTTTTAATAGTTGTGGTGCAGCATCTACATAAATTGAAAAATCGACAAAATCTGAAACGAATACATGATGCGGATCTTGCGGGTAATCCATGTCACTTTGAAGAACGTTTAGCCCTTCAAGGATCAATATATCAGGTTGATCGATGATTTGTTGCTGGTCGGGGACAATATCATAGGTTAAATGAGAATAAACAGGCGCAGCAACATGGCGTGCGCCAGATTTAATCTGTGAAACAAAGTTAACTAGTTTCCTCATATCATAAGATTGTGGAAAACCTTTTTTCTTCATTATATTTTTATCTTTTAACACCTGATTAGGATGTAAAAAGCCATCAGTCGTAATAAGGTCAACTTTTCTGTGTTCTGGCCAGCGCGTTAATAAGGCCTGAAGTAAACGGGCTGTCGTGCTCTTACCTACTGCCACGCTGCCGGCAATGCCGATAATATAAGGAACTTTGGCCTCATTAGTCCCTAAGAATTGTTCTAAGACAGCTTGGCGACGTAGGTTAGAGCTTATATAAAAATTAAGTAAGCGAGATAGTGGTAGATAGATTTCGATAACATCCTTCATCGAGAGTTCTTCATTGATGCCTTTCAATTCAAGAAGCTCACTGGATGTTAGAGTCAACGGGACTGAATCACGTAAAGTTGACCAATGTTCTCTATCAAACTCTAAATATGGAGTGTTAATAAAATTTTCATTTTGTTTCATAAACCAACATCTGCCTATTTTATGCAGGTTGGATAGGTTGCCTAAACATCCGTATCCATAAAATTTGATAGCATCATAGCGAGTGAAAGATTGTAGGCGTAGAACTTTTTATGTTTTATATGCTTTTTTTTTGACGGGTGCAGTAAAAAAGACATTAACTGACTAAAAAACACTCTAACAATTAGAGTGATAGAAGTGTGATAGTGGCTATAAAATAGACATTTAAAAAATGTAAACCTATTAGAGCTCTTTACTCATGAATTAATAATGGATTATAGTTAAAGGCTGCTGTTGATGTTTTAAGCGAGAAAGAGTTAAAAAAACAGCAAAAATGCAATAAACGGATAAAAAGTGAGCGAACGAACAAAAAAGTTAATTTTTTTGTTGCAACATGCGCTCAGTCTTCCTAGAATGCGCAGCACTTGATGCCGGCATAGCTCAGTTGGTAGAGCAACTGACTTGTAATCAGTAGGTCCCGAGTTCGACTCTTGGTGCCGGCACCATTAAAAATTTGGATAGGTGGGATACCCAAGCGGCCAAAGGGAGCAGACTGTAAATCTGCCGTCATCGACTTCGAAGGTTCGAATCCTTCTCCCACCACCATCTCCTTGATAATCCTCAATGGATAAATCAAGAAAAGTTTAGCAGCTGATAACTCAGGTAGCCGAGTTCATTGCGGGCATCGTATAATGGCTATTACCTCAGCCTTCCAAGCTGATGATGCGGGTTCGATTCCCGCTGCCCGCTCCAAGATGTGCTGATATGGCTCAGTTGGTAGAGCACACCCTTGGTAAGGGTGAGGTCGGCAGTTCGAATCTGCCTATCAGCACCACTTCCCCTATGTACTCAATAATCCCTGATTTGTCTCCTGTAAATAATACAAGCAAACTTATTTATGCTTGGTTGATGTGGTCTGACCACCGATTCCGTGTCTTAGAGGGACAATCTAATGTCTAAAGAAAAATTTGAACGTTCAAAACCGCACGTTAACGTTGGTACAATCGGCCACGTTGACCATGGTAAAACTACTCTGACAGCAGCTATCACTACTGTTCTAGCAAAAACTTACGGCGGTTCTGCTCGTGCATTCGATCAAATCGATAACGCACCAGAAGAAAAAGCACGTGGTATCACTATCTCTACTTCACACGTAGAATATGACACCCCAGCTCGTCACTACGCACACGTAGACTGCCCAGGTCACGCCGACTATGTTAAAAACATGATCACGGGTGCTGCGCAGATGGACGGTGCAATTCTGGTTGTTGCTGCGACTGATGGCCCAATGCCACAAACGCGTGAACACATCCTGTTAGGTCGCCAAGTTGGTGTTCCTTACATCATCGTGTTCCTGAACAAATGTGACATGGTAGACGACGAAGAACTGTTAGAACTCGTTGAAATGGAAGTTCGTGAACTTCTTTCTCAGTACGATTTCCCAGGTGATGACACTCCAGTTATCCGTGGTTCTGCACTGAAAGCACTGGAAGGTGTTCCAGAGTGGGAAGCGAAAATTGTTGAACTAGCTGGTTTCCTGGATAGCTATATCCCAGAACCAGAGCGTGCAATTGACAAACCATTCCTGCTGCCAATTGAAGACGTATTCTCAATCTCAGGTCGTGGTACAGTAGTAACAGGCCGTGTTGAGCGTGGTATCGTTAAAGTTGGTGAAGAAGTTGAGATTGTTGGTATTCAAGCAACAGTTAAAACAACTTGTACTGGCGTTGAAATGTTCCGTAAACTGCTTGACGAAGGTCGTGCTGGTGAGAACGTGGGTGTTTTACTGCGTGGTACTAAACGTGAAGAAATTCAACGTGGACAAGTACTGGCAAAACCAGGTTCAATCAAGCCACATACACAATTCGAATCAGAAGTGTATATCCTGAGCAAAGATGAAGGTGGTCGTCATACTCCATTCTTCAAAGGTTACCGTCCACAGTTCTACTTCCGTACAACTGACGTAACCGGTACTATCGAACTGCCAGAAGGCGTAGAGATGGTAATGCCAGGCGATAACATCAACATGATCGTGACATTGATTCACCCAATCGCGATGGATGATGGTTTGCGTTTCGCAATCCGTGAAGGTGGTCGTACTGTAGGCGCCGGTGTTGTTGCAAAAGTTATTGCATAATATC
>NZ_DOEH01000030.1:78386-78793 GCF_003533305.1 Providencia sp. | reverse complement strand
GGGTGGCTTTTTTGCGTTGGGGGATTTAGGGAAATTAGGACTAACTGGTTAGGCATCGTAACCAATAATCTGTAGTGAATTCAACACATGAACACGCCAGCACACTCATATACTAATCTTCAAAGATATAAAAAACATATTCATTCACTACCTCATAAATTTTATCTTATTAAGAGATTTTAGATATAAGTATTCTCTTGAGTTTATCAGTGATGGCTTATGACTAGAACACAGGCAAAGTAGAGTGTGATTGTGCCGATCTAGCTCAGTCATCTCGGTACCCAGGAACTTCAACCTTTAATATCAATAGGCTTATTTTGATACCTCATATCATAGGGGGCTTTAGCCTTGAGGTCGGCATTGATAGAGCGAATGAATTTACTTAACATAAAGTAGTGAGTAACAGC
>NZ_DOEH01000030.1:0-78212 GCF_003533305.1 Providencia sp. | reverse complement strand
TGAAATTGGCTATGCACGCATTGTGAGTAACATTATAGCTGTGAATGGATTCGCCCAACATAAAGTAGTGAGTAACAGCTCACTTGGTGGAAGCAGTATGAGTTTTGTGCTTAGTTGTGTATTGATGATGAAGTTGGCTATGCTCACATTGTGAATAACATTATGGCTGTGAATGGATTCGCTCAACATAAAGTAGTGAGTAACAGCTCACTTAGTGGAAGAAGTGTGAGCATGCACTTAGCCAAGTATTGATGATAAAATTGGTCATGCCTGAAAATATTTTTTTATATTAATAATAATAATGATTCTGATATGCTCCATATACATTTACTTGTTGTATTTTCACTTAAATAATTTTGTTTTTATCTTCATTTAACACATTGAGTTTGGTCAATAAAATGCTTTTGGACTAACTAATGCTATGAATATCAATTAATAATAAGTTATTTATCTGTTTTGTAGATATACAATCACAGGTGTAATTGTTATAAATAGGTCTTTTTATGTTTCATAAAATAGATAAAAATTGTTAAATTGATGTTTCATTTAGTTGTGTTTATACTGCATATAGTGGTTTTTCTAAGCGATATTGTCATTTTATAAAGGGAATTTACTTATTGATAGTCTCATCAGTAGGATAAAATGAACACTATAAGCTGGAAAATAGACAAATGAGAAAGGTGCAAAAATTTTATCTTTTGTACTTATTATGAAGATTGTTTGTTTATCAAAGGTGGATAAAATGAAAAAAATAAAAAGCGCTAATCATCAAGTTTTTGACCAAATAGTATCTGTAAACAAACAGCAAGAAAATGAATTCAATAATGGGCAAGATGGTGCGATCATTCTGTCATTGCTCGTGATGTTTTTTGTGCCATTTTTATTACTAAATACAGTTAGAAATTTTCTTGCGATTGACTATAGCTTTAGTCTTGGCTTAGGTATGCTAGCTCTGAGCGCTATAGTTACTACTTTATTATATAAACAATTTAAAATTGGTTCTCGTTTTGCAGAAAAAGAGATTGTTTTAAGCCAACTACTATCGCGCTACATACCTAAGAATAAAGCTGAGTACCAGAAATTACGTGAAGAAAAGCAGACTGATCCTCAACATTTTTTTATGCTAGTTGATAATTGGGTTGAATCTGAAAGACAATATTATTCAAGATAATATTTAGCGTTAATTACTGTGTCTTATTTAGATATCCCCCGCCGATAATGGCAGGGGATTGAATTTTTTTAGTAATCACAATTTATTACTGCCAATTTTTACCAAAAAGATAAGCCAACTCAAGAGATTGCATTCTATTTAATCGTGGGTCACATAGAGTTTGATATTTATAGGAGATATCATTTCCTTGTATTTCTTGTAATCCTCCCGTGCATTCAGTGACGTCTTGTCCTGTCATTTCGAGATGTAATCCTCCTGGATGAATATGTGAAGCTTTGAGTATTGTTAAGAATTGTGTAACTTCATTATAAATATCGGAAAAATATCTAGTTTTATATCCATTTTCAGCACTCTTAGTATTACCATGCATTGGATCCACCATCCAAATTACAGGTGAGCCATGATATTTCACCGCCTCCAATAAAAGCGGTAGTTTCTCCTTGATAGCATCAACACCCATTCTGACAATAAGTATAATTTTACCCGCTTCCTGACTCGGATTAAGCTTACTTATTAGCTTAATGAGTGTATCTCCTGTCATTTTAGGCCCACATTTAATTCCTATTGGATTTTCTATGCCTCTAAGGTATTCAATATGTGCTTGATTGATATCTCGAGTACGTTCTCCAACCCACACCATATGTGCTGAGCAGTTATACCATTTGTTATCACTGGAATCCTTTCTTGTCATTGCTTCTTCATAAGGAAGAAGTAATGCTTCATGGCTGATGTAAATTGGTTTTGTCACATTCTCTTTATTGGAAAGATAATTGACTGTTTTATATAGCGCTTCAAGAAAGGAAATATAATGTGGCTGCTCCGTTGAACCCGGATACACTTTTATATTTAATTTATATTGATGCTCAGGAGACTCAGAGGTATTTATCGCTCTAATTAAATTTAGCGTTGCTGATGAGTAATGGTAGGCATTTAGCATTCTTTGCGGGTCAGGTGTACGGCTTTTTTCTGAAAAATCTAACCCATTGATAATCTCCCCTCGATAGCTAGGGAGCTCAATACCGTCTTTTATTTCAAATGAGTTACTACGAGGTTTGGCATATTGACCTGCAATTCTCCCAACTTTTATAATAGGCAGTTTAGTTGATTGATTTATTAAGCCAGACATTTGATTAAAGGTATAAATTAAATCTCGGATAATCGTGGATTTACAGCTATCAAAGGATTCTGCGCAGTCCCCACCTTGTAAGATAAATGCTTTACCTTCAGTAACAGCAGCTAGTGTCTTTTTGAAGCTTCTTATTTCAGAAGCAAGCACTAACGGAGGGTGATTCCTTAAACGTGTTTGAAAGTAATCTAAAGCGCATTTATCGGGGTATAGAGGGTCTTGCTCTATCGGAAACTCCGTCCAAGAGGATGGCTCCCATGAAGAGGGTTGAGTATTATTCGTGAAGGATTTATCTAGCTTCTTCGGAATATTATCATTTCTTCCTGTGATAACGTCATAGTCATAAGAAAGTAACATATCTTTTCCTTAATCTTGAGGCTACAAGTTTGGTTGTGAAGAGCTAGTTTTTTTGTTGAGAGGTGTTCAAATAGGTTTCAACAGAGCCATTTTGTCTTGCTAAATAGTCCTCTCTGACAGGTGTGTAAACATCAATAACTTCTGATGGCTCTAGCGCTTCGGCATCATGGGTTGCCCAAGACGGTATAATAAAAGAGTCTCCCGCATGTAAATAAACTGTTCGGCCATCGACTGTGAGTCTTAGGGAACCTTTTAATATTGTTGTTGCTGTTTCATGTTCATGAACATGTTCAGGAATGATTGCATTAGGTTTAAATGTCCAAAATGCGATAGTAAAACCTGTACCATGTATAAACTTGGCTTTTATTTTACTTTCCTCACCTTCGTTGCGGTGTAAATCCATATCGTAGGAGATCATTTCATTTGATAAATAAAGGCTCATTTTATTTCCTCACATTATTTCAGATTTAGTATATTTTAGAATGAATAGAAAAACCCATTGGAACGGGACCAAAGTCATGTAAAACGGTTAATTTATTTCGTTCAGCAGCTTTAAGCGTTGTAATACATGCATCAACAGTGCCATTTGCGCACTGTAACGCTGATTCACTATTTGAATTAAAAAGTATCGATTCTATTTTAGGATTTAAATTTTTTATTTCAGAAATTAAATCCTTTGGTGCGGGATGAGAACCGACTTTATTTATTTTATTTAAATCATTAAATCGGCTTGCAAATAACATGTTATGAGTGTCCATAACAAAACAATCCGTTAGTTTTAATAAGTTTAAATTTTTAAAAACTATATTGTGTAAGTAAGGGTAAACAATGCATCCAAGTAAAATACAATTATTATCTTTCTTTATTTTTTCTACAGCAACTTCTAAAGTTTCATGAAGGACAACATTACCAGTTAAATTTTTTTGTTTTAACCAAAAATGAGCCGCCTTTTCACAGTTTGTATCTTTAGGACCTAATGTATGGATGGTAAACATAGTGTTACCTCATAATAAGTATAAAATTATATTCTTCCTGTTTGATTGATTAGCTCGGGCAATCTTTGTCCTGACTTTATTTTTTCTAACATTGTATTTTCAGTGCTATTAATAATCATTGCTTCATCGATAACTTTATCGATTAAATTAAATGGGACAATGACAGTACCGTTTGGATCAGAAATAACCAGATCTCCTGTATAAATCGTGTTATCTTCAATTCGACAGCTAGTGCCTGTTTCACTTACATAGTAGGCGCCTTGTGTATCAGAAGGGGTAATGTTACTCGCAATAACAGGGATATCTAAATCTTTCAATTCATTAATATCCCTAACGGCGCCACCTAAAATAATGGCATTAAATCCGAGCTTTTGAAAATATGTACAGCTCATTCCACCCGCTAAAGCTGCGTGCTTAATTAAATCACCAGCACCTGCGATGTATATTAAACCTTCGGCTGATTTTAGCTCAGGTACCAAAAATTGACGGACTTGATCCCATGTTGATGGTTGCTTCTCTATAATGTTCTTACCTTTTTTAACTAATTTCCATTGAACAGTATAAGCTTGCCCAACAATGTAATAATTGTTCTTATTCAACGATGATAATTGATGAGATAAAACATCACCGGATTTTAACCCATCAAGTATATCTATAATTGTTGATGTGCTTATTTTTACCTTCTTTATTTCCTCTATTTTATTTGAATTTATTTTTTCAAACATAATGAATGCTTCCTTTTTTAAGTATTGGTTCTTAGTCGTTTAATTAATAGAAGTAAATATTAAAATGATCAAGGTTAAAAAAATATAATTAAATTAATAATTGTTAATTGTATGATAATGATGGGTATTTATAGATTAAAAACTATTTATATTTTTGTGATTTAAATTTTTATTTAATATAATATAGTTATGGCGATTAATGTTATTTTTAATTTATTAATAATCATATTAATTAAATATTGTTATTTATAATAATATTTATTGTTTCTACTTTATATGTGTTTAATTAAATAAAAAATAATTACACATGGTTAATGTGTAGGTGTTAGTGTTTATAAGTTCATAATAACGAGGGTGTTTTTATAAATAAAAAAACGACTCATTGAGTCGTTTTTTAAGAGTATGAGGAAAATAATTTTTAGTGTGATTTTCCCTTCTCGATACCTAAACCAATTTGAGAACGAACAAATTGCTCTCTGAAGCGTTCTTTTTCCATTCTTCCTTGTTCTGAATTATCAGTCACAGAGAACAGCCATGAAGCTGTGAATGCGACGATCATTGAGAATAATGCAGGATACTCATATGGGTAAATAGGTTTATCATGATGCAAAATACCAACCCAAATTGTGGGTCCTAAGATCATCAAAACAACCGCTGTTAACAGGCCTAACCAACCACCCGCTAATGCACCTCGTGTTGTCAGCTTGCGCCAATACATTGAAAGTAAAATAATTGGGAAGTTGCAGCTAGCTGCAATTGAGAATGCTAATCCAACCATGAAGGCGATATTTTGTTTTTCAAATAAAATACCCAGACCGATTGCAACAAAGCCTAAAATAACAACGGTAATTTTAGACACTCGGAGCTCATCTTTTTCATTTGCTTTACCATTTTTCATTGCCATAGCGTAAAGGTCATGAGATACCGCAGAAGCACCGGCAAGTGTGAGTCCTGCGACAACGGCGAGTATTGTGGCAAAAGCAACGGCAGAAATGAAACCTAAGAAGAAGTTACCACCAACCGCATCTGCAAGATGTACTGCGGCCATATTTGTTCCACCAATTAATGCGCCGGCTGCATCTTTAAAGGCCGGGTTTGAACCGACAAGCACAATAGCACCGAAACCAATAATGAAGGTTAATATGTAGAAGTAACCGATAAACCCAGTTGCATAAAATACACTCTTACGTGCTTCTTTTGCATCGCTCACAGTGAAGAATCGCATGATGATATGTGGTAAACCCGCAGTACCAAACATAAGAGCTAAACCAAGAGATAGCGCCGAGATAGGATCTGAAACTAATCCTCCTGGACTCATAATGGCGATACCATTTTTATGAACCGCAACAGCTTCTTTAAACAGGGTATTAAAGTTAAAGCCGACATGTTTCATGACCATGACTGCCATAAATGTCGCACCGGCTAGCAATAATATTGCTTTAATGATTTGCACCCATGTAGTGGCTAACATTCCACCAAACAAAACATATAGCACCATTAGAAAGCCAACGATAACGACAGCCACATGATAATTTAGGCCAAACAGTAATTCGATTAGCTTTCCAGCTCCAACCATCTGAGCAATTAAGTAGAGTGCGACAACAACCAATGACCCTACCGCAGATAGTATGCGTATAGGCCTTTGTTTTAATCGATATGAAGCTACGTCAGCAAAGGTATAACGGCCAAGGTTACGTAAACGCTCAGCGATGAGAAATAAGATAATAGGCCAGCCGATTAAAAAGCCAATGGAGTAAATAAGTCCATCGTATCCTGAGGTATAAACCAGTGCGGAAATACCTAGGAATGAAGCGGCAGACATAAAATCCCCCGCAATAGCCATACCATTTTGAAATCCTGTTATTTTCCCACCAGCGGTATAGTAATCAGAGCGCGAACGTGTTCTTTTTGATGCCCAATAGGTGATATAAAGCGTAAAACCGACGAACAATAAAAACATTATGATTGCTTGAATATTAACAGGTTGGCGCTCAACATCTCCGGTTAACGCATCTGCTGATGCGATTGATGAGGTGAAAAAGAGAGCGAGAGAGGGGAAGACTTTCATTTTTCTACCTCTTGTAAAATTTCAGCTGTTAAGCGGTCAAATTCACCGTTTGCTCGAATTACGTAGATCCCAGTTAGGACAAAAGAGATAACAATGAGGCCAACACCGACAGGAATGCCTCTTGTGATATAAGAACCTTCGGCTATAGGTGTGCCAAGCCAACTTGGGTCGAATGCGATGAGGAAAATAAAGCTAACATATAGCGCTAGCGTTATTGCTGATAATAGCCATGAAAAGCGACTACGTTTTCTAACCAGTTCTTTAAAGCGAGGGTTATTCTCTACCTTTTCGTAAGCAGTAGCATTCATCAGAGTTCTCCTCTGTTATACTCGTTATACTTCAAGTTGCAGCTTTGTTGGCTGCGCTCACTCACACGAGTCACATACTTGTGTATGCTCCTCGTGATTCGTTCGCTTGTCGCCTAGCTGCGCCTCGAATTATTTAGAGTAAACCATCTTGTTGGGATGTATGTAAGGCCGCCTCTATGAGTTGGCCTTTTGGCGTTATGACATACTCATTGATTGTTTTTCTTCGAGTAGTTTTTCGACTACACCCGGATCTGCCAGCGTGGAGGTATCTCCGAAATTACTGGTATCTCCTGATGCAATTTTACGTAGGATACGGCGCATAATTTTGCCGGAGCGAGTCTTAGGCAAAGAGTCAGTCCAGTGTAGAACATCAGGTGTTGCAATTGGGCCTATCTCTTTGCGCACCCAATTACGAACTTCGGTATAGAGTTCGGCGGAAGGTTCTGTTCCTGATATTAAAGTGACATAAGCATAGATAGCTTGCCCTTTGATATTATGAGGAATACCAACAACTGCGGCTTCAGCAACTTTTGGATGTGAAACGAGAGCAGATTCTATTTCCGCAGTCCCTAAGCGGTGTCCTGATATATTTAATACATCGTCCACACGCCCAGTTATCCAGAAGTAGCCATCTTCATCACGACGAGCACCATCACCACTAAAATACATTCCCTTAAAGGTAGAGAAGTAAGTTTGTTCGAATCTGTCATGGTCACCAAATAAGGTACGCGCTTGACCTGGCCATGAATCAATGATGACGAGGTTACCCTCTGCCGCACCTTCTAGCGGTTCTCCGAGGTTATCGACAATAGCTGGTCGAACACCAAAGAAAGGTAAGGTAGCTGAACCCGGTTTTAGCATGGTGGCACCCGGTAGTGGGGTTATCATGAAGCCACCAGTTTCAGTTTGCCACCATGTATCAACGACAGGGCAGCGGCTATCACCAATCTTTTTATAGAACCATTCCCAAGCTTCTGGGTTGATTGGTTCGCCAACGGAACCGAGGATACGCAGTGAACTACGGTCTGTTCCTTCAATCGCTTTATCACCTTCGGCCATAAGGGCTCGAATAGCGGTTGGCGCAGTATAAAGAATATTAACTTGGTGTTTATCTACAATCTGGCACATGCGATTGACTGAAGGGTAATTAGGTACACCCTCAAACATCACTGTTTTAGCGCCATTTGATAATGGGCCATACAGTAGGTAGCTGTGACCTGTGACCCAGCCGACATCAGCTGTACACCAGTAAACCTCACCTGAGTGATAATCAAAGGTATACTTGAATGTTAATGTTGCATAGACCAGATAGCCACCCGTGGTGTGTAATACACCTTTAGGTTTGCCTGTAGAGCCAGAAGTGTAGAGGATAAACAGAGGGTCTTCTGCATTCATTTCTTCTGGTGGGCAGTCTGCACTGACACCTTGAATAATGTCATGCCACCATAGGTCACGGCCTTCAACCCAGCTTGGTGAGTTTCCTGTACGGCGGTAAACGATAACATTTGAAACCGTGGTAACTTGTGGGTTTGTGAGGGCATCATCAACATTTTTCTTTAACGGGATTGCACGACCTGCGCGCAGCCCTTCGTCAGACGTGATGATAAGCTTAGCTTTACAGTCGATGACTCTGCCTGATACCGCTTCTGGTGAAAAACCTGCAAAAATGACAGTATGGATAGCTCCAATACGTGCACAAGCCAGCATTGCAACAGCAGCTTCAACAACCATTGGCATATAAATAGCGACGACATCACCTTTACGGATACCGTATTTTTTTAATACATTCGCAAACTGACTAACATCATGATGTAGTTCGCGATAAGTGACATGTTTTGATGATAATGGGTCATCACCTTCCCAAATAATCGCTGTTTGGTCACCTTTTTCAGCCAGATGGCGATCCAAGCAGTTAGCGCTTAAGTTTAAAGTACCATCTTCAAACCAACGGATATCAATATGTCCGGGGTCGAAAGAGGTGTTTTTGACACGGGTATACGGTTTTATCCAATTAACGATTTTTCCTTTTTCGCCCCAAAATCCTTCAGGGTCTTGAATCGAGCGTTGGTACTCATCGTTGTACTGTTGTTCGTTTATTAGGGCATTTTTAGCAATTGCAGTAGGAACTGGATGTTTAGTTATTTGAGTCATATTATTATCTCCTTGCAGATGTTAATACTATGTCAAAAAATAGTTAACTAAAGAGAAAAATAGATATTTGTTTTTCTTTTGAGCGGAAGATCACGTATTAATTGTAATCAGATTTTCAGGATTATCATTTGATGCTAAATGCAAATCTGAAGTTAAATGCTGAAAATATCAGATTATCTGGTTGTAAAGAAAATGAAATAGCTGGTGTATTGGTATTTGTTACTGAATTAGAGAGTAATGATAGCGGATGAGAAAGACCACAAAATTATTATGGATTTGATAATGATTTTCATTAACAGTAAAATAACTATAATGGTACTAATTCACAAGATGCGTAATTACGTAAGTGCATACCCTATTAGCCTTGTGTTGAAAATGAGAAGTTAAGGGTATGTACCCAAAATAGTTCGAGTTACAGGTAAGCTGCAACTTGGAGTAAGACGGGAAAATATTAATAAGTCACTGGAGACAATAATATGAGTTATACATTACCTGCTTTACCTTATGCTTATGATGCGCTGGAACCTCATTTTGACAAACAAACTATGGAAATCCACCATACAAAGCATCACCAGACTTATGTTACAAATACCAATACAGCATTAGAAAAATTACCTGAATTAGCAGGTTTAGATATTAATGTATTGATTCAAAAATTGGATCAAATCCCTGCTGATCAACGTACTTTTGTACGTAATAACGCAGGCGGCCATTCAAACCACACTTTCTTCTGGGATGGTTTGAAATTAGGTACTGAATTAAATGGCGAATTGAAAGCTGCGATTGAGCGTGATTTCGGTAGCGTAGATGCATTCAAAGAGACATTTGAGAAAGCTGCTGCAACACGTTTTGGTTCTGGTTGGGCATGGCTAGTACTTAAAGATGACGGCAAATTAGCTGTTGTATCAACTGCTAACCAAGACAGCCCGATTATGGGTGAAGCTATTTCTGGTGTATCAGGTTATCCAATCATTGGTTTAGATGTATGGGAACATGCATATTACCTGAAATTCCAAAATCGCCGTCCTGACTACATTAAGGCCTTCTGGTCAGTAGTGAATTGGGATGAAGCTGCAAAACGTTTTGCAGGAAAAACTAAATAATTTTGTTCAATTTTAATTGAATAATTTTGCAGGCATGATTTAAACCAAATCATGCCTGTTTTAATTTGGTCAATTATTGTTATATCTCATCGCATTCTTTATGATGGAAGCCCTTTGTGCTGACCTAAATAGAGACTAAAGCCAATGCAATTCCTTCCTCAAGTATTTATCGGCAAAATTCAATCAACGCAATCTTGTGGTCAAAGCGCTATTTATAAGCGAGAAGCGGATGGCTTATTGTCGTTAGGACAAATGGGGCTTGAAGGTGATGAGCAGGCGGAAAAACGTTTTCATGGTGGTCCCGATAGAGCATTGTGCCATTATCCAAGAGAACACTATGCTTTGTGGTTAAACGCTTACCCTGAACAGGAAGAGTTATTTATCCCACCTGCTTTTGGTGAAAATATATCAACAGAAGGTATGACAGAAGAAAGTGTATTTATTGGTGATATATTTGCTTGGGGTGATGCCCGTATTCAAGTGACCCAGCCCCGTTCCCCTTGTTATAAACTTAATGGCTTAACGGGGATCGAAAATTTTGCCCAAGTGATGCAAGAAACTGGGCGATGTGGTTGGTTATACCGAGTGATTAAAACCGGTAGTGTTAGCGCAAGCACACCCTTGAAGTTATTGAGTCGTAATAGTGATATTTCGGTACAAGAAGCGATTATGATAGCGTTCCATGCGCCTTATGATGAAGAGCTGTATCGTCGCCTTCTCAGTGCGGCTGGGTTATCGGCAAGTTGGAGTTTAACTATGCAAAATCGTTTGGATAATCGCTGTATTGAAGAATTTAGCCATCGTTTATTTGGTAAACGTGGCTAATATAATTCATATACTGTTCATGTATTGTGATGAATAAATTGTTGATACCAAGGGCTTCTATCCATAAGTTCGTAATGCGACCCTTGGTCAATTACCTTGCCATTTTCCATATAAATAATATGGTTAGCTTGTTGCGCAAACATGGGTTGATGAGTAACGATAATCCGAGTTTGCTGATGAGCTTCGCTGAGTAAATTAATAACTGAAGCAGTATTGATATAATCTAAGCTGGCGGTCGGTTCATCCATGAAAATAATATCAGGGTGACTTAAAAGTAGCCTTGCGATACATAAACGTTGTCTTTGCCCACCAGAAAGAGCCATACCTCCGGTTCCCACATCACTATCAAGTAGTTCATCATCTGCATCCATGTTGAGTCTTGATAGCATTATGGCTATCTGTCGGTCATCAATATTATTGATATGAAGAGATAAATTTTGCCGTAAGCTGCCACTAAATAGGCGGCTATCTTGAAAGAGTACACCTCGTTTTGCACAAAGTATTTGTTGGGATAGCTGGGTCACTTCTATGTTGCCGTAGCTTACAGTGCCTTGAGTGGGATCTTGTAAACGCGCTAATAAACTTAATAAGGTGCTTTTCCCCGCCCCTGATGGCCCGACGATAGCGGTCAATTCATTTTCTTTAAACGTTAACGTAATATTATTTAAAATTCTTTTTTTATCGTGGCTGTAATGGGATAGCGCATGACAACTCACTTGATTGCTTTCAGGATATCGAGATTCTTTCGGAAAAAAAAGTTCGTCTGTTTTAAGGGCTTGTTCTATTTGCGCTATGGCTTTTTTAGATTGGCGCAAGGCTTGGTCTAAATGGGACAATAGCCATAACGGTTCAATAAAACGAGCAAGTAATAGCATGCCCGCCAACCAGACATTCAGGCTAAGCGTGGTGTTATTTACTGAAAAAATACCCATCATGGATAGAGCACCAGCACAAAACAGACCAATAAAAATGATTTGAATCGATAATGAAAACAACAAATGAAAAGGAAGACTTTGGCGTTGTAGCTGTTTTTGGGTGTGATATTGGCTATTAAGCGCTAATTCTAGATTTTTTTGTTGGTTCTGGCTAACTCCAGCACGACGTATTAAAGGCTGGTGGGTTGCAAAATTATCAAGAGCACTAATAACTTCCTGTTGAGAAACATAAACTTTTTGCTCCGCACGAGCAATTTGTTTGGCGCAAAAACGCAATATAAAAAGCAGCGCTACACCAATAAGTAACAGTATTCCGCCAAAGACGAATTGATAAATTAATAAGCCAATAACGACAGTTAAGGGGGTGACGATACCACTGATGATCGGGTGTAATAAGTGTGCTGGGACTGACATGATTTGCGAGGCTGGACCTGATATTAGATGACTCGCAGCTTTGACGGGTTTTAATGATAGTGGTAAATGGCGAATTAGGGCAGCTGTTAAATAGCGCATTACCGTGCCACCTGCTAAATAGCCTTTTTGTGTTGCCATGAAAGTAACAGATAGTGCTGCCAAACTACTTATGGTGAGCAGTATTAATGAGGTATTATCACCCGCTGACCAATTGAGGATTACCGAGGCCAGCAGTAAACCACTTATCCCATCAAGTATTGCACCTAGTGTCATCCAAGCAATAGCGCCGCGAACGTTGTATAACAGTGTTTTAATCATTTATTTTCCTCTAAAGCACTTAGCAATTGCTGATATTGCAAACAGTGCTCAGAAAGCTGCTGATGCGTTCCTTGTGCAATTAATTCACCGTTATCTAATAAGAACACTTTATTGACTCGAGTTAAGCAATTTAAATCATGAGTAACGAGGACTCGAGTTCGTTCATCGGTTTCGAGTAATGTTAAAACACGTTGTGCATTTTGTGGATCAAGTGCTGATGTGGGTTCATCGAACAACAAAATGGGTGCGGGGGAAAGTAACGTCCGGGCAATGGCTAATCGTTGAGCTTCACCACCAGATAAATTGATATCTGTACCCACAATACTATCGATGTCTTTAGGGTGTTGTGCCAATATCGGTAATAAATTGAGTGCTTCGAGGTAATGATGAATATCCTCAGTAGTACTATGAGACGAAAAAAGCTGTAAATTATCACGTAGTGAGCAAGGTATCGGTTGGGTATTTTGCATCACAATAGAGATTTGTTGGTTAAGCCCGTTTAATGATAATTGAGGTAGAGTAACAGTGCCAAAGTGATTGTTATTGAGGGATATATTGCCATGAGTTGGGTCTAGAAAACGAGCCATTAACTGTAATAGTGTACTTTTCCCCGCGCCAGATAGCCCGACTATCGCAATAAACTCACCCTGTTCTATGTGTAAGTTAATATCTGATAATAAAATTTTACCTTGAAAAGCATAACTAAGATGCTCTATTTGTAGATCACAAGCTGTGGCGTTTAATGTTTTTTCGCCGTACTGCATTTCAGGAAGTTCAAGTAATTGCTCAATTCGTTGTGATGCACTAATTGCAAGATTGAGTGCATCACCGCCATGACCCATTGCTGCAACTGGCGCAGCTATGCTATGCATCAAGAGTATGAATAAGATAATTTGAGCAAGTGACGTGGGTTCTGGGAGAATCCATGCCCCTAAAATTACCCATAATGAGAGAAGTGTGGTGCTAATACCAAGTTGTGTTAATGCGCTAAGTGCACCTATTTTACTTATCCAACGTTCAAAAGCTTGTTGAAAAGAAATCAGCGCTAGAGTCACCGTTTTTTGAATTGATTTTTCCGGGAATTGCCTTGCGAGTAACGGGTTATCAGCCAGTTCAGCATAATGTTCATAAAGATGGGCTATCGTTTCATTACGTGCGCTGTATAGCGCTTGGTAACGTGGCGACTGCATCATTTTAAACAAATAAATAGAGGTTGCTAGAGGTAGCAAACAAAACAGTAATAATAAGCCGTTTTGAAATAATAAAATTAAAGCTGCGGTGATGGGGACAACGATAAGTTGTACAATATCGGCAGGGGCATGTGCTGTGAGTTGGTGGAGTGCGCGAACATCTCGTTCAATAACTTGTTGAACGCCGTCTTTTCCATGCTGAGTAAAATGATTTAATGGAAGTTTACCCAGTTTATTCAGTAGCTTTAGGCGTAAATGGTAGCAAAGGCGGTTATCTGTTTGATGTGTTAAGTAGAGCGCAAGAGTTTGGCCAACTAACCATATTAATCCACCAATAAAGGCAATGATCATCCAATAATAATATTGCTCAATAGGTGCAACGGCGATTTGGCTGATGGCAATCCAAGGGATTAGTGAGCTGATGCCTGCTATCGCTTGTAATATGACGGCAAAAGCTAAAATAAAACGGTAAGGGCGAAATAATGCCCATAATGCGCGATACATACCAAACCTCCATAGAGAATCTTTTACTGTAGTTTATTTCCTTTAGTAATAGGGATTTAGTTGTTTTGACAACGGGACTATTTGTTTTGATAGCAGGTAGGGTAAAGTGAAATATCGATGATTAGGGATGCTTTGCCAATTTTTAAGTAATATAGAGTTATAACATTTTTCATTATGTTGTATTTAAGTGAGAAAACGGTATGCAATATGATTTAAACGATCTGTATTATTATGTGAAAGTGGTGGAGCATGGTGGCTTTTCTCAAGCGGGACTAGCTCTTGGGATACCAAAATCAAAGCTCAGTCGGCGTATTGCAGACTTAGAGCAAAAACTGAAAGTATCATTGATTTACCGCTCGACTCGCCAATTTCATGTCACTGAAATTGGGCAAGTTTTCTATCAACAATGTAAAAATGTAGTGGATGAAGCGGAAATTGCGCATGAACTTATTTGTTCAGTACAAACACATCCTAAAGGAACAATTAAGTTATCGTGCCCTGTTGCTTTATTGCAAGTTTATCTTAATGATTTACTTATTGATTTTATGGTTAAGTATCCTGATATTAATATTCAAATCTTAGCCGTTAACCGCCCTGTTGATGTGATTAGTGAAGGTCTTGATTTAGCGTTGCGGGTGCGATCATTACCGCTAGATGACTCTGGGTTGATGATGAAAGTATTGGGGTATTCACGCAGAATATTAGTGGCCAGTCCATCGCTCTTTCGTGAACAAGGTGCGCCAAAAGATCCTGAAGCGCTGGTGGATTATCCAATACTTGCTAATACAGAGCACTCGCAAAATTATACACTGACGCTTAAAAATAGTGAGGCATTGAGTTTTACTCAACACTTCACACCAAAACTTGCCACAACCGATGTGTTGACGTTGTACCGAGCAGCGTTAAAAGGGATCGGAATTGCAAGATTGCCTTATGGTGTGGTAGAAAAAGATTTAAATTCGGGGGAGCTGGTTGAGGTATTACCCCTCTGGCATTTCCCTGAAGATATTATTCATGCGGTATACCCATCACGTAAAGGGCTATTGCCATCTGTTCAGCTTTTATTAAGTTATTTAGCAGAAAATATCTCATTAGCCGTGAAATAAAAAATTCCCCGATAGGCAAGCCCATGGGGAATTTTTCGTATAGTAAAATCTAATGAGCGGCTGGAATATGACCAAACTTACCATTATTGAAGTCATTAACGGCTTCAGTGATTTCTTTTTCGCTATTCATGACGAACGGGCCGTAACCGACTACCGGCTCATCAATAGGATCACCACTTAAAAACAGCACTAATGCATCCTCTGTGGCTTCGAGTATGATATTGCTATCGCTGTTATCAAGGATCATTAATTCCCCCTCACTCAAGCTGGCATTGCCATCAACAAACAATGAACCGCGTAGCATGACCAAGCCGACGTGGCGACCTGCTTTGGTCTGTAAGCCAACAGTTTTGCCTTTATTCAGTTGTAAATCCCATACATCCATCGCGGTAAAGGTTCGTGCGGCGCCCTTGTTACCTAGATAGTCACCTGCAATAACGCGTAATGTTCCTGCTTCATTCGGTAAGGCAATATTGGGAATATTATTACTTTGCAGTAATTGATATCCCGGCGCTGCTGATTTATCTTTTGCGGGTAAGTTGACCCACAATTGCACCATATCTAAAGTACCGCCATTTTTCATAAAGCGATCAGATTGATACTCTTGGTGTAAAATACCGGATGCTGCTGTCATCCACTGCACATCACCAGGGCCGATAACCCCACCTTTTCCTGTTGAGTCATGGTGAGCAACTTCGCCATCATAAACAATAGTGACGGTTTCAAAACCTCTATGTGGGTGCTCACCAACCCCTCTATTTGGAGCATCTGAGCTTGGAAAATTAAACGGTCCAGCTCTATCCAGTAGGATAAATGGGTTAAGGTATTTCCCATGATTACTATAAGTAAACATTGAACGAACGGGAAAACCATCGCCGACCCAATGGCTACGAGGGGATTTATAGATACCTATGATTTTTTTCATGGTCTTACTCCTAATTCTATTTTGATGAACGAATAATAAGGGAGTAAATGTTTAAGCAGTAGTGGCAAAAATAGGTTTCATTGTTGCAAAGATAGAACAATGTTAGGGCGACATATTGTTCTATAAATAGGATAGTGTTTATCAAAAGCTGGACTACTCAGCCAAAAAAGGATGCATTAATCTAGATTTTAAGAAAATGAGCCGTTCAGTGTTCTATTTTCTAACTTAAATAGGTTTAATTATTTCATCGGTTGAGAGGTATTATCATGAGTATTCCTGCAAATTTTAATGGTCAGCGCCCTGTTATTAATCCAGATGATGCCGTTATGTTATTAATCGATCATCAAAGTGGTTTATTTCAAACGGTTGGTGATATGCCAATGACTGAATTACGTGCCAGAGCTTCCGTTTTAGCTAAGATGGCATCATTAGCGAAGCTCCCTGTTATTACAACTGCATCTGTTCCTCAAGGTCCTAATGGTCCATTAATCCCAGAGATACACCAAAATGCGCCACATGCACAATATATTGCTCGTCGTGGTGAAATTAACGCATGGGATAACCCTGAATTTGTGGCTGCGGTTAAAGCGACGGGTAAAAAACAACTCATTATAGCGGGAACAATTACTAGCGTTTGTATGGCGTTTCCTGCTATCAGTGCGGTTGCAGATGGTTATCAAGTATTTGTTGTTATTGATGCATCAGGAACTTACAGTAAGATGGCTCAAGAGATTACTTTAGCTCGTGTCGTTCAAGCTGGTGTTGTACCAATGGATACCGCTGCGGTTGCCTCTGAATTACAAAAAACATGGAACCGTGACGATGCAGGTGAATGGGCTGACGCTTACACTAAAATATTTCCTGCTTATCAGTTGCTTATTGAGAGCTATGGCAAAGCGCAAGAAGTTCTCAAAAATAATGAGCTATTAGATTCACAGCGCTAACTAGTTTAATTAATATATTACAGATATAAAAATGGGGAATGATTTCCCCATTTTTATTGTTTGGTGATGGGCTAATTATAACTGTGGGCGTTTTACAAACCCGATAGCATCATACACTTTATCAAGGGTTTCTTGAGCACGCGCAGCTGCTTTAGTTGCGCCGTCGTCCATAATTTTATTTAACAGAGCTTCATCATTACGGAAGGTGTTATAACGTTCTTGTAATGTGGTTAGCATGCTGACGACGGCATCGGCAACGGCACCTTTTAGATGACCGTACATTTGCCCTTCAAACTCAGCTTCAAGCTCGGCAATCTTTTTACCTGTCACACCAGACAAAATATCCAGTAGATTAGAGACCCCTGCTTTATTTTCGATATCATAGATAACACGAGGTGGCTCTTCAGAGTCAGTCATCGCGCGTTTGATTTTCTTCATTGCGGCTTTTGGGTCTTCTAATAGCTCGATAACGTTGTTACGGTTTTCATCGGACTTAGACATTTTTTTGGTTGGATCTTGAAGAGCCATAACACGAGCACCACCACCCGTTGGAATGAATGGCTCTGGTACAGTGAAAATGTCACCATAGATAGCATTAAAACGTTGGGCAATATCACGGCTCAATTCAAGGTGTTGTTTTTGGTCGATACCAACAGGGACTTGATTGGTTTGATAAATCAGAATATCTGCGGCCATTAATACGGGATAGTCAAATAAACCGGCATTAATATTTTCAGAGTGACTCGCGGATTTATCTTTAAACTGCGTCATACGGCTGAGTTCACCAAAATAGGTATAGCAGTTTAGCGCCCAGCTAAGTTGTGCATGTTGCGGCACGTGAGATTGGACGAAAATTGTACTTTTTTTCGGATCAATGCCACAAGCAAGATAGAGAGCTAAGGTATCGAGAGTTCTTTTACGCAAATTGTCAGGGTCTTGACGCACCGTGATTGCGTGTTGGTCTACGATACAGTAAATGCAGTCGTAATCGTCTTGCATTTGCACCCACTGACGTAATGCACCCATATAGTTACCGATGGTTAATTCACCGGAAGGCTGTGCGCCGCTGAATACAATAGGTTTTTGGGATTGCTTTAGTTGTTCAATGGGAGTACTCATCTCTCTTACTATCCTTTTTAATTATTTTATTTCAGCTAAGCCAATCGTAGGCAAAAGGTCTGAAAAGTTTGTTAATACGCAATCAGGCTCACTTAGTGCAATAGATTCACCATAGTTATAGCCATAGGTCAGCCCAACACTTGGGCAGCCAGCACTTTGCGCTGCAATAATATCATTACGGGAATCACCGACAAAAAGCAATTCTTCTTTGTGCAAACCAAATTGTCCCATGACAAGATAAAGTGGGGCAGGGTGTGGCTTGAGCACTTTGACATCATTTCCACCTAGTACCAGTGAGAAATAATGATCTATAGCTAATTCCTTTAATAACGGCGCGATAAACGGCGTCGGTTTATTGGTAACAATAGCCATCGGTAAGTGATTTTGAGCCAGTATGTCGAGAGTTTCTTTCACTTGAGGGAACAATTCGCTACCAGTCGTGACTGAAATCGCATAATACTTAGCAAAGCTTTCACGAGCTGTTTTTTGTAATTCAGCTGAGATAGTAGCGCCTGCCCATGTGAGGGCTCTATCGACTAAAACATCGCCACCATTGCCAACCCAAATAGAAACACGTTCTTTACCCGCAGGTGAAAATCCATGTTCTTCAAGCATTTTGTCGATGGCTTCAGTTAAGCCACCGGCGCTGTCAACAAGGGTTCCATCTAAATCAAAAGCGATAGCTTTAATATTTTCTAAAACAACTTGTGTCATTACGAGACCTTTTCTAATTCTTTGCGCATGGCATCGATGACAGTTTTGTAGTCAGGTTGATCAAAGATAGCTGAACCTGCAACGAATGTATCTGCACCCGCGGCTGCAATTTCTGCGATATTATTGACCTTGACCCCGCCATCAACTTCGAGACGAATATCATAACCACTTTCGTCAATTAGTTTACGAACTTGGCGCAATTTATTCAGTGTTTGTGGAATAAAGGATTGACCGCCGAAACCAGGGTTAACTGACATCAGTAAGATCATATCGACTTTATCCATCACATATTCAAGATAGCTTAACGGCGTCGCTGGGTTAAAAACTAGTCCGGCGGTACAACCATGTTCTCTAATCAACTGAAGCGATCTATCGATGTGTTCACTGGCTTCTGGGTGAAAGCTGATATGGTTTGCACCTGCTTTAGCGAAATCAGGAATGATCCTGTCGACAGGTTTAACCATTAAGTGAATATCAATGGGGGCTGTGATGCCATAGTCACGCAGTGCTTTACAGATAGGTGCACCAAAAGTCAGATTTGGGACATAGTGGTTATCCATAACGTCAAAATGAACAATATCTGCGCCGGCAGCGAGGACTTTTGCAGTATCTTCGCCTAAACGAGCAAAGTCAGCAGATAAAATAGATGGGGCAATGAGAAAATCTTTCATTATTGTCTCCGATTATTAATCGTTATCTGTGAGCCATTGTGTGCTAAGAGCAAGGTCTTGGGTTGCTAGAACGTCAGTTTTACTAGGAGAAAGAGTATTTAGTTCTCCCGCATAGAGTGCCAATATTTCATTGACCTTAGCGCGATTTAATATGTTTCTACTAATGGTTCGGCGTACTTTTACAATGTGTAACTGTGCTTGATGATACCACTCTCGCGTAAGCGGGGTATCGTGATTTGAGATAAGAACTGGAATTTTGCTTTCAGATGATAATTTTCTAGCTAAAAAGGCCAAATTTTGTTGGTCTTGAGTATTAAACGAATTGGTATGATAAGCCGTAAAATTGGCAGTCTCTGACAGCGGTGCATACGGAGGATCACAGTAAATGACTGAGCCTTCTTTTGCATTGAGCAGTGTTTCATTATAGTGCTGAGTAACCATAATGGCGTTTTGCGATTTTTCAGCAAACCACAGCAACTCATCTTTTGGAAAATAAGGTTTTTTATAACGGCCAAAAGGAACGTTAAATTCGCCACGTGAATTATAACGACATAATCCATTATAACAGTGACGATTTAAGTACAGAAAAAGGATACTGCGTTTTTCTGTGTCGGTCGATTTATTAAATGCTTCACGCATCAAGTAATACTGTTCTGAAGTGTTGAATTCAGGTGTAAAAATCCGTTGTGCTTCATCAATAAAGAAATCAGTACGATATTTTACCGTATTATAGAGGTTGATGAGGTCACTGTTGATATCTGCCAGTACGTAAGAATCATAGCTGGTGTTTAAAAACACTGAACCTGCACCGACAAAGGGCTCGATTAAACAATCACCTTGTGGAAGATGTCTTTTAATATCTTCCACAAGAGGGTACTTACCCCCAGCCCATTTTAAAAAAGCACGTTTTTTCTTCATGTCGTCTTATAATTACAATCGTTTAGAGTAACTACACACATACTCTGTCAGGACAACACAATGCGCCCGGGGGAAAACGTTGTTATTTTTGATCCTGTTTAACTTGTTTCATATTTCTGACCCACGGTTTCTTCGCTTGAATTGCGGCTGGTAAGGTTGCAATTGCATTTTTAGCATCACTCACGGAGCTATAATTACCATAAATTAGGACATACCAAGTTTGTCCATTACGAATGGTTTTGTACACTTTATAGTTAGCAAGTTTATTGTCTTTTGCGAAGGCTTCGAGCGTATCAGAACGGCTTGCACTACTTAATTGTAGTGTATAGCTTCCGGCAGGAGCCGCCATTAAGTTTCCACTTTGGGTATTACTTGCCGTTGTTGACTTAGCGGGTGGCTTTGTTTGAGCTTGTGGCTTAGTTTCAACGGTTTTCGGTGGTGTTCTTTCTGGTGTAACCGGTTTTGTCACCGGCTGTTGCTCTACAGGTTTAACCTGTGGTGGCGTTAGTGGCGTGACATTTTGTGGTTGTGTAGTTGCTGTACCTTGGGTCGGAGTTTGACCTTGGTTAAGGGCATCAACAACATCACCTGGAATTTCAATTCGCTCACCAAGGCCTGTTTGTTGTGGCTGTAGCTCACCTTGTGTTGGCGCTGGGCTAACTTGTGGTCCGTTTATTTCTTGAGCTTGGCCTGGTTGAGTCTGGCTTTGAGAGTTAGTCAAAGAAGATGAGCCAGATAAATCAATATTACGTTCATTTGCACTATCAGTTTGCAATTTTTCGTGCTCAGTCGGTGCTTTTAAGGCTGAGCTAATGGCAATAATTAAGAGTAATAGCACAAGTACACCGACACCAATCATAATGTGTTGGCGAGATAGCGCTATTTTAGGCTTTGTAGGTGTAGATTGGCGTGAGCGCCCTGTTGGTCTATCTGATGAATCAGGCCTTAGATCATTTTGACCCTGATTATCTGGTTTAAATTCGTCCATTTTCCTCTCCCGAATAAAGTTCGCCTGTCGTAGAGATAAAATGTTTTTTATCATTACAACCTGTTAACGATTAAGCAGTGTATTTCTGCTTACTTTCAAAGTAATAGATTCTTTCGCAATATCATTGCTACTTCAATGAGATTACATCTATATATTTAAGAGTATCGTTTATAGGCGCTAGGCATACCGTATAATTTAACGACTTTAGCATACATCTACCAGTAACATTTTAAAACGCCTGTAAATATTCAAGGTTTTATTTGTTCTGAATGGAATACTATCTATTTTAGCGTTTTTTTAAGGCATGCAGGAAGATATCGCTGTGATAACAGTTTGAGCATCAATATCTGAACGCATCTCTGAATGGCCGATAGTAGTTGGTAAGATTAAATGAAGTTTTCCACCCATGACTTTTTTATCTCTCATCATATGAGGTAAGTAGTCATCAGGCTTCATTTGGGAAGGACCTGTTACAGGAAGTTGAGCTCGTTCTAAAAGCGTAATGACTCTTTGTGTTTGTTCCGAGGGAAAGTTACCGATAAGTTCAGCAGTTTTGGCTGCCATTACCATCCCTGCGGCTACGGCTTCACCGTGTAACCACACGCCATATCCCATGTGAGCTTCAATTGCATGTCCAAAGGTATGACCAAGGTTGAGTAAGGCTCTTAATCCGTTAGTTTCTTTTTCATCGGCAGCGACAACTTGAGCTTTAAGCTCACAGCAGCGGCGAATGCAGTAAGCCATGGCTTTGTCATCTAGCACCATAAGTGCATCGATATTGTCTTCTAGCCAGTTAAAAAAATCGCCATCAAGAATGATGCCATATTTGATAACTTCGGCGAGCCCGGAAGATAATTCTCTTTTAGGTAACGTTTTTAAACAATCCAAGTCAATAATAACCGATGCAGGTTGATAAAATGCACCAATCATATTTTTGCCTAGGGGATGATTAACGGCGGTTTTACCACCAACAGAAGAGTCTACTTGGGATAATAAAGTGGTTGGAACTTGAATAAAGCGCACACCGCGTTGATAACTCGCCGCTGCAAAGCCCGTCAAGTCCCCGATAACCCCCCCACCAAGAGCGATGAGGGTAGTGTCACGGTTGTGGTGGTTTTCAAGTAATGCGGTAAAAACATCATTCATAATAAATAAAGATTTGTACTGTTCACCATCTGGTAGTACAACGGATTCTACCTTAACGCCTGAAGATTTAAGTACTTGTTTTATTTTATCTAAATAGATAGGTGCAAGTGTTTCGTTAGTCACTATCATTGCTCGCTGATCCGCAGTTAACGGCCAAAATGCATCTGTTTGGTTGTACAAACCAGGTGCAATGGTGATTGGATAACTGCGTTCATCCAGAGTAACAGTGACTTTTTCCATCTTGCTTTTACCTTGAATTAATTACTTATGAAATGAACATAATGGTTAGTTAGTTTTTTTCTAACAGTTCAATGATTTGGCTCGCGACAACTTTTGCACTTTGTTCATCAGTATGAATTGTTATATCAGCAATTTCTTCATACATCGGATTGCGTTCAGATGCGAGTTTCTCAAGTACTTCACGTGCAGGCTCATCCACTTGTAAAAGAGGGCGTTTCTTATCACGTTGTGTTCTCGAAAGTTGCTTTTCAATGTTGGTTTCAAGGTAGACAACGACACCACGAGCAGATAAGCGATTGCGAGTTTCTTTTGATTTAACAGAACCACCGCCTGTCGCTAATACAATGCCCTGTTTTTCAGTGAGCTCGTTGATGATCTTTTCTTCGCGATCGCGAAAGCCTTCCTCACCTTCTAGGTCGAATACCCAACCTACATCTGCGCCAGTACGTTTTTCTATCTCATGATCAGAATCGAAAAACTCCATATTAAGCTGTTGAGCCAACTGACGACCAATAGTGCTTTTGCCAGCACCCATCGGTCCAACCAGAAAGATATTGCGTTTCTCTGCCATGTTTTTTGGTATTACTACGATTATTCGTTAATGATCACCCGCCCCGCCAATTGGATCAGCGGCGGGACCTAAACTGAAACCTCATAAGTGATGATGTGAGATCAGATAAGAAAATTATCTCAATACATCCACCTAAATTGCAACTACATAAAGAGGCACTAAGTGAACAAAGAGCCTCAATTTTAGTTACTAGTTTCTATATTCGAACCGTCTACTTTGCCTAACACTTTGTTTAATATAAATTTTAACAGGTTTTTCATCGCATTCAGTACGTGATATTACTGTTAATTCTAGATCAAATTTATTGTGGCTGTTTTATAAGCGGCTGATAGTTTGTTCTTTAATCTACCGATAGTTAGAACACTCAATGGATAACCTTGTATGCTAAAACGGCGTCAGCGTCAAATTTATCCGGTATGTTTATGTCATAAAAAATAATATTTTCTTCAATATTTTGCTTTTTATTCGTTCAACCAATTGAAATCTAGTGTTTAATTTTTCATTTCTAAATATTGACTAGTTTTGGGGTAATAAAAACAACTAAAACTCTTCTATCAATGTGCTCCGCACTATTTGCAAATAAAGCGCCTAAAAATGGAATCCGAGAAATAAAGGGTAAGCCTGTTTCTGTTTTTTCTTGTTTTTGTTGGAAAATTCCCCCAAGTATTAGGGTTTCATTATTTTTAATTGTTACCGAGGTCGAAATTTCTTGTTTGTTTATTGCTAAATGATGATTTTGGCTGGTGGTTAATGCGGTATCTGGTGAGTTATGGCTGATTTTGAGTATCAATTCGACTTTTTCATCTCGAAAAATAGTGGGCGTTACATCCATACCTAGCACTGCATCTTTGAATTGAACATGTGTTTTTTTATCGCTACTAATAACATATGGAATTTCAGTTCCTTGCTGGATATTAGCGGGCTGTTTGTGAGAGGCCATCAAGCGAGGGCTGGCAATAATAGAGAGTAAATTTTCTTTTTCTAATGCATTGAGCTTCAGTTCAAGCAGCCCATCTCCCAGTTTCAATAAGTTGAATGAAAATTGTCCAGGCGCTACATTATAGCGATTAAATCGGCTGTGATGACTATTGGTTGAGTTACCTGCTAGCATTCCCCACTCTAAGCCTAATTCTTGTAGTGCGGTTCTACTGCTGCTAATAATATGAGCTGTAATTTGCACTTGATGTTTAGGCACATCTTTTTGTTTAAGCCACTCCTCGATAATCATCATTCGTGTTTTATTATCTTTTATAATCAAGCTATTGGTCGTTATATCATGACTGACGATAGCATCATTTGATAATAAAGATATCTCAGGTTGAATAAGTTGTTGATAAACTTCTTGTACATCTATCGAGACGAGTTTGAATATTTTCTCTACGATGATGATATCCGGTTTATTTGCTGTTTTAAGGGGTAACGCTAAAACGGGTATTTCATCCATTTCTGAATCTATTTCTAACACTGGAACAAACGGATCTCGCATTTCTTGCGCATTCGCCAAAAAAATAAATAAAAAACAAAATATAACGGTATGAATTGTTTTATTTTTCATGATTACTCTATTTCCTTGATGGATGAATCTTCCTTGATGTGTAAATCATCATTGATAAACACGGTATTTTTAGTTGATGAAATTGAAATAGCTGCGGTTAAATGGCCATTCTTATCTTTTAGATTTATTTCAAAAAACAACCAAGCGTTTGCTGATGGCTCTAAAATCATGGCTTGAATAAAATGATAGATATGAATAAAAGAGCCTTGAATTTCGAGCTGGAAAGCAAGGCTATCAGTATCTGTGGCTTGTCGAGGTTGCAACTTATTTAGTGTCACCTTTGAATTAGCAATAAGGGACTGTAAGCGAGCGATAAACGTTTGTGGTTTTATTTCAAATTCAGAGAGTTGTCTTAATTCACTAATCTGTTGTTCTAGTTGAGAAGAGGTTGCTGATTGGTCAATAAATTGCATCTCTTGCTGGGTATTCGTAACAAGTTCAGTATTATCCTGCCGAAGTGAGATAATTTGTTTTTCCTTATCACTCCAATATTGAAAATAATATCCTGTAAGAGATAGGACAATAAGTAGGCTCACTGGCAATATTTGCTGCCAGAAAGGACGGTACCAAAAAACATGAGAAGTTTTATTCATAGGCTTCTCTTCGATGTGTTGCACTGAGATGTAAATAATTTAAATTTTTTACCCGAATAAGCTTTTTGAGTTGAATATTATTGAGTAAGTGGCTGCGTTCTAGTTGATCTGGAAATCGACTAATATCTTGGAAATGATAACTTTTGGCTGTTATTTCAAGATGATTGTTGAGTAATTTGACTGAATTTAACCAGCTTTTTGGCGGTGTCATTAAGGGTAATGTTTGGAGTAGAGCAAGTAGGTCATGGTTACTTTGACTGTATTTATTTAGCCTATTTTTTTGTGTGGTGAGCTTATCTATCTGTTTTTGCTTGCCTAATAGTTGTGATTTTAGCTGTTGAATTTGTTGTAATTGTGCTTGTTGATGAAATTGTATCGTTTTTAAGTGTGTGACAACTGTATTTTGGTGGTGAGTTAAATAACAACATAAAATCAGCGCTAATAGACTGAATATGATTGTAATTATGATTAAATTACGTTTCTTATTTTTAATGTTTTCATGTCGCCATGGTAGAAAATTAACCTGATACATATTAGATATCTCCATGGCGTAAGGCTAAACCTGCGGCGATAACAAAGTCACCGAGTAAGTGGGGGAGTTTAATAGGATATTGATGAAAAGCTTGCCGTAAATCCCATTGATTTTGCGCATCTGATTGAGGGTGATCGCTAATGTAATAAATGGGAAGCGTGGGTATGCTTTCTTCGTTACCAAGTAAAGGAATTAACTGAGATAGGGTAGTAATTTCGTTATCTTGGATGTGATTATAATTTGCCGGTTGGCTAAGAGGCCCAGACCATAACCATTCCCCTTGGCGATAATGCACTAGCCAACATTCATTTGGTAGGTTTGCATATTTTGCGACATACCGTAAAGCAATAGGGGCAACATCTATGGCACTTAGGTTGAAGCCGCTTTCTGCTAATAGCTGCTGCCAAAAAGTTACGTCAGACTTACGGGCACCATTGAGATATACATTAGATTCAATGACGCGATAATCTAAAATGAGTTCTTCTGCATGCATGGGAAACAGTTTTTCTGCTCGTGTTTGTAAATACCATTCTAGTTCGGGTTGTTGTAAATTCATTTGAGTGGAAAGCGAGAATTGTTGTTTTAATGTACGTAAAGACGGTAATGCTATAGAAACTGTGCAGTTTTTCGGTAATTTCTGACGCCATTTTTTTAATATTTCGAGTAAAATAATATGTTGTTCGTGTTCAGGTTTTTCATCTAAATTAGTCGAGATATGATGCTGCCAGCATTCACACAGAGACCAGTGTTTGCGGCGTTGCTTTGCAGCAACTAGCTGAATTTTATTTCGATATAGGTCGATCCCAATGCGCCATTTTGGTGTGTACATAGATAATTTCCTTATCATCAACAAATAAATTACATTTTCTATTGCGTTGTATAAGCTTTATACTGTAAATCAGCAGTATCTAAACCCTCCTGTCAGTCGAGCATGGGAATTCTCTGGTGAAGTTCGTAAAATATTTTTTTATTTTTGTTTTCTGTTGCATTTTTTTGGGAAGCGCTTCGATTTATGGCATGTATAAATATGTCGAAGGTGAGCTACCTGATGTTGCAACAATGAAAGACATCCGCTTGCAAATTCCAATGCAAGTATTCAGTGCTGATAATGAACTGATTGCACAATATGGTGAAAAACGCCGTATTCCTTTGCCGCTGAGTGAAATTCCACCACTCATGGTGAAAGCCTTCATAGCAACAGAAGATAGCCGTTTCTATGA
This sequence comes from Providencia sp., assembly GCF_003533305.1. Taxonomy (GTDB): domain Bacteria; phylum Pseudomonadota; class Gammaproteobacteria; order Enterobacterales; family Enterobacteriaceae; genus Providencia. The sequence goes on along the minus strand of NZ_DOEH01000030.1, from coordinate 50,780 downwards.
GCATCATGGTATTGATCCTATTGGTATTTTTCGCGCAGTAACTGTGATGGCATCATCCGGGCATGCTTCTCAAGGTGCGAGCACCATTACGCAACAGTTAGCGAGAAATTTCTATTTAAGCCCTGAAAAAACGTTAATGCGTAAGGCCAAAGAGGCTTTTCTTGCAATCCGTATCGAACAATTGTTTACCAAAGATGAAATCATGGAGCTTTACTTAAATAAAATCTATTTAGGTAATCGCGCTTATGGTGTTGGTGCAGCTGCTTATGTTTACTTTGGAAAAACAGCCGATGAGTTAACGCTCAGTGAAATGGCAATGATCGCCGGACTACCAAAGGCACCTTCAACATTTAACCCACTTTACTCTTATGAACGTGCTGTTAATCGACGTAATGTTGTACTGTTACGGATGTTAGAAGAGAAATATATTTCTCAAGATCAGTATGAAAAAGCGAGAAGTGAGAAAATTGAGGCATCTTATCATGCCCCAAAGGTTGATTTTTCAGCACCTTACTTGGCCGAAATGGCTCGTCAAACACTGTATGACCAATATGGTGAAGATGCGTATACCGATGGGTATAAAGTCTATACCACGGTTATTCGTAAAGATCAGCTAGCAGCAACCGACGCGGTACGTGCCAATTTAATCGATTACGATATTCGACATGGTTATCGTGGTCCTAGCGAAGTGTTGTGGAAACCAACAGAAGCGGCGTGGCCAACAGATAAAATTGTAGAAACACTTAAAAAATCGCCAGTTTATGGTCCTTTATTGCCTGCGGCGGTGCTATCGGCAACAGAAGGAACTGCAAATGTATTACTGGCTGATGGCTCTGAAATTCAGCTGACAATGCCTGGCGTTCGTTGGGCGCGTAAATTTATTTCAGATACGCAGCAAGGTGCAACTCCTCGAAGTGTTAATTCAGTAGTACAAGCGGGTGAAAAAATTTGGGTACGCCAAGTTAAAGATACTTGGTGGCTAGGGCAGGTTCCTGATGTCAATGGGGCTTTTGTCGCGTTAAATCCCAATAATGGTGCGATTATTGCTCTAGTGGGTGGTTTTGATTTCAATATGAGCGAATTTAACCGAGTGACACAATCACTGCGTCAGGTCGGCTCGAATATCAAACCGTTCCTATACACCGCTGCAATGGATAAAGGCCTTACGCTGTCGTCATTGCTCAATGACGTACCGATCAGCCGCTGGGATGCGGGAGCAGGCTCAGATTGGCGTCCTAAAAACTCGCCTCCACGATACGATGGTCCAATTCGTTTAAGACAAGGTTTAGGTCAATCTAAAAACGTCGTCATGGTACGTGCTATGAGGGCTATGGGTGTCGATTATGCTGCCGATTACTTAACCCGTTTTGGATTCCCTGCTGAAAATATTAACCGTACCGAGGCATTGGCATTAGGTGCTCCATCATTTACCCCAATGCAAATGGTGCGTGGTTATGCCGTTATGGTGAACGGCGGATACCTTGTTGATCCGTTTTATATTTTAAAAATTGAAAATCATAATGATGAAGTGATTTTTGAAGCAAAACCTAAGATTGCTTGCCCTGATTGTACGAATATTCCTGTAATTTATGGTGATACTGAGCGCAGTATTACGTTAAAAGGTGTTGATGATGAATCAACAGAGGAAGTGACACAATCAGGCAGTGGTGTTGCTGCGCAGGAACCGACAATGGAACTTACTACAGCGGCAGAGCAAGGTGTTAGTTCTCAAGATATATATGCGCCCCATGTGATAGGTACACCACTCGCATTTTTGATTAGAGACGCGATGGTGACTAATATCTACGGTGAGCCGGGCTGGTCGGGTACAGGTTGGCGAGCTGCAAGGGATCTTGGTGGTCGACGAGATATTGGCGGTAAAACGGGAACAACTAATAGCTCGAAAGATGCTTGGTTCTCCGGTTATGGCCCTGATGTTGTCGCTTCTGCTTGGATAGGTTTCGATGATAATAAGCGAACATTAGGCCGAACAGCTGCAAGTGGTGGTGAAGCGGGTGCTAAGAGTGCTCAACCTATGTGGGATGATTTCATGAAATCTATCTTAGAGGGTGTTCCCGTTAAAATCATGCAACCACCAAAAGGGGTTATTTCAGTGTCTATTGATAATAGGACCGGTAAATTAGGTTCTTCTCGTAAAGAGTATTTCATTGAAGGGACTGAACCAAAAGAACATGCAGTACAAGAGGTAGGAACAACCATTTCAACGGAAGGTGGGGCAAGCCAAGAGCTGTTTTAAACCTGACACTGCATAGATTTAAATTTACACCCCATTGTTGTATTTAAAGGCATGGGGTGTTTTTTATCAGGCTGTGTTATTTGATATTATTTAAATAACGCTCAACATAGAATAGAGCGCTAATATTTCTGGCTTCATTAAAGTCAGGGTGATCGAGTAATTCCATCATGCGTGCAATTGGCCATTTAACTTGTTGTAGCGGCTCGGGCTCATCGCCTTCGAGTTTTTCTACGTAGAGGTTCTGGGCAATTAAAATATTCATTTTGCTTGAAAAATAAGACGGTGACATGGTGAGGTTAGCCAGTTGAATGATGTTATGTGCACCATAACCGATTTCTTCCTTGAGTTCTCTTTGTGCCGCTTCAAGTGCGACTTCACCTGGGTCTATTGCACCTTTAGGGAAACCTAATTCATAGCTTTCAATACCGACTGCGTATTCACGGATCAGGATTAAATGCTCATCGATAATTGGCACAATCAGAACTGCCTCACGTTTAGCTGGGCGCATTCTTTCGTAGACACGTTTCTCACCATTGCTAAATTCGAGGTCAACTGATTGGATGCTAAATAATTTTGATTTAGCAATATCTTGAACATTTAAGATTTTTGGTTTTTTAAACTCTGTCATAATGATTTCCGAGCAGGATGAGTGAATATCTCTGCGTAAAAGCCAATTTAATTTATAAAGGCGATACTTTTACATCGCTATCAACTATGACCTAAATCAAAAAAAAATGATAGAGATTATCGGGTGGATGAAATGCTGCTAGTATATCTCTCGCCGAAGAACAGCACAGATTGATAAATAATAATATTTATTTACAACATATTGTAAATTAACATAAAAAATAGAAATAGAATAGGAATTGACTTATATAGAGATTGCATAGTGATTGCTATGCTTTTCCAGCTAATATTTGATTGGGGTAAACATGCTTAACCACGTCATTATAACGGCTATAATTATTATTAGCCTAACTATAATGGCTTCCTTCCTGTATTTCAGGCGGGGGCGGCATTCTGGCGTCTATCAGATACCTTCCTTGGCTACACCTTCTTTTCGAAAAATGATAGATGCAGACTACCAAACTATCACTCAATATTTAAATCATTGCGCTTCTACATCTCAACATACACCTCAAACGGTGTGGCAAATTAAAAAAAACGCCACGATTGTCACGCTATGTAATTCGGTCACGCGCTTTAATTTGCGCCAAGAGCAAGGGAGCCCTTGGCGTTATTTTATTGATACGATTGAAGTGCAGCTTCCTTCTCAACTCGAACCTTTCTTACAACGACAAAATGTGATGGAGATTGTTGAGACTGACCATCTACCACTCATTGTATCTATGAATAGTCATTCATTAAAAGATTTTAGTAATGAATGGTTGGTTGAGCCTGTTACTGAACCCGCAGCACCGGAAGCAGCAATTCAGGAACGTGAACAGCACAGCATTGAGTTATTACGTGTACGCAAAGAAACGCCAGAAGAGCATCGATTACATCATTCTTCTGGTTGGCTAGGTGCAATAGTCATTTGTTTAAGCTTTATTTTGGGTTATTTGACGTTAATTGTGATTCCTCTTTTACAAGGGGTCGGGCTAGTTACTTCAGTTATTTGCTTCGTAATTGGTTTGTTTATTTTATTTCGTTCTAAAATGTTTCCGAGTCAATATGAGGATGTTAAGTGTGTTTATGGGCAACCGAAGCGTTGGGAACTTTTTGGTGAGTTAGATAAAAAATATACTTCAACAGTGTCTATTAGTGGCGTTGATCTTCATTACCCCACGCACTGGGCACCTTATGTAAAACATGAATTTAATCGTGCAACTAATATTGATTTTTATGTGTCTGGCGATGTACTCAAGCATGGGCAATACCTTTCTCTTCATGAAGAGGAGCGCTCTTACCCTTATAAACGATTTAAAAAAAATATTCTCATACTCGTCGGCGCATTATTTGTTTTAGCATTAGTATTTTCTTATCAATCAATTAGTTTACCTGTGAAATTGGGTTTTGCTTGGCTTGAAGGGTCACAAAAAGTCACCGTCACAAATTCAACGGAATTGGAAACGCGTAAACTAAAAGTCGGTGATACTTTGATCGCTAAGGGGATGGGAATGTGCTATCGCCCGCCTAACCTTAATGATGCTAATCAGGCTTTATTTGTCCCTTTTGACTGTTCAGGGGTGTATTGGAATAATGTTAGTCTGGTTAATGAACCTGAATCAGAGATTGTAGACCGTGCTATTGAATTGCTTCATGTGGTAAATAGTCAACTTCATCCAGATAAAGATGCTGGTGGTGTAAACCCAAGATTGCAACGAGATATTATGAAATCTGGTATGAATATTATTTTTGATTTTTCTGAAATAATATTAAAAACCAATGCATTATGTAAAGAGGATACCGCTTGTTCCAAGCTACAGAATGCATTGACGAACCTAGGTAGTACCGATGATTGGCCGACTCTTGTGAATAAGGCATCAACTGGAAAGTTGAGTGGTGCGCATGTTTTATTGCGGGGAGGAAGCGCTGAGACCTTGGAAAACTTAGTTGAAGCCACCACATATGAATTTATCAAGAAAGAAATAGATAAAGAAGTACGTAAATTAAATAGTCCACCTCCAGGTGGTGTGCTACTTATTAGTGACGAAAATAAATCATTAGTAGATTTGATAGCGGGTAATTCACTTAATGACCTGACGCAATTACAGCGTTGGCAAGAGCTTCAACGGTTATCGAGTATTCTGATTAATACGCCGTTTGATGTCGAAGGGATTATTACTCATTTATCGGTTGACGCTAATGGTACATTACATATTGTTTTGCATGAAGAACCCGATTCTGCGGTGCTATCTCAATATGTAAGTAGCTCTCTTTTTGTTCTATTTCTGATGGTTTGCGTGCTAATAAATGGCTCGCTGATCGTTATTCGTGTTTTGAATAACAAAAGGCGTTTACGTAAGATTGTTCAATATTACGATAAATGCTTCGAGGCAGACAATCCTTCCAATCGCAGATAGTCTAATACCCCTACGGTGGTCGCCTCATTACAAACTTATTATTGAGGAAGACATCATGAAACAACCCTCGACTGAACAGATTCGCCTTGATAAATGGCTATGGGCTGCTCGTTTTTATAAAACGCGCTCAATGGCTCGTGAAATGATAGATGGCGGAAAAGTGCATTATAATGGGCAAAGAACTAAACCTGGAAAGATAGTTGAGTTGAATGCCACCGTTAGACTGCGACAAGGTAATGATGAGCGTACGATTGAAATCCTTGAAATCAGTGGTCAACGTAGGGGAGCGCCGGAAGCGCAGCGACTTTATCGTGAAACGGAAATTAGTCTTGAACAACGGGAAAAAGTGGCTCAAGCGCGTAAAATGAACGCATTGACGATGCCACATCCAGAGCGACGACCTGATAAAAAAGAGCGTCGAACTCTGTTAAAATTTAAACAAACAAATTCTCATGAGTCGTCTTAATTTAGACGTTGAGTCATCGAGGACCGCCTAGTCATAGAGCGCTTAGCAATAGAGAGATATTATGTCTAAACAAGACCAACTCCATCGTTTTTTATTTGAGCAGCACGCTGTTCGTGGCCAAATGATCAGTATTGATGAAACCTTTCATCGTATTTTAGAAAATCATGACTACCCTGAGGCCGTTAAGGGCTTATTGGGTGAACTTCTTGTTGCGACGAGTTTATTAACGGCAACACTGAAATTTGACGGTGATATTACGGTGCAAATTCAAGGTGATGGTCCAGTAAACTTAGTCGTTATTAAGGGTGATAACCTACAGCAAATGCGCGGCGTTGCTCGTGTTGATGGCCCGGTTGTGGCGGGAAGTTCATTAAAACAAATGATCGGTAACGGTCATATGGTGATCACTATCGCACCAAAACAAGGTGAACGTTATCAAGGAATCGTTGCTATTGAAGGCGAGACACTTGAAGAGTGTATTGATGCTTATTTCCTTCAATCAGAGCAGCTACCAACGCGCTTATTTATTCGTGTTGGTGACGTTGACGGAAAAGCAACGGCTGGAGGTATGTTATTGCAAGTATTACCCGCAGCGGATGACACTAGTCGTGATATTTTTGATCATTTGGTGCAATTGACTGCGACAATTAAAGGTCAGGAATTAAGTCAGCTCAATGTTAAAGAGGTTTTACACCGCCTGTATCATGAAGAAGATGTCACATTGTATGACCCACAATCTGTCGAATTTCGTTGTACATGTTCACGGGAACGTTGTGAAAGTACTTTAGCAACTTTATCTAAAGAAGATGTTAACGATATATTGCAAAAAGATGGAAAAATTGATATGGAGTGTGAGTTTTGCGGTTCGCACTATGTATTTACTGAATCCACTATTCAGGGGTTGAATAATGAACTAAATCAGCAACTTCACTGATACGATTTAGCAACTTAATTATGTGATGAGGGTGCAATTCTGCACCTTTTTTTTGTAATTTTAAAGCATTATAACGTGCTCTAAGTCTCATTATGGATTAAAAAATATTATACATTTTCAATTCTTTGATAACTATCGCTGTTAATTAGTCGTAAAGAATTATGATCATCTGCAGAATAGTTATGTTTATCGGGAGCAATAAAATGAGCGTTAAAAGTATTACTCTAAAAGAACTTGAAAAGTACGGGATCCATGATGTAGCAGAAATCGTTTATAACCCAAGTTATGAGCTGTTATTCAAGGAAGAAACTAAGCCAGAACTTGAAGGTTATGAGCGTGGAACAGTAACGACACTCGGTGCGGTTGCTGTTGATACAGGTATTTTTACCGGTCGTTCTCCAAAAGATAAGTATATCGTGCGTGATGATGTCACACGTAATACGGTCTGGTGGGCTGACCAAGGTAAAGGTAAGAATGATAATAAACCGATGACTCAAGCAGTTTGGACTGATTTAAAACAATTAGTTACTAAGCAATTGTCAGGCAAACGTTTATTTATTATTGATGCTTTTTGTGGCGCGAATGCTGATACTCGCTTGAAAGTTCGCTTTATTACTGAAGTCGCTTGGCAGGCACATTTTGTCAAAAACATGTTTATCCGCCCATCAGACGAGGAATTAGTAGGTTTTGAGCCTGATTTCATCGTAATGAACGGAGCAAAATGCACGAATCCTAACTGGAAAGAACAAGGTCTTAATTCAGAAAACTTTGTTGCTTTCAACCTGACAGAGCGTATGCAGCTGATCGGTGGTTCTTGGTACGGTGGCGAAATGAAAAAAGGGATGTTCTCAATAATGAACTACCTTCTACCGCTAAAAGGCATTGCATCCATGCACTGTTCAGCTAACGTTGGCGAAAAAGGCGATGTTGCTATTTTCTTCGGCTTATCTGGCACAGGTAAAACCACACTGTCTACTGATCCAAAACGTAAGTTAATTGGTGATGATGAGCACGGTTGGGATGATGATGGTGTATTCAACTTTGAAGGTGGTTGCTACGCAAAAACAATCAATCTGTCGAAAGAAGCTGAGCCGGATATTTATGGTGCAATTAAACGCGATGCATTACTTGAAAACGTAATGGTGCTAGCGGATGGTTCAGTTGATTTTAATGATGGTTCAAAAACAGAAAATACGCGTGTTTCTTACCCTATCTACCACATTGAAAATATCGTTAAGCCTATCTCTAAAGCAGGTCATGCAACAAAAGTTATCTTCTTAACAGCGGATGCATTTGGTGTATTACCACCGGTTTCTCGTCTAACCGCAGAACAAACACAGTATCACTTCTTGTCTGGTTTTACGGCTAAGTTAGCGGGTACAGAGCGTGGTGTTACTGAACCTACGCCAACGTTCTCTGCTTGTTTCGGCGCTGCATTTTTATCACTGCACCCAACACAATACGCTGAAGTATTAGTTAAACGTATGGAAGCCGCGGGTGCGAAAGCGTACTTAGTGAATACAGGTTGGAATGGTACGGGTAAACGTATTTCAATTAAAGATACACGTGCAATCATTGATGCGATTTTAAGTGGTGATATTGAAAAAGCGGAAATGAAAAAACTGCCTGTGTTTGATCTTGATATCCCAACAGCATTACCGGGAGTGGATACCAATATCCTTGACCCTCGTAATACTTATGCAAATAAATCTGAGTGGGATGAAAAAGCGAAAGATTTAGCAGATCGTTTTGTGAAGAACTTTGATAAATACACTGATACCCCCGCTGGGGCTGCATTAGAGAAAGTAGGTCCTAAGCAGTAAGTTATTAGTTGATATTTTATTTAATGATGAAGGCTCTACGACGTAGAGCCTTTTTTGTCGATAATAAGGGTCACCACAACCTTCTGAGCAGCTTTGAGGGGGTTCCTGCATAAATACCTTTCTGAGTAATTGGTTTGATGACAATGCTTCCTGTGCCAATTATCACGCTTTGGTAAATAAAAGCCCTGCATGGGAAACACACAGGGCGAATAAATTAAAACATGTCTTTAGTCAGCAGAAGGCAAATCAAATAACAAAATTTCGCTGTCTTCATCTGCTTTAATCACTAAGTGATTTTCTTGCCAAATAGCTAAACCATCACTGGTTGTGGCTTTTTGTCCGTTAATTTCAACAGTGCCTTTGACGACTTGTATCCACATGACTCGCTTATCCGCAATATCATGAGATTGTTCTTCATTTGCACTGAGCGCCCAACGCCATAACTGCATGTCTTGATGAACTTTTAATGAGCCTTCCCGAGCATCAGGGGAGAGAACCAGTTGCTTACCATCATGAGAATCAAAACGTTTTTGTTCATAGCGTGGCTGAATATCGGTTTCTTCAGGCACAATCCATATTTGATATAAATGAAGTTCATTTTTATCATCAGGATTATATTCAGAGTGACGAATTCCGGTACCTGCGCTCATAATTTGGAATTCACCCGCTGGAATTTGTTCCATATTACCCATGCTATCTTTATGTTCTACTGCGCCACTAAGCACATAGGTTAATATTTCCATATCTTTATGAGGATGAGTACCAAACCCTTGCCCAGCAGCAATAAAGTCTTCATTAATGACTCTCAGTGCCGAAAATCCCATAAATTGCTCATCATAATAATTAGCAAATGAAAAAGTATGCCAGCTATCAAGCCAACCATGGTTGGCGTGGCCGCGTTCGTTTGCTTTGCGTAAATAGATCATCGTGTCATCTCCTAAAAGCGGCTATCGAGTGTGGATAAACTCGCTCTAAATGTATTGATGATAGTTTAACCAAATAGAATAAAGAGAGAAGTAGCTGGCATTCACTATAGGATCCAAAAAATTTGAATAAGATTGAACTGATAGGAAAATAGATAAAAAAATAGCCAGCGCAAGGCTGGCTAAAGTAAACACTGGAAGCAATGTGAGCAATGTCGTACTTTCAAGAATACGGTGACTAAGTTGACCATATCGAGTAAGTAATGATAATGATAATAGTTATCAGTATCGTTTGTAAAGCATTATTTTTAATCAAAATGATATAAGGTATAATTTAAAATGCAATTATATGATTTATATGAGATTAAAAATTACCCATTATTTTTCAATGGATTAACTTATATTGTGTTCTACGAAATGTGTGGTTATTTGGGGTTGCTCGGTAAGCTTTCTGCGCAAGCCGCTGCTGAACTCCAAGCCCATTGGAAGTTATAACCTCCCAACCAACCCGTTACATCCATGACTTCACCAATAAAATATAATCCCGTAACCTTGAGTGATTCCATTGTTTTAGACGAAATTTCACCGGTATCAACACCTCCCAGAGTAACTTCAGCGGTGCGATAACCTTCAGTACCGTTGGGTTGTACTTGCCAATCATGTAGGGTGTTATGTAATGCGTCTATTTGTGCATGTGTCAGCTGCTTGAGCGGGCAGTCAGGGATTTGTCCACGTTCTTGTAATACTTCTATCAATCGTTTTGGTAATAGTTGAGATAGCGTATTTTTAAGCGATTGATTAGGATGTAGCTGTTTTTCATTTGTTAAGTAGCTGTCAACATCGGTGTCCGGCAGTAAGTTAATACTTACATACTCTCCCGGTTCCCAATAGTTAGATATCTGTAAAATAGCAGGGCCTGATAATCCACGATGGGTAAATAATATATTTTCTTTGAATAATGTCCCGTTGGCGGAGGTGACGGTCGCGGCGACGGAGATCCCCGAAAGCACCTGTAAAGCCTCAAGCAAAGGCTTATGGAGTGTAAAAGGAACTAATGCAGCGCGAGTGGGTTTGATAGTGTGACCAAATTGTTCTGCAAGACGATAGCCAAAAGGGGTAGCCCCTAAAGCAGGCATGGATAAACCGCCAGTAGCAACAATAAGTGAGCGCGCACTTACCTGCGAACCATTAACAGTTACGATAAATTCATCATCTATTTTTTCAACTTGTGTAATTTCGCTGCGCAGTTTGATCGATATGTGAGGAGAGTCGCATTCACTTTTCAACATATCGACGATATCTTGTGCGCTATTGTCGCAAAATAGTTGCCCGAGGGTTTTTTCATGGTAAGGGATTTTATATTTACTGACTAATTCAATAAAATCCCATTGTGTATAGCGAGCAAGTGCTGACTTACAAAAATGTGGATTCGCTGATAAGTAGTTACTGTGCTCGGCATACAGGTTGGTGAAATTACAGCGGCCACCACCAGACATAAGAATTTTTCGGCCAAGTTTTTTTCCGTTATCGAGTACTAACGTGTTTAAACCACGTTTTCCTGCCAATGAAGCGCAAAACAGGCCTGCGGCACCTGCACCTAAAATAATAACGTCTATTTTTTTCACAATAAAAATTCTCTATATATGTCTGATTTTAAGCGTAATTACCATTATGGATTGGTGTATTTTACGTCATATCATAGAGGTTGTATTGTAAAGCTTCGATGAAGAACTAATGAAAAGTGCACAAGACGTATTATAATTAGGGAAATTCGGCAAAAAAGATGAAATAACTTTTATTTTCTGGGATTTTTACCGTAAAAGTTTCAATAAATCAGAATAAGTTTGTTTTATTCAATTGGTTGATATTTATGGAGTAATTGCTATGAGGTACTTTTTTGATGGGTAGTTATATCAAAAAAAGGTTAGATTTTGCTTCCACCGCTAGCGTTTGTCACTGATAATGCGCCGCGTTCATGTCCAACATATAATGGCTTAACGTCTATGCTACATCTTTTTACAGGTTTAGAATTTCATACAGGTCTATTATTAGTTCTGGCACTGCTATTTGTGCTGGTCTATGAGGCTATAAATGGCTTCCATGACACCGCAAATGCGGTAGCGACGGTTATTTATACCCGAGCAATGCGAGCTCAGTTCGCTGTCGTCATGGCAGGGGTTTTTAACTTTTTCGGCGTCTTGCTGGGAGGGTTGAGCGTTGCATACGCGATTGTTCACCTCTTACCGACGGACCTATTGCTTAATGTGAGTTCTGCTCACGGCCTTGCGATGGTTTTTTCATTGCTATTGGCTGCAATTATTTGGAACCTTGGAACCTGGTATTTAGGTATTCCTGCATCAAGTTCTCATACACTGATTGGGGCCATTATTGGGGTTGGTTTAACCAACGCAATAGTCACAGACTCTTCAGTGGTTGATGCGCTGAATATACCGAAAATGATCAGTATTTTCATCTCGTTAATTCTTTCTCCCGCTATCGGCTTTATGGTTGCAGGGTTGATGATATTTATACTACGCCGTTATTGGAGTGGCACTAAAAAACGTCGCCGTATGCACTTAACGCCTGCTGAGCGCGAGAAAAAAGATGGTAAGCGTAAACCGCCATTTTGGACTCGAACCGCATTGATTCTTTCCGCCGTCGGCGTAAGTTTCTCTCATGGTGCGAACGATGGACAAAAAGGCATTGGTCTTATCATGCTTGTGTTAATTGGTGTTGCGCCAGCTGGTTTCGTTGTCAACATGAATTCTAACGGTTATGACATCGCGAGAACGCATGATGCTGTTGTTCATTTACAACAATACTACGAAACACATAAACCCGCGTTAAACCACGCAATAGAAAACGCCCCAACGGCTATCGAAAGTGTCGATGAAATTAGTGGTGAGTTCCATTGTGATAGTACACGTACTGTTGCCATCTTGAATCAAGCTCAAACAATGCTCAACGGCATTCAGAGCTACGATGAGCTCTCTCCTGATCAGCGTAACCATGCACGTCGCTTATTAATGTGTATCTCTGATACAGCAAGCGCAGTCGCTAAATTACCAGAGACCAGTTCTAAAGATGCAAGTTTGTTGAAAAAACTCAGTAATGACCTGCTGTATACTGTCGAGTATGCACCACTTTGGATTATTATTGCGGTGGCTTTAGCACTCTCTATCGGTACTATGTTTGGTTGGCAGCGTGTTGCCGTTACTATCGGTGAAAAAATCGGTAAGAAAGGCATGACCTACGCACAAGGTGTTTCTGCTCAGGTAACCGCAGCGGTTTCCATTGGTGTTGCGAGTTATACTGGTATGCCAGTGTCAACGACACAAGTATTATCTTCTGCGGTTGCAGGTACCATGGTTGTCGATGGTGGTGGTGTACAGACCAAGACAATTAAGAGCATTGCTCTGGCATGGTTATTGACTTTACCAGTATCAATCGTGTTGTCAGGTGGATTATATTGGTTATCACTGCTGTTTATTTAACAGCAATTAACTTGTTTTTCAGCGCAAGCTAAAAACGTCAATGAGTTACATGAACATGATGAAATAGTGATGATCTGAGAAGGTCATCACTATTTTTTTTGGTTAAATATTGAGTCAGTGAAATAGCTCATCATATTATTGATTCAATCAAAAAATGAATAGTTACTCATACGATTTTTTATCCTCAATTAATAGTTATCCGGTAATAAATAAAGACACTAAGCTGACAACAACGAGAATACTCAATCGACTGATTAGCAAAAATTGTTTGCGAATTCGTTCACAACGAAGGATAACTTCAGGCTCATAATGTTCAAGATACTGTTTGTTATTAATATAGCGAACAAGCCTAAGTTGTTTATTTAATTGACCGTGAGTGGTAAAAAAGCCATTACCATCGACAGATAGATAGAGCAGAGGATCGGACTCTCTTAAAATAGATAATAAAGCTCTAATCGAAGAAAAATAGCGCATCATATTGATGATGCAAAGAATACACAAAGCCCAAAACAAGACAATCATACTGAACATAATCCTCTCCTTAGAACTTAGCTTTTCGCAGTTGTAACAAAGGAAAACCAGTAAAAACATTGAACTTATAGGGTACAAATTTATTGTAGGACAAAAATCTGTATAAAAAAAGTGCAATGCTATCAAATTTGTGATTAGTATTTGTTTATATTGATGAAACTCAGAGTATCTGTTCCTTGTTGTATTAATTAATGTATTGCATCATTATTTGTCTTAATGCGATATTTTAAGCTAATAAAGTTATGTGGAAAACTGTCACTATGCGCTTATTTTTATAAGTAGAGTTTTTGTTTTTATATCGATTTCTTTTGGCGGCAAATTTTGGGGGGCAGACTTCGATTTTTGATTCAAATTGGCTTAATTTGATTGTTTTTTACAGATGAAAGTAGTCCGCAAAGCGTAAAGTACTTTAGGGATAATTCGCATTATTTCGGGTAATATATTAATATTGAATGAATGATGTTACTGTTTTATAAAATGTTATATGAATTCATGATTTCAAGGTTAATCTGCTTAGATGTGATCTAAACGACACTTACTTATCTCAATTAGCAGGTATAGTATTCATTAGATATTGATAAATTTTCATCAATTATCAGATAATCAGCATTTGGAAGGAGTTTACTTATGGCTTACAAACATATTCTCGTTGCGGTAGATTTATCACCTGAAAGTAAAGTATTGCTGGATAAAGCTGTTTCTATGGCAAAACCGTACGGTGCTAAAGTCTCCATGATCCATGTTGATGTAAATTACTCAGATCTTTACACTGGACTTATCGATGTAAATCTTGGTGATATGCAACAACGTATCACTGATGAAACACGTAATTCACTGAAAGATCTTTCTGCTGGTGCCGGTTATGAAATTCAAGAAACACTCAGTGGTAGTGGTGATTTAGGCCAAGTTTTAGTTGATGCGATTAAAAAATACAACATGGATTTAGTTGTCTGTGGTCATCATCAAGACTTTTGGAGTAAGTTAATGTCTTCTGCTCGCCAGCTAATCAATACTGTCCATGTGGATATGTTGATTGTGCCATTGAATGACGAAGAAGAATAGGCTACTCGCTATTTTTGAAAAATTATTCACTAAAAACGCCTGCTTATGCAGGCGTTTTTTTTGTATCAAAATATGTAATTTAAGGTGGTTCTTGGCAGGTCAAGGTTTTTTTTTACTTAATTACGAAAAAAAAAGCTTGAATTAAGAATACAAACTAGTGATATATTCAATAGGCAAACGCAAATCAACCTCACATTTCCAAAAAATAATGAAATGAAATGGTGAGGCACATCACAACAATAAATGTTAAAAAGGAAGACCTAGATGACACAATCACTATCTTCGTTCTTGGAATCTGTCCAAAAAAGAGATCCTTCACAACCTGAGTTTCTTCAAGCAGTACGTGAAGTGTTCACTTCTCTTTGGCCATTCTTAGAGCAAAATGCAAAATACCGTGATCAAGCTCTACTTGAGCGCTTTGTTGAGCCAGAAAGAGTTATTCAATTTCGAGTTTGTTGGGTTGACGATCAAGGTAAAGTACAAGTTAACCGTGCATGGCGAGTTCAGTTCAGTTCTGCAATTGGTCCATTCAAAGGTGGTATGCGTTTCCATCCATCAGTTAATTTATCAATCCTGAAATTCCTAGGTTTTGAACAAACACTGAAAAATGCACTGACAACCTTGCCTATGGGTGGCGGTAAAGGTGGTTCTGACTTTGATCCTAAAGGAAAAAGTCATGGTGAAGTAATGCGTTTTTGCCAAGCACTGATGACTGAGCTTTATCGTCACATTGGTTCAAATACAGACGTACCGGCGGGTGATATCGGTGTAGGTGGTCGTGAAGTTGGCTTCATGACTGGGATGATGAAAAAACTGTCGAACGACACTTCTTGTGTATTCACAGGTAAAGGTCTTTCTTTCGGTGGTAGCTTAATTCGTCCAGAGGCAACCGGTTACGGCTTAGTTTATTTCGTTGATGCAATGCTAAAACGCCATGGCCTAGGTTTTGACGGTATGCGTGTAGCAGTTTCAGGTTCAGGCAACGTAGCGCAGTACACCATTGAAAAATGTATGGAATTAGGCGCTAAAGTTGTGACTGCTTCTGACTCAAACGGTACTGTGGTTGATGAAGCTGGTTTCACACCTGAAAAACTTGCTCGCTTAGAAGAAATCAAAAATAGCTATGGCCGTATTGAAGAATATGCCAAAGAATTTGGTCTAACTTACTTAGCTGGTAAACAACCATGGTGTGTTCCTGTTGATATCGCGCTGCCATGTGCAACACAAAATGAGCTAGACACTGATGCGGCTGAACTGCTGATTAAAAATGGTGTTAAAGCAGTTGGTGAAGGTGCAAACATGCCAACAACCATCCCAGCAACAGAGCTATTCCTTGAAGCAGGTGTTTTATTTGCGCCAGGTAAAGCTGCTAACGCAGGTGGTGTTGCAACATCAGGGCTTGAAATGGCTCAGAATGCAGCACGCTTAAGCTGGCCTGCTGAGAAAGTTGATGCTCGCCTAAATTACATTATGTTGGATATTCATCAGCATTGTGTTGAGTTTGGCGGTGAAGGGAAACAAACCAACTATGTTCAAGGTGCTAACATCGCGGGCTTTGTGAAAGTCGCTGATGCAATGCTTGCGCAGGGTGTTTTGTAATTCTCTGACCAAAACGTACGCGAAAGGGCGGAATGTATAATACTGATAATTCACCTGTACAATACGCCCTTCGCCGTTACGTTTAAATTGAAGTTTATGTTTTAATGCAGGGATAAATATCAAATCGATGGTTTTTAGTGGTTATCGCAGAGGGCGCTTTTTTTCCGGCTAAAGGTTCTGCATAATCTGGACGTTTCACCACCACTCTCCGTTTTGCCAATGCAATTGCAGGTTCTAATAAAGAATCCGCATCATCATCAGACCCTACCAATGATTGAAACACTCGCATCTCTTTCTTAACTAATGCACTTTTTTGTTTGTGTGGGTACATAGGATCGAGATAAATAACATCAGGTGCATGAGTAATTTCACTTAGCGCAGTAATGCTCGATGCGTGGATCAGGGACATGCGTTCTTGAAGCCAGCGCCCAATTTCTGCATCTTGGTAGCCTCGTTGTAAGCCATCATCTAATAATGCAGCGACAACAGGATGACGCTCTAGCATACGAACACGACAACCTAAAGCCGCAAGAACAAAAGCATCACGACCGAGCCCTGCTGTCGCATCAATCACATCAGGTAAGTAATCTTTTTTAAATCCGACTGCCTTGGCTACTGCTTCACCTCGACCGCCACCAAATTTACGTCTATGAGCCATAGCGCCCGATACAAAATCAACAAAAATCCCACCGAGTTTCGGTTCATCGATTTTACGTAGTTGTAAATTCTCAGGGGTGAGTACTAACGCCATAACGGCATCAGGGGTATGAATTAGCTGCCATTTTTCAGCAAGTTGAGAGAGGGTGCCTGCATCGGCACCTTCTTCACAGATCAATTGAATCTTAACGTTCTCAGCCATGAATACCGTAGCTCTTCAACATTGCATCTAATTCAGGTTTGCGACCACGGAAGCGTTCGAACAAGGCCATTGGTTCTTCAGAACCGCCACGGCTCAAGATATTATCAAAGAAGGATTGACCAGTTTGACGGTTAAAAATGCCTTCTTCAGTAAAGCGTGAGTAGGCATCCGCCGCCAGTACATCAGCCCATAGGTAGCTGTAGTAACCAGCTGCATAGCCGCCAGCAAAAATATGGCTAAATGCATGCGGGAAACGGCTCCACTCCGGTGATGGAACAACAGCGACTTTTTCTTTAATTCTTTGCAAAGTTGGCATGACTTGCGCCCCTTTTGCTGGGTCATATTCTGCGTGTAAAGTAAAATCAAACAAGCCGAATTCAAGCTGACGTAAGACAAACATGGCGGATTGATAATTTTTAGCCGCTAACATGCTATTTAGCATTTCAGTTGGTAATGGTTCACCTGTTTCATAGTGACCTGAAATAAACTCAAGAGCTTCAGGTTCCCAACACCAGTTTTCCATAAATTGACTTGGTAATTCAACGGCATCCCATGGAACACCATTGATGCCGGCAACATCAGCGACATCGATTTGTGTCAGCATATGGTGTAAACCATGGCCAAACTCATGGAACAATGTAATGACTTCATCGTGCGTAAATAATGCAGGCTTGTCACCAAGAGGTTGATTAAAGTTACAGGTGAGATAAGCGACAGGGTTTTGCAGTGAACCGTTGCTGCGAACCATACGGCCAAGACAGTCGTCCATCCAAGCCCCACCGCGTTTATTCTCGCGAGCGTATAGGTCAAGGTAGAAACTGCCGCGTAGGGTGCTAGTATCGTCATACAGCTCAAAGAAACGTACATCTTTATGCCATGTCTCGACATCAAGACGTTCTTTCGCGGTTAGACCATAAATACGGTGAACAACTTCAAATAGGCCTTCAATAACACGCTGCTCTGGGAAATAAGGGCGTAGTTGTTCATCACTCAACGAAAATTTATGTTGTTTCTGTTTTTCGCTGTAATAGGCAAGATCCCAAGATGCAAGGGTATCTACGCCAAAATGTTCTTTTGCAAAGGCAGTCAGTTCAGCAAGCTCATTTTCACCTTGTGGGTGAGCGCGTTTTGCTAGGCCGTTGAGAAAGCTCAGCACTTGCTCAGGGGATTCTGCCATTTTGGTGGCGAGAGATTTATCCGCATAGTTTTTAAAGCCGAGTAATTGCGCTAATTCATGACGTAAAGCCATTAGCTCTTCAATTAATTCACTGTTATCCCACTTGCCTGCATTTGGCCCTTGATCAGAGGCGCGAGTGCTATAAGCATGGCTCATTTCGCGACGTAGTTCAGCGTTATCTGCATAAGTCATTACTGGTAAGTAGCTTGGCATATCTAGGGTCAGTAAGTAGCCTTCTTCACCTTTAGACTCTGCCATTGCTTTTGCCGCAGCGATAGCGCTTTCTGGCATACCTGCGAGTTCACTTTCATCTTTGATGAGTTTGCTCCAGCCCATCGTCGCATCAAGCACATTATTGCTATATTTTGAGGCGATTTCAGATAGGCGAGCAGATATTTCACCGTAGCGTTTTTGCTTTTCAACAGGTAATCCAATACCGGATAATTCGAAATCACGTAATGTATTTTCGATGGATTTACGCTGTGCTGCGGTTAATGAATTAAATTCAGCGTTATCTTTTAGGGATTTATACGCTTGATAGAGTGGTTCATTTTGCCCCATCCAAGTACTGAATTCAGACAGTAGTGGCAGACATTTTTCATATTCTTCACGCAATTCAGGACTATTTTTAACCGAATGTAAATGGCTAACAGGCGACCAAATACGTGAGAGTTTATCACTCGCTTCTTCTAATGGCTGGCAAAGGTTATCCCATGTGTATTGGTTAGTCGCCGAAAGTAGGTTTTCGACAGTTTGACGATATTCAGCCAAAACCTGCTGTACAGCGGGAAAAACATGAGCAGGTTCAATAGTAGAAAAGCGCGGTAGTGCGGAATCGGTTAATAATGAATTTGTCATAAAAACATCCTGTGATTGCAGGCTTGTGCTCGTAGGCCAAGGCTTACTGTGTTGACAATAAAAGTAAAAACGGCGAGCTCTGTATCAATAAAATCAGCACACCATTATGAATATAGAGAATGATATGGGGGCGAAAATGTAAACCTCAATATCAAGATAACGCTTTTTCGTATTAGTATTTATCAATAAATGGGATCTATTCTTAGTTTTTATCAAGAAACGTTATAGTTATAATTACAATGCTTTGGAAAACATTGAATACAGTCTATAATCAAAGTCCTTCAAGATAAGGAAGATCGTCGTCTCCGGTGAGGCGGCTGGATTTCAAATCCAGTTGGGGCTGCCAGCAGTCCCGGGCAGGTTCGACTCCTGTGTTCTTCCGCCAAACGCGGTTTCTGAATTTCTCCCAAAAGCAATATTTTCTTTGTAAATCAATAAGATTAATCACCTCACAGTCTGTCTGGTTCTCCCCTTGTTTACTGGTTTATACCCTTGTTTGGGGGCATAATTTTTCCCTATTTTTTGAATGCTCCCACAATGAAGCTTTACGCCTGCCAGGTAGCGGCCTCAAGGTCGATGGTAACCCCTTATAAAATGACCGATGGAGGGCGAGGTTAACACCAATGGGTCGAAGGCTTGGAGAATGAAGTACCGTTTTGGAGGAAAAGAGAAACGACTTTCTTTTGGGATGTACCCACTAGTTTCATTAGCTGATGCACGAAAAAAACGGGATAAGGCCAAAAAGCTCTTAGTGGATGGAATTGATCCTGCTGAAACTAAAAAAATAGAAAAAATGGCTTAGAAAATGGGAATGGAAAACAGTTTTGAGTCTATTGCGCGTGAATGGCACAAAAGCAAAGTGGATCGCTAGTCGCTGCGTTATCGAGAAGAAATCATCGATACTTTTGAAAAAGATATCTTTTCTTATATCGGTAAGCGTCCGATAGTAGAAATTAAGCCCCTAGAGTTACTTGAAGCTTTACGTAAGATGGAGAAATGCGGAGCCTTGGAGAAGAAGCGTAACGTCCATAAGCGTTGTGGTGAGGTTTATAGGTACGCAATCATTACAGGATGAGCTGAATATAACCCTGATCTTGCATCTGCATTAACTTCTCCAAAGAAACAACACTTCCCATTCTTAATCGCCGAAGAACTGCCTTATTTTCAAAAATGAGAGTAGCGTATTAAGTCTGCTCTCAAATAGCCTTAATTTAATAATTTATTACATTTAAGCCTCATTTAATAAATGAGTAAATAACAGTTAATCAAACGTTGCTATTAGCCAAGCGGAACCTTTATAGTCTCCTGCAACCGCATTTTCTCCATAAATATGGCTGCTTATAGTTATTGGCTTAAAACCTGTAATATCTATTTTAATATTTTTTCCGGATTGTCCTGTTTCATCATCTATTATTTTTAATTCACTATAAATTTTATCATCACTATTTTTCGTGTTTTGCATTGGTAATCGTTTTTGGGGATCGTTATCTGTTATATAATCAAGGCGTAAATTGACTTTTGTTGGAATAGAAAATTTGCAAGAGTACGATACTTTTTCAGTGACTAAGCTATCGAAATTTAAGGCGCTGAGCGGCCCATGTCTCAAATTTAACGTAGCTGCCTGCCCAGAGCTAGTCGTTGTAGAACAAGAAGAATTAAGATTAAGTGTGGATGATAAAATTCTTACTGGTGTCGTTGTTTCTGCTATTGGCCATGAATTATATATTGGAGCAACCTTTGGTTCCATAAATGCGCGCACATAGCCAGCAAGATCCATTGCAGGAATTAAAATAACTCCGTCAATAATTTTATCTTTAACATAAAAAGAAAGTACAATGTTTTTAGGGGTATAAAAAGAAGAAGTTGCCACTCGCGTTGAATATGATGGATTTGAACAAGCTTGTGATTCAGGTAATAGCGTCCACTCTAAAACGGATGATTTAACAGTCATAAGGACATTATTGTTGATCAGATAAGCGTCTACACCATCAATTTTTATATTTACTGCTATTGGATATACAAATATTCTATGAAAAGCGTCAGTTCCTAAATTATTATTCGCTGTGTCTCCCCATCTTCTACCTAAACATCTCACAAATCCAGTTACTGAACTATTTTGAAGGGCGATAGGGTTTCCTATTTGATAATATTTATTTCCATCTGTTCCTATATAGGGAGTATTTCCAATTGATGTATTATTACTTAAATTTATAGTATAACCATCCTGTGGATTCTCAATCGCAGGAGCATAATTAGCTTTAGAGCAAAATGAAATAAATAAAAAACCTAATAAAATGAAATTCAATAGTTTTATATTTGATTTTAAAGTAGATATTATCGCGATAATTTTTTGTTGTTGTCTACAATTAAACCATTGTATGCCATGGGAACCTTTTAAATTTAACATCATAAACCGCCTTATTAGTTATACGTCACGGAAATAGTTACTGTTGAAGTAAACTTTCCTGGTTCCAATTGATTGGTAGGCACGGCATTCACTAGTTGCGCTTGTAAATCCATACGGTAAAGTGTTCCATCAATTCGCTCCGGATAAATGCGTTGTGTTTTACTCATTTCCAATGTACGAATAGTACCGCCTGTCACTTCTTTAAAATCAATACCAAGCCCCTTTGTGCTGGTTGCCAAGATATTATTTCCGTTATATAACAACGTGCCTCCGCCCTTTGGATTCAACATTATTCCTAAGCTATTGCTGAAATTACAACCTGATATATATAACGAAAAATCTTTTACTGCCGTCGATTTATTCAGGGCTTCTGGGTTGAGTGTACCGAAACCAATTTTCAACGGTGAACTACTGTCTTCACTGCGAATATTACAAGCGGGATCAACCATTGTGGCGCTAACATCAATCAAAACGTCTGCATGGCTTTCTAATACAGTAAACAGCAGAAGTAACCCGAGTGATTTTTTCATCTTATTGAATATGCTCACTATTCATACTCCATATTGAAAGTCACGATACCTGAAAAATCACCAACTTTGGCTTCACCCGTGATGGGTTTGCGAACATAAACACCGAAATCGAACTGTTGTAGGTTCTCGACAGTATTGATATCACCAATTGTTATCGGTTTATTCCATACGATGGGTTTTTCATCATGGTCAATAAGTCCTAGCAGCACGCCACTATCTCCTTTAGTGGTTAAAAAGCTCTCACTACCAATATTTACTAATTCATTGCTTTTCCATGTTAATTTAATGCTCTTTTGTAAATCCGTTTCACTGCACTTATCAATTGCAATCGTAAAAGGGGTTACTTCACTGGTGCCCTTTTCATTAATAAATTGCCACCGTAAGTTGTACAGTGTGATCTTTTTATTGATTGACTCTGCAGCAACTTGGCACGCTGTACTCACTAATTCACCGCTAAATTCAACATCTAAGCTATTACCAGCCAATACGGGAGATTGCCAACCAAATAGGGCGGCACAAAGAGCCCATCCATGTATCGCAACTCTATTCATAACTCACCTCTAAACGTAATGTATGTTGATCTTTCATCAACATGGGGATATGAATCGGGTTACTGCCATTTGACAAGGAGATTGGGTAACGCACAGAAGGCACCCCGCGTTGTACATCATAAAATCGTACACTAACGGGAGTATTTGCGCTTGTATCAAGCAGGTTCATTTTTTGGTAATCCTTTCCTGCTCCACATCCGGTTAAGCTCAATACTTTCTTGAAGGACAAATTACAAGGCGCGTTAAACAACATAGCCCTAACCTGTACTCTACCTTGATGTAATGGTTCATAGTCCGATTGATTAACAGGCGTATTCGCAACAGGGCTTTTAGCCATAGCAAGTTGACCCAAGACACTGCCAACAATGAATAATGCTGCGCCGAACCACTTTATTTTTATGAAAACCTCTTGTTTACTCATCACCTTTGCTCCGTAGCCAATACGTTTGAAAATGACTACTGACCTGTTACCGTGCAAGTGTCACTTTGACAATGAAATGCCAACGTTGGCTTACCACCATAATCATTGATATAAGTCAGATACGGGGTAGATAATGTAGGTGATACAACATCATGAGTTGATTTTGGCGGCACCATTACCACGTTAAAGGTACTTTGTTCAGAGGCGGATTTACTATTCCCAAACCCAATTACTGTTAAATTAAACGGCGTTGTATTATTGATTCGATAGCCTTTCGCTATTTTTGTTAACGTAACTTTATGCGTCCACTTGGTTTCCGATTCTGGCAGAATACTGGCGGGGCGATAAAATAGTTTCACGCGCGATTGCAAGGCGATTTGTAACGTATTGCCATCGTTCGATTTTGGTGGCACTTCGCGTAAATTGAAGTAAAACACCGATTCTCTGTCTTGTGGCAACTTACTTAGTTCAGGAGTGGTGCTTAGTCTCACTAAACTGTTACTATTTGGCTCAATCCGTTGTAGTGGTGGAGTTGCTAAGATTGCCCCCTTAGTTAATTTATTACCCTGTAAATCTTCAATCCAACTTTGGGCTAGGTAGGCTTCTTCTGGGTTATCGTTAGTGATGGTGACGTTAATTGATTTTTCTGTTCCCGGAAAAATAATGCGCGTTCTATCTAACGTTACTGCACTGTGTGCACTGATGGAAACTAATGCGGTAATACCAACTAATGTATGGCATAATTTTTGACCTAAATTCAACATAATGACCTCATAAAACGAATTAAATATTTATTTTGCCAATTGTGTGTTTGCAACTGTCGTAAAAGTGCACGGCAGCAATAACATGCTTGATAGTGACGTTACATTGTCAGGTATTTGTAACTCACATTGCTTCTCCCCGCCCCAATAAACAGAAAGGGTTTCTTTGGGTGAAATACCAACTAACCACGTTACCCCGTCTTCCCCCACAATCCCCAACTCACGATTATCAGCATTACGCACACTGGCACCAAATGGCGGATTCTTACCATTGCTAAGCGATAAAATAGCGAACAATTTTTCCCCTTTCATGACCGATAAACTGCGGTAGCCAATTGCGCCTTTGGTTAACGTGATATCTGTTGTTGACTCCAACGTTTCTAAATTATCGGGGAGTTGGCTGGTATTAACTGATGCCGTAGACTTACGATAACTATTAATGTTAGGAATGACGGCAAGCCCGAATCGGTTAGTTTTGATAACACCACTATCGAGAGGAACATCACTTACTCCCGGTGTTTCAATCATTAAGCGGGTATCCCCATTGGCACTACGGTGTAAGGCTACTCCGTGAGCTGTTGCAGTGATACCACTGTTAATTGATGCACCGACACTACGATATTGCTGCGGTACATAACTGGCGTTAGCCGATAAATTGGCTTGCGACAGATCGCGGGAATAATAACCACTGACACTCGATTGGCTCTCTATGTTTTGCCCGTGGTTATAACCCACATTCAAACTGTAGTTATCGCGATCGCTATAGCCGCTATAACCAACACTATGATTATATTGATTATTTCCCCCTGCGCGTGAATACAGTTCAGAGAACGTAATATTGTGCCCGCTGTAGAGTGGCACGGTTAAATACAGGTTAATGGCATCGTCTTGATAGCCGTTATCTCGCTCAGTTCGCGTGGCAGATAATGAAATATTGGCATCTTGCTGGGATAACCCCGGAATACTTATATTAGTACTGGCGTATAAACCATATTGTGTTTGTGGCTTATCTTGCCAATAAGTACTATATTGATAATTCAGTGATAAATTGAAATTATCAAAATACTTATTTAAATAAACTTGATAGTTTTCTTTTGGCGCATGGGTCACATAGCCCGTGCGGTCTTGATCCATAAATTGGGTTAAGGTGCGGTAATCTCTATCTGCAAATCGATATCCTGCAAAAGTGATATCTGTGCGTAACGCATCAAATGATTTTGCATAATTTAGGCGATATGAGCGTCCTTGTAATGTTTCATGGGTAAAGTGTGAAAATGACTGAGTAATATCGAAGGACAATGCCCCAAATGAAAATAGGTCTCGGCCAATACCGATAGCCGCGGTTTGGTAATCGCCATTTAGCTGCGACCCGCCATATAAAGACCACGCATTAGATAAACCATAAGAAAGTTCACCGCTGACTACGGGACTACCAGTTAAATAATGTCCGTTATAGCGCGTTTTACCGGCAAGTAATTTATAAATAATACGTCCCGGTCTAGTTAAATAAGGCAGTGACGCCGTGCTGAGACTGAATTTTTTCTCTTCGCCATTTTCTTCACGTACAGTGACATCCAATACTCCCCGTACGCCGCTGTCTAATGTCTGAATACGGAACGGGCCTGGCGGCACTGTGGTTTCTAAAATCACACGGTCTTGGCTACGTACAATCACCGTGGCATTGGTATTAGCTACGCCAATAATTTCAGGTGCATAACCGACTAATTTTGGCGGTAACATACGATCGTCACTTTCTAATGAAATCCCGCTGTATTGCCATGATTCAAAGACATCTGAATAGAAATAGTTTTCCCCAATCGTCAAAATTGAGGCTAATTTTTTCAATGAAGTAAACGCGTAAAGGCGGCTAAAATCAAAATTATGGTTTTCTTGGGGATTATTGCCTCCGTGTTGCTTTTGATACGTTGCGTTATAATCTCCACGAAAACGCCAAGCGCCAAGGTTAATACCTGTTGTACCATTCGTAGATAAATAAGTCCGTTTATTCCCTTTGTTTTCTTCGGTCACGGAAGCATTGGCACTGTAATCGACAAATGCACCATTACTCCCTTCTTCCCACAACATAGGTGGTATCCAGTTAGGATCACGGTATTCCATCCATAGTTGTGGAAGAGTGATTTTGAGCGATAATGTTGATAATTCGATGGTTGTTTGTACGCCCGTCAATGCAGAAAGGTCGAGACACTGCCCCTCATGAGAGGTCGTTACTTTTTGTTTTGCGGAGTCTTTCAGCCCGATAAGATCAAGTAAATTAGCGGGAATACAGATAGTTTGACCAGTGGCTTCTTGCTGGTTATTTTGCTCTAACACAGCGATATCACGAGGTGCGCCTAAGCGTTGCCCGTTAACAAAGACAGTTAAAACATAATGTCCGGGGGGTACATAACCTGCAACGGAAAATTGGCTCATATCCACATTTTGCATATCTTCCGCATCCAATACATCCGTATTGAATTCTGCTGCATACGCTGTGCATGCGCTGACGCTCACCGCCAATAAAACGGCCAGCCTTACTTTGCTAAGTTTGAACATCATGCCCTGTACCATCCCAAAGACTGCAAGAATGCTTCCTCAATTCGATTTCATTGAAGGAATGCTTCTGTGCTTTATTGATAATCGATAAAAAAACGAACGAGTCCTTGATAACTGCCTGCTTGTAGCGGTTTACCTGTTAGTTCGAGCCGTAAAAAATAACGTAAAAAGAGAGTTTGCCCGGATTTACCTTGTCGTAACACACTGTCAAACAAGGGATATTTTTCTCCAGGTATCAAGACATTCTTAGAGTCATCAAGTACAGAAACCCCCAAGCCTTTAGAAGGCCCTTGTAAGAGAAAGGCATTAATACTATGGGCGTGTTGGCCATCAAAACGTATCGTCCAGGTTTTACTGTCAATTGATGTGTAAATACTTCCACAATCTCGAAGCTCAATCTCAAATGGCTGGGTTTGTTGCTCACGCTCCACTGCGGTTGATAATTTCGTCATTGTTAAAGCAGAGAAATCTATCGTTTGATATCGATTTGACATCACAATTGAGCACGGCGTTGAAATCACACTGCCTACTAACTGAGTGACTCCCTCATGGCGCATGCCAACCTCTATTGCACCTAAAGCAGGTGTTCCGGCTAAAATTAGAGAAAATAGAATCCCTATTACTTGCAGACGGACACGTTGATAAACAGTCACCAGTTCCTCCCTTACAGATGTAAATAGAATCGCCAAACCTCACTGACGGTTCCGACTGTTGACAAACAAAGATTGCTTGACGGTATTCATCAGAGATTGTTAAATAAGTGATGGAAATCAATTCATTGATTTTCGATTGATAATACGAAGAGGGGGAAATTAGCATTAGCCCTCTTCGTTAGTCACGTTGGCCGCCAGATTTCTCTGGCGGTCAATTTATCGGCTTACTGGTAAGTAATACGGAAGTTAGAGATAGCACTGAATTTACCTTCAGAAACATCTTTACTCGCATCAACGGCTTTCGCTAATGCTTTAAACGTTAGCGTGTTGTCGCCAGTTTGGTTTGTGATATTAGATAAAATATCTTTTGTTTTACCAAACTCGAAACCATCAATCATAATCCCCAAGTTGTTTACGTTACCTGTAGAGGTTGCTAGCAAGGTGTTGCTGTCATCCGCGTAGCTTTGCCCTGTGAACACGAGTTCCATTGATTTCACTGCTACTGGTTGATCACTCTCATCTTTACCAAAGTTGGTAAAGTCACAACCTGTAAATTTGATGTCAAAGTCTGCTTCTGCCGCTTTACCACTTTCCAGTGCTTTACGAGATAGCTGACCGAAATCAACAGTTTGTTTCAGTGAAGATTGCTCGATATTACAAGGTGTATTTACAACGGAACCAACAAAGTTGATAGTACCAGAGTTATCTGCCATTGAACTGAGTGGAACAACAGACGCAGCAAATATAGTAGCAATCGCTAATTTAGTTAATTTCATTTATTTTTCCTTTCTATTAAATAAAAGATAAACAGAAGCCATCCACCCCTTATCATCTAAGGGTGTTAGTTTCGTTTTTGTTGGTAAAGCAAAGTGATACCATAACAAACTATCATTTTTTGATATTATTGAGCTTCATTATTCGAGAGAAAATATATTCCTTCTAATAAGAATTAAAATAATAGTCTAGAACCATTTGATGTGTCTTCTTACTTGTTATTACTCTCAATGACATGTATTCCTATATCAATGTGAAGAACTTTTCTATAAAATTCTTGCCACTCTATATCTAAAGCAATTAATATATTTTCTAAAGTTTCAATGTTTAAACCGCATATGCCATTTTCATAACGGGATATTTGTTGCTGACTAACATGAATTAACTTACCAAATTCAGCTCCAGTTAAAGATTTAGCTGATCGAGACTCACGAACAAATCTACCAACAGCTTCATTCAGACTTACTGGCTTTCTATTTTTATTTTTTTTTACGAACATAAATAATCACCTGCGTTTACGTAAAATAAAATTTGGAATGTTTATTTTGAAAAATAAATCAACATAAAAATAATCCTGCAATAAAACTTCACAACACTTAATTGATATAAAATATAGACGCTTTAATAATCACTGTAAAAACGTTTCTATCGATCAATAAGTCAAATGTGATAGGTGTAGACTATCAGTTGATCTTGATTGATCGCTGTAATAGATCAAAAAAAGTGGTAAGCGTAATGAATTCAATGAGTAAGTTAAATTTAAGTTATTCTCGATTTAACATTCAAATTAATTTGAAAAAAATCAATGTTTTGAATGTGACTTATTTCATTAAAGATATTTTCATTTTGTTACATATTTAATTCTCATGGAAGAAAAATAAAATATAACTATATTGATATAACATAACATTAATAAATTATTTTTTTATAAAAATGATAAAATCAAATTAGGTTAATTGGGTGGGTGAGAATTCATTATCGATGGGAAATTTTTATCCAAATATGTTTTATTTTAATAATATAAGATTACATTGGGATTATGAGTGAAAGTATCACTTAATGACTAGTCATAAAATGATTATGTTGATTTTACTAGCGCAATAAAAATGTTTTGTATACCTCATAACTTAACAGATAACTATTATAATTTATGAAATTCAATGTGGTTTTAGTTGGGGGTTTAAGTTTGAATAGCCCTAATTGATTGTCGATCAAAACTATCTTATCATTCAATGCTGCTAATACTATGAGAGTGAACAAACCGGCTATGAATAAATTATAGGGTGCAGTTAGAATAAGAGTGTAGAGGTATTTGGCTTAAGATTGCATTAATAACAGGTGAGCAAATAGAAATATGAAAATTAAGAATTCATCATTATAAGATTTATATATTCATATTTTTGGTATTTAAACTAAGGTAAATAATCAACTGTTAGTGTTTTAAATTTGATGAATATCAAAATGATCTATGAATAAAGAGATATTCGATTTGACGCATATATTTTCTGGGTTTAACCTAGATAAAAGAATGAGGAGGCATATGGTGCCTTTAGGTGTTCTGGGTAGTGCGACTGCGATAATTGGTGCTCTTATTTTTTGGGTGATTGTATTCAGAGGTCACATGATTAATACGAAAAAGTGTTACATGGAGCATGTGGCCAATCGTTGTTTTCTCTTTAGATATGTACTTAGTTGTTTATGGTTCAAGAAATGCAGGGTTAACGGATTATCTTTAGATTGCCAATATCAGTTTATGGAATTGCTAAGATATAAAGGAAGGCTGGCAGGACAAGGCTTCCGTCACTTGTTGAGCATGATTTTACATGAGAAGGGATACGACTCGGCAGAGATTGGAATGCTGTTCGCGCATATGCATATTGATAAGAATGCGTCTGTGGCACATATAGGGCGTAGAGAAATGATGTAGGGGTTATCTCTGTTTATACTGTTTGTCATTAGACACTTAAATAGTTGGATTATAGTCCATTATTTAAGTGTCCTGTTTGATTAACGCAGATCACTTATTCATTAAAGGTAAAGGTCGTAAACAGACAGCTAAATCAGACATGTCAATGGCGACAACCATATCGGGTGAATTCATGATAAATGCTTTGATGTCAGCGATGTTCTTTTTCGTAAATTCACCCTTTCCGTCATAATCATCACTAAAATACCAATAGAAATGACTTCTTAATGCGATGGGTTTTAATTCTAAGATTGGGTTCTGACATTTACCTTGATGATCAACCACTAGTCTTGGATACAATATTTCAATAGGAAGGTATGTGTCTTCATTACCACCAATAGGTTCAACAACGATATATTTTTGAACCTCAGTTAATTCAATCATTTTTAGTTCATACCCAGTAGGATAACGAGGTATTACGAAAGATTTTTGACCTTGAGGCGATTTTACACTGTACTTAAGATCTTGATGCTTATAGCCCTCGAGGGTGTCTATTGTAGGGTAAACAAATGGGAGAATGTAAGGTATTATTTGCCCAACTTCCCATTTTAAGTGGCTGGATTTTTTGACTACGCGAGGATCGTTATAGTAAGCCTCTAAAGACAAAACCATACGATTATCCCTTTCAAGCTCCTCACAACAATCACTTTGATATAACCCTTTTAAGGTATAGCCAGGCATTTTCGTTACATAAGGTGATTGATTATCTATGACACTAGTGGCCATTTTGATAAATATTTTTCCATATGATGGGTTTGAAGGATCTGGAGAGGGATTAAATGGAGTTGAATTACTTGAGCTACAGCCAAGCAGCATTATAAACATAGATGCTTCTAGTAATAACTGTAAACCTTTCCTTTTGTTCTTCATTAATAATCCTTATGACTATTATTTAATTAGCTAAATATCAATAAAGTACATAAACACACGAATTAGCGGGCAATTTGAACAACGTAAAACTCCTGCATCAAGCTTGTTTTTTTGTACAGATCGCTATTTTCAGAGCGTAACGTGCTTAATTTTTTGACCATCAACTTCCGATTAGTTTTAAGTCTACGATCTTAAAAATTTAATGTTGGTTATAATTTTATTGTTAAACGATACAGAATAATTTGGGCTATAGCTCATTTTCTCCGTAAGAAGGCTCTTAATTTCTGATGTAATATTTTTCTTTTTGCGTGCCTTGAGCTTGGCGATGACGTCTATCTGCGTAATTCTTGTCTGCAATGGTTGTCAGTATTCCTAACACAAGCATTCGCTTAGTCATTTCATCAGAATAGTTGATGAGTTGGTAATTAGTTGGAAGGTCTAAAGAAGTTACTTTTATTTTCTTGTGTTCTATTAGGTAGTTAAGTAGCTAATTCTATTCACTTGTTTAACTAAGATAATATCTCTAGATATGGTCACATTGAATAGCCGAAAGAATTCTAGGTTGCGTCCTTAAGCCAATAAGTAATTGATAGCTCAATTTTCTTTATAGGTTTTAATAAATTATTTTTTATTCTGTGGATAGCACGTTTTGATAGATACCAAAAAATTTGTCTATTTGTATTTTTTAGTTCAAGCGGATTACTCTGTGCATCAAGTTGGGTTTCATTAGTGGTTTTATTCGGCAGGATGTAGATATAGCCACCAGCTTGGGTTAGGTTACTTTTTATAGTGATATTTTAGCCTGCATTGAGGCTGAGATTACCGCCCACGTTGAGTTCATTGTTTTGTGCCAGCTGCCTTTACCACTAATATGGGAAAGGCTACCAGTAGCATCCATCAGTTGAACTTATAGCCATAAGCGGACGTAGTAAATATTGGAAGCTAATTACTTACTAACGGTTCATAACAACGAAAAATGTATTAAGAACCTTTTAGTATTAGTGGGTCATGACAGGTTTTAGTTGGATTAGTTTTCTAATTAGAAATCCGTCTTAGAAAAACCAGTCATTTCATCCAGTTCCATTTCGCGGCCTAATGCCGTCATTGGATGGACAATTATCAGGCCTCGCATGGTTTTTTTTAGCTTGCCAAGATCCGCTTGCTCTTTCTTAGTGATAGCGCGTTTGAATGGCATATCCACTAACTTCTGGGCTTCTTTGCTTAGTTTCTTGTTACGTACGGCCTTCAGGCGAACGATTTCAGTTTCCAGAGTTGCTTTTTCTTTCTCAAGCTCTGCATATTTTTCTACTTCGTTCGCCAGCTGCATACTTGCCATCTGGTGACGAATAAGGTCTAAGCGATCGCTAAGAAGTTTAATTTGTGTTTTTTCGATTTCTTTCATTATTAATTAACCGTGAATAAATTTCTTGTCGGCAAGTATACACCATTCTATGTAAGAGGGCGAAAGGGGATACGAGTTGGTACCTACAAAAATACCGGTTGCTCTTTCACGTTGTCGAAATTACTGTGCTGTTAACGACATGTACAAAATTTTGTAAGCTTAGTATGGTAAGAAGTCGCGCTTCTTTGTACTTTTCACACGGTATCTTAATAACGTTACCTTAGGATGTCAGAAATGGACAGACAGAAATCCCCAAATGACTGGATAAAAATTGCTCCGCCATCTGGAAAAATTGAACGTATTGAAGCATATTTCAGCGGTCATGGTTATGAACCTCATCGCCATGACACTTACGCTATCGGCAGGACATAATCAGGGGTACAAAGTTTTAATTATCGCGGCAGTAAACGACATAGTTTACCCGGTAACATTATGGTTTTACACCCTGATGAAATTCACGATGGCGAAGCAGGTACGCAGGATGGGTTCCAATATCGTATGATTTATCTAGAGCCTGCATTAATTCAGAAAATACTGGGTGGTAGACCTTTACCTTTTATCGTCGGTGGGATTACAACGGATCCACGGCTTTTTGCTGCTACAGAACCTTTATTAACAGCGGTAGAGAATTCTTTCGAAATACTGGAGGAGGAGGATGCGCTTTATGATTTCGCCCAAACTCTCGCGACTGTTGGAGGTCAGAATTTTCACCGACGGACATTTGATTATAAGGCGGCAGAAATAGCGCGCCAATATATAGACTCCGCATTTAGTCAGAATATCACGCTAGATGAGTTATCGCTGATCAGTGGCAGAGATCGCTGGAGCTTAAGCCGCGATTTTCGTGCACTTTTCGGAGCTAGTCCTTATCGATACGTCACCATGCGCCGCTTAGAATACAGCAGACGCCTTATGGGCATGGGCTTATCTCTTTCAAACGTAGCTGTTGAATCCGGATTTTCAGATCAAAGCCATATGACACGACAATTTATCAAAACATTAGGCATTTCACCGGGGCGGTGGCTAAAAATCATTAATAAAGGTAGTACCTAAGTTGCACAATCGTTCAAGACTGCTCTAGTTTTCATGCTCTATTATTGTGCTCTCATTGACATTGTGGAGAGTAACCATGTATTGCCCTATCAATCTGAAAGATAAATTTTCTCAGTTTAATGAACACTGGCAGCCGAAAGTCATCATGGAGATGAATGACTACCAATTTAAAATTGTTAAAATACAAGGCGATTTCGTCTGGCACTCGCATTCAGAAACCGATGAAGCATTTATAGTTATTGATGGCGTTTTACGTATCGATTTTCGGGATGGACATGTGCTAGTTAAGTCAGGGGAAATATACGTGGTTTCTAAAGGTATCGAGCACAAGACTTCTGCTGAGTTGGAAGTCAAATTAATGATGATAGAGCCTCGAGGAGTATTGAATACTGGGGATGAAGGCGGGGAGCGTACAGCAAAGAACGATGTTTGGCTCTAATCAATTAATATTATCTCGACAAAACCAGAAACAAAATTCTGGTTTTGTGTTTTAAATTTTTATTTAATTATTCAATAAGAATCTACATTATCCCGAACTATTGATAATCAATCTTATGATTTTAGAACCGCTATTTGCTAAAATCAGTCTCTTGAGTTCTGCGTATGGACTGTTCACCTCTACAGATATTATTTTGATATTAGATATTAGCTTACGTTGATAACAATTTTTCCAAATGCTCCCTTTTCGAGCAGCTCCAGTGCCTCTGGCAGTTGGTCAAAACGGAATGATTTATCGATTACGGGTTTTAGTTTTACGGAGTCAACTGCCCGGACCAAATCTTCAAGCGCTCGGCGATGACCTACACCAATCCCTTGAATAGTTGGCGATTTTAGTAGCAATAACATCCCTGATGCTGAAGTATCATGTGTGTCCATCATGCCAATCAGAGAGATTCGGCCATGGGAAGCCACCGCGCGGACAGAATCTGCAAAGTTTCTACCACCTACAGTATCAACAACATGGTCGATTCCTCGCTCGTCCGTCAGGCGGTAAATGGCTTCGACCCAGTTTTCTTTGTTACGGTTAATACCGTGATCAGCGCCGAGCGCAGCTGCAGCTGCTAGCTTCTCATCGCTCGATGAGGTGATAAATACTTCGGCTCCGACAGACTTGGCGATTTGAAGGGCAAAGAGAGCTACGCCGCCTGTTCCCTGAACTAGCACGGTTTCACCAGCACGTAGCCCACCACGTTCAATCAGTGCAAACCAAGCAGTCAGACCTGAACAGACCAGCGTGCTGGCTTCAGCATCGGTCAGCGTCTGCGGAGATTTAACCAACCACTCCTCATTCATCACAACATACTCAGCAAGCACGCCCTGAAATGCATAACCTACGGTGTTATAGTGCGGATTTTTGGCTGTGTTTTTCAGTTTCCCATCAATCCAATCTGCATTAAAAGATGAAATAACACGTTCTCCCGGGCTGAAACGGGTCGTTTTTGGCCCGACAGCGACAATGATACCGGCCATATCGGAACCGGGGGTGAAAGGCATTGGCATATTATTACCCATATGACCTTCAATAATGACTTTATCGCGAAAGTTGAGTGAAACGGCATTCACTCGAACTAGTACTTCATTTGAGCCAGGCTGTGGGATTTCGACTTCCGAAAGTTTCAGATTTTGACGCCCGATTTCGTTTAGTTCCCAGCGCTTCATTGTGTGTTTCATGGAAATTCCTGAGTAGTAATTGACTATGGACAGAATTCTATCATTGCCTGTCAGGTAACAATGGCGATACTATTTCCTCTTATTGATTCCATTTGGGTGACAATATGAAGGGTGAAATAAACAGCATTCCTGTTTTTGTGATAGCAGCTGAGTCCTCTAGTTTTTCTCAGGCTGCTGAAAAACTGTACGTCACACGCTCAGCGGTGGCGAAAACGATATCTCGTCTTGAGCAGAGGCTTGGTATAACTTTATTTAACCGCACCACCCGTAGCCAGAGCTTGACTGATGAAGGCTTGCTTTATTATGAATTTTGTCGCCGGGCATTGAATGAAATAAAAATGGCAGAAGATATTTTAGAAGGTGGCAAGCTTCAGGTCAGCGGAAAATTGAGAGTGTCTGTTCCGGTTCTACTCGGGCACCTATGTATTTCACCATTACTGTCGGCGTTGGCAAAAGAACACCCGAAGTTGGAACTAGAAATTTCATTCAGCGATCGTCAGGTCGATTTGTCTGAAGAAGGTTTTGATCTAGCCGTCAGGATCGGTGCGTTACCTGACAGCAGTAGCTTAATAGCCAAAAATCTAACTTCCCACTCTATGATTTTCTGTGCTTCTCCTGATTATTTTCGGCAAGCTGGTGAGCCTATTTCACTAGCAGAACTGGAGCAGCATGAGGCTATTGCTTATATCCACTCAGGGCGTATTTTGAAGTGGCAAGTTAAAAATGAAAGGGGGGAAATTTCAGAAATTAATCCACCCGCCAGACTTATGATGGATGATATGCAGGCGATAAAAGACGCTGCGATAATGGGCGGTGGAATTGCTTGGTTGCCTTACTGGCTTGTCCGCGAGCAACTCGCCAGCGGCAGCTTAAAAGAGATATTAAAAGAATACTCTTCGGCAAGCTGGCCTATATATGCTGTATGGCTGCGCACCCCCCGTCTTCCACTGAAAGTTAGGTTTGCTATCGATAAACTAGTCAGTGAATTACCAGGTATGATGGACGTAATTGAAGCGCAGATATAATATCTGCAATTTGTTCAACGTGGGCTGTTAGATATGATAGTGCTCAGCTCCAGAAAGTTATCAGTTCAAGCCTGATCGGTATACTGGTTTACTCTTTCATATTGGCTAATATTTCTTTGCTCTTTTTTTGCTCAAAAACTAATCTGGGGGCACTGATGTTTATTCAATTTTTAAATTCATTTAATATCAATGCTATTTCTCATTACATGCGACTCCAGTGATCCCCAGTATCTCCTGTTGGTAATACTGGGAATATGATGTTATCTCGCGATGAGCGCAAATACGCCCCAGCCAAAGTATTCTCGCGTGTAAGTGACATGGCGTTTTGGCGCAACTGTTAACTCAGTCCTAATCTCTTTTGCAAAGTCATCGTTAGGATTGATCTTGAGCCAGCGATGCATTGTCATCCATTTCGCAGCTTCGTATCTATCCCAGCCTTCTTGATCCGCCAGTACCATTTCCACTACATCGTAGCCGAGTTTGTCGAAAGTGCTGATAAGTTCAGGAAGTGAGAGAAAATCGGTTAGTGAGGTGGCTCCGCAGGCTTTGGCTATCTCTTCTGTAGCGGGTAACTGACGCCAGTATGGTTCGCCGATGAGTATGATACCGCCTGGTTTGAGACTCTTTGCCAGAAGCTCGATAGTGCCGGAAAAACCGCCGGCAATCCAGGTCGCACCAACACAGGCGGCTACATCACATTTTTCTTGCGCAATATATCCGGTGGCGTCGTTATGGAAAAAATGAACTCGATTGCTGACACCTAGCTCTTCAGCGCGTAGTTTTGCCTGCTCGCTAAATAGCTGGCTCATATCGATGCCGATACCCGTGATGGCGTAATCGCGGGCCCAAGTGCAAAGCATCTCACCAGAGCCGCTGCCGAGATCGAGAATACGAGTATCTGGTTTCATACATAATACATGACCAAGCGTGGCATACTTTTCTGACGTGAATGGGTTATGAATGCGATGTTCGCTTTCACTGATAGTAAAAATACGTGGGATATCCAATGTTGAATTCCTTTTATTGATATTGTGAATTATTTTCCTGACCTGTGTGACTCTCAGGTCAGGAAAGAATATCAGGCCATTATTCGCGCCAGTGCTCTGGTTTCATCAGGGTTTGTGCACACTGAATGCGGCCAGTTCGACCCAATGGCTGAGCCGAAAGAGATTGCAGCATCCAGCAGGATTGATATTGCTCTGGGATAGGGTACGGTGCAGGATAGCCTTTCCCTTCGGCATAGGGTTCAAATCCATGGCGTGGGTAATAAGTTGCATGGCCAAGAACAAAGACCATCTGACACTCCATTGCTTTGAGGTGTTTAATACTGTGACGAATAAGCAACCCACCAACCCCCATTCCTTGGTATTCCGGTATCACCGCTAGCGGGGCAAGGATATGCATCAATGGAGTGTCGATTTCTCCGTTTAGTGTTGCGCGGGTGAATAAAATATGCCCAATCGCTTTTCCTTGGTGCCTAGCTAACAGTGATAGCATAGGGTGTGCCGTTTCATCGCCAAGCAAATCCGCAACGAGATCGGCCTCTTTGCTAAATCTAAATGCGTTAGTTTCAACCTCGCGGATGTCATTGATGTCACGCTCAGTGGTAATGTGAATAGTGAAATTGTACGGCGTCATAACTCTCTCCTTAGCGATTATCGAGTTGAGCACGAACGTTATTCAGCCCAGTGGTATTGATACGATAGGGCTGACCGTTAACGGACTTGATCAGTTTTTTTGTTTTGAGTTTTTTGAAAATGGCGAGTGTGCAATCGGTGAGCAACAGCCCTTCGCGGCTGTAGCATTCAACGGAGGTGACGCGGCCTGATATGTTGCGGACGTGCGTAATACGTCCACCTTTGGCGAGAACGTGTAAGGTACGTTGTTCCTGACGGGATAAATTCATACTGAAAAACCTGTTTAATCATCATGTGCAAAACTTGCAAACACATAGCAGTGTCCGCATTCGATTTCGGCGCATTGATAACCAGTTCGGCCTAAAAAAGGTCGTTAAGCTGATTATCGGATGATTACATTCTCCAGCATCAAAGCCTCGGGTTGAGTTGAAAGGTATTTATAGGGCGAATAATAACACTTAGTTTTTAAAGGGGTATAGGTAAAGCAGAAAAGTGTGATCTGTTACAGTAAATGCTATCTAGAAAAATTGAAATGCTTAACCAATTAGAATCTTGTGGAGAGGTTAAATTGAAAGAGGCAGGGAGCCAGTAAGATGGTTACTAGGGTTGACGTTTATTAGACATTCAACCCTGTAATATGAACCCTGTTATCTATCAACTGAAACTAAGATAGTGGGTGAAGTTATTTAGCTGAGAGTTCCCTGCGGATGATCTCTGCGCCTGCACTTAAGGCATTGAGTTTGCCTCTGGCAACCTGACGAGATAATGGCGCCATGCCACAGTTAGTCGAAGGATAGAGCTTATCAGCATCGACAAATTGAAGTGCTTTACGCAGTGTATTGGCGACTTCCTCTGGTGTTTCAATGGTATTGCTCGCCACGTCAATGGCGCCTACCATGACTTTTTTGCCGCGGATTAATTCAATTAAATCCATTGGAACATGCGAATTGTGACATTCCAGCGAGATGATATCGATATTAGAGGTTTGCAGTTTAGGAAACGCTTCTTCATATTGTCTCCACTCTGATCCTAGCGTTTTTTTCCAATCTGTATTGGCCTTGATGCCATATCCATAGCAGATATGTACCGCAGTTTCACATTTAAGCCCTTCAATTGCTCTTTCTAAAGCGGCTATGCCCCAATCATTCACTTCATCAAAAAAAACATTAAAAGCAGGTTCATCAAATTGGATGATATCAACGCCCGCAGCTTCTAATTCTTTTGCTTCTTGATTGAGGATTTTTGCGAATTCCCACGCGAGCTTTTCACGGCTCTTATAATGGTTATCATAGAGCGTATCTATCATAGTCATGGGACCAGGTAGCGCCCATTTTATAGGTTTGTTAGTTAATTGACGTAAAAACTTGGCATCTTCGACAAAAACAGGTTTTTGACGAGCGACAGCACCAACAACAGTCGGTACACTTGCATCATAGCGATCACGAATTTTGACGACTTGGCGTTTCTCAAAATCAACACCGCTGAGATGTTCAATAAATGTGGTGACAAAGTGCTGGCGCGTTTGTTCACCATCACTGACAATATCAATACCTGCTCGTAGTTGATCGTCTAGTGATAAACGAAGGGCATCTTGTTTTCCTTCGATTAATTCTTCATTCTGTAATTTCCATGGGGACCAAAGTGTCTCAGGTTGCGCAAGCCAAGAAGGTTTCGGCAAACTGCCCGCAGTGGAAGTTGGTAGTAATATTTTCATAGTCGATGACCTTTTATTTTCGGTTAATCAAAGAGTGCAGTTAGCAGACCATTGTTCAAGAATATTCTTGTAGGGTTTAATGAAGTGTTCTTCAGTAAATTTCCCTTGCTCAATAGCCAACTGGCTACGTTCTTCTCGGTCATAAACAATTTTTGTTAATGAATAATCCTGCTGATTCAGGCTTGGCTGATAACATTGTCCTGCGGCAGAGTTAGCATTGTAGATCTCAGGTCGGTAAATCTTTTGGAAAGTCTCCATCGTGCTGATGGTACTGATAAGCTCAATATTGGTGTAATCACTGAGTAAATCACCCGTAAAATAAAAAGCTAAAGGCGCAACACTATTTTGGGGCATAAAATAACGAACCTGTAGACCCATCTTTTTGAAGTATTTTTCAGTCAAGGAAGCCCCATTTTGCTGGTATTCTATACCTAATACAGGATGCTGATTCCCCGTGCGATGGTAGGTGTCTTTATTTGAGACACTTAGGCATATTACAGGTGATTTTTTGAAATTTTCTTTGTACTCACTTGAATTAATGAAGTATTTAAAGATGTTTCCATGTAAGCCGCCAAAGTTATCTGGAATGCTAAATTCAGATTGGTTTTTATTATGTTCTAACAGCAATACACTAAAGTCATAATCTCGCACGTAAGAAGAGAAGTTATTCCCGACAATGCCTTCAATACGTTCATGGGTCTTTGTATCAATAATATTCGTTTTTAATATTTCAATGACGGGGAAGATATTGCTATTGTCTGCAATATTCATTTCAACAGAAATAATTTCAAGTTCGACAGAATAACGGTCGCCTTTAGGGTTATCCCAAGTCGCTAATGAATTGAATCGATTATTAATCATTCCCAAAGTGTTGCGTAAATTCTCTTGACGATTTTTTCCTCTGGCTAAATTAGCAAAGTTGGTTGTGATCCGCGTATTTTCAGAGGGGTTATAATTTTCATCGAAAAGACTGCTCTTAATCGTAAATGTAAAGTCATTGTTCATGGTGATCTCGCATCCTAAGTGCTGATATGAAAACTGAATTTATTTATTAGTTTGTGAGAAGTAACAAGCTTTCTCATTTGTCAGTCTTCATGTTGCCAATAAGTTAATATTATCTATTTTATGCCAGAGCGAGTGGATGAGTGAAAGCGACTTAATTTCATTGCAACATGAGCCATATTCATGATCTGGGGTGGGGGCTAGTTGCAGAAGTTATTGGTTCATAAGATTTGCCATTAGCTTATTACTTACATCGACTCAAAAAGTAAATAGGGATGGTTGATAGCGTATTGATATTAATCTAAAAATAATAAAGGAACGAACTTTAATAGCTGTTTTAAAAGGCTGATAGAAAAAGGCAAGCAAGTGATAATGTGTGATTGTCATTTTTACGAAATTCTGAAAATCAGTTTCTTGCCTAGGGGCATTGTTGTTGAAATTATTTCTTCTTATTAAGCATTGACTGTAAATCGGCAAAGGGATTATAGGTGGCAACGCCAACATCTTTTTGAGCATCTTCCCCAGCGACAACATTTGTACCGTATAAGTCGGCTTCAGTGTATTTTGAGTGCTCGTGGTCATGGCAAAATAGGCACAACAACTCCCAATTACTGCCATCCTCAGGGTTATTCGTATGGTCGTGATCGATATGGTGAACGGTTAATTCACGTAGATTTGAATAAACAAATTCTCGTGTGCAGCGTCCACATACCCACGGATAAATTTTTAATGCTTTTTCTCGGTAGCCACTTTCCAGTCGCGCGTAGTTTTTTGGGATCAGAGCCATTGCCAATGTTACCTGTTAACAAGAGATAATTTCATGAGAGTGTTTCCAATATACCCCATAATGGAATAGAAGGTAAAATGTAAGAGGAAACTGTAAATCTCACAAAACGCAAATTTGTGTTCTATGATTTAGAACTTTCTATAAATGACGTGTAATCGATATGATTATCACTCTATTATTATTTACTCATATTTCGCTATTAAAAAAAGGAAAAATTCTCTTCTTCTCCAGGTTTGTCAATGCTTCTCATTAATAAATAACAATATTTCTCTGAATGATGGTTTGATACTTGAAATGGAAGCGTTTGATATCTCGAAGGGCTGGCTCATAGGCTGAGAAAATCTATGTTAAGTGTGTTTATAAAAACCATGATCTTTATATCGAAATTAGTAAGATTTAATTCATGAATATTGATAGGGATACGTTTTGAGGTATGTATAACGATATTTAATATATCGGAAGGGTTAGCTGTATGCGAACTATATGAATGTTGAGGAAACCTATTGAATTTCATTTTTAGTAAAAATATTCAATAATATTGACGATTTGTCTTTTTAGGACTATCTAAATAAGATTTTTTTTTAATAGAAGGTGTTTAAAGTTTTATAAGAACTATTCATTATTCTGTTTGATGAACTTTAGGTTATTAACAAGGCCTGTTGCACTATGAAAATCGCTTTTATTCATTATAGCAATAATGACTAGTATCTTACATTGATAATTTCCCTGCTTAGTATTTTTTTAATTTGATAGAATTTATTTTTTGGTTAAAGCATTCATTATGATATGGAAAATAGAGTGTTATTATTGGTGTTTTTTTTCTTCTATTTTTATTTCTATTTTTGGTTTTAATAATTACTCGTTTTTTGTTTTTGGTTTATTGTAAATTGTTGTTTCTAAATTACACGACTTACATGTAATTAATTTTACCATCTTATTTTCTTAAATATATTTTTTATTTTTAAATTAAAACTAACTTTAGTTAGTTATTTAATTAATAACGATATTTTATTACTCACATCTTGAGTTTGATCGACAATACCGATCAAATCAATATGTTACGATAGCTGCCGCCTATCAAAAGGTTTACTTTTGATCGGAAAAAACAATTTCCAACGCTAAGCATCATTCTATATCTTAATGTGAGTTAACAAATATTCTTTATATCAACAATACATAAAGTAAGTCGGCTAAAATGATTTGAGAGGTTTAGCATGCGAGAAAATGACCCTTTATTAACTAATATTGGTAAAATTTTAAAATCTTATCGTAGAAGAACTGGATTAACTGGATCTGAATTAGCCAAACGAATTAATGTTAGTCAACAACAAGTATCACGTTATGAAAATGGTATCAATAATATCACATTTGATAAGTTGATAATACTATTCAATGCTCTTGAAATGACTCGTTATGATATTGATATTTTTTTTGAAAAAGTAAAGTGTTTTGTTGATTCTGATGAATATAAAAATCTAAATAGTAACATCTGAACAGGTATTTAAATTTAATTGAATTACGGATTTGTAATTTAATTAAATTCGATCATTTTAATTATGGTGTTATTAACGTTGTATTTAATCCTCTTATATTTTCAATTTTTTTTGTAATAAATAAACATAAGGAAGTTTTATGAAAGTTAAATCATTAGCGCTTGTTGTTGTTTCAGCTTTGTCTTTAAGTTCAGTTGCTGTTTTTGCTGCAACCACAACAGTTAATGGCGGTACTGTACATTTTAAAGGTGAGTTAGTAAACGCCGCGTGTGCTGTTGATGCTGGCTCTGTTGAGCAAACAGTGCGCTTAGGTCAAGTGCGTACTGCTAAATTGGCAAAATCAGGCGATACCAGCGGTTCTGTAGGTTTTAATATCCAACTTAATGATTGTGATACGACTGTTGCAACATCGGCAAAAGTTGCGTTTACCGGTGTATCCGCTAATGCAGCGAACCCAACTGTTTTATCTGTAGCTTCTTCTGTTTCAGGTTCAGCAACTAATGTCGGTATTCAAATCTTAGATAGTAAAAGTGCTCCATTAGGCCTTGATGGGGCAACATTTGGTAGTGCGATTACTCTGAATGATGGCGCTAACGTTCTACCATTCCAAGCTCGTTACTATGCGCTCGGTGCTACCACTGCGGGTATTGCTAATGCAGATGCAACATTTGCGGTTCAATACGAATAATGACTGAGTAGTGTTAAGGACATCGAGTTCGATAAACCATGGACGGTTTTTTATAAATGAAACTAAAAGGTAAAGGTCATGAGAGGGCTGGTGCTGGGTTTACTGGTTTTGTTTTCTTCATTTCTTCAGGCTGGAAATCAGTGGAAAGTTCAACTTCCCGGTGGGGGAATGCGCTTTCAAGGGGAATTGATTGCTGAAGGTTGTAGTGTCGAAACTTCAGACCAGAATTTAACCGTTAATATGGGGCAACTGAGAACCAATATGCTGAGTGCGCCCGGTCAAGATTCGGCTCCCATTACCTTTGATATTCACCTTCGAGAATGTAGTCGTGCTGTTAGTGAATATATAGCTATTACTTTTTCTGGGGTCGCTAATGATAGGAACCCAGATATTTTTTCTATCGGTGATGAACCCGATGCCGCGAAAGGGGTGGGATTAGTTATCTTTGACTCAAAAAATACGTTAATTCCCATCAATAGTGCACCACAAAAAATAGCGCGGATTAGTGATGGTGATATGACTTTACACTTTGTCGCTAAATATCGTGCAACTAGTTATCAAATTTCAGGTGGAAGGGCTGATGCGCAAGCATTGTTCTCGCTAACTTATGAATAAATATATCGAAAAGATAGTAATGCATATTTTTAATTTTTTAGTACCAGAAGGGCAGATGTAAACATGAAAACAGGAATAAATCGTAAGCTCATTACTGCTTTATTAATATTACTCTGTTCAAGTATATCAACTCAGGTATATGCAGGGATTGCGTTAGGTGCAACTCGTGTTATTTATCCTGCAGATCAAAAACAGGTTCAACTTGCTGTTACAAATAATGATGAAAAAAGTGTTTTTCTTATTCAGTCATGGGTGGAAAATATTAACGGCGAAAAAGATAGTCAGTTTGCTATTACGCCACCATTATTCTCAATGAAAGGTAAAAAGGAAAACACCTTACGTATTATCGATGCGACTAATAACCAGCTACCGAAAGATAGAGAAAGTCTTTTTTGGTTAAATGTCAAAGCGATACCCGCTATGGATAAGGCCAAACTTAATGAGAATACCTTACAGTTAGCCATTATCAGTCGTATTAAATTATATTATCGTCCGACAGGCTTATCTATCGCACCTGATAAAGTTGCGGATGAATTACGTTTTAAGCGACAAACAAAATTACTCACTATTATCAA
Organism: Providencia sp.; assembly: GCF_003533305.1. GTDB lineage: Bacteria > Pseudomonadota > Gammaproteobacteria > Enterobacterales > Enterobacteriaceae > Providencia. Next base: position 6,623 of record NZ_DOEH01000030.1, on the reverse strand, counting down.
TCCGACACCTTATTACGCCACAGTGACGGAGCTCAATGTGGGCTCAGTTAAATTGGAAAATACGCTTGTACCTCCATTCGGTGAAGCCTCTATCAATATACCTACAAATGCTAATGGTGAGATCAGCTACCAAACCATCAATGATTACGGCGCATTGACTCCGAAAATGACAGGAATAACTCAGTAACGACTCATTTTTTATTCCTAAGAAAGAACTAAACATCATTCTAAATCAAATATTTTACTGAGCGACTTCGTTGATCGGGCAGGAGGGAGCATGTCACATTTGGCATCTGAAGAAAGACAATTAATTTTGAAAAAGGGATCGTTTTTTGGATGCATATCAGAGCGTCGTTTTCTCTTAATTCCATTGACACTTCTTATTAGTACCTGCCTGTATCCTTCATGGGTAGAAGCAGAGTTGTATTTTAATCCACGTTTTTTGGCTGATGACCCTTCTGCTGTTGCTGATTTATCTATTTTTGAAAAAGGGCAAGAAATACCTGAAGGTACTTATCGTGTGGATGTTTATCTCAATGATGGCTATCTATTTACACGTGATGTGCGCTTTATTTTTGATAAAAATAATAATGAATTATCGCCATGTTTAACTCAAGGTGAGCTGGCAAAAATGGGTATTAATACTCTAGCTATCTCTGAGATAAATGCACCACCAAAAGAGACATGTGAGTCTTTGGTCTCACTTATCACCGACTCAACGGTAAGATTTGATGTGGGATTACAGCGGTTAAATCTCACCGTACCTCAAGTATTTATGAAAGATAGAGCTCGAGATTTTATTCCTCCTGAACTATGGGACTCAGGCATTACAGCGGGGATCTTAAACTATAGCCTAACAGGAAATAACGCACGTAACTTAAATGGTAAAAATAGTAGTTATACCTATTTAAATTTACAAAGTGGGTTAAACCTTGGGCCATGGCGTTTGCGTGATAACTCGACATGGAGCCATAGTACAGGCAGTGCTAATAGTGAAACTCGTTGGGAACATATTAATACTTATCTTGAGCGTGGGATTAATGAATTTCGCTCGCGTTTAACCGCTGGTGATAGTTATACACCGAGTGACATATTCGATAGTTTTAATTTTCGCGGTATTCAATTAGCTTCTGACGATAATATGTTACCTGAAAGTCAAAGAGGGTTTGCACCGGTTGTGCGTGGTATTGCACGAGGTACGGCTGATGTTTCAATTAAACAAAATGGCTATGAAATTTACCGTAATACTTATCCTCCTGGGCCTTTTGTTATTAATGACTTATATGCGGCAGGTAATAGTGGTGATTTACAAGTAACGATAACGGAAGCCGACGGTTCAATACAAAGCTTCACTGTTCCTTATTCTTCAGTGCCGTTATTACAAAGAGAAGGCCATACGCAATATGCGGTAACTGTGGGTAACTATCGTTCAGGGAATGGACAGCAGGAGAAACCAAATTTTTTGCAGAGTACATTAATGCATGGCTTATCATATGGTTGGACCTTGTATGGTGGAACACAATTGGCTAACCGTTATCAATCCTTTAATGCGGGTATTGGTAAAAATATTGGCGTACTCGGTGCATTATCAGTCGATATTACGCATGCAAACGCCAAACTACCCGATGATAGTAATCATGCAGGACAATCTATCCGATTTCTCTATAACAAGTCTTTGAATGAAACGGGCACAATCATTCAGCTAGCAGGTTATCGCTATTCAACCAAAGGCTATTATTCATTCTCCGATACGACTTATAAGCGAATGGATGGATATAACCTTGCAACTCAAGATGGCGTTATACAGGTAACGCCGAGATTTACTGATTATTATAATTTAGCTTATAACAAGCGTGAAAAAATCCAATTAAGCTTAACTCAGCAGCTAGGTGAACAATCAACTTTATATATGACGGGAAGTCATGAAACCTATTGGAATACTAGCCAATCTGATAAACAACTACAGGTTGGTATTAACACACTAATTAACGGTATTAGCTGGGGTTTAAGTTATAGCTTATCTAAAAACTCTTGGCAGGATGCAAATGATCAAATGTTGGCCTTGAATGTCAATATCCCATTCAGTCATTGGCTTCGTTCTGATAGTCAATCTATATGGCGTAATGCAAGTGCGAGCTACAACATATCCCACGATCTTAAAGGACGTATGACCAATACCGGAGGTTTGTATGGCACATTACTTGAAGATAATAACTTAAGTTATAGCGTGCAGACGGGTTATGCGGGTGGTGGGCAAGGAAAATCGTCAGCAACAGGATATACCGCTTTGAATTACCGTGGAGCATACGGTAATACTAACGTAGGTTATAGCTATACCGATAATGTTCGCCAAATATATTACGGCCTTAGTGGGGGTATTTTAGCTCATGGAAATGGCGTGACACTGAGCCAACCGATGAATGATACCGTTGTTTTGGTTAAAGCGCCGGGAGCGGGGCACACTAAAGTTGAGAACCAAACTGGGGTTGAGACGGATTGGCGCGGATATGCCGTTTTACCTTATGCCACTGATTACCGCGAAAATCGAATTGCCCTAAATACTAATACATTAGCAAACAATGTTGACCTTGAGGATCCTGTTGTAAGTGTGGTTCCTACTCGGGGAGCCGTTGTGCGCGCAAATTTCAACCCGAAAGTGGGTGTAAAAGTACTTATGACTCTCGTTAGAAACGGAAAGCCAATCCCTTTTGGCGCTATCGTTTCGTTAAGTGAAAACAGCGGCGGCAGCATTGTTGCTGATGAGGGGCAAGTTTACTTAACAGGATTACCACTTACCGGACAGCTAACAGCTCGCTGGGGGAATGGACCTGATGCTCAGTGTCAGATTAATTACACCCTGCCGGAGCAAAGCCAACAAGAAATGCTGAGTAAGTATCGTGCAGAATGCCGTTAAGGAGCGAATAGTGTCTGATAAATCAAGAAATTTCTCTGCCATGATGCTGACATTAATGCTGCTATCTAAAAGTGCATTTTCAGCAGATAGCACAATTAATATTAAAGGGAATGTTAAAGATAATACCTGTGCTGTTGCACCGGGGTCTCAAAATCAAGTGGTTGATTTACTAATTAATGCGACTAAACAGCTTCATTCCACAGGAGAAGTTACACCTATTGTTCCTTTCAGCATAGAGCTCACTCCTTGTGGAACGGCGGTTACTGCAGTCAAGGTTGGGTTTGTCGGTATTGCAGATACGAATAATAAGGCATTACTTGCATTAGAGTCTGGTAGTGCTAATGCCTCTGGAGCGGGTATCCAAATTTTAGATAGTGCTAGGACTCCCCTCGTACTGAATGCGGACAGTAACAATATCATTTGGACGCCACTCATTGCTGGACAAAACAATACACTTCGTTTTTATGCACGGTTAATGGCTTCTAAGCTTCCTGTTGTTGCAGGGCATATTCGTGCAACCGCAACTTTTACGCTCGAATTTCAGTAAGCAGAGGATGTCATGATTGATAATAAATGGAAGGTGATTATGGCGTTGATATTGGGGTTATTATCAACACAGATAACATCAACACATGCGGCAGATATCACGATAACCGTCAATGGCAGTGTTGTTGCCAAGCCTTGTACGGTCGCGACAACAACGACTAATGTAGATTTAGGGGATCTTTATACATTTAATTTAGTGACGCCAGGTTCTGGATCACAATGGCATCCTGTTTCATTAGATTTAGTGAATTGTCCTGTTGGAACTTCTGCGGTTACCGCGACTTTTAAAGGTTCGGCTGATACGACGGGGTATTATAAAAATCAGGGAAGTGCAGGGAATATTCAACTGCAATTACAAGATACTGCAGGTAATAACTTAAATAATGGCGCTCAGAAAAAACTTCCAGTCAGTGATTCTACATTATCGACAAATTTTCCTTTACAAGTAAGGGCACTGTCGGTCAAAGGTGGCGCTACACAGGGAACTATACAAGCGGTTATTGATGTCACCTATACTTATCAGTGAGTTAAGTTATGAATATAAAAAAAGTTATTAAATTATTTTCGGTTAACTTGTTTATTTATTTTGCTGGGACTTTTTCTGTCCATGCTTTTACTTGTTATGATTCGACGGGTAATACTTTGAACAGTGCTTCAGGGACAGGGGTAGCTAATGTTTATGTTAACCTTCAGCCTAGTGTGCAATCAGGACAAAACCTAGTTGTTGATTTGTCGCAGTCTGTCTTTTGTCGAAATGATAACCCTACAATCCGAAGAGACCTTGTTAGTATGATTAGAGGGTCCGCTTATGGAGGGGCTCTTTCAAAATTTACGGGTTCGTTAAGATACTATGGGTCAAGTTATTCGTTTCCTTTAGCTTCACCAACCCATCAGCAGAATTTTGCTTCTGGATCTTATGTACCATGGAATACTCAGCTTTATCTTACGCCTGTTTCTGCTGCTGGCGGTGTTGTAATAAATAGAGGAACTCTTTTTGCATCACTTGTTATGTATCAAGTCGGTTCAAATATAGTAGGTGGTGGGGACGTACATACAGCGACATTCACATGGAATTTATATGCGAATAATGATGTTGTTGTACCTATCGGTGGATGTGATGTTTCTTCACGTAATGTGGTTGTGACATTACCTGAATATCCTGGTAATGCGCAGTCGGTTCCCCTCTCTATTTATTGCGCATCAAATCAGAATATTTCTTATTATCTTACAGGTACGACAGATACGAGTAATTCGATATTTGCTAATACACTTTCAGGCACAAATACGGCAAAAGGCGTAGGGATTCAGTTAGTGCGTAATGGCAATGCCATCCTCGCTAACCAAAATGTGCAATTAGGTAGAGTGGGAACATCGGCTGTTAACTTAGGTTTGAGTGCGCGATATGCGCGTACGAAAGGACAAGTGACGGCCGGAAAAGTACAATCGGTGATTGGCGTCACTTTTATGTATGATTAGTCGATAAATAGATTGAACAGTAAGGGGTTGCAATACGATGAGAGGGTTGCAACCCCTTGCCTAAACCCGCATCGATTCTTGCTGTTGGAAGCAATAAGCCAATTTCTTCATAATGGTGAAGAGTACGAACGGTTAACCCTGTTTTTTCCGCAATCTCGCCGACTTGAAATAGCATATATCCCTCCGTCATGGCTAAGTAAGTTACAGCCTCTCGTTACGTGAGAGTCAATTATCATTTTGCATTATTTATCTTTTTATTGTACTCATTCACTCAGCAGTCTTGTTAATGCGTTGTCATGGCTAGTGGCAGCCTCTATTGCACTTTCACTTGTCATTCCCTCGCATCCCCAAAATTTATCATCTAGACTTAAACCAAAGACGTGGTCTGCACAGGCATTGTGCTTTATACTGCGTGCTGAAAAAACTGAGTAGACAAACAATTAAGTAGGCGGTAATAGCGATGAATGGAACGATCACAACGTGGTTTGAAGATAAAGGTTTTGGATTTATCAAAGATGAAAACGGCGATAACCGTTATTTTCATGTGATTAAGGTCGCTAATCCCGAGCTAATTAAAAAAGATGCAGCGGTGACTTTTGAACCCACTACAAATAACAAAGGCTTATCAGCTTTTGCTGTAAAAGTATTACCGGAAAGTAAATATATTTTTATTGCGGGCGAGCGTCTTAAACTTACCTCTATCAAGTCTTTTTTAGTTTATAACGAAGAAGTGCCAGCTGATACTCGTATTGACAAAGACAACGCGGTATTGTCTGTGGGTTTACTTATGAATAGCATTAGGCCAAAGGCAGCCACTGAACCCGGTGAAATGCGCACATTGAAAAAATTGGCGATTAATACTTTTCAGGATACGACATTAATTTTTTCTGAAGACGAAATAGATATAGATGCCACTGTAAAACTACTCAAAATTTAAAATATTGTGTCATTAGCAAACATCGCTGATTGAGAGCTGGCAGTGCCAGCCTCAGATAAACCCTCTTCAAATTTAACTCACTCAAAGTTATCAAGTTCTGTAACTTGGTACAGCCTCAATATTACAGGTATAATCCTACAAACTACTTTGAACGGGTTTGGGAACCAACATGACAAAACTCACCTTACAAGAGCAGATGCTAAAAGCTGGATTAGTGACCAGCAAAAAAATGGCGAAAGTCCAAAGAACCGCTAAAAAATCACGCGTTCAGGGTCGTGAGGCCAGAGAAGCTGTAGAAGAAAATAAGAAAGCACAACTTGAGCGTGATAAAGCGTTAAGCGAAAAACAAAAACAAGCCGCGTTATCTAAAGAGTATAAAGCTCAGGTAAAACAATTAATTGAAATGAATCGAATCGACATTTCAAAAGGCGATATTAATTTTAATTTCACTGACAATAATTTAATTAAAAAAGTCGTCGTGGATAAAATAACTCAATCTCAGCTAATAAGTGGACGCCTTGCGATTGCCCGCCTAGTCGCAGATAACGGCGAAGTAAGTGGATATGCAATTATCCCAGCAAGCGTAGCAGATAAAATCGCACAACGAGATGAGAGTAGCATTGTATTAAATAACGCATTGAGCCAAGAAGCGCAGGATGATGAGGATCCGTATGCGGAGTTTCAGGTGCCTGATGACCTTATGTGGTAATACTCGTCAAATACTCGTCATACTTCAAACGGCAGCGTTGT
>NZ_DOEH01000028.1 GCF_003533305.1 Providencia sp. | reverse complement strand
GGCTCTGATAATTTCCGCGCCTCGGCAGTGCAGGGCATCATGAAACGCATTAAAGCCAAAGGCATTGAAGTGGTGGTATATGAGCCAGTACTCACTGAAGATGAGTTTTTCCGCTCTAAAGTCATTCGTGATTTAGAAACCTTTAAAGCCCAATGCGATATTATTTTAGCTAACCGCATGGTACCAGAGCTAGAAGATGTGGCGGATAAAGTCTACACCCGTGATTTGTTTGGTAGCGATTAATTTGGTAATAACGATATGCCTGAAATTACAACTCAAGAATTAGTTTCTATTATTATGCCTTGCTATAACGCAGAGCAATATATAAGAGACTCAATTAATTCTGTATTAAATCAAACCCATCAATGTTTTGAATTAATTATTGTAGATGATTTATCAACTGATAATTCAATTAATATTATTAACTCCTTTGCTGATAGCCGAATAAAATTAATTCAATTAACGAAAAATGGTGGTGCCGGTATAGCGAGAAACACAGGTATTGAAGCTGCTCAAGGTAGATTTATTGCCTTTTTGGATAGCGATGACCTTTGGCGCCCTAATAAACTCAAGACTCAGTTAGAATATATGATTAAAGAAGGGCATTCTCTTTCATATACTCAATATCAAAAATTCACACAAGAAGGTAAGGGAAAACTAGTTATCCCACCAAATACCGTCACATATAATGAATTACTCTACTGTAATGTTATTGGCTGCTTAACTGCCATCTATGATACAAAAATATTAGGTAAACAGTTTATGCCTTTGATTAGAAAAAGGCAGGATATGGGGCTTTGGTTAAAAATTTTATCGCAATGTGACAAGGCTTATTGTTGTCCTCAAGTTCTAGCCGACTATAGAACTGATTCTGGTATGACTCAAAATAAATTAGATGCAGCAAAATACCAATGGAAATTTTATCGTCAAGAATTAAATTTTAATATTTTAAAATCAACAAAATATTTTATCGGTTATGCTGTAAAAGGCATTATAAGAAAATAGAATTCAGGATTAATTATGCTAACTATCATCGGTGGTTCCGGCTTCATAGGAACACGTCTATCTAATCAATTAAAATCTCAAAATATTGACTTTAAAATAGTTGATATTGAAAAAAGTGAAGCTCATCCTGAAAAGTGGGAATTTGGTGATGTAACCAAGCCAGAGACACTTATTGAACCATTAAAAGGCAGTGATGTTATTATTAACTTATCTGCAAAACATAAAGATAACGTTCATCCTATTAGTCTTTACTATGAAGTGAATGTTGATGGCGCCAAAAATGTCTGTGATGTTGCAGAACAACTTGGTATTAAACATATCGTATTTACCTCTTCTGTCGCTGTTTATGGTTTTGTAGAAAAAGAAACTGGCGAAGATGGTGAATATCATCCGTTTAATGACTATGGCAAATCCAAGCTTGAAGCTGAATACGTATATGACGCTTGGCAAGCAAAGGCTAGTGACAATACCTTAGTAACTATTCGCCCTACCGTTGTATTTGGCGAAAATAACCGTGGTAATGTTTATAATCTATTCCGCCAAATCGCTTCTGGCCGTTTCTTAATGATTGGTAGTGGTAACAATCAAAAATCCATGGCTTATGTTGAAAATATCGCTGCATTTATCTATTTTGCAACGACGGTTACTGAGGGCAAACATGTATTTAATTACATTGATAAACCTGATTACACCATGAATGAATTGACCACTATTATCTGTACTGCTTTAGACAAGCCAAAATCAAATATTCGTATCCCATATGCTATAGGCATTGTAGGTGGCTACTGTTTTGATATTCTATCTAAGGTTACGGGAAAAGAATTTCCAGTAAGCAGTATCAGGGTGAAAAAGTTTTGTGCTAGAACTCAATTTAAATCAAATTATATTGCAGGCACCAACTTTGCTCCTCCAGTAACGTTAGAAAAAGGTATTGCTAATACCGTTCAATACGAATTCAAATAAAATTTAATAAGTTTCTTTCATTATTTGCTAAAGGGATAGAAGGTGTTTATGAAGCGTCTTTCTGCGACGGTACTCATGCTAACTGCACTCACGGGCTGCACCATCACCCCTGGTGCCTATATGTCAACATCAGGTAAAAATGTTGTTGATACGGGTGATAAAGATATTACCAAACTGGTTGATATCTACCCTATTTCACCTAAATTATTAGATGAAATGTATACCCCACAAGTTATCGCCAAACCAAATCCATTACTCGATAAACAGCTTTCAACCTATGAATATCGTGTTGGTGTGGGTGACGTATTAACTATCACTGTATGGGATCACCCTGAGCTGACTATTCCAGCTGGTTCATATCGTAGCGCACAAGACTCCGGTAACTGGGTACACTCAGATGGCACCATCTATTACCCTTACATTGGTAAAGTGAAAGTCATTGGCAAAACCGTCACTGAAATCCGTACCTTAGTCAGTAACCGCCTTGCCACTTATATCGAGTCTCCACAAGTAGATGTTAGTATTGCCGCATTCCGTTCACAAAAAATGTATGTGTCAGGTGAAGTGGCTAAACCGGGAACCCTACCAATTACCAACGTACCACTGACTATTTTAGAAGCCTTTAATAATGCAGGTGGTCTAACCGAAAAAGCCGATTGGGATAACGTAGTACTGACTCGTAATGGCAAAGAAATTAAAGTCTCTTTGCAATCTTTGGTGCAATATGGTGACTTAACACAAAACTACCTGATGCAACCAAGTGATGTACTTTATGTACCGCGCAATGATGGGCAAAAAGTATTCGTGATGGGTGAAGTCGGTCAACCAACTACGCTCACCATTGACCGTGCAGGAATGAGTATTACTGAAGCATTAAGTAAAGCTGATGGTATTAAGCAAGAAACAGCCCAAGCAACGGGCGTTTTTGTAATCCGTCCTGTTAAAAACCAACCAGCAGCAGATAAAGAGCTAGAAGCGTTACTACCGAAAAAAATGGCAGCGGTTTATCAGTTAGATTTATCTGACGCCACCTCTTTGGTTATGGGCACCGAGTTCAAACTGCAACCTTATGACTTGGTCTATGTAACTGCGGCACCAGTCGTGCGTTGGAATCGTCTCATCACACAACTATTACCGACTATCGCCACCTATAATCAGTTAACTGAAGGTACCAAACGTATTCACGATTGGTAATAGCTATGTTTCATAATATCCTAGTTGTTTGTATGGGTAATATCTGTCGCTCTCCTACGGGGGAGCGTTTAATGCAGGTTCACTTCCCTGATAAAACTATTCACTCCGCGGGTATCATTGCTAAAAATGATATGCCAGCCTATGAAAGTGCCATTCGTATTGCCGAACAACATAATCTTTCTTTGCAAAATCATCAGTCTCGCCGTTTAAGTCATGAATTGTGTAAAAAAGCAGACTTAATCCTAGTGATGGAACACGCACATATTGATAAAATCCATCAACAGTTTCCTGAAACTCGCGGCAAGGTAATGTTATTTGGTCAATGGCTAAATAAAACCGAAATTCCAGACCCCCATAAGCGCAGTGATGAAATGTTTGAACATGTCTATCAGCTTATGGAAAAAGCAGCTATTGCGTGGCAAGGAAAAATTTAATTTTATTATTGGATGACTTAACGTTTAATCTATTATGAATACAACAAAAAATAGCGCGCCTGCGGCAGACGAAATCGACCTGCTCGCCTTGTTTAAAGTTTTGAAATCTAACTCCATTAAAATTGGATTTTTCACAGTTATTTTTGCCGCAGTTGCAGTCTCTTACAGCCTGTTAGCTACCCCAATTTACCAAGCAAATGCCACGCTGCAATATGATAAATTAGGCCAAATGTCGTTATTAGACCAAATGAGCGATGTAATGCCGTTTTCTAATAGCAACAATCAGGTCGACTCTGAAATTGAAGTCATCAAATCCCGTATGGTGTTAGGTAAAACGGTATCTAACCTCAACTTAGATGTTCAAACTGCGCCAACAGGATTCATTAATAAGTTGCTCGGTGAAACTGCACTTATTAGCGTTACGCTATACCAGTTACCAGAAAGCCTGTTAGGGGAGCCTGTTACCTTGTCTTATTTAGGTGATGACAAATATTCACTGAATATTGATGGGCAAGTTTTTGAAGCTAAAGTGGGTGAAGTATTTAAACAAGGTGAAATTAACTTATTAATCTCATCTTTTACCGCTAAAGCGGGCGAGGAATTTACTTTAGTTAAAAATGCACGTTATTCAACGATTGAAGATTTACGTAATACCTTAACTATTGCAGAAGTAGGCAACGGAACCGGTATTATCAGCATGGCAATTAAAGGCGCTGATAAAGTTGAAAATGTCACGATCCTTAATAGTATTATCCAAAACTATGTTGACCAAAATACAGAACGCAAAAAAGAAGTCACCAATAATACATTGACGTTCTTAGATGACTATCTACCGACCATCAAAACTAAGCTAGATAATTATGAAAACCAGTTAAATGATTTTCGTAAAAAGAATGAATCTATTGACCTATCTTTAGAAGCCAAAGCGGCGTTAGATACTGCGTTGCAAGTTGAAGAAAAGCTCAATGAACTGACCTTTAAAGAAGTTGAAATTCAGCAGCTTTATACTCGTAATCACCCTGCTTATCAGTCATTACTCGATAAACGCCAACAGCTGCTACGTGAAAAAGATAAAATCAGTAAAAATATTCAAAAATTACCGAATACGCAGCAACAAATTGTTCGTTTAACGCGTGATGTTGAGTCTGAACAAGCTATCTATAATCAGCTAGTCGTTAAACAACAGGAGCTAAGCGTTCTTAACTCAGGAATTACTGCTGATGTGCGTATTATTGACTCTGCTGAATCACAACCGAATGCAGTTGCACCAAAAAAATCATTAATCGTCGTGTTAGCAACCATATTGGGCTTTATTGTTGGCTGTGCCTATGTCATTGCACGCGAGTTCTTTAATAATAAGATTAAAGGCACCGAAGATATTGATGCACTTGGTATTAATGTTTATGCCACTATTCCATATTCAGCCTATGAGAAAAAACTTATTGCTGAAGGTAATAAGCGCCCTCTTGCCCTTGAAAATCCAGCAGATACCGCAGTAGAAGCTATACGTTCATTGCGTACCAGTGTTTACTTCTCGGTGATGAACCAAGGTAATAACTTGGTGATGGTCACCAGCGCATCCCCTGGGGTAGGTAAAAGTTTTGTTACCTCCAATATGGCGGTGGTATTAGCCAATGCAGGTAAAAAAGTCTTATTAATCGATACTGACTTACGTAAAGGTCGTATTCACAAAGCCTTTAGTTTAAATAATAAAATAGGGCTGTCTGAATATCTATCTCAAAAGGATATGACTTCTCCGACAATTCATGAAAACGTGATTGAAAACCTTGATGTGATTTGTCGCGGTAAAAATGTTTCCCACTCCTCTGAATTACTAATGGGTGAGCGTTTTAAACAGCTACTCGATAAAGTAAAATCTCAGTATGACATTGTAGTCATTGATACCGCACCTATCTTAGCCATTACTGACTCAGCCATTATCGGTAAATACGTCGGTACTTCATTACTGATTGCTTTCTATGGTGTGAATACAGTTAAAGATGTTGAGCTATCAATCAAACGTTTCAAACAAAATGATATTGAAATCACTGGTGTGATCCTCAATGGTATCGATGCGCGTTCAGATGACTATAACTATGTTTATGAATACTAAGTTTATAAATACTAGGTTTATAAATATTAATCAGATAAGGACGTTATGATGGATAACTCTCAAGTTTTAGTGACTGGCGGTCTGGGCTACATTGGTAGCCATACCTGTGTACAAATGATTAAGCAAGGTATGCAACCAATTATCTTAGATAATCTACATAACGCGAACCTTGAAGTACTCAACCGAATTGAAGCTATCACGGGTACTCGACCAACCTTTTATCAGGGGGATGTGCGCGATAGCCACATTCTTGATACTATTTTTGCTCAGCATCAAATCAGTTCAGTAATCCACTTTGCAGGGCTAAAAGCGGTCGGTGAGTCAGTACAGAAACCGATTGAGTATTATGACGTTAATGTTAACGGTACTTTGGTGCTAGTCGAAAGTATGAAAAAAGCGGGTGTGAAGAGCTTAATTTTTAGCTCTTCGGCGACAGTTTATGGCGATCCAGAAGAAGTTCCATTAACTGAAGCGTCCAAAGTTGGTGGAACAACTAATCCATATGGAACAAGTAAGTATATGGTTGAGCGTATTCTCTCCGACCTATATATTGCCCAAAATGATTGGTCATTAACACTATTGCGTTATTTTAACCCTGTTGGCGCACATCCATCGGGCACTATGGGAGAAGACCCTCAAGGCATCCCAAATAACTTAGCGCCTTATGTTGCCCAAGTTGCTGTTGGTCGCCATCCTAAAGTTATGGTGTTTGGTAATGATTATCCAACACCAGATGGCACTGGCGTTCGTGACTATATTCACGTGATGGATTTAGCTGATGGTCACATTGCCGCTTTAAATAAAGTAAGCACAAAAGCGGGATTGCATACCTATAATCTGGGAACTGGCACAGGTACTAGCGTATTAGAAATCATATCTGCATTTGAAAAAGCGTCAGATAAACCAATTAAATATGAGATTGTCGCGCGTCGCCCTGGTGATATTGCTGAATGTTGGTCTAGCCCTGATAAAGCCTATAAAGATTTAGGTTGGAAAGCACAATATTCAGTGCAAGATATGGTAGATGATAGCTGGCGCTGGCAGTCCCAAAATCCAAATGGATATAAAGCTTAAAACAAGTTAAGTATCTCAAAATATAGTCATCTAAAAGCGAGCTCAATTTATATTAGCTCGCTTTTTTATTTGTCTCTGATAATGCAACTTGCAAAATTTGCGCGTAAACTCTGCGTTATCATTTATTCACTTTCTAGCTAAAAGTTTATCTAACGTTATGCCACATATTGTTTTGTTCGAACCAGAAATACCGCCAAATACGGGCAATATTATTCGTCTATGTGCCAATACAGGCTTTAGTTTGCATCTTATTCACCCATTGGGTTTTACATGGGATGATAAACGCCTACGCCGCGCAGGCTTAGATTACAGTGAGTTTGCTGATATCAAACATCATCATGATTACTTTGCTTTTTTAGAAAGCGAAGGTTTGAATCCTGATAATAATCAGTCCGCTACTGGTGCTCGTGTGTTTGCGTTAACCACCAAAGGTAAGCCTAGCCACAGTAATGTCAGCTATCAACAAGATGATTATTTGATGTTTGGGCCAGAGACACGCGGCTTGCCGCCTTATGTGCTTGATAACATGCCAATGGAGCAAAAGATCCGTATTCCAATGCTAGCTGATAGCCGTAGTATGAATTTATCGAACTCTGTGGCGGTCGTGGTATTTGAAGCGTGGCGGCAGTTGGGGTATGCAGGGGCTTTGTTAAAGGACTAGAATCCCTCGTCATACTTCAAGCGGTATGGGTGTTGACTTCACTCCGCTACCCAAGTCACATACTCGTGTATGCTCCTTGAAATAGCCTCGTTTGTCGCCTACATACCGCTCAAATTATTTAGAGGGATAGGAGACTGTCTGTGCCGAACATTTAAATAAATCGATTACTCAGTTTAAATTGGGGAATGTATTCAGAAGACACACTTTTAAAAAATAACATCGATAGTGAATATTCCATCTACCTTTTATTCCTTCCCACAACTCAAATCCCATCGCCATTTTCAAAACCATAAATACTGCCATTAAAGTTTTGATCCATTTCGAAAGAAGGTTTGTCGCTGGTTGGTTTACCGACAATACGCGCTGGAACACCGGCAACAGTGGTATGAGGTGGAACGGGGTGAAGTACGACTGAGCCTGCGCCAATTTTTGCGCCGCGGCCGATTTCAATGTTACCGAGAATTTTAGCCCCTGCACCAATCATCACCCCTTCTCTAACTTTTGGATGACGATCGCCACAAGTCTTTCCGGTACCGCCTAATGTCACTGATTGCAAAATCGACACATCGTTTTCGACAATTGCGGTTTCACCGATAACAATACCCGTTGCGTGGTCAAGCATGATGCCACAACCAATTTTAGCTGCGGGATGAATATCTACCGCAAAAGTAACCGAAATCTGATTTTGCAAATAAACCGCTAACGCTTGACGACCTTCATTCCAGAGCCAATGCCCTATGCGATAAGCTTGTAGTGCATGGAAACCTTTAAGATATAAAAGCGGTGTCGAATACTTATCAACAGCCGGGTCACGCAAACGGACTGCCGCTAAGTCCATGGCGGCAGAAAAAATCATTTGTTCATCGTTGCGATAAGCTTCTTCAACAATTTCACGAACTTCCATTGCAGGCATGATGGGTGAGCTTAATTTATTCGCCAACATATAACTCAGGGCACTGCCTAAGTTATCGTGCTTGAGTAATGTCGCATTGAAAAAACTGGCTAGCAAAGGTTCACAATCAGCGAGCGACTTCGCTTCATCTTTAATGAACCCCCAAATTCTATCTAGTTCTTCACGCGACATAATCACTCACTCACAGTTATATTTATTTTGGTACATCCGCAATTTCATCTTTGGTTGCTCGGCCAAGTAGCGCCTGCGCAGCTTCAAGTACATTCTTATGGCAGTAGAGGATTTGATAAATCTGCTCAGTGATTGGCATTTCAACACCCGCACGCTCAGCAAGCGCTTTCACTTCCTTAGTGTTGCGGTAACCTTCAACCACTTGACCAATTTCTTTTTCGGCATCGGCCACACTAATACCATCCCCAAGCATCATACCAAATCGACGATTACGAGATTGGTTGTCGGTACAAGTTAACACTAAATCACCCAACCCAGCCATTCCCATAAAAGTAGACGGGTCTGCGCCGAGGGCAGCGCCAAGACGACTCATTTCAGCTAATCCTCGGGTAATCAAAGCAGTACGTGCATTGGCACCAAATCCCATACCATCTGAAATACCAGCGCCAATGGCAATGACGTTCTTCACGGCACCACCAAGCTGAACACCAACCATATCGGGATTTTTGTAAACACGAAAGCTTTTACCACAATGGAATAACTGCTGTAGCTCGTCGCCAAATTGGCTGTTACTCGCTGCGACTGAAATCGCCGTCGGTAAACCTGCGGCAAGCTCTTTAGCAAAAGTCGGTCCAGATAATACAGCTAACGGAATTTCATTGCCTAATACCTCACGTGCCACATCCTGTAACAAACGCCCGGTATCTCTTTCTAAACCTTTGGTCGCCCAAATAATACGCGCGCCAGTTCGAAGATAAGGTTGGATTTGTTTGAGTACATCACCGAAAACATGGCTAGGTACGACTATCAAGATATTCAGACTCGCCTCAACAGCCTGTTTTAAGTCCGTTTCGAGGGATAAACTATCAGGGAAAGAAACGCCCGGCAAAAATGCCTGATTGCTGCGATCTTGTTCTAATTTGCGGATATGAGCGGGATCATGTCCCCATAGCACCACTTGGTGCGCATTACGCGCAAGAGTGATGGCTAAAGCGGTGCCGTACGAGCCGGCACCGATTACTGTCATTGAAGCAGTCTTCATTAAGCGTCCTGTTGGGCTTCTGAGTTCTGCGCTTGTTCGCCTTGTTGCTGTTGCAAATAGTTCATGAACAATGCATCAAAGTTTACTGGCGCTAAGTTCAATTGTGGGAATGTACCACGGCCCACTAAGCTAGTGATTGCTTCACGTGCATATGGGAACAGGATGTTCGGGCAGTACGCACCTAAGCAATGTGCCATTTGAGTGCCATCAATACCTTCAATAGAGAAAACGCCTGCTTGTTGAACTTCACACAGGAAAGCGGTTTCTTCGCCCAATGTTGCAGTAGTTGTCACACGCAAAACAACTTCATAAACACCTTCTGATAGTTGATTTGAAGAAGTGTCTAAATCTAATTTAATTTCTGGCTGCCATTCGTGTTGGAAAATATGCGGTGCGCCAGGTGCTTCAAATGAAACGTCTTTTGCATAGATGCGTTGAATTTGAAATACCATTTCTGAATTATTTTGCTCTGACATAATTTATATACCTTTTAACTTCTAAATTTCCATATGAGTTTAATCATATAGCGCTGTATCTCACCTTGTTTTAAGCTCTAACCTATTATTAGATAACAATAATTACAGATACAGGCTATATATCGGATAGCTACTTCTTGCCACGAGCTAGTGGGAGGTTATCACCTGCCCAACCAGCGATCCCTTCTTTCAGGACAAAAACTTTTTCAAAACCGTATTGTGCTAATTGTTCCGCAGGTTTTGCTGATTCCATACCACTACCTGAAACAATAATAATAGGTTTTTGTTTATGTTTTTCCAACTCACCTAAATTATTATCTTTAATTTCAGACGGCGTTAAATTGATAGAATCAATAATGTGTCCTTTGCGGAAATCTTCACGAGTCCGTAAATCTACAATAACTGCCTCTTCTTTATTAATAAGTGTGATCGCCTGAGAGCGAGCAATCACTTTAGATTTTGAGAAAAGGCCTTTAAAGGTCATTACGACCACGGCAACTAATAGCGCTATCCAAACCAGACTCAATAACATGTTCCGGCTTACAAATTGCATGATTTCTTGGATCATGGGGGGCAATTACTCCCGTTAGTTAAAAACGAATATCAAAGGGTTCAGAGTATACCTTTGTGTTGAGCTAATTACAGCCAGTTCGCGCAAACTACACGTTTTTTTTTATAATAAAGTATGCAAAATTAGCTTTGTTTTCTAAAAAATAGGCTTTTTCTTTTAAAATTCAGCGCTGGTATTTTAACATAAGTTAAACGGTAAGCTAAATGACCGCTCTGTAATAAAAAGCACATCAACACTGGCTATACCTGTAAAATCGTTGATAATGAAAGGATATTATTTAACTTAATGATGATCTGTCAAAATAGCAATAATCCTAATTAGCCCATGTTTTCAGCCCTTTTTACAAGAGAACACTGGAAACCAAAACTTGCAGATGAAATAATCTGTTATTGCATTTAATTGAGGTGTTCTATCACAATGGCCAACACACATTATCGAATGAAAATATTATTTATTCGTCAGGCTATTACTTCTGCCCTACTTTGCGTGGGTTTATTGGCTATCGCGCCTATCCCGACTGCAATGGCAAATCAGATCACTGAAAATAAAGGTCAACTAAATGACCTACTCAAGAGTATTGCGGATAAAGAAAAAAGTGTTCAAGAACAAAAAGCTAAACGATCAGCTCTTCTCGAACAGCTTAAGCTACAAGAAAAAAATATTTCTGCTGCAAGCCGTGGATTACATGAAACTCAAACTCAATTAAAGCAGCTTGGTAGTGAAATTACCTCTCTCAATAGCAATATTAATCGATTACAAAAAAAGAAAACTGAACAAGAAAAATTGTTGTCTGAACAACTGGATGCCGCCTTTCGCTTAGGTAAACATCAAGGCCTCACCCTATTATTAAAAGGGGAAGAAGGCCAACGAGAGGAACGCATACTGGCTTATTACAGCTATTTAAATCAAGCTCGTGAAAAAAATATTATTGAACTTGAAGAAACCACTTTAGAACTCAACCAACAAAAACAACTTGAACAGAAAAAATTAGTAGAGCAAAAAACGACGCTTACACGGCAGCAACAAGAAAAAAATAAATTAGATACTGCAAAAGTTGATCGCCAAAAAACACTGACTGTCCTTGAAAGTACTTTAAAAGAAGACCAAAAGAATCTTGCTGTTTTGAAACAAAATGAAGCAAGGTTACGAGATAAAATTGTACGCGCTGAACGTGAAGCCAAAGCACGAGCAGAACGTGAAGCCAAAGAAGCAGCCCGTATCCGCGCTGAAGTCGCTCAAAAAGAACGTCAGGCTAAACAAAAAGGCGCGACGTATAAGCCGTCCGAAAGTGAACGTTCACTAATGTCGAGAACAGGTGGATTAGGTCGCCCTGCGGGCCAAGCTTTTTGGCCTGTGCGTGGCTCTACTTTACATAATTATGGCGATGTCATTTCCAGCGAACTACGTTGGAAAGGCATGGTAATTGCCGCCAATGAAGGAACACAAGTTAAAGCAATCGCAGATGGCCGCGTCTTACTTGCTGACTGGCTACAGGGTTACGGATTAGTAGTAGTCGTTGAGCATGGTAAAGGCGATATGAGCCTGTACGGTTATAACCAAAGTGCCTTGGTTAATGTTGGCCAAGAAGTACGAGCAGGACAGCCAATTGCATTAGTAGGAAGTAGCGGAGGTCAAGAACGGCCTTCACTATACTTCGAAATTCGCCGGCAGGGTAAAACTGTTAACCCACGCCCTTGGTTAGGAAAATAACCTAGCCAACTATAAAAAGTTAGGAAAATAATTATGTTAAAGCACTCGCCACTGAGATTATTTGTTGGTCTATCACTATTAATCATATGTTTACAGGCGAATGCAGCAAAATTAGCTATTGTTATCGATGATTTTGGCTATCGAGTCAAAGAAGATAACCAAATATTAGCGCTGCCAACCGCAGTCACAATTGCGATTTTACCGAGCTCTCCCCATGGTCGTGAAGTGGCTGAAAAAGCACATCAACAAGGGCGTGAAATTTTGATCCACATGCCCATGAAACCATTAAGCAAGCAACCGCTTGAAAAAGATACATTAGCGCCATCAATGAGTGCTGGCGAGATTGATCGCATCATTAAAAACGCCATCAGCCGAGTGCCTTATGCCAAAGGAATGAATAATCATATGGGCAGTGAGATGACATCGAGCTTAGCAGGGATGAAAAATGTGATGCGTTCATTATCTCATTCTAATCTATTCTTCTTAGACAGCGTGACTATTGGCAATACCCAAGCCGTCAATGCGGCAAAAGAGTTTGGTGTACCAACCGCCAGACGCAATATTTTTATTGATAATAATCAGTCAGAAGAAGAAACGCGAACTCAGTTGAATAAAGCGGTTGCCTATGCACGCAAACACGGCAGTGCGGTGGCGATTGGTCACCCACACCCTTCAACTGTAAGAGCCTTACAAAAATATCTTCCTCAGCTACCTGCGGACATTGAGTTAGTTGCTGTCAGCGCATTAGTTGGACAACAATCTACGGGTAACCCATCAAGTAACAGCCAGTCAGGTAATAATCAGCCCGATAAACCATTAAAAATGCTACCTGAAAAAAATATTAATAATAAATCTACCCATAAACCAGAGCAGTCACAGAAACCGATTGCCCCTGCGTCAAATGAATCTAAAATGGTCGTAACCCCGTTAGTACCACTAGAAATCGGCGTTTGTGAGTTTGAACAAACACCCGAACGCTTGCAAGGAATCAATTTTTTGATGTTTGTGGTTGAGGCAATTTGTCACGATAAAACATTGCAGCCGTTATTAGCCGAAAAGGTAACGGAAAAATTAGGGAAGCAAAAACCGCCCCTATTCACACAAAAATAAATATAAAACATTTCCAGTTACCACCGAGGTAACTGGAAACTAACTGCTAAGTTAAATTAAGATAAAAATTAATCCCAATTCAATATCACTTTACCCGACTGGCCTGAGCGCATCAGGTCAAAACCTTGTTGGAAGTCATCAATAGAAAATTGATGAGTGATAATCGGTGATAAATCGAGACCTGATTGAACCAAAGTCGCCATCTTATACCAAGTCTCAAACATCTCTCGGCCATAAATTCCTTTGATAAATAAGCCCTTAAAGATAACTTGGTTCCAATCAGTCACCATTGATGCAGGTGGAATACCTAACAATGCAATGCGGCCACCATGGTTCATGGTTTCTAACATAGTCTGAAAAGCGGCAGGGGAACCTGAAACCTCAAGAGCCACATCAAAACCTTCTTTCATACCTAGCTCGTTCATTACATCTTTGAGATTTTCGCGACTAACATTCACTGCGCGTGAAACACCCATTTTCTTAGCTAATTCAAGCCGATAATCATTAACATCAGTGATAACAACGTGACGAGCCCCCACGTGGCGACACACGGCTGCCGCCATAATACCAATTGGGCCAGCCCCTGAAACAAGAACATCTTCCCCGACTAAATCAAAGGAAAGTGCCGTATGAACCGCATTACCAAACGGGTCAAAAATCGCAGCAATCTCATCAGGAATATTGTCTGGTATTTTAAATGCATTGAAGGCAGGAATAACTAAATACTCGGCAAAGCATCCTTGACGGTTAACCCCAACACCGATGGTATTGCGGCAAAGATGGGTTCTCCCACCCCGGCAATTACGGCAGTGACCACAAGTTATGTGCCCTTCCCCAGAGACTCTATCACCAATAGAAAATCCTTTGACTTCCTGTCCAATAGCAACAATTTCCCCAATATATTCATGACCGACCACCATCGGCACTGGGATCGTTTTTTGCGACCATTCATCCCAGTTATAGATATGTACATCCGTTCCACATATAGCCGTTTTACGAATTTTAATCATCACATCATTGTGTCCAAGTTCCGGTTTAGGAACTTCCGTCATCCATATACCTGGTTCTGCTTTTAATTTGGACAGTGCTTTCATAGGCGACCTTATTCTCTCTTTATTTAATTATGTTGAGTTTTTTGCCAATACGGGTGAATGCATCAACAGCGCGTAAAATATCTTCCTCAGAGTGTGCAGCGGACATTTGCGTGCGAATACGCGCTTGTCCTTGAGGAACAACTGGGTAGAAAAATCCTGTCACATAAATATTTTCATTAAGTAACTCAGTTGCAAATGTTTGAGCAACTTTGGCATCCCCTAACATGACAGGGATAATGGCGTGATCGGCACCTGCAAGAGTAAAGCCAGCTGTCGTCATTTTTTCTCTAAATAACACAGCATTACGCCATAATTTTTCACGTAAAGCCTGACCTTCACCCATCATATCAATGACTTTAATGGATGCAGCGACAATCGCGGGTGCAAGTGAATTAGAAAATAAATAAGGACGAGAGCGTTGACGTAGCCATTCAACCACCTCCTTTTTAGCTGCCGTATAACCGCCAGAAGCGCCACCAAGAGCTTTACCTAAGGTACCGGTGATAATATCTACTCGTCCCATCACTTCACAATATTCATGACTCCCGCGACCATTTTGACCAACAAAACCCACCGCGTGAGAGTCATCAACCATCACCAATGCTTGGTATTCATCCGCAAGATCACAAATTGATTTTAAATCTGCAATCACCCCATCCATCGAAAAAACACCATCGGTGGCGATCATGATATGGCGAGCACCTGCGGCTTTCGCCTCTTCTAGACGCTGTTTGAGTTCAATCATGTCATTATTGCTGTAGCGATACCGCTTAGCTTTGCAAAGCCGAACACCATCAATAATTGAAGCATGATTAAGCGCATCTGAAATAATAGCGTCTTCAGGCCCCATTAAGGTTTCAAATAAGCCACCGTTGGCATCAAAACAAGATGAATAAAGAATGGCATCTTCAAAGCCTAAAAAATCAGCAAGTTTTTTTTCAAGAATTTTATGATTATCCTGTGTACCGCAGATAAATCGAACAGAAGCCATACCAAAGCCGTGGCTATCCATTCCCTGCTTCGCAGCTTCAATCAACGCTGGATGATTAGCCAAACCAAGGTAGTTGTTAGCACAAAAATTAACGACCCGCTTTCCCCCAGCAATTCCAATATCCGCATCTTGTGAGGTGGTAATAATTCGCTCATTTTTAAATAACCCGTCCGCCTGAGTTTGCACTAACTGGTCTTTAATCTGCTGATAAAATTGATCCGACATAATTTATTCCTATAGAGTGACTATTTGCAGAGTTTAATAATAGTCTCTACAACTGGCGACAATCTGTGAGCAAATAAGTTAAGTTTGTAGCCAAGATCACGATAATTGACTGCATTGAAGTTGTTTTACCCTAAATTATTCGAATTGTTAGTCATTGAATGGGAACTCAAAGTATGGCGGGTTAATACTGTCGTCAATGCAAAGAGGTGTTATTATACGCACCAAGACATTATTCAATTTATTCTTAACCCATTAGAGGTATACCCAATGATCATAGTCACTGGTGGAGCAGGTTTTATTGGCAGCAATATTATTAGAGCCCTAAATAATATAGGCCGTACAGATATTCTCGTTGTGGATAATCTAAAAGACGGAACTAAGTTTGCCAACCTTGTTGACCTTGATATTGCAGACTACGCAGATAAAGAAGATTTTCTCGTCAGTATTCTTTCTGGCGATGATTTTGGTGATATCGATGCAGTCTTCCATGAAGGTGCTTGCTCATCAACCACAGAGTGGGATGGCAAGTATATGATGGATAATAATTATCAATACTCTAAAGAGTTACTACACTACTGCTTAGAACGTGAAGTGCCATTCCTCTATGCTTCATCTGCTGCCACCTATGGCGGCCGTAGCGATAATTTTATTGAAGAACGTGAATTTGAAAAACCACTTAATGTTTATGGTTATTCAAAATTCCAATTTGACCAATATGTTCGTGAGATTCTACCAGAAGCAAATTCAACCGTGTGTGGCTTCCGTTACTTCAATGTATATGGTCCTAATGAAGAACATAAAGGTAGCATGGCAAGCGTGGCTTACCACTTAAACAAACAGATTAATGAAGGTCAAAGCCCAAAACTATTTGCAGGTAGCGATACTTTCCGCCGTGACTTTATCTATGTCGGTGATGTAGCCGCAATGAACCTGTGGTTCTGGCAAAACAATGTTTCGGGGATTTTTAACTGTGGTACCGGCCGCGCCGAATCTTTCCAAGCAGTTGCTGATGCCGTGACAAGCTTCCATAAAGACAAAAATGTCGCTATTGAATACATTGAATTCCCTGAAAAACTAAAAGGTCGCTACCAAAGCTTTACGCAAGCAGATCTCACTAAGTTACGTGCAGCAGGTTATACCGCGCCGTTTAAAACCGTTGCCGAAGGCGTCACCGAATATATGCATTGGCTAAATAAAGAAGATTAATTCTCATTGATAAATGCATTAGTTTTATCAAACTAGCGATTTTATAACGATAGTGGTTTTATGAAAATATTAGTGGTCGGCCCCTCATGGGTAGGGGATATGATGATGTCGCAAAGCCTATATCGCACGATAAAAGCACTGCATCCCCATGCTCAAATTGATGTGATGGCGCCTGAGTGGTGCCGTCCACTATTAGCTAAAATGCCAGAAGTCAGCCAAGCAATCCCAATGCCTCTAGGTCATGGCAAGCTTGATATTGGTGAACGTCGCCGATTAGGCGTCAATTTGCGAAAAAATGGCTATGACCAAGGGATTGTTTTACCTAATTCATTCAAATCTGCCTTGGTGCCTTTCTTTGCCAAAATAGCCAAAAGAACCGGCTGGCGAGGCGAAATGCGTTATGGTTTACTCAATGATATTCGCCCATTAAATAAAGTCGCTTTTCCACTGATGGTGCAACGCTATGTTGCATTAGCTTATGATAAGCAAATCATTAAATCTGCAACTGATATCCCAACACCAATACTCTGGCCGAAATTAGTGACAAATAAACAAGATGTCACTCATGTAATGGATACGTTTAATATTGAACATTCACGCCCAATTATTGGTTTTTGTCCGGGTGCTGAGTTTGGTCCCGCTAAACGTTGGCCACACTATCATTATGCGGCCTTAGCGGAAAAAATGATTAGTGAGAAAGGTTATCAAGTCTTGCTCTTTGGTTCCCAAAAAGACAATGATGCAGGGGAAGACATTCGCCGCAGTTTAACTAAAAATGCACAGCAGCACTGCCACAATTTCGCTGGAAAAACATCATTAGATCAAGCTGTAAACCTGATTGATGCCTGCCAAGCAATTGTGAGTAATGACTCTGGTCTTATGCATGTCGCTGCCGCACTCGATAAACCATTAGTTGCGCTTTATGGACCAAGTAGCCCTGACTTTACGCCTCCACTGTCCAATAAAGCAGAAGTTATTCGCTTAATTAGTGGCTATCATAAAGTTCGCAAAGGCGATGGGGATAGCGGCTATCATCAAAGCTTGATTGATATTCAGCCTCAATTAGTTATCGATGCCTTGGCACGTTTAAATATAGGTATTGAATAATATGCGCGTGCTTTTAGTCAAAACATCCTCTATGGGCGACGTTTTACATTCCTTACCCGCTTTAACCGACGCGCAGAAAGCCATACCGAATATTCAATTCGATTGGGTAGTTGAAGAAGGTTTTGCTCAAATTCCAACATGGCATAGCGCGGTTAACCAAGTGATCCCTGTGGCTATTCGTCGCTGGCGGAAAAACTGGTTTTCTGCACCGATTAGAGCCGAACGTGCCAAATTTCGCAATCAAATCCAGGCTAATCAATATGATGCAATCATCGATGCACAAGGATTATTAAAAAGCGCCTTTTTGGTCACTCGGTTAGCTCATGGTCCAAAACATGGTTATGACCGCCACAGTATTCGCGAGCCTCTCGCTAGCTTTTTTTATAATTATCGCTATGCAATTAGTAAGCAGCAACATGCGGTAGAGCGTATTCGCCAATTATTTGCCGCAAGCCTTGGCTATTCATGTCCGACAACTCAGGGAGATTACGCCATTGCTCACCAGTTTTTACAATCTTCCCCTGAAGCAATGAACCCTTATGTTATTTTTCTACACTCCACCACACGTGATGACAAACATTGGCCAGAAGAAAACTGGCGCGAGTTAATAACGTTGATGGCAAATACCGGAGTACAGGTCAGATTACCGTGGGGAACGGAGCATGAGCAGCAAAGGGCATTACGCCTAGCCGAGGGATTTGATTTTGTAGAAGTATTACCGAAACTAACTCTCGCGCAAGTTGCGCAGCAAATTGCGAATGCAAAAGCAGTTGTCTCTGTCGATACAGGCCTGAGCCATTTAACCGCCGCTTTGGATAAAACCAACTTTACCCTTTTTGGCCCCACAGATCCCGGTTTGATTGGTGGTTATGGACAAGCACAGCACAGCATTAAGTCGGCTAATAGCACAATGGTGTATATTAATGCTGATGACATTTATAAGCAGTTGAAACATTTCTTATAGAAAGGTATCTTTGCTAAAGAAATTTTCTTTTTTTAACCTCACAGTTAATACATATATTATGATCTGTGTTCTTTTTTCTTTATCCAGAAAACACCTTAATTATAATGAACAAATCAATAACATTAATTACAGCATTCTTTGATATCGGCAGGGGAAATTGGAATGCTAAAAGTGGTCGTTCTGATAGACTAGAGAGAACGGCTGAAACTTATTTTAATTATTTCAATAAGTTATCAAGTATTGATAATAAAATTATCGTATTTACTTCTCCTGACTTGAAAGAACAGATTCTCAAAATAAGAGAGGGAAAACCAACTCATGTCATCACTCTGGATCTACACCACAAGTTTAAA
The DNA here is from genome assembly GCF_003533305.1 of Providencia sp. Classification (GTDB taxonomy): domain Bacteria; phylum Pseudomonadota; class Gammaproteobacteria; order Enterobacterales; family Enterobacteriaceae; genus Providencia. The sequence goes on along the minus strand of NZ_DOEH01000028.1, from coordinate 31,663 downwards.
TACACGATAAACAAAATTTCAGCTATACAACATAGTGATTCATTTAAAAAATTAATTAAACCAGAACAATTAAAAAACCCAGAGTACTGGTCAGCAGAGTATGTCTTAATCAATAATTTAAAACCTTATTTTGTTAATACTGCGATAAATTTAGGCTTAGCTGATAGTGAATTAATTTCTTGGGTTGATTTTGGTTATGTTCGAAAAGATAAAGTACTTTATGGAATAAAAGAATGGAATCATCCTTTTGATAAAAATTATGTTCATCTTTTTTCCATTCAAGATGGCTTAAATCTAGAAGATGAACAAAGTGTTATGGATAAAGTCATTAATAATGAAACATATATTATTGGCGGCGTTATTGTTGCAGCTAAAGATAAATGGATTGAGTTTTACAAACTAGTCACACAAATACAGAAAAAACTATTACTCTCAGGGATCATTGATGATGACCAAGGTATTTTTTTGATTTGTGCTAGTAAGCACCCTGATTTATTTAAACTAAATTATTTAGGTTATATGAAGTGGTTTTCTGTTTTTAAATTATTTCATCAAAAATCAAAAGTTAACTATTTTACTCGTCTAGCAATCCTTTTAAGGATTATTAAATAATATTAATTATAATTAGAGCTATATCTTATTTTTAAATAAACAAGATATAGCACAATAATTTAATTACTTCTCCGGCGCAATAAATCCAAAACACATAGTTTCAGGTTTAGCATCTGGCTCAGAACGATATATCACATCTTCTTTTTCGATAGTGAATTGCGGCCAATACTGACGTACTTTGTTAAAGTTTTCATGGGCACAATCATCATATTTACGACCTAGTAATATAGCGCCATGTTTACGAATTTCACTTTCGGTAATATAACGATTATACACATTCGGTGGCATATGGTTTTCTAATGTCCATGGTTGAATCACATGGGGCTTATCTTTCGCATAAATAATAAACCATTGATGCAGGTTATCTTCACCACCGACGTATTTTACTGGAGTACCATAACGCTGATACCAACGCTGCTCACCTTCTGCAATCAATGTTTTCACACCAATAAATTTCTGCCCAGCACCTTGAATATTCGCCCCTTGCACGGTCATATACCCCAATAAAACCAAAACACCGAAAATAGCCAATCCAATCAATGATTTTCTTAATGGCTTTTTCGGCATCACACTAATAGAACCAACAAATAAAGGCGCACAAACGGCCATAAAAGGCTGTAGCCATTCCGTAATTCGACCGCCATCATGGAAGGAAAACCAGCCATAGATAACAATCAAAGGAAATAAAACAATAAAATTAGCCATTCGGTTAGCTAATGCTTTTGGCCAACCTAATTTACCACCACAACAATATAAAATAATCGTGGCAATCACTAAGGGATAAAATACACTCAATGCGGCTTCTGTCGTATGAAGGTTAAAACCAGGAGCAATCTGTGAGTCTACCCACTTAAAAGCAGAAAAATCACTGGCCATCAACCAAAAGAAATTTGGTAATACCAAAGCAAACCATAGTGCTATAGCAAGATAAAAGACTGGATATCGATAGCTTTGACGAGCTTGTTTCACCAATAGGGTTAATAAAAAAACTGAACCTACCAAAGCAAGCGTGGAATATTTCCCCATGGTAGCCAGCCCAGAAAATAAGGCAAAAAGTAGCCACCATGCCGGGTTTTCATACACGGCACGTAAAAAGAAATAAATTATCCATGCCCAGAAAGTCACTAAAATATAATTATCATTATAGGGAATAATATCGAAATTAATAATACCGGATAGGTTCAACATTAGCATCGCAAACCAAGCAAGGTCTCGACGTTCAGTTAAACGGTACGTTAATTTCCAAACACCCAATAACCCAAAAGCAATGCCAACAAAATGAATAAAATACCAATAAAAACTGTAAGAGATACCTAAATGAATAGCGGGCCACATCATCACCCCAACAAACCACGGGTTTTTAGGCGATCCCCACTCTCCATTCATTCCCCAGTTAACGGCTTCAACCGTGTCATAAGGAACCGTTGGATCAAAATAGAAGCTAGCGAATATCCACGCAATGGCATACCCGATGATCCATAAGTAAACATATTTGTTTGATATTGGTTGATTGATTGCTGGCATACTCGGCATCTAAAGGTTGTTTTTTAAAATAGTTAAAAAATCTAACGTAAAATATCCACAGCTCTATTCGAGTATCAATAACCCATAATAAAATACTCAATAGAATGAAAGGAAAATTAGCTGTGAAGTCTACTATAGTTTATCTGGAATAATAAGGATTAGTCTGAAATAGTCAGCATTCATTGTTGTCTTGTTCAAGTTCAGTTAACTAAAAAAACAATCCAACAATATTATTGCTCTTTTGGCGGTAAATAAGGCTGTAATAATGTTAACAACCGTTGCAAAGCACCTTGGTTCTCATGCAGAACTTCAGCAGCATGTCGCCCATAATATAAGCGATAATCTTCATCTGATAATAAACTAGTAACGGCTTGAGCCATCGATTCACTATCAGTGACGGTGATCAAACCATCAGCTTGTAATAGCTTGCCGCAAATATCTTTAAAGTTAAAGGTATGTGGCCCCATTAATACAGGTAAAGCATGAGCCGCAGCCTCTAGCGGATTATGCCCACCAGTTTCAACTAAGCTACCACCAACAAACGCAATATCAGCAATTCCGTACAATAACATCAGTTCACCCATGGTATCGCCGATTACAACCTGAACATCAGCAGAAGGGATCATATTGCTACTACGACGGATAAAGCGTAATCCGGCTTTTTGTGTCAGCTCTTCCGCCTTGGCAAAACGCTCTGGATGGCGAGGCACTAAAATCAACAATAGATTCGGAAAACGTTTAAGTAATTTCTGATGACTTTCCAACACAATCGCTTCCTCACCTTCGTGAGTACTCGTCGCAATCCACACAGGACGATGTGCGGCCCACTGCCTGCGTAAAGTTATTGCCCTTACCGCAAGCTCTGGCGTAACTGAAATATCAAACTTCAAGCTACCAGTGACATTCAGTTGCATACGTCTTAAACCTAACTGAACAAATCGCTCACCATCTTCTTGATGCTGTGCTGCGACCATAGTGACATTTCGCAGCATTCGCTTGACAAAATTTCCGAGTTTTTGATAACCAGCAGCTGAACGCGCCGACAAACGTGCATTTGCAATCACTAAGGGAATATTACGTTTATGCAACTGGTTGATCATGTTCGGCCATAGTTCGGTTTCCATAATAATCACTAGTTTTGGATCAACTTGTTTAAGGAAACGACGCATAGAGCCCGGTAAATCATAAGGAAGGTAAACATGATAAACATCATCGCCAAAAGCAGAAAGAACCCGTTCAGACCCAGTTGGAGTCATAGTTGTCACAGTGATCGGCAATGAAGGATAGTGATGACGAAGTGCTCGAACTAATGGTACCGCTGCCAGCGTTTCACCTACAGAGACTGAATGCAGTAAAATACCTTGAGGTACGACTTTTCCAGCGCAAAAACCATAGCGTTCACCCCAACGTTTGCGATACGCAGGCGCTTTACGGCCACGCAGCAATAGGCGAACCCAAATAAATGGCTGGATGAGATAAAGGAGTACTTGATATAAACGCAGTAACATTCGTTCTAATTCACTTACCAAAATTGGCGCTATCTTACCATAAACCTTTGATGAAAGTGTGCAGAATATGCAGCTAAAATAGGGCTTAAAATTTATTGAAGGGTATCATCTCATGTTGCAACAATACGTAATAGCCGATAATGTTGATGATAAATATCGCTTATTCATACTAAATTTTCGAATAAGTAATAATAAACAATGAGATAATATGAACATGAAACATAAAGCTATCTACCCCGGAACATTCGATCCCATTACTTCAGGGCATGTTGATATTGTCACTCGCGCTGCGGCCATGTTTGATCATGTGCTATTAGCCATTGCCAATAGCCAACGAAAAAGCCCAATGTTTACCCTTGATGAGCGTGTTGAGCTGGCAAAACAAGTCACTTCTCACCTAGATAACGTTGAAGTTGTTGGATTTTCGGAGCTTATGGCAACGTTTGCTCAAAAACACAACGCAAATATTTTAATTCGAGGCGTTCGCTCAGTTGCTGATTTTGAATATGAATGGCAACTGGCTAATATGAATCGCCATTTTGTGCCTGATCTTGAAACGGTCTTTTTATTACCATCTCAAAGCTTATCGTTTGTTTCTTCATCTTTAATCAAAGATGTTGCACTACATGATGGCGATGTCTCTTCATTTTTGCCGCCTATCGTCTCAGAGGCAATGCTGAAAAAACTCAATAAAGCGTAAAATTTTACGATATTAAATTATCACTTTTGGCACTGACGACAAAAAAATGTACTGCGTTGCCCCTGCTTGATAGTTTCGATGGGTGTCCCACATATTGAGCAGGGCTCACCTTTCTTACCGTAAACAAAAAGTTCTTGCGCAAAATAACCCGGCTTACCATCAGACTGAAGAAAATCTTTTAATGTAGTACCGCCTTGCTCTATTGAACGTTGTAATACTTTTTTTATCTGAGTGACGAGTTCCGTTGCATCGACTAAAGTCAATGTATTGGTAATTTTCTCAGGCGAAATTTTAGCCGCAAACAAAGCCTCGTTCGCGTAAATATTGCCGACACCAACCACAATTTTATTGTCCATCAGCCACGGTTTTATCGCTGTTTTTCTTTTGGCGGCAAGCTCAAACAAATACTCGGCATTAAACTCATCAGATAAAGGTTCAGGTCCTAGATGAGCAAGTACCGAACTCGTTTCTAAATCGTCACACCATAGCCAAGCACCAAAACGTCGAGGGTCAGTATATCTAAGTACTTTTCCATCTTTCATTATCAAGTCGACATGGTCATGTTTTTCTTCAGGTAGTTCTTCAGTCAATATTCGAATACTGCCCGACATTCCCAAGTGAACAATAATCCAACCTTTGGTAAGCTCAATGAGTAGATATTTTGCACGTCGCTGTACGCTGAGCACGAGTTCATCCGATAGACGCTCAATTTGCTCACTCACAGGCCAACGCAAACGGCCATTACGCACAATCGCATATGAGATGATGTTACCGACTAAATGAGGTTCTATTCCCCTGCGGCTGGTTTCAACTTCAGGTAGTTCTGGCATGTTAAAACTCTTCTTTCAGATTATGAGTACCATTTATGGATCACACTTTGAAGCTCGTCTTTCACAATTTCCCACGTGAAATTATGATAAGCATACTCTTTCGCATTTCTGGCTATATTAAAGGCATTTGGATGATTTAAAGCATGATGAATGTCTTCTGCCATCATTATAGGTGAAAGTGGTTCCCTAAAAATAAAACCTGTTTCATTATGAGTAACGAATTCAATCATCGCGCCTCGCTGACTTGCAATAACAGGGCGACCAGAGGCCATTGCTTCGAGAGCAACCATACAAAATGGCTCATTAGTTATCGAAGGTACGGCAATAACATCCGCAATAGAGTAATAATGTCTAATTTTATCGGGATGAACACCGCCCAAAAAAATACATTGATCTCCTAAGTTTTTAGCATAGCTTTTTACTTCATCTTGATATTTTGCTAATTCACCTTTCGATGCTGCATTAGGATCGCCAACAATCACTAGCTTATAATGCTTATCATCACTAAAAAAGGTATTACAAGCTTGCATTAGCTCAAGCAATCCTTTATCTCTAGCAATTCTTCCGGCAAATAATACGATTTTATCTTTTGCATTTAAGCCAAAATTTTCGCGCTGAACTTCAGGAGGTAAAGCATAAATTTCGCCATCAAAGCCATTACGAACAACTTCAATTAGCGCATGAGGTAAACGTTCACGAAACCAATTTTGCATGAAACGACTAGGTACGATTAACTTTATGTCTTCAGGAAGATTTTCAGGTTCAAAGCAGTTGTGCATATGTAATACAACATTGCTATGCCCTTCTTTTTTAATTATTTTTTTGAATAACTTAATATTATTATGAACAAATATAACGCTTTCATCTGTATTTTGGGCAAATTGTCTTTTTATTTTAACAATCCTATCCGCGTATGAATAAGGGTCTAATCTTGTCCATTTTTTAAAAAGTCGCGTATAAATTTTACCGAATTTAATACGCTCAATCGCACAGTTGTCATTTACATCACTATGACTTGTATAGCCTTCATTTTGTATACAAATAATCCGATTTTCTATATCTAATCTTTTAGCGACGTTATACATCCAGGACTCAACAGCGGCAGCACTTTTAGGCGGTATAGAAAAAATAGGAGTAACAGTAAATATAGCTTTTTTAATCATGATATTATCTTTTTTTACCATTAAGTTTTTCAAAAAGGTATTTTATACCTGAAATACAACCTGCAACTAAAGCACCCTGCTTAAATAAATGCTTATATTCTTTCTTCCTTTCCACAAACTTTGTTGCTGGTTTTAAATCTGTAATTGCCCATGGAGATTGTTCTAGTGCACGATAAAAAGGTTGTGAAGCCGGATAATTCGCCCATGTATGCCAAGGTTTTGTTACCCCAGTGTAATGAATTAGCACTGTATCCGTTGTAATTATGTCGCTATATTTTTGATGTGTAGAGTCATAAAGCTCATTTTTTAAGGTATAAATCGTATTAAATCGCTTATCAAGTAACACGAGTTTATCTTTCAAAAGAAGATTTAATACATCCTGATCTGGGTATTTATATAACACTTTCGCATTATCAGCAGATAACAGTTCAAAACATTTCGTTGTTATTTGCTCTTCATGCCATTTTTTTAAATTAACAAACATGACGCCAGAGTTAAAATAAGTGTCAACTAATTCAGGTGTACGTAAACGAGATCCACTTTTAGTTCTCACCCCTAAATCATCAGCAATAACACCACAAACACTATTTTCGATTAGACTTGTTGCTAAACCTAACGAACCATTACATATAACATCAGCATCTAAATATAATGCATAGTCATAATCGCTTGATAAATAATCGAAAGCTATTAAACGAAAATACATTGCAGATGACCAAACATCTGAAGATGGTAATTTCTTTAATAACGCATTATCTAATTCATACACAATAATTTCAGCTGAAAATTGTTCCGTTATTTGTCTGAGCTTATCTAAAAATTGAGTGTCAACTGTATTAAAGAAAAAATGAAATCTAAAAAAAATGTGTGGATTATTAATCAACAAAGATACTGCTGAAACACCCGCGCCGAATTGATAGTTCTCATCAGAACCATAAATAATATCTATACAATTAACTTGAGAGCTATTGCTTTTAGCTTTTAACACTTGTTTATGTGTAACAATACTATTCATGGCTAGTCTTTTCCTTTTGCTCATTAGGGTTATGCCCCATCATTGCAATTAAAAACCCGAGCAAAATTCCTAATGGCTTTAGATCAATTTGTTCAAACATTCCTCTCACAAGGTAGAAGCTAACTAAACTGATCAGCAACGCCATAAAAGAAAAGTAAATTTTTGATTGAGAGGTACTATGGAATATTCCCCTTAAGGAGGAATAACACATTGCGAAAAATACCAATCCAAAGGATATAAGTCCCATAATGCCGGCACCAAACCAAGTATATAACCAAATATTGTGCGGGCCTATAGACGTTCTAAATGTCCATGTTGGGTTATTTTTAACAACACTATTATATTTCTCATGATATATCTTATCGCCAAATCCATAACCTACGATAGGTTTATCCATGATGAGTTCAAAAGCAGTGCCTTGAGTTCCATTTTGATATCGATGTGTACTATCTGTTTGCTCTAGTTTATAAAATAGTTTTTTGGTCACATCTGGATAAATTGTTTTTAATACCACCAAGGAAATCACCATTATCCCCAACCCAATCCCGATGAGTTTCCAAGGACGCTTAAAACATAAAAAAATAATTGCAGCGGCAGCAACAGCCACCCAAGCGCCTCGAGATAAAGTACCTAGTAAAACAAATAAAAAAACAACACTTAGCAAATAAAAATAAACTAACTTTGATTTAGGAAGTAAATACCAGAGAATAGGAATAATGGGAAAGAAAAAAACTAAAGCATCAGAAACATGCCTAAAATCATACGTCGTAAACGGAAGAACTCCATTATGATAAGCGACATAATATCGATATAATTCAATTAGTAAAACCACGATTAATGATACTGTAAAACTAATAAGCAATAAGCTAGATATACTTTTCTGATTTTCTTTATACAACAAAATAGGAAATAATACCGATAACGATAATATCCCATAATTCAATAAGTTATTATTGATTGCCTTTATCGATACACTAGGTATTGAAGAGTAACTTATGGTTATATACAAAATAGCAGAGAACAACAAAACTAAGTACAACACTTTATTATTAAGCGTTTTTAAAACATTTTTAGTGTCAATACATAAATAAATGAGTGCAGTCGCTATCATCAAATAAAACAAAATATGCTTATATCTTGTCACATTTTCTACAAAAAAAAGAGCAACAAATAAAAAAATTAAAAATCTATTATACTTCGAAATAAGTATTTCATTTTTTTCTAAAAAAGACATAGTCAGCCCAATTATTTATTCAGTTTAGCTAGAAAATATTGAAAGTGTGTTTTTATGCCTTGGCAATATAGTCCTTGATTAGTTTGATGCTTAGCACAATACCTTAAATGATTACTACTTTTTGCTTTTAATAAAGGAATATTTTTCCACGGAGATGCATTTTTAGCATCAATAAAAGGCTGAGATGTTGCATAATTAGCCCATTCATGCCATGGTTTTGTCGGTCCAATATAATGAATAAGAATAGTATTCTCGGTGATTGGATTCTCTTTTTTACCCTTTTGAAGCTCATAATTTAGGCTATATTGCGTATTGTATTTTTGATCAAGATAAATCACTTTCTCAGTCAAAAGCATATTTAAAATATCTTGATCAAGATAAGAAAGCTTTGCTTTCACTTCCTCTTGAGATAATAGCGCCATTGCTTTTGTTGATATATTATCTTTAGCCCAATTGACTAAATTAATAACTAAGAAGCCTGCATTAAAATACCCTGTTGCAATACTTGGGATACTTAACGCATCAGCTCTTTTTTTCCACCATACACTGTCTCTTTCGGGTACAACTGCTGCAATTTCATTTTGACCAAATTTGATATCTAATAGCTCTTTCAGCGACCCCTGACACATGATATCTGCATCCATATAAATCAGACGCTCTAGGTGGTCAGAAAAGTAATCAGCAATAATAAAACGAAAATACGTAGCATATGACCAGTTTTTAGTACTTGGTAATGATTTTAATTGTTCACAGTCAACTACATAAATTTGGATGCTTGTTTTATATTGTAATGCAAGGTCATGAAAAAGCTGAGATTGTTCTTCATCAAAATAATCGGTAAACACATGGAAAGAAAAAGAAATATTCGAATTATTTTTAAGTATTGAAGCAATTGATATACCACAGCCATATAGAAAATTACGATCGATACCGTAAGAAATATGTAAGCTATCACTACTATCAATAATGTCAGATGATGATAAATCAATCTGTTTAATTACCGCATTTTGCTTATCAAAAAACATTTCTTTTTTCTCTCTTCTTTCTATTTAATTTATAATGATTTTCTAGCTGTTCGTTCTTCAATCCGCTCGGCTTTACTTTCAGCCTTTGCTATCAACCGCTTTTCTTGAAGTAAAATTTCTTTTAAAGATAAACCAAAATAAATTTTTATAAAACGAAAAATATCCCGTTGGGTTAAACCAATGTTCAATGATGAATAATATAAACCAATTAAGTCTTTATCACGCCAGCGAGTAGGAACTACCGTTCTTAATTGTGCGCGATGTAAGTCAATGACCGATATTTTTAATTCACTTTGATTACCCGTGAAAGGTAAATGAAGTAAAAAATGACAGATATAACAATCACGATGGTTAATACCAGTGGCGTGCATTTTGCGTACCATCTCTGCCACTCGATGAATAATCATCTGCTTAACGTTAAACTTAGGCGGCTCCGTTAACCAATTTGCGCAGTAATCTTCTAAACTTATTGTTGGCGTTAAGTCTTCAGTGACAATAAAAGAATGACGCCGTAAAGGATTCAAACCTCTTTGACCAAATGCTCGGCCATTCATTGTATCAACACCCACTTTAGACAATTGATGAATCGCATTCCATTCTCTATCGGCACCTAAAACAGGCAAGCGAAATGAAATCAAATTCTTAAAAACTTCTTTCAATGAGGTGCCATAATGAATTTTAATAAAATAGCTTCGACCTTCAAGCTCAAAACGTAATGTTCTGCGGCTTTCTAATGCACGAAAAACTTCACCATGCAATTTATCGGCTTCGACAAAAGGGTCTTTATTTTTCCATAATTCACTAAAAGGCGTTTTTAATTCAATCATTTTGGCATCCTAAAATAATATCAGCCGCCTTCTCCGGTAAACTATATAAGTCTTCCGTATCTGCAAAATATTGCGCATTATTCATCCACTGAGTTAGCTGTTGTTTATTTTGCAAACTCTCCGATAACGCTCTATTCAATTTAACTTGCTCAAAAGGCTCTTTAATTACAATACCGCATTGAGCTTGGTCAATAAATGACGCGTAACCACACACTTCAGTCACAATAACAGGTAAACCCGCCGTTATCGCTTCCAATAAGACAATTCCAGCAGCTTCTTGATATGCGGGATGCATTAAAATATCTGCTGCTGCCATCAATTGTGCAATATCATCACGCCCACTGAAAAAAGAAACTTGTTCAGCAATACCGAGTGTTTTAGCGAGACGCTGATACTTAGCGGGTTTATCTTGTCCAACGACCATCAATAACGTATCTTTTCTGACATTTTCAGGTAAAGATGCCATCGCATGAAGCGTTCTATCAACCCCTTTACGTTTAAAATCAGAGCCAACTTGCAGTAATAAAAGCGCCGATTGGGGAATTTGATTTTTTTCACGGTAAACGCGTTTTGCCTCTGCAATCTGCTTATCATATTTTCTATCCTGTGCAATGCCAGGCGGTAACATATGAAAGCGCTCAGATTCAGTAGAATAATGTTTTTTGAAATGTGTAATTTGATGTGGAGTAAGCATCAATAATTGAGTCGATTTACCTTGCTCAAAAACAGCCTTTTCAAAAGCTATATAATGCTTATAACGTGGTGTTAACTTATAAAAAAAACCTTTTTCATTAGCTACTTTTTCTGCGTAACAAACATCAGCGGCATAATAAATGTCTAAACCTGGCATTTTATTAAAACCGACAACTCGGCTAACCGGATGTTGTTTAAGGTGTGTTAGTACCCACTCACAGTATTGGGTATTTCGCCCATGATTGGTGCTTGAAGTCACGGGGACAATAATCACTTCAAGTCCTTCAGGTATTTCACCTTCCCAAGATTGGGTATAGACGCGAATATGATAGCCGCGATTTTGGCAAGCCATCGCAATACGTAAAAAATCACGCTGTAAACCGCCAAAAGGGAAATATTTATACAGACAAAATGCCACTGTCATTTAATACCCCACATATTAATATCTTTTCATCATTGAGCGGATATTCATCGGTAACAATTTTTCTGTCGCTTTAATCACATCAGATGCAGGGATGATAGACAAATATTTTTTACTTCTATCTAGCTCATCTCTTGGTGGCATTGGCTCATAATCACCGGCCCAAAATAGCTCTGCATTATCACTCCATGGACGCCAAAACACATAATTTGTTGCACCAAAGAGGCAAACAATCGGTGTTTTTACCGCTGCGGCAATGTGCATTGGGGCAGAATCGACTCCAATAAATAATGCCGCATGAGCAATAAGTGCGCCAAGTTCAGGAAATGAGGTCTTACCCGCTAACTCGGTTATTGGCTTAACTTTGCAGCCAGAGGCAATATTATTGATACATTCAATATCTTCTTTACTCGGGCCAGAAGTGAGCACCACTTGGTAGCCGCGAGATTGTAACGCATCAATCACTTCTGAAAATTTTTCATCATCCCAACATTTAAACATTTGGCGCGCGGTCGGCTGGATAACAACATAACTACTGTGCACTCCAAGCTCTAAGAGTTTTTGGTCAATATTTTTCCAATCTTGCTCTGTATATGACATCGTTAAATGTGTTTTGAGTTCTTTGATTTCTAACGGTTCAAGCACAGAGAGATTATTCATGACCACATGTTCACCTTCGGGAACACTAAGGTGCGTAAAGCTATTACGCCAATATTGGGTATTTCGATGGTTAAATTGATGAGAAATTTTCATTTCAGCAGGGATGGCTCGCACAAGTAGAGATACCATCCACTGATCGGCTAAATTTACCACTAAATCATATTTATTTTTGCGTAGCTTCAGCAGCAATTTGATAAAATTACATGCTTTATTAATCGCACCACTTTTTCTGCCTGCTATTCCATATAAGGCATTTATCTCGCTATTTTCCGATAAAATGGGGATCGTATCCTGATAAAGCAGAACATCAATTTCGGCATCTGGATATTGGTGCTTTAATGAGCTGATAACGGGCGTCGTCAGCAACATGTCCCCATGAAACCTCATCTTGATAATAAGAATTTTTTTAAACTGTTTTTTCACCAGGCACTCTTAATCAATTTTTATAGGTAAAATGAAAAATTACTTAACAATAATGTTATTTGACAATAAATAACATTATTAATTCAATGAATACTTAGTATGTTACTACTTTCAGGATAACGGTTATAGCTTTTAATCACTATCACATTGAGTGCTTATAGCGCTTATTAATAATAATTTAAGAAATAAAAAAACCCAGCCGAGGCTGGGTTTTTTACGCAGAAAGCAAAACTACTTGATTTTTGCTTCTTTGTAGATCACATGCTTACGAACAACTGGATCAAATTTTTTCAATTCCAGTTTTTCCGGCATAGTGCGCTTGTTCTTCGTAGTGGTATAGAAATGACCTGTACCTTCTGAAGAGACTAGCTTAATTTTCTCGCGAATACCTTTAGCCATTTTTTAGCTCCTTAGTACTTCTCACCACGGGCACGCAGTTCAGCAAGAACAGCATCAATACCCTTTTTATCGATAACACGCATACCGTTAGCAGATACACGCAGTGTTACGAAACGTTTCTCAGACTCAATCCAGAAACGGTGAGAGTGCAGGTTTGGCAAAAAACGACGTTTAGTCGCGTTTAATGCGTGTGAACGATTGTTACCGCTCATTGGACGCTTGCCGGTAACTTGGCAGACTCGTGACATGTCTATTCTCCAAAAATCTAATCAGCTCGAGCTTTATGTTCTGGGTATGGCCGCCTCGTCAGGCTTTGGAGCCCATCTCAGCAAACTTTAAGTGACTAAAAAAACCGTCATTACCTAAGTAAAAATTTACTGAGATAGGCTCTTCTCGCCAAACCCGAGATCCTTAAAGGTGCCGTAGTATACGCTTTCAATCGTTTCCACTCAAGCCCAACACAACGAAAGTTGTCATTTTTTAGTCAAAAAAATGAATTTATAGCCATCCTCGCTCAGTAAATGATACGCAACTTTTGTGTCCGACCACAAAATGGTCGAGTAATTTAATCCCCATTATTGAACAAGCACTGTGAATGCGCTCAGTAACCTGCCTATCTGCAACACTAGGTTCGGGATTACCTGAAGGATGGTTATGGGCTAAAATAATAGCGCTAGCATTCATTTTAATAGCAAAGCGAATAATTTCACGTGGATGAACTTCAACTCGATTCAAAGTTCCTTTAAACATTTCTTCCTGACAAATAATCTGATGCTGATTATTTAAAAATAGCACCATAAAGACCTCTCGCTCTTGTCCTGCAAACAACTCTAAAAGCCGAGTTTTTAATAATTCAGGTCCCGACATTACATCTTCATGTAGGAATTGTTCAGAAAAAAAACGACGAGCTAACTCACTAACCGCTTGTAATTGCGTAAATTTACATGCCCCCATCCCTTTACATTGCGCCAACTTAGTATAATCCGCTTGTAGTAATAGATATAGCGAACCGAATTCCTTAAGTAAGCGCTCTGCCAATTGCAAAACAGGTTCTCCTTGACTACCTGTTCTTAGAAAAATAGCGAGTAATTCTGCATTTGATAGCGCAGCAGCACCATACGCCAATATTTTTTCTCGTGGCAACAATGCCAAATGTTCATTCATTACCGCGTCCTTTCATGCCCCACTTTCTTTCTCACTTTTCTACATAGTTAAATACGTAACAACAATAAAGCAGGCAGGGCTTTGCGTAACGCTTCGCAAAAATAACACCATGATGCGAAATCAAGCGCTCTCACCTAATCTGTTGATGTGATAATATGCCAGCCATATTGGTCAATCGGATAAAAACAATGACTCAACTATCAGGTAAACACGTTGTTCTTGGCATTAGTGGTGGCATTGCCGCTTATAAAATTCCTGAATTAACCCGTCGTTTACGGGATGAAGGCGCTCTTGTTCGTGTCGTCATGACATCTGCGGCCAAAGCGTTTATTACCCCTTTAACATTACAAGCAGTTTCAGGATACCCTGTCGCTGATGATTTACTTGATCCCGCGGCAGAAGCTGCAATGGGGCATATTGAATTAGCAAAATGGGCTGATATCATTATTTTAGCACCAGCAACAGCTGACTTACTTGCACGATTAAACGCAGGAATGGCCAATGATTTGCTCACCACGGTTTGTCTTGCCTCAGCCGCGCCTATTGCAATAGTCCCTGCAATGAACCAACAAATGTATCGTGCCGCTGCAACACAAGATAATTTAATCAAACTGAAACAACGGCAATATAAAATCTGGGGGCCTGATGATGGCAGCCAAGCTTGTGGTGATATTGGTCCCGGCCGCATGATTGACCCATTAGAAATTGTTCGCCTAACTCGTGAACACTTCAATTCCAAAATAGATTTACAAGGCATTAAGCTGATGATTACTGCGGGTCCAACCCGTGAAGACTTAGATCCTGTCCGCTTTATCAGTAATCATAGTTCAGGAAAAATGGGATTTGCTATCGCACAAGCCGCAAGCGAGCGGGGTGCTCAAGTGACATTAATTTCTGGCCCTGTAAATATTGAAACGCCTATTGGTGTTAATCGCATGAATGTTACCAGTGGTTTAGAAATGTATGAAAAAGTACATCAAACCATTGAACAACAAGATATTTTCATCGGTTGTGCCGCAGTAGCAGATTATCGAGCAAAAACTGTCGCCGAAAATAAAATCAAGAAACAAGGTGATGAAGTAACAATTATACTGGTTAAAAACCCAGATATTGTTGCCAGTGTCGGAAAAATGAAGCAAAATCGACCATACGTCGTTGGCTTTGCAGCAGAAACTCAAAATATTGAGGATTATGCACGCCAAAAACGACAACAAAAACAACTAGACTTAATTTGTGCCAATGACGTATCTCTTGCAGATAACGGATTTAATAGTGATAACAACGCATTACATCTATTTGATGCATCGGGTGATGTCAGATTGCCACATTGTAGTAAAATTGAATTAAGCCACTATTTACTTGACGAGATACTCCAACGTTATGAAAAAAATTGATCTGAAAATTCTTGATCCGCGCATCGGTAATGAATTTCCACTACCCACTTATGCAACTACGGGTTCTGCAGGTTTAGATTTACGTGCATGCCTTGACGCATCGATTGATTTGGCTCCTGGCCAAACAGTCCTTATTCCTACTGGCTTAGCTATCCATATCGCTGATGAGCAACTCGCTGCGGTGATATTACCGCGTTCAGGCCTTGGTCATAAACATGGTGTCGTACTCGGTAACTTAGTCGGTTTGATTGACTCTGACTATCAAGGCCCCCTGATGGTATCAGCTTGGAACCGTGGTGATAAAACATTTACCATTGAACCTGGCGAACGTCTGGCTCAAATGGTTTTTGTCCCTGTTGTCCAAGCTGAATTTAATATTGTAGATAGTTTTGATGCAACAGAGCGTGGCGAAGGTGGTTTTGGTCACTCAGGTCGCCAATAAGCCTATTTATCTTTCGTTAAAGTGCGTAATAGTGCCTATCAGAGGGATATATCTTTTGTATAAAAATAATCATTACGCACTTATTAAAGAAAAATAACTTAGATTTAATCAACGTATCTATAATTTTTAATACTCTTTTGCTCTGTATAGCTATTTACTCAGCGCAAAATTTTGGATAGTTTGTTTTGCTGTTTTAGCAGGGGTCTTATCAGACATGGCAGAAAAAGCGATAACAAAAAAGCGTAACAGACGTGAAGAAATTTTACAGGCTCTCGCGTTGATGTTAGAAAGTAGTGATGGTAGCCAGCGTATTACAACCGCAAAACTGGCTGCTACAGTCGGCGTATCCGAAGCCGCACTCTATCGTCATTTTCCTAGCAAAATGAAAATGTTCGATAGCTTGATTGAGTTTATTGAAGACTCATTGGTTTCACGTATTAATCTCATTTTAACTGATGAAAAAGATACTATTATCAGAGTAAAATTAATTTTAGCGTTGGTTTTAGGTTTTTCAGAGAAAAACCCTGGCTTAACGCGTATAATGACAGGCCATGCGCTCATGTTCGAGCAAGATAGGCTCCAAGGACGCATTAATCAATTATTTGAACGTATTGAATCGCAACTGCGACAAGTACTGAAAGAGAAAAAAATACGTGATGGTCATGGTTTTCTGCATGATGAATCACTACTTGCTTCTCAACTATTAGCCTATTGTGAAGGTATGCTTTCGCGCTTTGTACGATCTGAATTTCGTTACCGACCAACCGTCGAATTCGAAGCTCGCTGGCCTTTAATTTTAGCTCAGCTACAATAATCAATTATTCCAGCAAACGATTATTTATACTACTCACCCCGCCCGTTATTGGGCGAGGGCTTTTTTTATCTGCTTTTAACTAGATCCCATATTGTTCACGATATGCTTTCATTGCAGCTAAGTGTTCATGCATATCATCTTGTTCAGTAAGATAAGTAATTAAATCACTCATAGTAATAATCGAATAAACCTTACAGCCATAGTCACGTTCTATTTCTTGTACCGCTGAAATTTCACCTTTACCTTTCTCTTGACGATCTAAAGACAAAAGTACGCCACTCAATATGGCTTTTTGCTGTTTAATGATTTCCATTGATTCACGAATAGCCGTACCTGCCGTAATAACATCATCAACGACCACAACGCGACCTTGTAAAGGACTGCCAACCAAAACGCCACCTTCCCCATGATCTTTTGCTTCTTTACGGTTAAAGCAATATGGCATATCGATATCATGATGCTCAGCTAATGCAACCGCCATTGTCGTTGCGATTGGGATGCCTTTATAAGCAGGGCCAAAGATAACATCGCACTCAATCGTACTTTCTTGTAGTGCCTGCGCGTAGAAACGACCGATAAGAGCCAGGTCACGCCCCGTATTAAATAGCCCCGCATTAAAAAAGTATGGGCTTTTACGGCCTGATTTCAGTGTGAACTCACCAAATTTAAGTACCTGTTTTTTCATGGCTAGTTCAATAAAATCGCGCTGATAGGCTTTCATTAGTCATTCTCCTCATTGATTAATATTTATATAATTTCAGAATATATAATTCATATTCAGTTATTCATGTTCAACAAACCGTTAGACATAAAAAAGGCGACTAATCAGTCGCCTATTCAATAATACGTTTATTTCAGCGCTTCTCGCTGAGCTTCGAAAATGGTGTCTAGCCCCGTTTTCGCCAGAGCAAGTAAAGCAAGCAACTCTTCATGACTGAAAGGCTCGCCTTCTGCTGTGCCTTGAACTTCAATCATACGTCCATCGTCCATCATCACCACATTCATATCGGTTTCAGCGGCTGAATCTTCAACATATTCAAGGTCACACAAAGCTTCTTGCTTAACAATTCCCACAGAAACTGCGGCAACCATTGATTTTAATGGGCTTTTCTTTAATTTCCCTTGCTCAACCATATTATTCAGCGCATCAACCAATGCAACGCAAGCACCAGAAATTGCAGCAGTACGCGTACCACCATCTGCCTGAATAACATCACAGTCTAATGTAATGGTATATTCACCCAGTTTTTTCAGATCAACGGCAGCGCGCAATGAGCGAGCAATCAGTCGTTGAATCTCCATTGTACGGCCAGTTTGTTTTCCACGAGCGGCTTCACGTTGATTACGAGAGTTAGTTGCACGAGGCAACATACCATATTCTGCGGTAACCCAACCTTGGCCTTGACCTTTTAGAAAACGTGGAACGCCTTCTTCCACTGTTGCATTACATAACACCTTGGTGTCGCCAAACTCAATAAGAACAGAGCCTTCCGCATGCTTTGTATAGTTACGCGTAATTTTTATCGGACGCATTTGGTCTGCTAATCTATCTGATGGGCGCATGGTGTTATCTCCATTATCAACTCAAATTGGAACGCATTATACGTCGTTAAATAGATAATGCCTATCCTGTCATTCTCCATAGCGCTATAATATCTTCATCTTGATGATGATAGGAACGAATTATGATCCGTAGTATGACTGCTTTTGCCCGTCGTGATATCAAGGGTGAATGGGGGAATGCGGCTTGGGAGCTGCGTTCCGTAAACCAACGTTATTTAGAAACGTATATCCGTTTACCTGAACAATTTAGAAGCCTTGAACCCGTGATCCGTGAGCGTCTTCGTTCACGTCTGACGCGTGGAAAAGTAGAATGTAACTTACGTATTGAGTTAGATGATGCTAATCGTGGTGAGTTAATCCTTAATGAAAAACTCGCTCGTCAACTGATTACCGCTGCCAATTGGGTTAAAAATTACAGCCACGAAGGGGAAATCAATCCTCTGGAAATTTTGCGTTGGCCGGGTGTAATGTCTGCTGGTGAGCAAGATTTAGATACGATTAGTGAGCAACTCATGGCAGGACTTGATGAAGCTATCAATGCCTTTATCCAAAGTCGCGAATCTGAAGGTGCTTCATTACAGACTTTAATTGAACAGCGCCTCGATGGTGTATTAGTTGAAGTTGCAAAAGTACGTCAGCACATGCCTGAAATTTTAAAATGGCAACGTGAACGTTTGCAGTCTAAATTAGAAGAGGCTGACATCCAAGTTGATAATAACCGCCTTGAACAAGAGCTAATTTTACTGGCTCAGCGTGTCGATGTGGCTGAAGAATTGGACAGATTAGAATCTCACGTTAAAGAAACGCGCAATATTCTTAAGAAGAAAGAGGCTAATGGCCGCCGTCTTGATTTTATGATGCAAGAATTTAACCGTGAATCAAATACCTTAGCCTCTAAATCGATTAATAGTGAAGTCACTAACTCTGCCGTTGAGTTAAAAGTATTGATTGAACAAATGAGAGAACAAATTCAGAACATCGAATAACCTTTCTCAACATTTTAGAGTCACTCATTAAGTCAGCCGATACGTTGTATTAGCTGGCTTTTTTACTTTTAGTGAATAATCAAAAGTCCAAATTTGAATATTCCTCTAAAAATAAACTCTATCTCTATATTTGAAAGAATCACCTATTAAATGTACAATACAAATGTACATTTAAGGAGGCATATTATGCGTACATATACTTCAACTCAAGCTCGTGCCAATATCTCTGAAGTGCTAGATGCAGCAGTCCATGGCGAGCCCATTGAAATTACTCGTAGAGATGGTAGTTCAGCAATAGTTATCAGTAAAACTGAATTCGAGGCGTATCAAAACGCTAAACTAGATGCAGAGTTTGATACCATAATGCAACGTCATGGACACACTGTAGAGGCGCTAACGAATCGATGATATGGATTAGTGCACAAGAAGTTATTGCTTTCCATGACCGCATATTACAACGTTTTCCCGGCGTTAGCGGTATGTCAGATGTCGGCAGAGCTGAAGCACTAATTTATCGAGTACAAAATCGTACTCACTATGAAAATATCACAGATATTATTGAATTAGCAGCAACCTATTGGGTTGCCATTGCCCGTGGTCATATTTTTCATGACGGCAATAAACGTACTGCATTTTTTGTGACAATGACTTTTCTTTATCGCAATGGTATTAAAATCCGCGATAATGACTGTACACTTGAAAATCTAACCGTAGAAGCGGCAACAGGCGAAAAAACTGTTGATCAATTAGCACAGTGCCTACGTGAATTAATTGATAAAAATAGCTGACCTACAATACAAACTAGTCACACCATGCTTAGAATACCTTCGCGATCACTCAGGTTGATGACGAAACCCAACGATATCATTTTAGCTATAAAGCAAAATTCATTTTCAATCAAACCAACCTTTTCATAATCCATTGTTTATTAAGCAATAAATAAAGCTAGCCTTCGTTATATCTCAAAGTTTGATGTTGTTCATAAAATCATCAGATATTTTGAGTCAAATCACAAATAGCAAAACATATCTTTGACATGGCAATAACTCGTCATTAACATCCATCTTGTATACAAGTTGAATTCAATATAAATACAATAAAATATAACTCAGTTTATTACCTCTACGGACCAATAAAAAAGGTAAGGCTATGTCAAATAAAGACTCTATTACAGCTCCAGTGGCGAAAAATCCACCGGGACGTTTACGTTGGGGATTAGCGGCAATATTTTTTGCTATCGGCTTAGTTGCTTATATGGATCGCGCCAATATTTCTATTGTGGCGGAGTCTATGATGACCGATTTAGGGATGAGTAAGGTCCAATTTGGTTTTCTTGGTGCACTATTTTCTCTTGGTTATGCTCTCGCACAAATTCCAAGTGGCATACTTGCAGAACGTTTTGGTAGTCGCCTAATTGCCACAATCAGTCTGTATGTTTGGTCTGCTTTCACGATCCTAACAGTAGTCGCGCCAACTTATGTTTGGCTGTGTATTGTGCGTTTCTTATTTGGTGTCGGTGAAGCGCCGTTATATCCCTCTAATGCGGTATTCAATACTTGGTGGTTTCGTCAAAATGAAAAAGCACGCGCAGCAAGCTTCTTGCTCGCAGGTTCCTATTTTGGCCCCGTTATTGCACCAACACTAACAGTATTCATTATGATTTCATTCGGTTGGCACGCCGTATTTTGGATTTTTGGCGTTGTCGGCATCGTCATGGGTGCAATTTGGTATTTCTTTGCACGCAATCGACCTGAAGAACATCCCAATATTACCCCAGAAGAAATTGAATTTATCAAAAGTGGACGGAGCATTGGCGAACAAGGCGCTGAAAATGTAAAAGCCCCTTGGCGACTCTTTATGAAGGAACGCTCTTTTTGGGCAGTCGGTTTCCAATATTTCTTTGTTGCCTACATGACCACTCTTTTCATGATTTGGTTACCCACCTATCTGCAAGAAGCACGTGGTTTCTCACTCACCCAAATGGGTGTTGCAGCCAGTTTTCCTTGGCTCGCTATCTGTATTGCTGTACTTAGCGCCGGTTCAATTTCAGATTGGCTCTTAAATAAAGGTTATTCTCAACTCGTCGCTCGCGGCTATATCGCCATCTTCGGTTTCATCTTATTTATTATTGGTATCTGTGGGGCAGCCCAAACAGAAAGTGCGGTTACAAGTGTAGCGTGGCTAACTTTAGCACTTGGTTCTTTAGGGCTTCCGGTTGTGACCTCATGGGCAATTGCCGCAGATAAAGGCCGTCAATTTGCAGGTTCAGTCAGTGGTTGGATGAATTTATGGGGAAATCTTGGAGGGGTTATCTCGCCAATCCTTTGCGGTTGGTTAGCTCAACATTTTGGATGGACTGTAGCATTACTTTTTAATGTTATTCCAATCAGTTTAGCCATCATCTGCTGGTTTTTTATTCAACCGGATAAACCATTAATCAGTGCAACTAATAATAGCTAGTTATCACTCATATCCATAATTTTAAAAACGATTAACTAAAAGGTGCCTTTATGTTTACTCTCAATCCTCGCATTGCTCATTTTACTCAAGAAACTATTGAAAGCTGCCGTCATGTTTGTCCTTCAACCATCGGCCATATGACAGATTTTGGTTTTATTAAAACATTACGTCCACAAATTGAAAAATGCCAATTTATTGGCCATGCCGTCACCGTTCGTATTCCGCACATGGATTCCAGTGCAGTACATAAAGTATTTGATATTGTGCAAGAAGGTGATGTTATTTGTGTTGATATGTCAGGTGATTTCGACCGAGCTTGCTGGGGAGAAATGGTTTCCTATATGGCACGAGAGAAAAAAATTGCAGGTGCGATTATTGATGGCTGCGTTACTGATATCAAAGCACTACGTGAAATTGGCATACCTATTTTCGCACGTAAAGTTAGCCCACTTACCACTCGTATTTTAGGTATAGAGGGAGCCATCAACGTACCAATTAGCGTTGATGGCGTCACAATTTATCCTGGCAATCTCATTATTGCAGATGGTGACGGCGTGCTAGTTGCAGATGAAGCCTTCATTAAAGAATACAGCCAACGAGCACTTAACGCGCAACATGCTGAAATTGATGTTAAAAAGCGTATAGATGCAGGGGAAACCTTGGCAGCTATCTCTGGCGCAGCAAAATTCTTTGAATAAGGAGCTCCCATGAAAATCGCAATTGCTCAACTTGCTAGCAGTCCTAATAAACAACAAAATTTAAACAAAGCCTGTGAAGCCATACAAAAAGCCGCGCAAGGTGGCGCGGATATGGTGTTATTACCTGAAATGTTTATGGCTTTTGTTCCGCCTGATACAGGTATTTCTTATGCTGATATTGCCGAGCCAATCAATGGGCCTTTTGTTTCCCAACTCGCAAAAACCGCAAAGGAAAATGGTATCTATGTCACTTGTGGTATTTATGAAAGTGCACTGAATGAGCCTAAACGCGCATTTAATACGACAATTATGTTAAACCGACAAGGCGAGTTAATTTATCACTATCAAAAAACGCATCTCTACGACGCATTTTCTTATCAAGAATCACTCAATATTATTCAAAGTAATAATAAACTTGAACCCGTAGAAACTGAATTTGGCAAAATAGGTATCTTAGTTTGCTACGAATTACGTTTCCCTGAAGTTGCTCGAAAACTCGCATTAGCGGGTGCAGATTTACTACTCGTACCAACAGCATGGGTCAGTGGCCCATTAAAAGAAGAGCACTACCAAGGGTTGGTTAAAATAAGAGCGTTGGAAAATACAATACCAGTATGTGCCTGCGACCAAACAGGTAATATCTTTATTGGCCGTAGCCTCATTTGTGATGCGATGGGCGTCACGATTGCCTCCGCAGGTTATGATGAAACTGTCTTTTTTGCAGAGATATCAACACAACATACCGCAGAAACTCGTCAAAAATTACCTTGTATACAAAATAGGCGCCCTGAATTGTACTAATTTACCGCCAAAATCAGCATGGATGCTGATTTTTCATATTAACGACATCATCATAACCAATAGATATAAAGTTGGTGTATAGCTTGTATACCAGTAGGTTCCTTTCTATACTCACTAAAAACCCTACTTCTGTATGATATTCACATGAAAGATAAACCATTAAGCCAACAAGCTTACACCGCGATTAAAACAAAAATCCTCACCAAACAATTTGGTGAAGAAAGTTATACCTCAGAAAATAGTTTAGTTGATGAACTCGGTATGAGTCGCACACCGATACGTGAGGCACTTTACCAATTACAAAATGAAGGTTTAGTCAAAATAATTCCACGCAAGGGAGTTTTCATCCAAAAGCTCTCTTTAAAGGAAACTCGAGATAACTATGACTTGAGATTAGCCATTGAATCTCATGCCATTAAACTAGTGAGAGATTATTTAACCACAGAGCATTTTGTTATTTTAGAGAAAATAGTAGAACGCCAATATAGCTTGCTAGAAAACAATAATTATTATGAATGGATTAAAGAAGATGAACGCTTTCACCGTTTCTTTCTCGAATTACTCGATAACACGGTGTTTTTAGATTTAGCTGATAACATTCGCCAACGTGTCTATTTCCAACCAGACCCTATTTACCGTAATGAATATTATGCGGAATCAACCAAGCAGCACAGCCAGCTAATTGAACAATTGAAAACGAAGCAATATAGTCAGGCTGAAGAAACCTTAACTGAACATATTTTACGTGGAAAACGTAATTTTGTTTAATCGTGGTTTGCAAAAAAAAGAGAAAACCTTTATATCAGTTTTCTCTCTTAATTTAGCTTTAATTTAACGTTGCTTTCGTTTTAACTCGCTTTCACTTTTTTCAAAGCCGCGTTTTTATCGTGATGATAATGGAAAGTGAATTGGAAAATAATGGCTAAGATAACGGTATATGATGCAAAGACTAACCAAATCATTTGCCAATCTTTAATACCATCAAATGTAAAGTAATCGACAACTTGTCCACTGAGTATGGCACCAAAATAAGCACCAACCCCATTAACCATCGTCATAAATAAGCCTTGAGCACTGGCCCGCATTCTTGTATCCACTTCTTTTTCAATGAAAATTGAACCTGAGATATTAAAGAAGTCAAACGCACAACCATACACAATCATTGACATGATTAAGAACATCAAACCAATTGCTGAAGGGTCACCGAAGGCAAAGAAACCAAATCTTAATGTCCATGCGAACATACTCAATAGCATGACAGTCTTAATACCGTAGCGCTTTAACACAAATGGAATTGCAAGAATAAAGCACACTTCTGCCATTTGAGAAATCGATAATAGAATCGATGGATATTGCACAATAAAACTATCTTGGTACAAAGGATTAAGACCAAAATCATGAATGAACGGATTACCAAAGGTATTAGTAATTTGTAGCACCGCACCAAGTAGCATCGCGAATAAAAAGAAAACTGCCATGATAGGTTTTTTAAATAATACCAGTGCATCCAACCCTAGCTTGCTCATCCAACTCGTTGAAATCGCGGTTTTATTCACAGGGATTTTCGGTAATGTCACCGAATATGCAGCCAATACGAGAGAACAACCCGCCGCAATATAAAGCTGCATACTGCTTAGCTCAAATTTCAGTAAGCTAATACTCCACATCGCAATGATAAAACCCACTGTGCCAAACACACGGATCGATGGGAAATTAACAACTGAATCAAGCTGATATTGGCTCAATGATGAATAACTAATTGAGTTAGATAATGCAATCGTAGGCATAAATGCCATCGCATTAATTAACATAATCCAAAACATAGTTGTCGAGTCAGTCACTGTCGTTGCATAAAACAATGAAGCTGCGCCAATTAAATGACAAATCATGTATAAACGATTTGCTGGGATATACTTATCTGCAATAATACCGATAATTCCCGGCATTAAAATGGCTGCAATACCTTTCGAACTATATACCATCCCTACTTCAGCACCTGAAAAACTTAGTGTTTTGATCATGTAGGAACCGAGCGTAACTAACCAACTTCCCCAGACAAAATATTGCAGAAAAAGCATTACTTTTAAGCGAGATTTTATATTCATACTAAGCTCCGTTTGGAGTTATATTTATTTGTTTTTATCTTCAACTCAGCAATAGCGACACCCATTAGAATAACGACAACGCCAACTAACTGAATGAATTCGAGAGGTAAATGTAATACGGTAACTGAAAGTAATATGGTTACAGGAAGCTGCATGGAGCTGACGATAGTTGCCAAACTTGTTCCGATAAGCGGAGTGCCTTTTGCAAACATCCACATTCCAAAGAAAGAACCAAAAAAAGCCAGCGGTAACCCATAAGATAAAAAGAGCGATTGAAACGTTGATAAATCGAGTAAAAATGTAGGAGGAACGACAATAGAGGTTAAAATTGCTCCACCGGTCACCATAATCGCAGAGCGCATCATTGGATCAGTTTTTACCGCCAATGCACCACTCACATAAACACGTATCGCGTTCGATAATGCGGCGCACAGCCCTAAAGCGACTCCGCTCCAATGAAACGAGATACTGCCATTATTCAATAACCCTGTCGCCAACACCGTCCCCACTAAAATTACGAAAACAGAAATTAGCGTCATAACTGGCGGCATACGTCGAGTAACAACAGCATTAATCGCCACTCCCATCCACGTAAATTGCAAAAATAAAACAACACCTAGTGCAGGGGATAAATGCTGTAATGAGGCATAATACAATAACCCCGTCAGACCGGTTGTTGTTCCTGTTAATAACATCATTAACGTCTGCTTACGTGACGGCCAGGCTAAGCGTTTCTTTCTCATGGCCGCGCCAAGAACCACAAACAGCCACAATAAAAAAGCACCTAAGACTGTTTGACTGCCGATGACGTCACTTAAAGAAAAACCAGCTCGATATGCTAAAACAACAAGCGTAGAAAGAATGCCATAGCTGCAAGCCCCTAAAGAAACTAAAATCAGACCTTTAAATTTCATTTCAATAATTACCTACTGTATGCCTATGACATTCTTTATATTATTTTGAGAAAAAGCTAGAAACGCTGGATCACACCGGTCACTAAGTTTAAGAAAGTCGCCTTGACTCTTTCAGCGGTTTCGATCACTTCGTCATGGCTTAATGGCTGTTCTAAAATTCCGCAAGCCATATTGGTCAAGCAGGAGATACCCACTGTTTTGATTTGTGAATGATGAGCCACAAGCGCTTCTGGTACTGTAGACATACCCACTGCATCTGCGCCTAGTGTTCTGATCATACGAATTTCTGCTGGTGTTTCATAAGTTGGACCCGTCCACCATGCATACACACCTTCGCGTACACTAACGCCTTGTTCTTTCGCTACATCTTTAATAGTTTGACGTAATTCTTTATTATAAACTTCACTCACATCAAGGAAGCGAACACCCAATTCAGGGTTATTTGGTCCCATTAATGGGTTGTTAGCCGTCAAATTGATGTGGTCAGTGATGATCATCAAATCACCTGGATTAAAATCGGTATTCACAGCGCCACATGCGTTCGTGATAATCAATTTTTCAACGCCAAGCGCCTTCATTAAACGTACAGGGAAAGTGACTTGATCCAGCGAAAAACCTTCGTAATAGTGGAAGCGACCTTTCATCGCAACGACGCTCTTACCCGCTATAGTTCCGATGACGAGCTCATTAGCGTGACCGACGGCTTCAGATTTAGCAAAATGAGGAATTTCGCTGTAAGGAATATGAACCGCATTTTCTAATGTATCCGCGAAAGGGCCCAAACCAGAACCTAAAATGATACCAACTGTTGGTTTAAGGTCAGTGCGTGACTGAATAAAATTCAAGCATTCTAAAATATCTTTCGTGTTATGCATGGCTATCTCCGAATTAACACCGAATAAGGATTGTTAAAAGCCATCATAAAGCAATTTAAAAACCGAACCGCGATCTTAATCTCATTTTAAGAAAAAGATTCTCGGTATGATGTGTGAATCATGGTGCAGTACTCAATGCGTAAATCTGCTAATCTTTGATGCAGTGGCAGAAACACAAAGGGAGAGGTTGCTTGTTACACACACTATTAAATGAATTTCGCACCTCAAAAAATTCAAAAACTCAGAAACTTAAAATGCTCTATCGGCTCATCCTTAACCATGGACCAATAAGGGCAGAAACGTTAGCGTCCCTTGCAAGTATGAAATCTGCAACCTGCGCGCGATTACTCGATGAACTCAGCAAATGTCAGCTAATTTCAACTTCTGAGCTAGGGGAATCAACCGGTGGGCGGAAACCTATTCTATATAGCATCAACCCTGATGATGGTTATCTTATTGGAATAGAAATGAGTGATATTTACTCAACTATCGTCTTACAGAACCTAAAACTCGATATTTTAGGTCGAGTAAAAATCAAATATGAGCATCTTGAAACTGCCGAAAATATGCTCGACCATTTATTAGTCAAAGTAGATGAGCTTCTCGCAGAGCACCAATTAACAACAAAAGAAATTCTGGGGATGGGGATTGCAATCGACCATATCTTAGAACGAGACAAACTATCTTATCACCTCTATAGCACAAGAATAAAAGCGCTATATAACTATATCACCCAAAAAGTTCCCTGCTTCGTCTTACTCGGCAGTGGCATTAATTTTGCCGCCTTTGCTGAATACCGGTTGCGATATATCTCTGATAGCCAACGTTTTTTATTTACCACTTGCGACACCGATATTCGTAGTAGCACCATCATCAATAACCAACTAGCCCCTGCGCCAATCAGTACCGCACAAGCGTTTGGTCATACTACCATCGATATTAATGGCCAGCGCTGTGACTGTGGCTCTTTTGGTTGCTTGAAACAATATAGTTCGCTTTCTGCGATTAAATCCCGAGTCATCCAACAATTAAGACTCGGTAAAACTTCAATTATTAATGATCTCGTTCAATCAGAATCAGAAATTAATTACCATACTATTTTCCAAGCACTCACCCAAAATGACTCTTTGTGTTTAGAGGCATTAGAGGAGGCTGCGTATTACTATGGTATCGCTATCGCCAATGCCATACTCACAACACAAGCTGATGTTGTTGTTTGTGGTGGAACACTAACGCCAAAGAACCACTTTTTTGCAGTCACAAAAAAATCGATAGAAAATAAATTAGCCGCTTTTCCCCATATCAAAACAAAAGTTTATGCCGCCAATGACTCTTACGAGATAGTAGCTCAAGGAGCAGGAGGTATGGTCATGGAAAATTATTTATCTGATTAGCTAATTAACATTAACAGTCTCAATAAAATGCGTAGAATGGAATTTGTTATTCTACGCATAGCTACGGTTAATGAGAGGAAACATGTCAGGATTTGAAACTATTAATGCCATCATAAATACAAAAACTATTCAGCAGTTACATGCAAAATCCCCTCTCATACACTGCATGACTAATGATGTCGTTCAAACATTTACTGCCAATGTATTATTAGCACTAGGTTGTTCGCCTGCCATGGTGATTGAGCCAGAAGAAGCAGAACAATTTGCCGCTATGGCGAGTGGGCTATTAATTAATGTCGGTACCTTAACCACTGACAGACAACATGCCATGCGCTTAGCTGTAAATAGTGCTAATAAAGCAGGTAAACCCTGGGTACTTGATCCTGTGGCTGCTGGCGCATTAACTTTTCGTACTCGTTTCTGCCACGAATTACTCATGTTGAAACCGACCGCAATTCGCGGTAATGCTTCAGAAATTATGGGACTCGTGGGAGTCGGCCGAGGTGGAAAAGGAGTTGATTCACTCAATACAACTCACGATGCACTACCTGCTGCTCAACATTTAGCTAAAGCAACCAATACCATTGTCGCGATTAGTGGTGAAATCGATTATGTCACTGATGGTGAACGCACTTTTGCGGTTACTGGTGGAGATCCTCTGATGACTCGAGTTGTCGGGACGGGATGTGCGCTATCTGCAGTTGTCACTGCAAGTTGTGCATTATCGGGTGACAAATTAATCAATATCGCGAGTGTTTGCGCCATAATGAAACAAGCTGGAGAAATTGCGACCCAAAGATGTCGAGGAACTGGAAGTTTTACTCCTGAATTTTTAGATGCTTTATGCCAATTAAAGCAATAATTCGTCGCTAACGAACTAAAAATTAAATAATAAGCTAATTATAATCGTGTTTTCTTACCTCTCATTTTTCGTGACCAATGGCGAAAATTATCTCTGAACATGATAAGACGATAGATTAGGCTTTTTTTCGTAGGTTCAATACCATAGAAGCGTTTTAACGCAATCAAATCATTCACTTTACAGATAGTTAAATTGCCATAGTCAGACAGGTCGATAACTTTTAAGCCATTATCAGTTAAGACAAAATTACCTGCATGGATATCATTTGAAGATAAGCCATAAGCATGCAATTGATTAATAATGGTTTCTATTTCAAAATAATAAGGCGTGATATCCTCAAGCTCTGTTAATACTCTGCCCTCTACAAATTCAGCAATGATCCATGTTTCGACAGATTCTCGGCATTTTACTTTTTCTGCAATAAAATAAATATCATTCGTGATCATACAGCCTTGATTTTGTGCTTTAACTAATCGATGGAGCAAACGCGAATAATAAGGTCCTGAAATCATTCTCATGAGACGTTTTTCTAATCGTTTATCGCGCTCTTTTTCACACTTAATAATCAAATGTCGGCCATCAATATTTAACATAGCAACACTACGGTCAATGTTTCCGCTACCTAAATCTTTGCTAACGATCCGCCCGTGAATATAATCATCAATAACCTGCCAGTAATCAATATCCTGATCTTTTTGATAAAAATTAAATCCACCTTTTTGTGTTTTTATTATTTTCTGCATAATTTTTAAGCCGATTATTGCGCATAATTTTAAATGCTAACAAATGAGTAAGCGTATTTCTTAGCGATTCTTGCAGAATGAGACTTAAGAGCCGATGGAGAGGAATAAATAACACAAAGAGGTAAATTTTAGGGAATTAAATAAAAATAAAAAGATAAAACAGCGATAATTGGTCAGCAATTATTCACTGACCAAGCCGATTATTAAGCATTACGACGCCTAATAATTATCAATTTAATAATAACTAATTAGTCACTACCAAATAAATCACGGGTGTAGACTTTATCCGCCACATCTTCTAGCTCTGGTACCATGCGGTTAGCTAAAATAATATCGCATTGGGCTTTGAAAGCCTCTAAATCACGGATGACTTTAGAGCGGAAAAACTCATCTTCAGTGAGCACGGGCTCATATACCACCACTTCAATGCCTTTGGCTTTAATGCGTTTCATGATGCCCTGCACTGCCGAGGCGCGGAAATTATCAGAGCCCGCTTTCATCACTAAGCGATAAACGCCCACTTTACGCGGCGCTTTAGCAATAATGGCATCAGAGATAAAGTCTTTACGAGTCCGGTTAGATTCGACGATAGCATTAATCAGATTGTTAGGCACATCATCATAATTGGCTAATAGTTGTTTGGTATCTTTCGGTAAACAATAACCCCCGTAACCGAATGACGGATTGTTATAATGGCCGCCAATACGTGGGTCTAACGAAACACCTTCAATAATTTGACGTGCATTTAAACCGCGACTTTCGGCATAGGTATCGAGCTCATTAAAATAAGCCACACGCATCGCTAAATAAGTATTAGCAAATAATTTAACCGCTTCCGCTTCCGTACCATCAGTGAACAATACCGGGACATCTTTTTTTATCGCCCCTTCGAGCAATAAATTCGCAAAAACTTGTGCTCGTTCTGAACGCTCACCGACCACAATCCGTGATGGATAAAGGTTATCCCACAACGCACGGCCTTCACGTAAAAACTCAGGGGAGAAAATCACATTGGTATAACCGAACTCTTCACGTAAACGCTCAGTAAAACCAACCGGAATGGTCGACTTCACAATAATTGTCGCATTCGGATTGATTTTATTAGCGTCGTGAATAACCGATTCGACCGAATTAGTATTGAAATAGTTGGTTTTTGGGTCATAGTCAGTCGGCGTCGCAACGATGACATAATCAGCACCGGTATAGGCTTCGACTTTATCTTGTGTTGCACGGAAATTTAGTTTTTTTTCAGCCAAAAACTGTTCAATTTCAGTATCGATAATCGGTGATTGCTTATTATTCAACATCGCCACTTTTTCAGGGATGATATCGATAGCCACCACTTCATGATTTTGTGACAGTAACATGGCGTTAGATAAACCCACGTAGCCTGTACCTGCAATTGCTATTTTCA
>NZ_DOEH01000007.1 GCF_003533305.1 Providencia sp. | reverse complement strand
ACGGCCCACCATCTTAAAGTTTTTTAGATTGTAAAAGCAGTAGAAAGTTTTAAGATGGGCCGTTAGCTCAGTCGGTAGAGCAGTTGACTTTTAATCAATTGGTCGCAGGTTCGAATCCCGCACGGCCCACCATCTTAGCTCTTATTAGTAGCAAACTCGCAGATACCCCGACAAGCTGGTCGCAGGTTCGACCCGTAGGGTTGAAGCCGAAGGCTAAACAATCCCGCACGGCCCACCATCTTAGCTCTTATTAGTAGCAAACTCGCAGATACCTCGACAAGCTGGTCGCAGGTTCGACCCGTAGGGTTGAAGCCGAAGGCTGAACAATCCCGCACGGCCCACCATCTTAGTTCTTATCAGTAGCAAACTCGCAGATACCCCGATAAGTATTGCCATCTAACGGCTCACAAAATATAGCAGTCCTTTGCCATATACTTGATGCTATTTTCTAGTGCTAAATATCTTCAGCGATTAATCCGTTGTCCATTAGAATATCTCTGACTAAAGCTTGCATTTTATTTCCTACTGCTAGTTTTCCGTCATAACCTAATAATGGGGCCAACTCGGTTGCTACTTCAAGAAAACATGCCATCAAACAATTAAGTGATAGCGCTGCTTTTTGGGCGGTACTACAATCGAAAATAGTTTCGAGTGCATTGATAAAATGTTCAGGCATCCAATCATGGTATTTTCGACCACCATACCAAACATTTTGTTCAGTCATACTTTTGTTAGAAACTAAAAGTTCTAATAAAGATAAGAAATTTTGCTTCATATCTGCACTTCGAGACCAAGCCATCCACAGCTCATTACGTGTTAATGCAATCGCAACTTGATGCGCTTCATACCAAAAATCAGAAATTAGTTCTTCAAACTCTGTTTCAGTCAGTGCGCTAGGCAGTAGTGATGTATTATTTGATTTAGTTGGCAGCCCATCAGTAATGCCACTTTTATCTAATAAAACGGCATAGCCACGAGAAAAAGTACCGTCTAAACCTTCTTTTTTCATCTTACTAAGGCGTTCAGGCTCTGCGAAGGTGAAATCAACTTTCCTACCCTCCTCATAAATGACTAAACAAGTTGGTGATTCTGGCTCGTTTTCACCACCATTTAAGAGATGTAATGCAACGAGTGGTTGCCCAAAATGATTAATCCATTCCTTTTCAGTAAATAGCTCAGTAACACCGTGACCAATTAATTCGATGTCTATATCTGAATAGCTATCTATATGTTGCTCTCGTCCTCTAGAGCCGGTCAGCACAACAGCCTCAATTCTAGGATCAAGTAATGAAATAGAAATTATTTTATTTATTAACGATGCAGGTGATTCCATAACTAACCTATCTAGTATAACAAGAACGACTACGATACCGATAAAGTGGATTAAAAGCGAAAAAACTAATGTAAAGCAAGTAAAGGGTATCAGGTATAGATAAAAACAGTTTGGTTTGCTAAAAATGGTAAAGACTTGTTCGTTAAAGTGGGGTATCGTGTTTAGTATATAAAACAAAAATAAGCGTATTGAGTGATTTAATTCTCGATTGTCGTTATAAAATCGCGTTATGCTAAACAGAGGCAAGAGATGAGCGAGTTTATTGATTTTAACCAGTCAATTTATCCATTCCCGGCTAAACCTGCGTTACTAAGCTCGGATGAAAAAGCATTTTATCGGGAACGAATCAAATCGTTGCTGATTGAAAAAAATGCGGTGATCGTGGCCCATTATTATACCGACCCAGAAATCCAAGCGTTAGCTGAAGAAACTGGTGGATGTGTTGCAGACTCATTAGAAATGGCGCGCTTTGGCTCTCTTCATCCCGCGTCTACATTATTAGTTGCTGGGGTTCGATTTATGGGGGAAACCGCTAAAATCTTAAGTCCAGAAAAAAATGTATTAATGCCAACATTGGACGCCCAATGTTCATTAGATTTGGGTTGCCCAGAAGACGAATTTGCTCGTTTTTGCGATGAACATCCAGATAGAACAGTTGTTGTTTATGCGAATACATCTGCTGCTGTCAAAGCTCGAGCTGACTGGGTGGTAACATCTAGTATTGCCGTTGAGCTGATCGATCACCTCGATAGCCTAGGTGAAAAAATTATTTGGGCGCCAGACCGTCATTTAGGCCGATATGTGCAACAGCAAACAGGTGCGGATATTTTATGTTGGGATGGCGCTTGTATCGTTCACGATGAATTTAAAACGCAATCATTGGAAAAAATGAAAGCGTTATATCCAGAAGCAGCAGTGCTTGTTCATCCTGAATCTCCTCAAGCTATTGTTGAACTTGCTGATGCGGTTGGTTCGACTAGCCAATTAATTAAAGCGGCTCAAACCTTACCGAATCCTTCTATGATAGTGGCGACCGATAAAGGCATTTTTTACAAAATGCAGCAGGCATGTCCTGATAAGTCATTATATATCGCTCCAACGGCTGGTGAGGGAGCAACTTGTCGAACATGTGCACATTGCCCTTGGATGGCAATGAATGGTTTAAAAGCGATTGCAGAGGCGCTAGAGGGACGTGAACAACAGCATCAAATTCAAGTGAGCGAGCAGCTACGACAAAAAGCTATGTTACCATTAAATAAAATGTTGGATTTTGCCATGAGCCTAAAATAGGCGTACACAATTTAGTGGTCATGGTCGTAATGAGCAATGCTATTTTAACACAAACTTATATAGGATTTAGGGATGGATTTCTTTAGCACAACCAATACGTTAGTTCAAATTCCGTTATGGGATTCAGTTTATGATCTATCGTATATTGAAGCCGTCGGTACTATTGCAGGTTTACTCTGCATTTTACTGGCAAGCTTTGAGAAAACGATTAATTACTTGTTTGGACTGATTAACGTTACGTTATTTGCGGTAATTTTCTTTCAAATTCAGCTGTATGCAAATTTGCTATTACAAGTTTTTTTCTTTGTGGCAAATATCTATGGGTGGTATGCCTGGAGTCGAGTTACCAGCAGCCAACAGGCGGAGCTACAAATTCGCTGGTTAAGTTTACCTAAAGCAATGATGACATTAGTCGTGTCAGTGTTAGCTATAGCTTACCTAACCTTTAATATTGATGCAGTATTTGGTGTATTAGCGACATGGGCTGTTGAATTATTGAATGCATTTGGCGCTAACCTGGCTATGCCAACTATTGAACCTGATGCATTCCCATTCTGGGATTCGACAATGACGGTATTATCAGTTGTTGCCATGGTGTTGATGACACGCAAATATGTTGAAAACTGGCTAGTATGGGTGGTTATCAATATTATTAGTATTGTGATTTTCTTTATTCAGGGTGTTTACGCAATGTCTTTAGAGTATTTGATATTGCTTGGTATCGCACTAAATGGCTCAAGACTGTGGATTCGCTCCGCAAAAGAAAATGGCTATTCACCATTGGCGCGCAAGTAGTTCTCAATGAGGATTAAGCCGCCTAGTTATATTTAAGCGTTAAATTGTACGAAAGTACAAAAAAACAACTTAAAACGGCTAAAGTAACATTATCGTTATTTTGCCGTTTTTTCTTTTTTTTGCACTGTTAGATGACCTATAAGCCTAGTTATTGTGCTAAATAATAACATATGACCTCATTTTATAATCAGAAGCAGAATAAATAGTCATTTCATCCGGTATTTGACTGTTTACAGGAGGCGTTTGAACAGTTAGATTGAAAATTCGATGCCTGTGATCTTCAAGTTTTTGGTTATAAATTTGGGCGCTGTAAGGAACTTCAGTTATTTGCCCAAGAGCGCTTTATTATTTGTGATGTGACAAATCTATTGCGTGAGAAGTTTACTGTATGAAAACTTGAAATCAATTGGGTATGCAAATCAACTAAAGTAAAAATAATAAACATTGGATATACAGGTATGAATTTTCAGAACGATGACGTTAGAATAAAACAAATAACAGAGTTATTACCTCCGATTGCTTTGCTTGAAAAATTTCCAGCAACTGAGAAAGCGGCGTTTACCGTTCATGAAGCACGCCTTGCTATTCATAATATTTTAGTAGGTAAAGACGATCGCTTAGTTGTGGTGATTGGCCCTTGTTCTATTCATGATACCAAAGCGGCATTGGAATATGCCCAACGCTTAATTAAGTTGCGTGAAGAGCTAAAAGGTTCACTTGAAATTGTTATGCGTGTCTATTTTGAAAAACCGCGAACAACAGTAGGCTGGAAAGGGCTTATTAACGATCCTCATATGGATAATAGCTTTAATATTAATGATGGTTTGCGTATTGCTCGTGAATTATTATTAACCATTAATGATCAAGGTTTACCGACTGCTGGTGAGTTTTTGGATGTGATTAGCCCACAATATGTGGCTGATTTGATGAGCTGGGGCGCAATCGGTGCGCGCACCACTGAATCACAAATTCACCGTGAATTAGCATCTGGGCTTTCTTGCCCGGTTGGGTTTAAAAATGGTACAGATGGCACAATTAAAATTGCTATTGATGCGATTAATTCTGCACGCTCTGGGCACTGTTTCTTATCGGTCACTAAATGGGGGCATTCTGCAATTGTGAATACAGGCGGAAACCCTGATTGTCATATTATTTTACGTGGCGGTAAAACACCTAATTACAGCGCTGAGCATGTAAAAGCGGTAGGTGAAAACTTAACAGCGGCAGGTTTAGTACCTAGTATCATGATTGACTTTAGCCATGCTAATAGTAGCAAAAAGTTTGAAAAACAAATGGAAGTATCCACTGATGTTAGCCAACAGATCAGCCAAGGTGACCGTTCAATTACAGGTATTATGATTGAAAGTAATCTGGTTGAAGGTAACCAGAACTTGGAATCTGGCGAACCACTAGTTTATGGCAAAAGTGTTACTGATGCATGTATTGGTTGGGATGATACTGAAAAAGTGTTACGTCAGCTATCTGATGCGGTAATTGCTCGCCGTAATCGATAAAATTTAGTCATAATAAAGCCAGTTATCGCGATGAAATAACCTCGTTAAACTGGCTTTATTGTTTTATCTATTTTTGAATTCTATTTAATAACTCTTCCAGTTTAGTTTGCTCTTCAGGTGTTGCATTCGCTGGAGTTGCCGTTAATTGCAGTACTTCAGTATCCGTCTGAACATCAAAATACATTTTTCCTTTTTCGCTTTTAACATATTTCACGTCTTGAAGTGGAATTCGATAGCAATGGGCAAAAATATTCGGGCGAATATAAAAGTGTGCATCTTTAATCGCTAAATAAATACTATTGCTGGCACGTTTACCAAAAAAGCCGATAAATATCGTAAGTACGAATAAGAACATACCTAAGCTTTGACTCAATATGATGAAGGCAATGCTGACGATGGCTAATGGGATGACAATCAGGGTATTTTGGCGTTTATTAAATGGTAGACTGATATCAAAATCGACATTGATGGTGGTATCAAAAGGGGTTAATTGATGGTAGCGCCAGCGGATCGCTGAAAAAACCATACCCATCGCAAATACAATTGTAATTGGCATTAATGCTATGCTACTAATGATGGCTACCGCAATGGATAGTCTAGGCTTATAGCTCATTAACATCATGCTGAGAAGTTGTATGGGAAAGCTGACACAGGCGATAATCATTAAGGTCTTCATTAGCTCAGCGTTTGCTGCGCCATTCGAGCCATCGACGATAAGTTCACCGGTTTGGATCATATAAACTAGCGTTCCTAAAATACTGGCGCTCAGTACTAGCCCCACCCAAACATAGAGATTAAATTTATTCATTTTTGTTTTATAAGCCTTTCAATTATTTTTCTCTATGA
Source organism: Providencia sp. (assembly GCF_003533305.1). GTDB lineage: Bacteria > Pseudomonadota > Gammaproteobacteria > Enterobacterales > Enterobacteriaceae > Providencia. The sequence goes on along the minus strand of NZ_DOEH01000007.1, from coordinate 63,343 downwards.
TAGTCGGTTCTGGCCTTTTCTAAAACCATAGTGACATTATTCTTATCAAAGATATATGGACGCTTATTGATAGATAACTGATATCAAATAAAAAAGGATTGAGTGATTAGCTCAATCCTTAATATCAGAGGTTAAGAAAGTAAATTACTTAGCTTTACCTTGATTCGCTACAGCAGCTTGTTTTGCCGCGATTTCGTCTTGGTTGCCCAAGTAGTAACGTTTGATAGGTTTCATGTTTTCATCGAATTCATAAACCATCGGTACGGCTGTCGGGATATTCAGGTTTAGAATTTCATCTTCACCCATGTTATCCAAGTATTTTACTAATGCACGCAGTGAGTTACCGTGCGCAGCAATGATAACTTGCTCGCCACTTTCAACACGTGGTTTGATAACCTCTTCCCAATAAGGAATAACACGCTCGATAGTCGTTGCTAAGCTTTCAGTTACAGGTAATTCGCTGTCTGAAAGTTTTGCGTAGCGTGGGTCGTGACCTGGGTAACGTTCATCATCTTTGGTTAATTCTGGTGGTGTGATTGCAAAACCACGGCGCCACAGTTTAACTTGCTCGTCACCGTATTTAGCGGCAGTTTCTGATTTGTCTAAACCTTGCAGAGCACCATAGTGGCGTTCATTTAATTTCCAGCTTTTTTCAACAGGCAGCCATTGCTGTTCAACCTGATCAAGAATGCCCCATAAGGTATGGATAGCACGTTTTAGTACTGAGGTATAAGCAAAATCAAAAACAAAGCCTTCATCTTTTAACAGTTGACCTGCGATTTTTGCTTCTTCACGGCCTTTTTCTGATAATTCTACATCAGTCCAACCTGTGAAACGGTTTTCTTTGTTCCACTCACTTTCACCGTGTCTTACCAAAACCAGTTTAGTTACAGCCATAGCTAAAACTCCTATCAGTACATTCAAAATTAGAAATAAATCATTGCTGACTTATATTATAGGGATAGTCAAACCGAACGCTAGTAGCAACTGACTATTTACCCAAACCAAATCAAAAAACTCATCGCCAATCCTATTTCTAAGTGAAAATTTAACCTAGAAAGCGATAAAAAAATGGTTCGAGCTGTTGTTTTTTTATCCAATAAACATTTTTACTGGATAAGTGAAAAATAACAGATGAACTAGATTTAACCCGAAGTGAAACGATACAGCAAGCCATAATTTACCACTCCACATCCAAGCTAGACCATAAATGACACCAGAAAGGGTTGCAAAGAGGATTAATAATGGGCCACCAGCAAAATGTAAGCCACCAAATAATAGCGCACTGAGTATCAGAGCAAGGTAAGGAGAGCCAAGCCATAACGTTAGGCGTTGCTGTAAATATCCTCGAAATAGTGCTTCCTCAGCTAACGATACAAAAAATAGATTACAAAGAATGAAAGCGGGTAGCCATGTAGGAAAGTGTAATTCAAAGCCAAGGCCGCCTGCAAAAGCGGCAACGAGAAGTAGAATGGGAACCGCGATGACAAGTAATCCCCATTGGCGCCATGTCGCAGTTTTGGTTGGACGAGAAGAAAATAGTGTTGGTAAACAGGCTAATAGAATAAAAGGGATCAGTGCCTTATCAAAATTAAAATACATGCTAAAGGGTGAGCTTTGTGGCCCTACGATCACTTTATCTAAATATTTTGTGTTATTAAAGCCCGGAAAAAGATGAATAAAGAGTCCAACGGCGCATCCAATAAGCATAATTTCACTACTGATTTTTAAGATTAAGTTATGTTTAAAGTAGAAATGAATCCCTCCAATAATAACAATAAAAGTCAGAAGTAAAATTACTTGCCAGTTGATGATATGAGCAAAAAAAGCTAAGCCAATAGAAACTAATAGTAGCAAAGCAGCGATTAATCGATGTGACGAAAGTATTGCAAGTGAAGAGGCCAACGTTAACCAAACCATAAAAAAACACCTAGATAAGTATTTGAAATTATTAAGAGCGAAAGAGTTTAAGGATTTTCATTCTCATTTCGACTTGAAATTGAATTAATCTTATTGATTCCACAGAAAGGTTTTAAAAATTAGTAGATTAGCTATTTATATATTTGATACTTATTATTAATCATTGGATTAAATTCGCCGATAAACAGTGAGTTATTGCTTACCGGCGCAGATCAGAGTAAAGAACAGAAAACAGAGTTTCTATTTAAAGTGTTTCAATATCATAGCGATATTTATTTCCCTCAGGAACAAAGATCAACCGATGAGTAATACAAGATGGTGCATCTTCTTGATGATGAGACACAAACAAAAGTTGGGTTGTCCCTTGGCTCAACATAACATCAATAAAACGTAGTACTAACAAACGGTTAATTCCATCTAATCCTTGTAAAGGCTCATCTAAAATAAGCATCGCAGGGTGTTTAACCAATGCCCGAGCGATTAAAGCTAATCGTTGCTGTCCCCAAGATAAACTATGAAATGGTTGTTGCGCTGTTTTCGCAGGAAAACCCAATAGCCTCAGCCATTCATGAGCCAATTGTATTTGCCTATCTGAAGGGGTTTGATACAAGCCAATAGAGTCATGAAATCCTGAGATAATCACGGTAATTACATTAGTGGATACGCGATATTCTTGGTGAATACTGTTGCTGACATAACCAATATGACGTTTGATATCCCAAATAGTTTCACCAGTGCCTCTGCGCTGGCCAAAGAGGGTTAAATCATTGCTGTAGCCTTGAGGATGATCACCTGTAATCAAACTTAATAAGGTTGATTTTCCTGCACCATTTTCACCAATAATTTGCCAGTGTTCATTTGGGTTCACTTGCCAGTTCAAACCATGCAAAATAGGTTTATCGTTATAACTTACCACCCCATTTTTTAGAATGATGCGAGGCGTTTCGTTATCAAGTCCATTATCGCTGGTGGGATCTTCTGTTTCGGGAATCGAAAGCTGTTTAATTTTTTCGCTGTGCTGTAACTGCGTGATAAGCGTGTTAGCGAGTACTGACTCTCTCTTTCCACAAAGGCTTAGAGAACAATCTGCGACAATTCCCATATTTTCAATAAATTCAGGTAATTCATCGAAACGGTTGAGTACTAAAACAAGGGTGAGGCCTTTTTCAGATAACGAATATAATAGTTCGCTAAGATTATTTCTTGAGTAAATATCAAGGCCATCAAAAGGTTCGTCGAGAATCAAAAGGTCAGGTTGCCCCATTAAGGTTTGGCAGAGTAATACTTTGCGCGTTTCCCCTGATGAGAGGTATTTAAACCGGCGAGAAAGTAAGTCGCTAATCCCAAATTTGGCAGCAAGCTCTAAGCAATATTCATTATCTTTATGATTGAATTGTATAATTTCAGCTGCGGTATAGCCGGTATCATCTTCATCATCACTGAGCAAATCGGTATTATTGCGCTGCCATTCTTCACTAATGATTTTTTGTAATTGCTCAAAAGAAAGGCGAAAAGGTGCGTTAAAGGTACTTTTTACAACACCAGAAAGAGGAAGAAGCTCACCGGAAAGAACGCGTGCGAGGGATGATTTACCACTTCCGTTGGCGCCAATAAATGCCCAACTATCCCCTTTATTTATGGTTAATTCAGGGATGTTGAGAGTCTGGGTGTCACTGAGCTTAAAGCTGCCATGCTGTATTGTTATTGTGCTCATCAAGCTTCCTTATCGTTATTATTGACCATGCCTTCTATCACAAATAATCAGGATTGAAGACAAAGTCAACAGTTGAACGATATCTCAGGCTAAATAAAGCGAATGCGCGTTAATTTTGTAAGATAATAAAATCTGTAAGATTTAACAAAGTGTTGCGATAATGACCTGATCTGCATTGAATAGGGCAGTAACATCATCATTAATATTTAATTTTAGTGTATCGACGTCTGAATTGCTTAATGTTGAGCACAAGGTTTCGCCACCTGATAGGGTTAGTAATACTTCACTGTTTTCTTTTCCGCGCTCTAATGTGGTGACTTTACCCGGTAAATGGTTATCAAAATTATGTGAGTTAGTTTGTTTGGTCAGTTTGACCCAAGGAGCCTTGATTAGCGCTAGAACTTCTTTACCTTCAATAAGCCCTAAACGGTTCGCACTTTGTTCCGTTAGCGCGGCATTGATAACGGTACGGTTATCTGCAAGGCGAATTTGTACATGCTGTTGGACATGGTTGTGGTCACGAGCGATTAAGGTGCCGAAAAATTGATTACGGGCACTGGTTTGTAACGAGAAACGTGAAATTGCGGCGAGCAGGCTATCGAGAGGCAAATTATCTTCTTTGAGTACATCAAAGGCTTTTTGCTGGATTTGTGCCAGTAAATCGTAAAGTTGAAGTAAGCGCTCACCATAAGGTGTTAATGTGGTGCCACCGCCGCCTTTGCCACCAGTGGCTCTATTTAGCAGAACATCATCGGTGAGTTGATTCATTTCGTTAATTGCATCCCACGCACTTTTATAGCTAATACCTGCCAATTTAGCGCCTTGGCTAATTGAACCTGTCGCTTTTATTTGTTTTAACAGTGCAATACGACGAGGGTCAGCAAATAAACTACCCTGTAATTTCAATGTGAGTAAAATTTCTGCCTGCATAATATTGACCCCTTTTGTCAGATTGGTCGAGATGGACCTAAAAAGCACGTTTAGCATGACGTTATAGTGATAATATCGCTAAAATAGCCTGCATTATACCTGTCTTACTTCAAATTACATGGGTGTAGTTATTGCTAAGGCATTTAAATCACTTAGTTAGGTGTGTTTATTGGAACTGCTTCCCTTAGCATTTACATGCAATTTAAATTATATAGGGTATATCATCTGATTATGCGTTATTATTTAAATTCGGTTATTTTTTCCTCGTCAGCGTATCAGTAGGCTGGTGGGCACAGTATCACTGAAGAGGCTTTTAATGTTAGAACTGATAAAAAGTTTGGGCTTCGCCCTCATGATGGTTCCAGTTGTGATGTTTTTGATTATGGGACTGATTTATGGTCTTGGTGCTTTCTTTAACTTGTTGTCAAAAGCACACGTTCCACATCATCACAATTCTGAGAACAAGTAGCGCTTAGCTAATTTGTTTTCTATCTAATTATTTGCCCCTTGAATATTTCAATGTTCAGGGGGCAATATCATTTAGCATTATGTTTCCTTGCTCAATAAGTTACAGGCGCTCAGTTTCCTTAGTTTTATAAAAAATATCATCATGGTATACGCCGTATAGCTGACGACGGATTTGTTGATTGAATAATCGCTGTTCTTCAATAGATTTTTTCACGAACTCTTGGGTAAATGATTTTAATTTATCCTCTGGATTTTGTTCTGGTGTCTGACAAATCAGTTCAATAGCTTTAACAACAAACAGCCCACAGCCATTGGGCGCGTTATCTTGAATGTTCCTTTCGATAAATGTGATATCAGACTCTTCTGTCAGTCCCGCTTTTTTTGCTGATCTGGTTAGGTTCACTTTTATGGACTGATCTAATTCATGATAGGAGTTAAATACGATGTTTTTAACTTTATTATCAGATAGATCTTTATAGAGCATAAATAAAATCCAGTGATTTCCTGTATTGATTGGAAATAATTCAGGCTGATTAAGAAAATTTTTATCTTTTTGTTTTTCTTAAATTATTTCATTTAATATATTGTCATGTGAATGTGTGATGCCAATAGGGAAGTTAATTGAAATATCAGGGGTACCACGAGCTATTTTTTTAGTCGTTGCATTAATTTCATCTGTTTGCAGCATCCGATTCTCCCCCCAAATATCAAGCTCACCAAGTTGTTCATTGGGTGATTGAGCGGATTGATTTCCTATTAAAAGCATCGATAATGCCTGTTTCTCGGTTATATTGGTGAGGGTAGAGCCCGCGATATAAAGAAGTTTCGACGGTGCATGAAGTTTCTGCATATCATTATTATTTTTGGTTCTATTATGATGAGCTATGTTATATAGCGCTAAGCTCGCTTTTTGTATTTCACTATCAACTCCCTTTTGTATTTTGTTAGCACTTCCCTTTTTTTCTGATTGATTTCCGCTAAATAAATTGAATAACTCATTTTCAGCTTGTTGACCAATGGCATCTTGTCGTAATGCGATATTATTTAGTGCTTCAATACTATAAAAATCACCATTTCTTGCCGATATACATAATGTCTCAAAAATGTCAGGTTTGATTATGTCCATGAATAAGTGATTAAACTGGGTAACATTTAGCGAAGGAAGGTAAGAGGGGATCATCATTATTTTTTCCTTTTATATATTGCAGGTAATCGTCAGCAAATAATATTGCTATGCTTATTATTCGCGATTGTAAAATTACAAGAAAAATAAATAGCCAACTATATAAAAGCGATTTTGTTGGAAAAATAAACAAGCTACCCATAATTTTGTAAGTATAGCGGGGCACTAAATTGCCTGTTTTATTGCGTTAGCACACTTTTATTCATACTTTGTCTTTAAGTTATCGTTGTGTCCTGATATATATAGCGAGTTAACTCATACTATGGTGGATTAAAATGAAAAAAGGTTTAGTAAAACTGCTCGCTGGCGCCACGCTAACATTGACGATGGCAAGTCATAGCTTTGCGGCTGAAAAAATTACAGTATTTGCTGCGGCATCACTGACGAACGCACTGAATGAAATATCTGAGCAATACAAAAAAGATCATAATGTTGAAGTGGTGGCCTCTTATGCATCATCGTCAACGTTAGCTCGCCAAATCGAGCAGGGCGCACCTGCGAATATGTTTATTTCGGCTGATCAGCAGTGGATGGACTATATTATTGATAAAAAAATAATGGTTGCTGATACGCGTTATACTTTGCTAGGTAACGAATTAGTACTGATTGCGCCGAAAGACTCTAAAATCGATAAAGTTGAAATTAATAAACAAACTGATTGGAAAAAACTATTAGATGGCGGTCGCTTAGCGGTTGGCGATCCTGATCATGTTCCTGTCGGTATCTATGCAAAAGAAGCGTTAACTAGTTTAGGTGCTTGGGATACAGTCAATCCATTGTTAGCACGTACTAATAACGTGCGTAGTGGAATGGCACTGGTTGAACGTCAAGAAGCTCCACTGGGCATTGTTTATGGTTCAGACGCAGTAGCAAGTCAAAAAGTTAAAGTAGTTGGTATCTTTCCTGCTGATTCACATAAACCCGTTGAATATCCAATGGCTATTGTGAAAGATCAGGATAATAAAGCGACTCGTGACTATTATGAATATTTGAAAACCCCAGCGGCTTCAGAAGTATTCAAACGTTACGGTTTTACTCCACGTTAATAATTTTTGTTAAGAGACTATCGTATTGCAGATGTTAAGTGCTTATGAATGGGAAGCGATTTATCTAAGTCTAAAGGTGTCGGGAGTTGCGGTGGCATTTAGTCTGCCTCTTGGCATTCTTGTTGCTTGGATATTAGTCCGTTGTAATTTTCCGGGTAAAACACTGCTCGATAGCATTATCCATCTACCACTGGTATTACCGCCGGTGGTAGTGGGTTATTTGTTATTGATAAGTATGGGAAAACGCGGTTTTATTGGTGAATGGCTATATGATTGGTTTGGCTTTAGCTTTACCTTTAGTTGGCGCGGCGCGGCATTAGCCTCAGCGGTGGTTGCTTTTCCGCTCATGGTCAGGGCTATCCGTTTAGCTCTTGAAGCAGTCGATAGAAAATTGGAGCAAGCTGCTAGAACATTAGGGGCAACACCTCTAATGGTTTTCTTTACTATTACGATCCCACTTTCTTTACCGGGTATTATTGTCGGTACCGTGTTAGCTTTTGCGCGTTCTCTTGGTGAATTTGGTGCGACGATTACTTTCGTTTCCAATATTCCTGGTGAAACGCAGACTATTCCTCTCGCTATGTACACCTTGATAGAAACCCCTGGCGCAGAAGTGGATGCAGCGCGTTTGTGTATTATCGCGATTATTTTAGCCTTGGTTTCTTTATTAATTTCAGAGTGGCTGACCCGTTGGGGTAAAAAGCGTTTGGGAGTTGCTTGATATGTTAGAACTTGATTTCTCCCAAAAACTGGGTGAATTACAACTAGAAGTTAAAACTCAGTTACCCACCGAGAGTATAACTGCCGTTTTTGGACTTTCAGGTGCCGGAAAAACGTCATTAATCAATGTAATTGGCGGATTAACCAAGCCCAATAAAGGGCGGATAGTGCTCAATGGACGCACCTTGGTCGATACTGAAAAACGCATTTGTTTACCACCTGAAAAGCGTCATATTGGTTATGTATTTCAAGATGCACGGTTGTTTCCGCATTATCGAGTTAAAGGCAATTTGCGCTATGGTATGGCGCCAGTAATGAAAGCTCGTTTTGACGATATTGTGGAATTATTAGGTATTGAAGAGTTACTTCATCGTTTTCCTATTACGTTATCCGGTGGTGAAAAGCAACGGGTAGCGATAGGTCGCGCATTATTGACTGCGCCAGAAATTTTATTGATGGATGAACCTTTGGCCTCATTAGATCTACCTCGTAAACGTGAATTATTACCTTATTTAGAAAAGCTGTCACAAGATGTTAAAATCCCTATTTTGTATGTTAGTCATAGCCTTGATGAAATATTACGATTGGCGGATAAAGTTATCGTGATGGCTCAAGGTAAAGTGAAAGCCTTTGGCCCATTAGAAGAAGTGTGGGCAAGTAGTGCATTACGGCCGTGGTTGCAGCAAGAAACGCTGAGTAGCGTTATTGGAGTCGTGGTACACAGTCAGCACCCTGACTATGCGATGACTGCCGTGATGGTGGGCGGACAAAAATTGTGGATCCCTCGCGTGAATACTGTGCAAGGCAGTGAATTACGCATACGTATCGATGCATCGGATGTTTCATTGGTCTTAGAAAAACCGCAGGTTAGTAGTATTCGTAATATTCTATCAGCAGAAGTGGTGGAATGGATTGAAGATGGCGAACAAGTCGATGTTAAATTAGATTTAGGCGATGAACATTATCTTTGGGCGAGAATTACCCGCTGGGCGCGAGATGAGCTTTCTATTCGTAAGGGGCGAAAAGTCTATGCTCAGGTTAAGGCGGTCTCTCTCTCTCGCCAATTATAATGACTCGTTGTACTTCGCGCTGTGGCGTTGTTGGCTTCACTCAGTTATTCAGGTCACGTACTTATGTATGCTCCCCGAGGTATTGTTGAAAGGTAATCGTGAGGGATACTGGTCTATTACTGTGAGAGCGAATTGGTGTATTAATTTTCAGTTTATAAAGGGCGATACTTATATTCTGAACTATGAGGACTATCATTAATGAGACAGTTTAAAGTTTCACATCCTGGAGAGATCATTGCTCGCGACTTGGACGATATGGGTATCAGTGGTCGTCGTTTTGCATTAAATATTGGTGTTACACCTGCAACAGTATCTCGTTTTCTGGCTGGAAAAACGAACTTAACACCTTCACTGGCTATTCGAATTGCAGCCGCTTTAGGGAGTACTCCTGAGTTTTGGTTACGTCTTCAAACTGCTTATGATTTAAGGCAATTGGAGGACAAAATTGATACTTCGAAAATTGAACGATATGGTGAAAATACAGAAACAAATGAGATTTCATCAACTCATTGATGTAAAAGTGAATAACATAAACGAAAAAACCGCCTAAATTTAAGCGGTTTCATTAAAAGGCGAGTTAAGCTGAGATAGTGAAAAACCTCAAACAAACTGCTATAAAACGTATTTACGGATAACCTCGGCGATGCCGGGTTCGGTATTTTCACGGGTGACGAGAGCAGCTTGTTGTTTGATTTCATCAACGGCATTGCCCATAGCGACACCTAAACCTGCGGTGGTTAACATACTTAAGTCATTGAAGTTATCACCAAAAGCAACGACATCTTTCATCGTCATACCTTGTGATTCAACCCATTCTTTTAAGCGTTGACCTTTACTGTTACCTTTACGACCTACATCCACTTGATCAACCCAAGACCATTCACAATCAAGACCGAGATCGGTTTCGATTTCATGGATCACTTGGTTAAGTTGGTCGAGGTCAGGTGAGCTGACTGCAAACTTCCAAATAGAGTCATAGTCATGCATAACATGAGCAAAATCTTCAACAAATTCAATCGTTGGACGCTGAGCTTGTGGTAATGTTTCTGCCCAATTGAGCGTGCGTTTGATGCTCTCAGTCGGTGCGTTGTATAGCATTGCGTTATCAACATACATTAGATGTTGAATATCAGAGCCACGTAATTTATCAATCATACTGGTGACTGAATCTAGTGTCATAGGATTTGATTTGAGTACTTTTTTACCCAAATAATCATAAAGATAAGTCCCATTACAACAGATTGCAGGGGTATCAAGATCTAAAGCTTGGTAAAAAGGATGGATAGCCACATGGTGACGACCTGTCACGATAATGACTTTAACACCTTGGCGACGAGCTTCATTTAAGGCTGCTAAAGATTCAGGTAAAATTTTCTTTTGATGATCAAGCAGTGTTCCATCGAGATCGAGCGCAATAACGCGGTATGACATAAACGGCTCCACGTGATTTGAGAGGTTGCCTATATTACTGACATAGTAAATATAGGGGTAAAAAATGTTTAGGGTGTAGCAATAAGTCTATTAGCTTTAACATTAAGCTAGTTTTGTTTGTTTTAGCATCTTAACGGTAACTGAACCGTTTTAGTATCATTATTATTCAATCTTTTATAATTTGATCAGCGGTATTGTTGTCCGTGTTTATTTCTCTAAGTTAGCGCGATATTAAACGTGGTGTAATGTGCTTATTGGTATATTTTAGCTTGCGGTCTAACCTTAGGGTATAGTAAGAAATAGTGAGTATTATTTTAATATTTTCATCATGAATCAAGGAGCCAAGATGGATCAGGTTGTTTATATTGCAAGTCCCGAAAGTCATCAAATCCACGTGTGGTCGATGAACGAAGTTGGTGAGCTCACACTTATACAGACTGTTACGACGCCGGGACAGGTTCAGCCGATGGTCTTGAGCCATGATAAAAAACATCTTTATATAGGTGTGCGCCCTAATTTTCGTGTTGTGACTTATGAAGTGGAAGACAAAGGGACATTACGGTTAAAAGCAGAAACATCCATCCCCGGAACGCCAGTTCATTTATCTTTGGATAATAGCGGCCGATACCTGTTTGTCCCTTCTTATCACCAAGGTAATCTCGCGGTATTACCCATTAATAATGATGGCGTACCAAATTCTGCAATCCAAGTGATAGAAGGGCTGCGTAATCCCCATTCATCCCATGTTGATGCAGATAACCAACAATTATGGGTGCCGTGCTTAGGTGAAGACCATATCCGTTTGTTTGATTTACATGAAAATGGTTATTTAACGGAAGCAACCGCAGACCAAATTACAACTGCTACGCAATCTGGTCCTCGCCACCTCGCATTCCATCCAACAGAAAAAGTTATTTATTGTGTGAATGAGCTAGATTCAACGGTGGGCGTGTATCGTAAATTCACTCGCTATCGTAACATGCAAACCTTGGCAAATTACCCATTAGGCAACGAAAGCCAGCGCTGGGCGGCCGATATTCATATTACGCCAGATGGCCGTCATTTATATGTCAGTGAACGTTCCGAAAGCTATCTCAGCCACTATTTAGTTTCTGATAACGGTTGCGAGCTAACATTAGAAGCGCGTTACCCAACAGAGACACACCCAAGGGGCTTTAATATTGATGCAACAGGGCGCTTCTTAATTTCGAGTGGGCAAAAATCAGACCACATCTCAGTCTCTGAAATTGACTCGATTACGGGGAAATTGACGCAAATAGGTAGGTATGGGGTCGGGAAAGGCCCTATGTGGGTCTTAATCTAATACTCGTCATATTTCGCGCTACAGGGGTGTTGGCTGCACTTGCTCGCTCTAGTCACGTAGTTATCTACGCTCCTAGAGTCTCGCTCGTTGGCCGCCTACCTGTAACACGAACTATTTCTAGTCACGTAGTTATCTACGCTCCTAGAGTCTCGCTCGTTGGCCGCATTGCGACAGCCCGAACTATTTAGAGTATTATTTGAACAGTATGTTAAATAGAATATTTAAAATAATGAGTTAACTTAAAACTTTTTTGATCGTTTGGGTGATTTTACTTAGTTGTTCTGGGGTGATGATGTAGGGCGGCATCACGTAGATGAGTTTACCGAATGGACGGATCCAGACGCCATTTGCAACAAAAACCTTTTGTAGCGCAGCGGTGTCTACTGGCTGCTTCATTTCAATAACACCAATTGCACCAAGCACGCGTACATCTTGTACACTCGCGTAGTTTGCTAGAGGCATTAGTTCGCTAATTAATTGCTGCTCAATGTTGGCGATGGTTTGTTGCCAAGGGCTGTTAAGTAATAGCGTGATACTGGCATCAGCGACGGCGCAGGCGAGTGGATTAGCCATAAATGTTGGGCCGTGCATAAAGCAACCCGCTTCACCGTTACTGATCGTTTCAGCGACATGACGAGTCGTGATAGTCGCAGAGAGGGTCATATACCCTCCCGTTAATGCTTTGCCTAAACACATAATATCTGGTGAGATATCAGCGTGATGACAAGCAAAAAGTTTACCTGTACGACCAAAACCGGTGGCAATTTCATCAGCGATTAAGAGCAAATTATATTGATTGCATAAGTCGCGTACCCCCTTTAAATATTGAGGGTGATAAAAACGCATTCCACCAGCGCCTTGAACGATAGGTTCGAGGATGATCGCCGCTATTTCATGATTATTTTCTGCTAATTGTTGCTCAAGTGGCAGTAAGTCTGATTTATCCCATTCGTCGTTAAATCTACATTTTGGTGCATCAATAAAGATATGTGGTGGCAAATAGCCTTTGTACAAGCCATGCATGGAGTTGTCAGGGTCACAAACCGCCATTGCGCCGAAAGTATCACCGTGGTATCCATGGCGCAGCGTTAATATGCGTTGACGTTTCTCCCCTCTAGCTTGCCAATACTGCAAAGCCATTTTGAGCGCAACCTCTACCGCAACAGAACCTGAGTCGGCAAGAAAAACACACTCAAGAGGTTCAGGAGTGATAGCAACTAATTGTTTACACAGGTTAACTGCGGGTGGATGAGTTATTCCACCAAACATCACATGGGACATTTTTTCTAATTGATTAGCAGCAGCTAAGTTTAGTTTAGGATGATTGTAGCCATGAATTGCCGCCCACCAAGAAGACATTCCGTCTACTAACTTTTTTCCATCAGCCATTATTAGCTCGGCACCTTGTGCTGCTTTGATTGGATAAGCAGGAATTGGCTGGCTCATTGAGGTATAGGGATGCCAAATGTGTTTAGCATCAAAAGCAATATCAGAACTATCCATTTAATCTGTCGTCAACTTTTTTAAATTAATTTAGTTGACATGATAATCGCAATATTTAAACTGGCAACAACTTTTTAAATGGGAGACTTTCCGTGAGCCAAGCAAAACAATGGACAATAAAACAAGCTAACGAACTGTTTGCAATGTCTTTTTTTGAACTTTTATTTCAAGCACAGCAAATTCATCGTCAAAATTTTGACCCGCAACAAGTTCAAGTTAGTACGTTGTTGTCAATTAAGACGGGGGCTTGTCCTGAAGATTGTAAATATTGTGCGCAGAGTGCACGTTATAAAACAGGACTAGAAACTGAGCGATTAATGGAAGTTGAACAAGTACTTGAGTCGGCGAAAAAAGCCAAGCAAGCAGGCTCAACACGTTTTTGTATGGGGGCCGCATGGCGTAACCCGAAAGAGCGAGATATGCCTTATTTGGAGATGATGGTTAAAGAGGTAAAATCCTTAGGTATGGAAACCTGCATGACCCTTGGCATGATTGATAATACGCAAGCGAGTCGGTTAGCTGAAGCTGGACTTGATTATTACAATCATAACCTTGATACCTCCCCTGAGTTTTACGGCAATATTATCACCACCAGAACCTATCAAGACCGCTTAGATACGTTAGAAAATGTCCGTGAGGCGGGGATTAAAGTTTGCTCCGGCGGCATTTTAGGGTTAGGGGAAAAGGTCAGCGATCGTGCGGCATTATTAGTGCAATTAGCAAATCTACCTAAGCCGCCGGAAAGCGTGCCTATCAATATGTTGATGAAAGTCGAAGGTACGCCAATGGCCGATAATGAAGATGTGGATGCTTTTGATTTTATTAGAACTATTGCTGTTGCACGTATCATGATGCCTGCGTCGTATGTCCGGCTTTCTGCTGGGCGTGAATACATGAATGAGCAAACGCAAGCGCTGTGTTTTATGGCAGGAGCGAATTCCGTATTTTATGGCTGCAAATTACTCACGACACCAAATCCGGATGAAAACAAAGATTTAGCACTATTTCGTAAATTGAATATTAACCCAGAACGCATCGATACCGTGGAAGGTGATAATCAGCAAGTGGCAAAATTGGCACAAACCTTGTTAACGGCTGATAACTCACAGTTTTATAATGCGGCAGTATAAATGAGTTGGCAATTATTTATTCAAACACAGCTAGAACAGCGCAAACAGAATTTTGCTTGGCGTGAACGTCGCTGTATTGATGGCGCTAATGGTCGAGAGCTTAATTATCAGGGAAAGCATTATTTAAATTTTGCATCAAATGATTATTTAGGACTCAGCCATCACCCTGACGTCGTGACAGCATGGCAACAAGGCGCGGAGCAATATGGCGTCGGTAGTGGTGGTTCAGGTCATATAACGGGTTATACCAAAGCGCATTACGATCTCGAAAAAGAATTAGCTGAGTGGTTAGGTTATCCAAAAGCTTTACTATTTATTTCTGGTTTTGCCGCGAATCAAGCGGTGATTACTGCATTGATGTCTCAGGGCGATCGCATATTAGCGGATAAATTAAGTCACGCATCTATTTTAGACGCAGCAATGCATTCGGGGGCTAATTTACGACGCTTTCAGCATAACAGTGTTGAATCACTGGAAAAACATCTTGCGCAAACAACGTCAGGTAAAACATTGGTTATTACTGAAGGTGTTTTTAGTATGGATGGTGATGGTGCGCCACTTGAACAATTACAACAAGTTGCTAAACAGCACCAAGTTTGGTTGATGGTGGATGATGCTCACGGAATTGGCATAAGAGGTAGTCAAGGACGAGGAAGTTGTGATGCTGAAGGAATTAAACCAGAGATTTTGGTTGTGACATTCGGTAAAGCATTTGGATTAAGCGGTGCCGCTGTTCTTTGTGATGAAAATACGGCTGATTTTTTTATTCAAACGGCTCGTCATTTAATTTATAGCACCTCGATGCCACCCGCTCAGGCTGTTGCACTTGCTGAAGCCGTGAAGCAGGTTAAACAGGCTGATGTTGCGAGAGAACAGCTCAGGCATAATATTGACTATTTTAGACATAATATCAATGTACCTGATATGCAATTAGCATCGTCAATGACTGCGATTCAACCATTAATTATTGGTGATAATGATAAGAGCCTACAACTCGCTAATTTCTTGCGCGAAAAGGGAATTTGGGTACAAGCGATTAGGCCACCAACAGTACCACCAAATAGTGCAAGGTTACGAATTACGCTTAGTGCTGCCCATCAACAGCATGATATAGAACGGTTATTGGAGGCAATGCATGATTTTGTCTTCATATCGTGAAAAACAGCAAATTGCGGCCGCTTTTGGCCGTGCCGCAATGCGTTATGATGCTTTAGCTAATTATCAACAAAATAGTGGTAAACAGCTATTAGTACAGTTAGATATTGAACTCGAAAAGCATCAACGTATATACCCACTAAAAGTCTTGGATGCAGGTTGCGGGACGGGGTTTTTTAGCCAAAGATTGAAGGCGCGAGGTAATGAAGTGACCGCGCTTGATTTATCTGCGGGTATGCTGAATGTGGCTAAAAATAAAAATTCAGCAGCACATTATCTTTGCGCCGATATGGAATCATTACCTTTTCGCCGCGAAACATTTGATATGGTATTTTCTAATCTTTCAATTCAATGGTGTCGAGATATTTATCAGCCCTTAAGTGAGCTTTATCGCGTTACAAAACCGGGCGGATTGATTGCATTTACCACATTAGCTGAAAATTCATTAAATGAATTATCTCAGGCATGGCAAATCCTTGATGGTACTTCTCACGTTAATTCTTTTTTGCCTTATTCATCTATTTTCAAAAGTTGCCAAACATGGCGCAATAAATTGAATTTGCAGGCAGATACTGTTCATTTTTCTGATATCCATGCTCTATTAAATTCACTAAAAGGCATTGGTGCGACTCATTTAACGAAGGAGCGTCGAAAAGGATTAATGACACGTCAACGGCTACAGCAACTTGCATCTGTTTATCCAATAACAGATCAAGGCCTACCTTTAACTTATCAAACTGTTTTTGGAGTAATTTACCGTGACTAAAACTTATTTTATAACAGGTACTGATACTGAGGTTGGTAAAACGGTAGCAAGCTGTGCATTGTTGCAAGCGGCGAAATCTCAAGGTTTAAAAACGGTAGGTTACAAACCGGTTGCGTCAGGGAGTGAATTTACTGAGCAAGGGCTACGTAATGACGATGCTCTCCTTTTGCGAGCCAATAGTACTGTTCAAGTATCTTACGATGAAGTTAATCCTATCGTATTTGAAGCCGCAACTTCGCCGCATATTATCAGTGAGAAAATGGGCAAACCTATCGAATTTTCAGTGATGACAAAGGGGCTTGAGTACTTACAATCACAAGCACAATGGGTATTGGTAGAAGGTGCTGGTGGTTGGTATACACCGTTATCGAAAGAGAATACATTTGCTGATTGGGTGGTAGAACAGCAGTTACCTGTGATTTTGGTTGTAGGGGTCAAACTTGGGTGTATCAACCATGCATTATTAACTGTTCAGGCAATCAAAGCGTCTGGATTAGTGCTATCTGGTTGGATAGCCAATGAAATAGAGCCCGCCGGCACATTTCAGGTTCAATATCTTACAACGCTTAATCAAATGATTAATGCACCTTGTGTCGGATTAATTCCTTATCAAGTTACAAAACCGATAAATGAAGTTGGTCAGTACATTAATTTCTCTTTGTTATAAGATACTGAAATCAATTTACGAATAAATCTAATAAGATCCTCTGCATACAAATTAACTGAGGATCATCATTTTTTAAATTGTGATCCGATCTTTTTAAATAAGAAAATCCCATTTTCTGTCAAGCTGATTACCTTTAATATTAATGAATATACTTCAAATCAGATAAAATCTCTTTTTTAGCGAATATGCGGCATGAAAATTTTTCGTTTTTTTGTCATCTTACTGTCATTTAATTCATGTTTAACAAATTTTGTAATTCGCGCCGAAGCATGAGTACTAAGGGCTCCCAGAGTTATCCACCATTTCTGTGGATAACCTTGTGCATTAACTGATAAAATTGGGTGCAACACTAGGTGAGCTGCGGCTTCGTCTTTATTTGATGTCATTCTGGACTTTAAAGTAATAATTTTAAAAATCAATGAGTTAAATAAAATCAAGACATGAATTTGTATTTGCGATAAAGCTAAAAAAGGTCATAGCATAAAATATATGGTTTCTAAAAGGTCAAGTATTATTTTGGGGATAACATTTTTACAGATAGATTAAAACTACTTGACACAGAAAATTTAATCATAGCACTTGAAGCTGGTTTTTTATCCAGTATTATAGCGGGAGAGATTCGTTAAGAGGCACAGATATGAGTAAGGATTTTAAGCTGTATTCCGAGTTCCAGCCGGGCGGTGATCAGCCTGAAGCGATACGCAGATTAACTGAAGGGTTAGAGGATGGACTTGCTCATCAAACATTATTAGGTGTGACGGGTTCAGGTAAAACTTTTACTATCGCCAATGTGATTGCAAACCAAAACCGACCTACTATGCTGATGGCGCATAATAAGACATTAGCCGCTCAGCTTTATAGTGAAATGAAAGCTTTCTTTCCAGATAATGCGGTTGAATATTTCGTATCTTACTATGATTACTATCAGCCTGAAGCTTATGTACCTAGCTCTGATACCTTTATTGAAAAAGATGCCTCTGTAAACGAACATATTGAACAAATGCGTTTATCTGCTACTAAGGCCTTACTTGAACGTCGAGATGTCATTGTCGTGGCATCTGTATCGGCTATTTACGGGCTGGGCGATCCAAACAGCTATTTAAAAATGATGCTGCATCTTTCAGATGGCATGATCATCGATCAGCGTTCAATTTTAAGGCGATTAGCCGATCTGCAATATACGCGCAATGATCAGGCATTTACGCGAGGAACATTCCGTGTGCGTGGTGAAGTGATCGATGTCTTCCCTGCTGAATCTGATGAATACGCAATAAGAATTGAATTATTTGATGAAGAAGTCGAAAGACTGTCCCTTTTTGATCCTCTAACTGGGCAGATCCAGCACCGAGTACCACGTTTTACTGTTTACCCTAAAACGCATTACGTCACACCGCGAGAGCGCATACTCGAAGCTATGGAGCAAATCAAAGTTGAACTTGTTGATAGGCGTAAAGTATTACTTGATAACCATAAATTACTTGAAGAACAACGAATAGCACAGCGTACACAATTTGATCTTGAAATGATGAACGAGCTGGGATATTGCTCTGGGATAGAAAACTACTCTCGTTATCTTTCAGGGCGTGCCCCGGGCGATCCGCCACCGACCTTATTTGATTACCTACCTGCTGACGGCTTATTGGTAGTCGATGAGTCACATGCGACTATTCCTCAAATTGGTGCGATGTACAAAGGTGACCGTTCACGAAAAGAAACATTAGTTGAATACGGTTTTCGTCTGCCTTCAGCGCTTGATAATAGACCAATGCGTTTTGAAGAGTTTGAGGCTCAAGCACCTCAAACCATTTATGTTTCAGCCACGCCGGGTAACTATGAGTTAGATAAATCAGGCAACGATATTATTGAGCAAGTGGTTAGGCCGACAGGGTTACTCGATCCGATTATTGAAGTTCGCCCAGTAACCACTCAGGTGGATGATTTACTTTCTGAAATACGAATTCGAGTGAAAAAAGAAGAGCGTGTTTTAGTCACAACATTAACCAAGCGCATGGCAGAAGATTTAACTGAATATCTTGAAGAGCATGGCGAACGTGTACGTTACCTTCATTCAGATATTGAAACGGTTGAACGGGTTGAAATTATTCGTGATTTACGACTTGGCGTATTTGATGTGCTGGTGGGTATCAACTTGTTGAGAGAAGGGCTAGATATGCCGGAAGTATCTCTTGTTGCCATCTTAGACGCAGATAAAGAAGGTTTTTTACGTTCAGAACGTTCATTGATACAGACTATTGGGCGTGCTGCACGTAACTTGAATGGCCGAGCGATTCTATATGGCGATAAAATTACTAAATCAATGGAAAAAGCCATTTCTGAAACTGAACGTCGTCGTGCTAAACAAATGGCATTTAACGAAGAGCATGGCATCACACCTCAAGGATTGAAAAAGAAAGTTGGCGATATCTTACAAATTGGCCATAAAGTTGGTAAAGGCAAAGGCCGAAATAAAGATAATGCGAAGCATGAAAATGTTGCTAATGTGCAATCAATGTCGACAAAAGAACTGGAAAAATGCATTTCTCAGCTTGAGGCGAAGATGTATAAACACGCACAAGATCTTGAATTTGAAGCGGCGGCGCAAGTGCGAGATGAACTACAGACACTCAGAAATCAATTTATTGCAAACTCTTAAATAGCTTTGCTTTATATTGAGTTACACGCATTCGATCTTTTGGGCAGAATGCGTGTTAACTCATTAATATAAACATTAATGATATTTATATTAAATACATTTGTATAAATTGTAATCTAATTCTTTAGCTACTGAAGCAATCATTTTTTGTCCTCTAACACTGTTACCTACGGTATCTAATGGTGGCGAGAATGCCGCGATTGCCATAACGCCAGGTATAACAGTTAATATCCCACCACCGACACCACTTTTACTAGGTAGACCAACAGTATAAGCCCAATCACCGGAACTATCGTACATGCCTTCCATCGTCATTTCGGCCAGTATTCGAGTGCAATTATCGGGTTTTAGTACTTGCTCTTGAGTTAGTGGATTTTTTCCTCCGGAAGCAATTGTTGCCCCCATTGTTGCTAGCTCTACAGTAGTGACGAGTGTTGAGCATTGGCGTGTATAAACATCACAGGCTTCCATTGTGTCGCAATAAAGATAACCCGCAGAATACAATAGCCAAGCAATACCTCTATTATGGAAATTAGTTGTTTGTTCGGATTGATTTAATTCATCTGAAAGATAAATATCTTTTGAACCTAATTTTTGTTGTATCGCTAAAATTCGCTGCCAGCGTTCCTCGATTGATTGCGCCTTAATAATACTCGCTGCCGACATTGCACCGGCATTAACCAGGGGAGATAAAGGTTTTTCACCGTGTAACTCTAATGCCATCACTGAATTGAACGGCAGTCCTGTTGGTGTCGCGCCTATTTTTTCTTGAATAGTATTTGCATCATAATCTTCAAGCGCCAATGCTAAGGTGCAAACTTTTGAAATAGATTCAAGCGCAAAGCGGTACTGTGCATCTCCTGCGGTAATAACATCCCCTTGTACTGTTACAATTGATAATGCGCAAAGTTGACTGTCTATTTGGGCTAAAAATGGGATGTAGTCAGCGTTAGCCCCACCATTATCATGACGAAAATTTTGGTATGCTTTATCTACAGCGCTTTGAAGCTTTGTTATCTCTCTCATAGAAGTTATTCCTTAATAAATATATATTATTTTCAATGACAGTGGACTAAATCTTATGAATCAGTAATAGGATTATAGGTATATATAATAAGTAAAAAATAATGGAAAACGTGAGTGATTGAGTCGCAAGGATGACATCGGCTTTATATTTACTCGCTAAAATTATCGTCGTATTTGGAATAGGCAAAGAACAAACTAATATAGTAATTTTTATCATCATTACTGGCATGTGTAGTAAGAGTCCTAGTGACAAAACCACTGCGGGAGTAATGATAAACCTAAAAATGAGTATAACGATAATATAGGGTGTTATCTTTAAGTTTTTAAATCCAGTAATATAAATTATTGTCCCAATAATTAACATTGCAATAGGCGCTGTCATCCCACTTAAATAGTGAGCAAACGAAGATAAAAATGAAGGGATTTCAATATGATTTAATAACAAAATGACACCAATAATGAAGGCAATTAAAGGTGGCGTAAAAATATTTTTAATTGTAACGAATAGGTCGAATTTTTGAGTGTCATTATCATTCTTGAGTAAATAAATACCTAGCGTCCAATATAAGATAGTCTGAGCGATATAGGTCATCAAAGCATAAGGAAGTAGATGAGAGCCGTAAACAGCAAGTGCAACTGGAATACCAAAAAAAATTGTGCTGCTCATTGAGCAGAGGCCAACAAATAGCCCTCTATCTGTTCTCGGTATTTTAATGATTAACGCAGTAATAAAAGAAAGAAGCATCAGTATGAGTATTGAACTAAAAGGTAGGATAATATTGGGTAATAACGTTAAGAATTCTTTTTTTGAAAAATCATGAATTATTGACAATATAAGTGTTAAGGGGAGCGTAATATTGAGTAATAATTTTGTCATCGCATTATTACTATTTTGATTAAACCATTTTATTTTTCCTAATATGAATCCGATTCCAACTATCAGAAAAAGCACTAATATATTAGCATAATCCTGTAACATTGATCCTCCAATTAAATTTATTTTTATCATACTTCCTAAAAACTAAATGGTTTTATGATGGAGTCGTCATATTAAGAAGTTTGTTATTATCGAGTTAAATTAATAAGTCCCTACATTGGTATGTTTAAAATATAGTGCAAATAGATAGAAATAGAAAATAAAATAATTGAGATGAGTTCGCTTATTTCTATTGTACTATTTCTGTACGGTTTTTATGGGGAGGGGAGATAAACCACCTTTCAGGGAAAGGCGGTAATAATTAATTTTAAGTGAGACTAGCGATGTGAGTGTTTATAGCAATGGCACTGTCTGTTCGATGGCTTGAAGCAGCAACTTTCTGTCGTGACGATAAGGAATATCATCTGCTTCGAGTACGCGCTGAATGATTTTTCTGTCATGGCTAATCGTACTAATATCGGTGCGAGGACCTAAGATTAAAGCATCTATTTTTTTACAACCAATATGCTTTTCCATCATTTGTAATTTTTCAGGTAAAGATAGATTCGCAGCGGAAGAGCTGAGTTCTTTACCGAGGTTACCAATATAAATCATCGGGGCTTTACACTCACGTAATGCAGTCGCAACCTCATTGAGCAGCAGTAATGGCATTAAGCTCGTAAAAAAACTACCCGGACCAATAATAATTAAATCGGCTTGATGAATGGCTTGAAGTGCTTCAGAGGTGGCTTTGACTGTTGGATATAGTCGTAGTTCTTTAGGGAGTTCAATCAATGCATCGACATTCACTTCACCATAAACTTCATTACCCATATCATCAATAGCCATTAAATCGACTGGAGACTCAGACATCGGGATCAACTGCGCATCTACTTTAAGCATGTTGCGAATTAAATTAATCGCCTCAAGTGGACGAACACTAAGATGATCTAATGACTTTAACATTAGATTGCCTAAATTATGTCCTGAAAGCTCACCATTACCGACAAAACGATATTCAAACATGGCAGATGCAATAGACGGTTCTGTAATTAACTGGTTTAGGCAGTTACGCATGTCACCCCAAGCAATTCCCCCTTCTGCACGGCGAATTCGACCTGTTGAGCCACCGTTATCTGTGGTGGTAACAATACCTGTTAAACGAGAGCCTAAAGATGAAAGTGAAGACATCACACGACCAAGTCCATGCCCGCCGCCAAGAGCGACAACATGTCTGAGATCAGTCAGACTGCGATTCGTCATAGTATTCCTATATCAGTTAATTTTTCAGCGCCATAAAGCTAAGCTACTTCCTATTATCATAATGAATGAGCGAAACGAAAAATATCATTATGCAAAATAGGTAAAAGCAATTTATAAACAAGTGAAAATAGGTCTATAAATCGGGTTTACAAGCCGTGTCTATAATTATTGGGCGTTAATCTACCATAAAACATCATCGCTAGCTGATTTACTGTGATAAAAAACAATAAAAGAGAACATTCCGTATTTACCTTAATCAAGATGAACAAAAAATCGTCATGGAGTTCCCATTTTGAGAAATTAACGATATTATGTAAATAATTCTCATTTTCATTATTGGCGTTATAGTCTTATATGTCAGATTCTGAATTACAATGCCTATTTGCACGTCATTCTTCTTCATTATGCCGTTATCTGAACGGGTATCTTAAAGACCATAGCTTAAGTATGGATATTGCACAGGAAAGTTTTGTGCGTATGGCTGAATTGATGAAACATTCGTCAGTACAAGATTTTGATGCTTATTTGTATCGCATTGCAAAAAATTTAATGATAGATCATTTTCGGCAGCAAAAAAAACAGCCCTCGGTACTTATCAGTGATGAACAGTGGCAAGCACTGCCTGCAAATATAAAAAGCCTTGAGTCACAGGCTATTAGAGAGCAGCAAATTAACCAAATACAGTCGATAATGCGTACATTACCTCAGAGAACTCAAGAAATATTTCGATTACATCGTGAAGAAGGGCTTTCGCAACTGGATGTTGCTGAGTTACTAAATCTCTCATTGAGTACGGTTGAGAAACATTTAGCCAATGCATTGGCTGTTCTCATTCATAAGTGGAGAGACTAAATATGGCTCACTTTTCTGATTTACCTTCAGATATTAATTCTACGGCTGCATTATGGGTGATAAAAACTGCACAAGATAAGTTAACGGCAGAAGAAGAACTTCAATTCCAATTATGGATGAATGCATCAGAGCAGCATTTTGATGCCTATTGTCATGCTCGACAATTATGGTCTTTGACTGAATCAATGCCGAGAGAATCAATACCTACATCCACCTCTACACGGAAATTAATAAACTCAAAAGCGGTAACCAAAAGGCATTATAGTTGGCTGTCTATGGCTGCGGCAGTCATTTTTAGTGTGCTATCTGTGTTTTTTTGGTATGAAAGAACTCACGAGGTTGCTGATTATCAAGCAAAAGTTGGTGAAGTAATGCACATTACGCTTCCTGATGGCAGCCAAGTTGATCTGGATAGCGGAGCGAAATTAACCATTGCTTTTAATGATAATTTTCGACAAGTGAACTTACTGGCAGGCCGTGCTTATTTTACCGCAGCCCCTGTGTCTAAGGTCGAGTCTCGCCCCTTTCGTGTTGCTGCAAAGGAAGGCTTTATTCAAGCGCTGGGTACTGAATTTTTAGTCGACAATAATGATGAACAAGTTGATGTCAGTGTTTATCAACACAGTGTCAAAATTTACTTATTATCGGGACAAGAAGTTACAGTTAATACTGGTGATTCGACACATTATCAACAACAGATTTGGCCTGTTTCGACCTTTGAAGAGCGACATTCGACAGCGTGGCGTCAGGGACAAATTATTTTTCATCAACGTATATTAGCTGATGTTGTGGCTGAGATTAGTCGTTATCGTGATAAGCCGGTTTTTTTATTGGGGGCACAAACGGATCAGCGAGTCAGTGGTGTCTTTCAAGTTAAATCAATTGAAGGTGCTTTATCCAACTTAGCGGCATCACGTAATTTAGCGATTTATGAAATGCCATTTTTTACGTTAATTTATTGATATTCTATGTTTTATATACTAAATCAATAATTAAATAACAATTAATTAAAAAATTGTTTACGGGTTTTTTTATTTTCTACGTCTTGATCTAAGTGATTATGATTTTTATTACCATTATCATCTTGGGGATGGGAAATGACTCAGAAGAAACATTATTATAAAAAATCCGTACTTTGTGTTCACCTTGCATTGATGGCATTACCTGCAGTTCCGTTTATGGGTTATGCACAGACAGAACAACTACCGCAAACTGAACAAGTGAAATCGAATATCTCGTTTTCTATTCCAGCTCAATCTCTTGAGCAGGCACTTTTACAGTATGCACAACAAGCAAACGTTGAAATATTAATTGAGAGCCAAGATGTTGCTGGACTAAAAAGCCATGCAATACAGGGGAATTTATCGCTTAAGGAAGGATTACGGCAACTGATTGGCTCAAATCCAATCTATTATAATATTCAAAATAACCGTATTTCAATTAGCCGTATACCCACAGTATCCACTGATAAATCAGTAGTGGTGTTAGATAAAATCACTGTTACCGCTGCGCAAGTTCAACAAGGCGATTGGGTGTATAGCACTCCAGCTTCTGTGAGTGTCATCAGTAAAAAACAAATTGAAGACAGACCACCTAAACACATTGCCGATTTGCTCGAACTAACAACGGGCGTTTACTCGAGTGTCAGCCAGCAGGATCCGTCTTTATCTGTCAATATTCGTGGTGTCCAAGACTATGGACGCGTCAATATGAATATTGATGGGATGAGGCAAAACTTCCAAAAGAGTGGTCATGGACAGCGTAATGGCACCATGTATATCGACTCAGAACTTCTATCTGGTGTGGAAATTCAAAAAGGCAACAGTAGCGGAATGGGCAGTGGTGGTACTTTGGGTGGTGTGGCAACTTTTAATACCGTCAATGCGTCCGATTTTCTGACTAAAGACAAAACCTTTGGCGGTAAAATACATGCCAGCACTGGCACTAATAATACACACTTCATCGGTAGTAGCGCTATCGCGCTAGGCAATGAAAAGGCAGATTTACTGTTTGCTGCGAGTGAGCGACGACTCGGAGATTATAAGCCAGGTACACAGGGTGATATTGGTAATATTCGTATTAATAATGATATCGGCCTGTATGACCAGATGGTCCATGATTTAAAGCATAATAAAATAACTGATAGTAATTACCAAATGACCTCTTATTTGGCCAAAGCAGGCTGGAATATTGATGAGTCACAACGCGTTCAGTTTAACTATCTAGAAACAAAAGTGGCGACACCGAATGCGGGTACATTGACCAATTTGTCGAATACATGGCCCTATACATTGGGCTGGAAAAGCAGCGGATTTAGTGATGTTAATACCAAGAACTATTCTTTAGATTATACCCGTTATAGTGATAGCCCATGGAGCACAGAGTTTAAAGCTAAGGTTTATCTTGTTGATACGAAAGATGATAGCGAAACGTATGCGACGAGTGTAGTGTTTAAAAATGGCTATCAAACTGATACTCGAGTTAAGACGCAGGGCTTGCAACTTGAAAACCATTCAGAAATTGAATTTAACCGTAATAATGTATTAAAAGCACATTATGGATTTGAGACATTTCAAGATAAGGCTTCCAGTAGCTCAACCCAGACTTCCGCGGGTAATGTCACACCTGATGGTAAGCGTTCACTTAGTTCATTATTTACAACACTGACCTATGAGCATGACGATTGGTTAACGTTGGAAGGGGGGATGAGATATGATTATTACACCCTTAAAGGCCAAACCAGTATGGGGTATCGGACATACCCTTACACCAAGGATAATCCTTGTAAAGCCATGAGCTCTAGGGCATGCCAGGGTGTTAATATCATTCAATCGTGGGATGTTGATAAGTCAGAAGGGGCGTTTTCACCGAATATTCGATTGGCGGTTCACCCAGGTCTCGAATGGATGGAATTATTTACTAGTTATGGTCGTTCATGGCGTCCGCCAGCGATTACTGAAACCCTCACCACGGGCAGCGCACATAGTTCGTCGACTCAATTTCCTAACCCTTATTTAAAAGCTGAGCGCTCGAATGCATGGGAACTGGGGATGAATGTTAATTATCCACAGTTATTAATTGAAGAAGACCGCCTTGTCGCAAAAGTTGCTTACTTTGATACGCGGGTGGATAACTACATTAATTTGGCCATCAATCGAACAAAACCAGGTATGGTTAACCCAAGTATTGGTAATGCGGCCTACAGCAATAACTTAAATGTCACGCGCTTCAGAGGATTCGAGTATCAAATTAACTATGATGCAGGCTTTGCTTATGCAGATCTGACGTTTACTCATATGCTCGGTAAAAATAAATTCTGTGCTCATCCAGCATGGTTAGGCGGAGTATTGAAAGGGGGCGCGAATAGCGGTCCGGGTAACTGGTACATGGAAGTAGATGAACAGCAAAGCAACTATGTTGATTGCCATAATGGTGCCGTTTTTAGTAGCGCAGCCAATTTACCAGGAGATAGAGGATCATTTACCCTCGGTGGGCGAGCGTTTGACCGTAAACTGGATGGCGGCGTAGTTGTTCGCTTTACGCCGGGCTTCCAAGATAGCTCAGCACAAAGTAACCAACCCTATTTAGCTGATTGGCCGAAATATACGCTAATTGATTTATATGCCAGTTATGCTTTCACCGATAATTTCATTATACGTGGGAACGTTGAGAATTTAATGGATCGCGCCTATGTAGTGAGTTTTGGTGAAAGTTTATCGAATACGTTAGGACGGGGTAGGACTATTAGTGGGGGGGTTGAGTACCGTTTCTAAATACTCGTCATACTTTTACTCGTCATACTTTGCGCTGTGACGTTGTTGGCTGCACTCGCTAGCCCTAGTCACGTAGTTATCTACGCTCCTAGGGTCTAGCTCCTTTGCCGCCTAGTCACAACACAAATTATTTAGAGTATTTGCTAGTTATCATATTTTTATTAAAAGAAAAAATGTTTCGAAGTTAAATAATTATAATGATTTGTGCGGTGATGTTGTTGGCTGCATTCGCTAGCCCTAGTCACGTAGTTGTCTACGCTCCTAGGGTCTAGCTTCATTGTCGCCTAGTCACAACACAAATTATTTAGAGTACTTTGCTGATTATAATTTTTTTCTTAAAAGAAACGGCTTTTTGATGGTGAATACTTGTCATACTTTGCGCTGTGACGTTGTTGGCTGTACTCGCTAGCCCTAGTCACGTAGTTGCCTACGCTCTAGCTTCTTTGCCGCCTAGTCACAACACAAATTATTTAGAGTACTTTGCTGGTTATAATTTTTTTCTTATTTTAAAAGAAAAGACGTTTTGATATTAAATGCTTACTCACCGCTTTATTAATATAGTTTATTGAGCTTAACTTAAATATTTACAATATTTACAATATAAACAATAAGATGAGGTGATGAGTGTTTCGTTTTAGATCTATATCAATAAATTGATAATTAAATATTAACAAACTACGATCTATTTCTTATCTAACTCTACTTTCTATTCATAAATTAATCGAAAATTGTCTGTGATAATAAGGGCTTCGGCCACTATGTTATAATTTCTGTAAGTCGTTGTATATTATATTATATATCGAATTGCGATTCGCTTTTTATTTTTCTATACGCTAGAATCCTTACAGTTAATAAGTGAACGTAGTGGGTTGTTTTAAATTTAATGATATGAATTTAATCGGCTGCTGGGTTCTCAATAAAACTCCTAGCCTTTGTGTCTAAGTTCGGTAGCCCGAATATGATGCTCTGGCCGTGGTCTATGAGCCACCAGGGTGCGAGATAGAAATGTCTGCATCTCCCGTATTTGGAAAGGTGTGATTATGCAACAGCTTGTCGATCAATTTGACCGTAAATTCTATTATCTTCGTCTTTCTATAACAGATGTTTGCAACTTTCGTTGCACATACTGCCTCCCTGATGGCTATAAACCAAGTGGCCGCCATGAATTCTTAACACTCGATGAAATTCGTCGCATTAGTCGTTCTTTTGCTGAATTAGGTACGGAAAAAGTCCGTATTACGGGTGGTGAGCCAACGATGCGTAAAGACTTTAGCGATATTATTGCCGCAATTAATGAAAACAAAGCAATTAAAAAAATAGCGGTAACAACCAATGGCTATCGTATGGCGCGAGATGTTAAAGAGTGGAAAGACGCAGGGCTTAGTGCAATTAACGTTAGCCTTGATAGCCTCGATCCACGTCAATTTGCTGCGATCACAGGACAAGATAAATTTTTTCAAGTGATGAAAGGGATTGATGCTGCTTTTGAGGCAGGTTTTGAAAAAGTTAAAGTTAATGCGGTATTGATGAAAAATGTCAATGATATTGGGTTGAAGTCATTCCTAAATTGGATTAAACATCGCCCAATTCAATTACGTTTTATTGAATTAATGGAAACGGGTGATGGAAGTGATCTATTTCAACGTTACCATGTATCAGGTGAAACCATTCGCGATCGCTTAATTGAAGAGGGGTGGTATATGCAGCCACGCTCTCGTAGCGATGGCCCTGCCCAAGTCTTTAGCCATCCTGATTATCAAGGCGAAATCGGGCTTATCATGCCGTACGAAAAAGATTTTTGCCAAAGTTGTAATCGCCTACGTGTTTCCTCTTTGGGAAATCTGCATTTATGCTTATTCGGTGAGAATGGTATTCCACTGCGTGATTTGCTTGGCGATGATAATCAAAATGAAGCGTTAAAAGCGCGTCTTCAAAGTGGATTGAAATCTAAACGTGAGACCCATTTTTTACATATGGGCGATAGTGGCATTACCCCAAATTTATCCGTCATTGGCGGCTAACCATTTTTGATTTTCAGGAGAAAATATGTCCCAGCTGACTCACCTTAATGCGTCGGGCGAGGCCCATATGGTTGATGTTTCTGCAAAAGCTGAAACTATCCGTGAGGCGCGAGCGCAAGCGTATGTCACCATGAACCCAGAAACGTTAGCAATGATAGTCGATGGCAGTCACCATAAAGGTGATGTTTTTGCGACAGCGCGTATTGCCGGAATCCAAGCTGCAAAAAACACGTGGCAACTGATCCCTTTATGTCATCCCCTATTATTGACTAAAGTTGAAGTGACTCTTACAGCTGAACAAGAACATAACCGTGTACGCATTGATACCTGTTGTCGTTTAACGGGTAAAACGGGTGTTGAAATGGAAGCGCTTACGGCGGCCTCTGTGGCGGCATTAACTATCTATGATATGTGTAAAGCTGTTCAAAAAGATATGGTTATTGGTCCGGTGCGCTTACTTGAAAAAACCGGCGGTAAGTCTGGACATTTTAAGGCGGAATGATGATTACAGTTTTATTTTTTGCTCAAGTGCGTGAATTAGTCGGCACAGATCGTTTGGAGCTGACTGAAAATTATCAAACGGTTGAAGAATTACGCCAAGCACTATCACTAAAAGGCGATCGTTGGGCGCTTGCTTTAGAAGACGGAAAATTACTCGCAGCTGTCAATCAATCATTTGTTTCACTGGAACATTCATTGGTTTCAGGTGATGAGGTGGCATTTTTTCCACCCGTCACTGGGGGCTAAATTATGAACAATACTCATATTGCGGTACAAACGGATAATTTCAGTGTTGGTGAGCAATACCAGTGGTTAGCACAGTGCGATAGTGACGGCGCCGTTGTCACGTTTACAGGAAAAGTACGTAATCATAACCTTGGTGACAGTGTGGTTGCGTTGACACTTGAGCATTATCCAGGAATGACTGAAAAAGCGTTAAATAATATTGTTGAAGAAGCAAGAGGGCGTTGGCCTTTGCAGCGCGTGAGTGTTATTCATCGAGTCGGTACATTACAACCGGGTGAAGAGATTGTATTTGTGGGGGTGACCAGTGCTCACCGCGATGCTGCATTTCAATCTGCTGAATTCATTATGGATTACTTAAAAACAAAAGCACCTTTTTGGAAAAAAGAAGCATTGCCAGAAAATGAACGCTGGGTTGAAGCGAAAGAGAGTGATGAAGCATCAGCAAAGCGCTGGTAATCGCATTTTTTCCCCTAAAAAATACGAATTTGCTGAATGTATTGTGAAAGTATTGTGATAAACTTTGCTATAATTTGTCCGATTACAGTATTTTTACTGGGTCTTTTTTCTTTTTCTTAAAGGGTAACCATCATGGGTCAGTTTGATCAACGTAATGATTCTCTTGTCCAGGGTGCCAACACTGGCGTTCAGGCATTTATGTCACAAGTATACGGCTGGATGACAGTCGGTTTACTGTTGACTGCATTTGTAGCTATGTATTCATTGAGCAGTGGTTTGTACATTACCATCGCAACGAATAAAATTTTGTTTTTTGGCATGATCATCGCTGAGCTTGGTTTAGTGATGGGTTTGTCATTCTTACTTCCAAGAATGAATGGCATGATGGCAACCGGTATGTTTATGCTTTATGCGTTGCTAACCGGTTTAACTATCTCCGTTATTCTCGCTGTTTATACCGGTGAATCCGTCGCGGGCACTTTTGTCATCACTGCGGTGATGTTTGGTGCGCTTAGCTTCTACGGCTATACCACTAAACGCAGCCTAACAGGAATGGGTAACTTTCTGTTTATGGCATTGATTGGTATCGTTGTCGCTTCACTGGTTAATATCTGGCTGCAAAGTTCAATGATGTACTGGGTTATCACTTATGGTGGTGTGCTGCTGTTTGCTGCATTAACTGCTTATGATACTCAGAAGTTGAAAGAAATGGGTTCACAAATTGATGAAAATGATAGAGAAACAATGCGTAAATACTCAATTATGGGTGCATTATCTCTGTATTTAGACTTCATTAACCTGTTCCTGATGTTGCTGCGTATTTTCGGTGACCGTCGCTAATTAGCGATTAGTACAGTATAAATAATTAAAAGCCCTTGTGATGTGAGTCACAAGGGCTTTTGTGCTAATTAAAGCTTGAAAAATAATAAGCTAATAATTAATTGTGAGATTATTATTAGTGAAGTAAACAGCTTTGAGCGATTCATCTAACCTAATGGTTTATGCGATTTTCTTTCTAAATAAACAGCCTTGAGCGATTCATCTAACCTAATGGTCTATGCTATTTTCTTTCTAAATAAATAGTACGCTACATTACTTGTGACTAACGCAATAATAAGTAGTGGCCATAAGCTATGGAAAATTACTGAAAAATCAGCATCTTTTAGATAAATTTGTTTAGTAATATCTGTAAAGTGCCGAATCGGATTTATCCAAGTAATATCTTGTAGCCAAACAGGCATATTCTCAATAGGAGAAATATAGCCCGATAACAGGACGGCAGGCATCATAAAGACAAACACCCCAATAAATGCCTGTTGCTGCGTGGAACATAACGCAGATATTAATAAGCCAAAGCCAACCAACGATAAGCCATAAAATAGCATCGTGCCATAAAATAGTAGCAATGAACCTGCGAAGGGAATTTCATAACAAAAAATACCGATGACGAGGACCAGTGTTGCTTGCGCCGTTGCGACTATCAATGCAGGAATGGCTTTGCCAATAAAAATTTGCCAAGTGGTCAGAGGCGAAACTAACAATTGGTCTAGTGTGCCTTGCTCACGCTCTCTGGCAATAGAAAGAGAGGTGACAATAAGTACACCAATGGTTGTAATTAATGCGACTAATGAGGGTACGATGAACCATTTATAATCTAAATTTGGGTTGTACCAATTGCGAACAACCAATTCACTATTGTTGGGGCGAGGCTGACCTTGTGTGAGTTCCTGCTCATATTGCATGACAATTTGTTCAATATAGTTAGCGGCTATCTGAGAGCTATTTGAATTTCGTCCATCTAACAATAGCATCATGTTAGCTTTGTGCTGGCTCGCAATATCAGCGCTAAAGTTTTGATCGAAACGCACTACTAACAGTGCTTTACGGTTATCGAGTGTCTCGCGAATGTCGTGCTCACTTTTCAGTAACAAGATATGAGAAAATGCACTAGCTTTGGCTAATCGCTGGGTAAGCTCAATAGAATGTTGGCCACTGTCTTGGTCATAAATTGCAATTGTGGTATTGGTGACTTCTAATGTTGCCGCTAGCGGAAATAAAATCATCTGAAAAATAACGGGCAAAATTAAAATAATCCGCGTTTGTGGTTCTTGCAACAAAGATTGCAACTCTTTCATAATTAAGGTGTATAGACGATAAAACATAGTTTCACCTCAATCCAGTCGACGACGGGTTTTAAGCGCCGTTAGACCAATAAATAAAATTGCCGAAGCAATCAATAAAAGAAAATCAGTGAGTAACACGAGATAGATATCGCCGGCGAGAAATAGTGTTTGCAAGCTACTGACAAAATATCGCGCAGGAATGAAGTAAGTAACAGCTTGAATGATGGCAGGCATACTATCAATTTCAAAAATAAAACCCGATAACATGATGGCAGGTAAAAAGGCCGCATTCAGCGCTATCATAGCGGCATTGAATTGGTTTCGGGTGATCGTCGAAATTAATAACCCCATCCCTAATGCCGTAGCAAGATAGAGACTGGTGATCACAAATAAGATAACCAATGAGCCTCGATAGGGGATATCCAGAACAAACGTGGTGACGAACATGCATAGGATCATAACAAATGAACCAAGTAACTGATAAGGCAATAGCTTAGATAACAGTAGTTCAGTGCGGGTGATTTGCGTCGATAATAACGCTTCCATGGTGCCACGTTCCCATTCACGAGCAATCACTAGGGAGGTCAAAATTGCACCTACAACTGTCATGATAATACTAATCGCGCCTGGGATAATGAAATGCTGGCTAATTGCAGCCTCGTTAAACCAATAGCGCATATTTAATTCAATTAATGGGTCTGTTGCATAACCTTTATTTTCCCCTTGTTGAACTAACCAAGTATGCCAAACCCCTTTGGTGTACGCTTGCACAAAGTTTGCTGTGTTTGGTTCGCTACCGTCAGTGATGACTTGAATCGGCGCATGTCCTTCTGAGCGCAATAGCTGAGCGGAAAAATTGACAGGAATAACAACGATCCCGCGAATTTCTCCTGCTTGCATTTTATTGGCTAAAAGTTGGCGGTTATCACTGATAGTTGCATCAATAAAAGGCGAGCCAGTAAACGCATCGACGAGTTCCCGCGCTTCTTGGCTCTGTTGGTCCATTAAAATACCCACGCGCAGTTTGCTCGAATCTAGATTGATACCATAGCCAAAAATGAACAGCAGCATGAGTGGAATCACAACAGCGATTAGTGCACTGCTCGGATCGCGAACGATTTGTTTAGTTTCTTTAAAGCACAGAGCTTTGAGTCTGCGCCACGAAAAATGGGAGGCTGCTGCGGTCATCGTTCCCCCTGTTGTTGATCATAATTAAAGATAAGCTCTATGAAGGCATCTTCCATTGAAGGATTAGGATTTTCAGCGCTGGCAACTTGTTGTTTTAGTTCATCAGGGGTGCCTGCGGCAATAATTTTACCGTGATATACCAAACCAATACGATCGCAATATTCAGCTTCATCCATAAAGTGAGTGGTTACCATCACAGTGACGCCTTTATCGACCATCCCATTAATATGTAACCAAAACTCTCTACGAGTTAGTGGGTCAACTCCCGAAGTGGGTTCATCCAGAAACAAAATATCAGGTTCATGCATCAACGAACAGGCAAGAGCGAGGCGTTGTTTATAACCTAAAGGTAATGAATCTGTGATTTGATTAATAATTGGCGTGAAACTAAATGCATCTATCATCTCTTGCATTTTAGTTGATTGTTTTTTGTGGTGAAGGCCATAAACGCCAGAAAAAAACTTTAGGTTTTGCTTCACTTTTAAGTTGCCATATAACGAGAATTTTTGCGCCATATAACCTAAATGCTGACGTGCTTTATTTGAACTGGTTTTTAAATCCATTCCCAATACCAAAGCTTGTCCTTCAGTTGGTTTCATTAGGCCACACATCATTTTAAATGTGGTTGATTTCCCTGCCCCATTAGGGCCTAACAAGCCAAAAATCTCACCGCGTTTGACTTGAAAATTAACCGTATCAGTGGCGGCAAAATTACCAAATTTCTTAGTGAGATTGCGAGCTTCAATGACGGTTTCATTTGGATTTGGTGGGATTTGCGGGACAATAGAAGCCAGCTCTGAACGATGTGATGGGCCACCGCCAAGTAAATCAATAAACGCATCTTCAAAGCGTGGCTCTGCTTCAATTAGTTTTTGGTCGCCCATATTGAGCGCATTAAGTAAATTTTGTTGGGAAGCATTAGGTTTTAAGATCAAACGGATGTAGCGACCTTGAATTACGCCATCGGTAGTTTCAGGTAATACTAATGCATTTTGTAGTTGAGTGCGTTTTTGTGTGGCAGGGACGTCGAGTAAGAATGATCGTCCAACCATTTTTTGAGTCAGTAATTCAGGTTTTCCTGAATACAGTAACTTCCCCTTGTTGAGTAGCAGAACTTCTTTACATTGCTGAGCTTCATCTAGGTAAGAGGTGCTCCAGAGGATCAACATGCCATCATCAGCAAGGGTATGCACCATTTGCCATAATTCACGACGAGCGATGGGATCGACTCCTACTCCTGGCTCATCGAGCAGCAATACTTTAGGCTTGCCTAGTAATGTACAGGCTAACCCCAGTTTTTGTTTCATACCGCCTGAGAGTTTACCCGCAAGACGAGAGGTAAAATCGGTCAGATTGGTAAATGTCAGTAATTGTTGATAGGTTTTTTTGCGTTCATCACCGATAACACCACGTAAATCTGCATATAAATCGAGATTCTCTTGCACGGTTAAATCTTCGTATAAACCAAACTTTTGTGGCATATAGCCCAAGTTTGCCCGCACTTCAATACTGTCTTTGATGGGATCTAAACCCATTAGACTGATTGTGCCGGAATCAGGTTTTAACAATCCAGCTAGCATTCTTATTAGCGTTGTTTTACCTGCGCCGTCGGGGCCCACGAGCCCCGTGACTGAGCCACCATGAATTTCAGTCGTTAAGCTCTCGACTGCCGGTGAATCTAGACCTGAAAATGTTTTTTCAATACCCTGAAGGCGTATGTTGTAATCATTATTCATGACAAGCATTTACTGTTTTGTTTCAGGAAAACGGACGGTGACGGGCATACCCTGACGCAGAGCGTCATCAGGATCGCTCACGATAATACGTAAACGGTATACCAAATCAGTACGTAAATCAGGTGTTTGTACGCTTTTAGGCGTGAATTCAGCAGTAGGAGAAACAAAACCTATTTTCCCGTGGTAAGGAGAATCGGGTCTGCTATCGGTATATAGCAACACATCACTACCGGGAACGGTGGCACCA
Source organism: Providencia sp. (assembly GCF_003533305.1). GTDB lineage: Bacteria > Pseudomonadota > Gammaproteobacteria > Enterobacterales > Enterobacteriaceae > Providencia. The sequence goes on along the minus strand of NZ_DOEH01000007.1, from coordinate 27,315 downwards.
AGATTAGGCTCGCTGACATAGGCTCGAACCCATACCGGGTGGATTAGGGTAACACTAAATACCGTGTTGCCTGCGCCAACAATGGTACCTGGTTCAATAGCGCGGGTTAAAATAGTGCCATCTGATGGCGCAGTGAGTGTTGTATCTTGCAAATCAAGTTCAGCTTGTGCAACAGCGGCTTCAGCTTGTAGCCATTCACCTCTTGCTGCGGCGATCTCTTCTTGGCGAAATCCACTTTGATATTGATTGAGTTTATCTTGTGCGGCTTTCAGGGCAGCGAGGGTTTGATTACGACTATTTTTTGCATTGTCTAAATCATTAGCTGAAATAACGCGCTGAGCTGCAAGGCCTTGCTGGCGTTTATAAAAATTATCAGCATATTGCCAAGCCGCTTGTTTTTGAGCAACTTCCGCTTCTGCTTGAGCAATTTCTTGAGTTCGATAACCCGCTTCTTTTAAAGCTAGTTGCGCTTTAGCGCTATCTCGAATGCCTTTCGCTTTATTAAGCGCATTGATGTAAGAGGCATCATCAAGTTTGCCAAGCTTATCCCCTGCGGTCACGCGCGCGCCTTCATCTACATTCAAAGACGCGAGCCTTCCCCCTACTCGAAAACCAAGGTTAACGGTTCTGACATCAACATTTCCGTATAAGGTTAATGTTTTATCTTGCTTAGATTGGTAGTAGTAATAACCACCCACAGCAACACCGATTAATATGACAATAAGAAGAATAAAAACAGAACGACGTTTATTGTTCATAGCTAACCTTACTCAAGAGGATAAAATGATAAAAAAGTTATACTGAGTTAGTTATAACCTAAAAGTATTACTTTTCTTTATCTATTTATCATATCACTTTTCTGCTTGTTTGCGATGACGTAACCCCTCTAATAAGATATTTGTATGTTCGATAAGAACTTGATTAATAATTTCAAATTCATTCTCATTAATATGTTTCCAACCCGTTTGTCTGAGTAATGTTTCTCGTGCAATACGAAATGAAAGCGTTTCGCCAAGAATGGCATGGGTATGGATTAACGTAGTTAAATTATGGGGATCTGCGCCGATATAAGTGGCGATTAGATGATTTAAACGCGAGTGTATTGGGCCTAAAGCTTGTTCATGGATAATGGTGTAGGCTTCTGTTGGATTCAGCTGTTCACGTGCTAATATTCGCGAAAAACTGAGGTTTTTTTTCTCCAACTGAAAGTAATTATAAGCAATAACGGTTTTTTGTAATAGCTCAAGGGCTTTTTGAGGTGTTTGAGCCTCAGCAGGTTGGTTAAGAAAATTATCTATCAGGTTAAACGTTTCATAGAAGCTTTCTTTGACGTTACTGGCAATCATCTGTGCAACAGCAAGGTAAAGGCCTTCCTTCGAACCAAAATAATATGAAATTGCTGCGATATTTTGACCAGAAACTTGTGCTATTTGGCGTGTAGTCGCCCCATCAAGTCCTTTTTCTCCATAAACATCAGCAGCTGCGAGAAGTAGTTGTTGTCTCGCATTCTCTCCTCGCAAAGTTGACGATGAATTTATAATCATAAACATTCCTTTAAATCAGAATTAAATAACACCCAAATAGGCTCTAAGCGGCTTTTCATTTTTATAAGGGATAGAAAACGACAACTCATAGTGTCATATAAGTATATATACCATATGAAGGGCATTTTATATTAATTTGTGAGGCAAACTAAATTAATATATTTATCGTCATCAAATAATGTTAGAATTTAGACATGTCGCACGGCAGTTTGCGCTTTTTTCTTCTTCTGATTCACTTCCCCTTAGAACTGCCTCAATAATTTGATACGGTGAAGCCCGGAGTAATTTAATTTGACTAATTTTTCAGACCTCGCTTTAAACGAGGAAATTTTGCTTGCCATTAATGAGTTAGGCTATGAAAGTCCTACACCTATTCAACAACAAGCTATTCCTGCAGTACTTGCAGGTAAAGACCTGTTAGCAAGCGCTCAAACAGGTACGGGTAAAACCGCAGGCTTTACGTTGCCTATTTTACAAAAACTCATTGAAACCCCGCGTGGGAACAATCGTAGACCCGTTCGGGCGTTGATCCTGACACCTACAAGGGAATTGGCAGCTCAAGTTGCTGAAAATGTAAAAGAATACAGTCGTCATTTGAAAATCCGCTCAATGGTTATTTTTGGCGGGGTAAGCATTAATCCACAGATGATGAAATTGCGCAGTGGCGTTGAGATTTTGATTGCAACACCTGGACGCTTACTCGATTTAGAGCATCAAAATGCAGTTGACCTATCTCAAGTTGAAATTCTTGTGCTTGATGAAGCTGATCGCATGTTAGATATGGGTTTTATTCACGATATCCGTCGTGTTATTAGTAAACTCCCTAAAAAGCGTCAAAATTTACTTTTCTCAGCAACTTTCTCTGACGACATTAAACAGCTCGCTAATAAATTGCTAACTAACCCTGTGACCATTGAAGTGGCGCCACGTAATTCAGCGTCAGAACAAGTGACACAATATGTACATCTTGTTGATAAAAAACGTAAAGCAGATCTTTTATCATTCATGATCGGCCGTGATAATTGGCAGCAAGTTTTAGTATTTACGCGTACTAAGCATGGTGCTAACCGTCTTGCTGAACATCTTAATAAAGATGGTATTAAAGCTGCGGCTATCCATGGTAATAAAAGTCAGGGCGCGCGTACTCGTGCACTTGCTGATTTTAAATCAGGTGATATTCGCGTTTTAGTTGCTACTGATATTGCTGCGCGTGGTATTGATATTGAACAACTTCCTCATGTTGTGAACTATGAATTACCAAATGTGGCAGAAGATTATGTTCACCGTATTGGTCGTACTGGTCGTGCTGATGCAACGGGCATGGCGGTTTCTTTAGTTTGTGTCGATGAAATTAAACTTCTCAAAGATATTGAAAAACTATTGAAAAAATCAATTCCGCTAATGACAACTGAAGGTTATGAGCCAGATCCTTCAATTAAAGCTGAACCTATTCAAAAATCACCGCAGCGCAATGACAGACGTTCATCTGATAGACGTCCTAGTGAGCGCAGTGACAGAGGTGGAAGTGATAGAGGCGATAAAGGTAGTAACAGACCTCGTCGTTCTAGCGCGCCAGCTGCAAAAGGAAAATCTGAGTCATCAGGTTCACCTTGGAAAAATGCACAAAGCAAAGTAAGACAAGGACGTGGTGAAGGTTAATGCGTGTGCTACTAGCCCCTATGGAAGGGGTTTTAGACTCACTCGTTCGTTCATTGCTCACAGAGGTCAATGATTATGACCTCTGCATTACTGAATTTGTTCGTGTAGTAGATACGTTACTTCCAGCCAAAACCTTCTATCGTTTGTGCCCCGAATTACGTAATCAAAGTCGTACGCCATCAGGAACTTTAGTTAGGGTGCAGTTGTTAGGGCAGCACCCCGAATGGTTAGCAGAAAATGCAGATAGAGCCGTTGAATTAGGCTCTTGGGGCGTCGATCTGAATTGTGGATGCCCATCAAAAACGGTAAATGGCCATGGTGGTGGTGCTACGCTGTTGAAGCAACCCGATCTCATTTACCGTGCTGTTAAAGCCATGCGTGATGCTGTTCCTAAATCATTACCTGTTTCTGTGAAAGTTAGACTAGGTTGGGATAGCGGTGAATTTACCCACGAAATTGCTGATGCAGCAGAGCAGGGGGGAGCCACTGAATTAACCGTTCATGGACGCACTAAAGAAGATGGTTATAAGGCTGAGCGTATTAATTGGCAAGCTATCGGTGACATTCGTAAGCGGTTATCAATACCTGTTATCGCAAATGGTGAAATTTGGGACTATGAAAGTGCTAAACGCTGTATTGAAATAACGGGATGCGATGCCATTATGATTGGGCGGGGTGCATTAAATACACCGAATCTAAGCCGAGTGATTAAAAATAACCATCGGCAAATGCCTTGGGAACAGGTTAATCAGATATTATTAAAATATACTGAACTGGAAAAACTTGGTGATACTGGTCACTATCATGCCGCTCGTATTAAGCAATGGTTGAGCTATTTACGTAAAGAATATCAATCTGCGGATGAACTGTTTCAACAAGTGCGATCTTTGAAAAATGCACAGCAAATTTCTGATGTTATTTCGCATATTGTAGATGTAAATATTGATAAAAAGTCTTAAAAAAAGAATTTTTATTTGCGAAAATAACTTATTGGGTCTTTACTTAGTAAGTATGATAGTCATTAAGTTAAGTTAATCACTATTATTGTTGAGACATTATTACTTAATACAACCTAGTCTTTTGGAGGCGTAATATGGGCGTTATTGCTTGGATTATTTTTGGTCTGATTGCGGGTGTTCTAGCAAAATGGCTCATGCCTGGAACGTATCAGATGGGTTTTATTATGACCACAGTTTTAGGGATTGTCGGCGCCGTTGTCGGGGGGTATATCAGTACTTTCTTTGGTAAAGGTAAAGTTGATGGTTTCAATTTTGGTAGCTTTGTGGTCGCCGTTATCGGTGCAATTGCAGTGCTCTTCTTGGCGGGTATATTTGCCAAATAGTTTTGCTTAAATATACGTCACAATAACGAGATACTGACTATTTTAGTCAAGATCTCAAGAATTTAATAAAGGCTGCAATTTAAATATTAGCAGCCTTTATTTTTGCGAGTTGAAACCTAAGGTTCAATCGGCAAACCATTATCCTGTCCCCACTCTGCCCACGAACCGTCATATAAACGTACATCTGTGTTGCCAAGTAGGGTTAACGCCATTAGCACAACGGCAGCGGTCATTCCTGAGCCACAAGAAGTGACTGAGGGAGCGTGGATATCGACGCCTTGCTGAGTAAAAATGGCTTTTAGTTGTTCAGGGGACTTGAACTCTCCATTTTCAACGAGTAGATCCCAAGGAACATTTTTACTTCTCGGAATGTGTCCCATACGTAGACCCGGACGTGGTTCGGGTGCTTGTGCTAGAAAACGCGGCGCTGCACGAGCATCGATAATTTGAATTTTACCTTCGTTAACGATATCTAATACTTGTTTTTGATTCAAAGCATTCGTTTCTTTTCGAGTTGCTTTAAATTCTTTGATTGCTGGTGGAATGACTTCACCTGCTTGAGTTTCAAATCCAGCTGTTTTCCAAGCATCAATTCCACCTGCCAATATTTTGACGTTTTTGCAGCCCATTGTCGTGAATGTCCACCAAGCACGAGGGGATGAAAATAAATTATTTTGGGCATAAATAATAACTTGAGTATTATTATCAATACCCATAGCACCTACTGCTTGGCTGAAGGTTTCTGCACTCGGTAGCATATGGGGCAGATCGCAGGTTTTATCGGCAATTTCATCTTGATGAAAAAATTGCGCATTAGGAATATGTTCTTGTAAATAACGTTGGCGACAATCATAGGGGGCTGTTGGTGGAGGAGATGATGCGTCGAGTACAATAATATTTGCATCAAACAGATGCGCGTTTAACCATTGCGGTGTAACAAAAAAATCGTTGTACATAAACTATCTCCATCCTGAGCTAATACATTATTTTAGTTTGGTTGCTGCATTTGGTTAGGGGCAGGGATTAGGGATTGAGCCTGAGGTTGTCCCTGTTCTAAAGGTGTTGTTGAGCGAGTATAAATATTCATACCTGCTAAAACAATGCCGCCTACTGAACCAAAAGCAAATAAGGCGCATATAGCGATTGCTAATTTTTTCATATTTTATAGCCTGCGTTAAATTTTAGAACACAAAGTATAACTGGATGGTTGTTGCAAACAAGTTAAAAGCGACATTTTATACGCTTTTGCAAATCGCTTCCCAATTTTAATGTATAATGGGTTTTAATACAGTAGTTTTGCGAAGCGGTTGGCAAAAGTAATCTTTTTACTTTTGTGCTATTTATCTACTAGGTTATCGTACATTTCAAATTTGGTTATCGCGTAATTTATGTCCCTGTCTAATAAAATAAAAGAACAAATAACGGAGTGGTATAAAGGCTTATCACTACAAATTGACGGGTTTGTTTCCCGTGAGCCTCAACGTCAAATGATTGCTGAGGTGGCTAAAAACTTAGCTGATGCTGATGGGCGCCATTTAGTGATAGAGGCTCCTACTGGGGTTGGTAAAACACTGTCTTACCTAATTCCGGGGATTGCGGTAGCGCGTGAAGAAGGTAAAACCCTGGTTGTGAGTACTGCCAATGTCGCGCTGCAAGACCAAATTTTTAGTAAAGACTTGCCACTACTAAGCAAAATTATTCCAGATCTTAAATTTACTGGCGCATTCGGCCGTGCACGTTATGTTTGCCCGCGAAATCTAGAAGCAATTTGTGCCGCAGAAGGGGATCAAATTGATTTAATGTTGTTGGTTGAGGATAAAACCGAAATCGCCAATAGTGAAGAACGTGCGATTTGCCAGCAATTACGTAATGATTTTCATAGTTTTGCTTGGGATGGGTTAAGAGATCACCATAAACGCGCTTTTAGCCATAGCTTATGGCGTAAAGTTAGTACAGATAAAATGAATTGTTTGGGGCGAAATTGTCAGTTTTATCAACGTTGTCCATTTTTTATTGCTCGACGTGAAATTGATGATGCGGACGTTGTCGTTGCAAATCACGCACTCGTCATGGCGGCAATGGAAACTGAGTCCGTATTGCCCGATCCTAAAAAATTATTACTTGTACTGGATGAAGGTCATCATGTTCCTGATGTTGCGAGAGATGCCCTTGAAGTTGAAGGTGAAATTACTTTAGTTCAATTAACTGCACAAATTGATAGCTTTATTCAACATGTTACGCAGTATGTTGCCCAGTTTCGTCCAGCAAAACCTCCAAAGTTAGCAAACCCAGAGAAATTACAAAAGCATGCAGAAAAACTACGAGAAACATTTCGTGATTTTTCCGTGTTAGCAAATGCGTTATTACCTGAAACATCAAAAGATACAGAATATTTATTTCCTTTAGGTGTATTGCCTGAATCTATGCAATTAAGTTGTCAGGAACTCTTTAAGTTAACAGATGGTTTTAAAGGGCTTGCAGAAGCAATACTCAGTGATTTAACAGAGCAAACCGCCAAACAAGATATCGTGCGTTTGCATCGTTCTATACTGACAACTAGCAGAGCAATGGGTTATTTTGAAAATATGGCTAAGTTATGGCGGTTAGCTGCCCTTGATCAAAGCTCAGGTGCGCCGGTTTCTAAATGGCTAAGTCGCCGCTATGAAAAAAATCAATCCCGCTTTTTTATGCATTGTGCGGGTATTAGAGTCAGTGAGCAGCTTCAGCACTTACTATGGCGTAATATCCCTCATATTGTGATTACTTCTGCAACGCTTAGATCACTCAATAGTTATTCAAGATTTATGGAGCTAAGTGGTTTGTCTGAAAAAAACGATGACCGCTTTGTGACCCTTTCCTCGCCATTTAATCATACAGAGCAAGGAAAATTGATCATTCCACAAATGAAATATGAACCCACTATGGATAATGAAGCAAACCATTTAGCTGAAATGGCGACTTTCTTTCGTAGTGAATTCATTAAAGAAACCCATCGTGGTGTATTAGTTTTATTTAGTAGCCAAAGAGCGATGGATGGATTTTTAGAGCATGTAAAAGATTTACGATTACAGCTACTTGTTCAAGGGGATCAACCTCGTTATCGTTTAGTTGAAACACATTGCGAAAGAATTGATCAAGGGCAAAAAAGTGCGCTAATGGGGTTACAATCTTTCGCTGAAGGATTAGATTTAAAAGGCGAATATCTGACTCAGGTACACATCCATAAAATTGCATTTCCACCTGTCACAAATCCTGTCATTATCACTGAGGGAGACTGGCTAAAATCATTGAAACGCTATCCTTTTGAGGTTCAAAGTTTACCCAGTGCGTCATTTAACTTGATCCAACAATCAGGGCGGCTTATTCGGAGCCATGAATGTTACGGTGAAATAATTATCTATGATAAACGTTTGATCACTAAAAATTATGGGAAGCGTTTATTAAATGCGTTGCCTATTTTCCCAATAGAGCGACCTGAAATGCCTGATAGCGAGAAATAGCTGATGCAAATGAATAATATTCCATTTGGCCTAACTAATTGGGCCGAAATTGAGCCAGAAACTCATCAAGGTGAACAGGGTTATGCATTATGGCGCACTGCAAAATATGGTGACATCCGTGTAAGGATGGTTGAATACTCTGCGGGATATATTGCGGATCATTGGTGTTTAAAAGGGCATATTTTGTTGTGTTTAGAAGGTGAATTACATTCTGAGCTTGATGATGGTCGAACGTTTATTTTAACGCCTGGGATTAGTTACCAAGTAGCGGATAACGCTGAAGCACATCGCTCCTCAACGCCAATGGGCGCTAAATTGTTTATTGTGGACTAAAGAGAAACAGCTAATATGTTTTTTAATAATGAATAACGTGCTATTTATTATTTGATGTGGATTTTGTGCGTTTTTTAGGTAGTTTAATTAGTGCCACATAATTAATACCTAAAAAGAGAGGCCACATTTAGTGGCCTCTTGGTCAATTTAAATTGACTCTGTTTAACGACATTGCTCTTGTACTTGGGACTGCTTAATTTAAAATACAGTTTTATTCAATATTAGCTTCAATGAACCAGAGGAACTTGTCTAGATCACGTGATGCTGCGGTAAACATATCAGCAGTATCTTCGTCTTCAACTTCATTTATCGCTTTACGGAGATCATTTGCGACAACAGCATAGCGATCAGCTAATGCTTTTAAGTGATCTTGCACCGTGTGAATATTGGTTGGATAAGCTTCTAAAGATGTTAATCTATTTACTTCTTGGGTTGTACCGATAGCCACACCACCAAGCTGAACTGCACGCTCTGCGAATTCATCTAGATGTTCAACAATTGTGGTTCTAAAGCCATCGAGCATTTCATGCACGGCAATAAAATTACGTCCACGCATATTCCAATGTGCTTGTTTAGTCATTAAAGATAGATCAGTAAAATGGATGACCATGATATTAAGTATATCAATGGTTTCTAATTTTACACTATCTTCTAAATCATTACGGGTATATAACAGTTCTTTTGAAGATGTTTTAAATAATTTAGCTGTACTCATGATTCATCCTCTTTTTAATATTAATTTATTTAGTAACTTTATCTGTTAATAAATATAAAACATAAATTGTAATTTGTCATAGAGTAATAATCAATTGATCTAATAGGTAAATCCAATATAGTGTCACCGATTTTTTTCATTAAGGGCTATTTTAATTTTAAGCGCATGTAACTGTTATATTAAGGTAAAGGAAATTAACTAATATTTCAAATTTATGAAGAAATTTTTACAAAAAAAAAGGCTAATAAATATTAATGTATGAATTTATTAGCCTTATTAGCATGTTAAAATACTTTATTATTCAACTTATTTGCTAGGCCACTTTCTCTATTTTAGGTTTAGGCGTTGCGGTTGATGTCGATCCTATTGAAGCGCAAACGATGCAGAGTAGTGCAAGCCATTGTGTGCTAGTTAGATGTTCTTGTAGGAAGATAATACCTAAGAATGCGCCCATACAGGGTTCAAGGCTCATTAATGTCCCAAAAGTACGAGCGGGAAGACGGGTTAATGCAATCATTTCTAAGGTATAAGGAAATGCGGTAGACAGTATGGCGACGGCTAATGCCAGAGGCAAAATAGCGGGATCAAACATCACCTCGACTCCCGTTTGCATTAAGCCTATAGGAAAGAAAATTAGTGCTGAAATAAAGGATCCAATAGCCACCGTTGCTGCACCATATCCGGCGCCAGCACGTTTACCAAAGATAATATAAATTCCCCAACAGACACCAGCACCTAGAGCATACAGCACCCCAACGGGATCTAATGAGTTAATGTTATCGCCAATGGGTAACAAAAAGAGTAGACCAGCGATAACGAGTCCTATCCAGAGAAAATCAATTGGTCGGCGTGAGGAAAACATGGCAACAGCCAACGGACCCGTGAATTCTAATGCCACGGCAATACCTAAAGGAATTCGTTCAAGAGCGAGATAAAATAGGTAGTTCATTGTGCCGAGTGAAATACCATAAGTTAGTAGGGGGATTATCGAATTCTTTCTAAAATTTAATCGCCAAGGCTTGAAAATAGCGCATAAAATGATTGTTGCAAGTAATAGACGTAAGCCTGTTACACCAGGAGCGCCGATAACGGGAAATAATGTTTTAGCCAAAGATGCGCCACTTTGAATAGAAGCCATTGCTAATAATAGCAACCCTATAGGTAATAGTGGCAAAACACTCTTTTTAATATCGGCAGACATGAATAATTAAACCTCAGAAAATACGTTATTAATCAGGCGAAAACTTACTTAATTTAAAGCAATTGGTTGTTTTATAAATGAACGTTTTGTGTAAGCAAACAGTTCTAAAAAATAATATTTCGCAATAGAAAATAGAACAATATGATGACATCTAAAGTGATATTCACTCGATGTGAAAATATTTATCAGAATTATGTCATAGAATAGGTTTAGTTAATATGGTTTATCAAGATGAAAGCTCAATGATATAGACTGCTGAAATATGGCGGTTTAGCAGGTATTGGCTGTAACCAGAATCGGGGCGCTATTAATTATGTGGTTTGTATGTTGAGCTTTTCTTCAGGTACCCTATAGTTATGGCTTAAAAATAGTTATCGTTTAAAAAATGACAGAAAATTAAGGTATAAGTAAGTAATGAGAAAAATTAAAAGTGTAGCAGTATATTGTGGTTCTAGTATGGGCTCAAATGAGATTTATCAGCAACAAGCAATTGAATTTGCAAAAGAAATGGTTAAGCGTGATATTACTTTAGTTTATGGTGGTGCGAGTGTTGGAATTATGGGCACAATTGCGGACACAATATTATCTCTTGGCGGTAAAGCTATTGGTGTTATCCCATCGTTACTTGAAGAGCGAGAAATATCGCATAAAAATCTGACTGAATTATATAAAGTTGAAACTATGCATCAGCGCAAAAGTAAAATGATTGAGCTGGCAGATGCTTTTGTCGCTTTACCAGGTGGATACGGTACTCTTGAAGAGTACAGTGAAGTGTTTACTTGGAGCCAAATTGGTTTACATACAAAGCCTTGTGCATTATTTAATATTAATAATTACTGGCAACCGTTGATTGATATGACCAACAAAATGGCGGATGAAGGTTTTTTACATGAAAAATATCGTCATATGGCGATTGTAGAAACTACGCCAACGGCAATATTAGATAAATTTGAAACTTATATTGCGCCACCCGTGAAAACTTACGATTGATAACAAATTCGTTAATAATAAAGCCGTTGATGACGTTAGTTGTGAGGTTAGGATGATAAGAAAAGCAGCAAAAAATGACCTTGATGAGATTTTTGTTTTATACCAACTGCTATTTTTTGAAATGGCAGCGCTTGATCCTGAGAGGATGAAACCGGTTGAACAATCATCTGAGTTTATTCACGATGCCATCGAAAATCCTAAGTTTCATTTTTTAGTTGCTGCTATCGAAAATAAAATTAAAGGGTTCTGTATTGCTCAGAAGCAGTCAGCTCCCGCTTATAATTGTATGGTTCCCAGAGATTTTGCTTATGTTTTTGATTTCGTGGTTGCGCCTGATTCTCGGGGTGAAAAAATAGGCCATCAATTACTTAATGAAATGAAAGGTTGGGCAAAAGAAAATAAATTAAGTCATTTGGAGCTTTCTGTTTTTTCACAAAATCATCAAGCAATTAAATTTTATGAAAGAGAAGGCCTAACCGAGATAACTCGTACAATGGGAATTAAGCTATAAAATATTTAATCGGCCTGTCATAGGTCAATTTTCTCATTTCATCTTTAATATTACTTTAGTTGTCATGTTAGTTGGCTAAATAAAGTCATTAAGGTAAATATAAGCACAAATATAAAATGATATAACAGATATTTCTATTTCAGTATCATGCAATACAAAATAGCTTGTCTTATCAGCAAATTATGTGCTGTTCTATGATTTTGAATGATGGAGCATATTGAAAATATTCACTATTTTCAAAGAACATGTTTCAAAGTTATAAGGTTAATTAAAACAGCACAAGATCTAAGCGTCCAATTGTGGCATAATGCGCCGCTATTTGTACCTATCATACTTCAAGTCGCATGTGCGTTAACTTCGCTAGGCTAGCCGGATCACATCGTTCATCTATACTCACAGGTTGGGATAGTAACGCTCGCGGCCTTCATGCTACTCGATTTATTTAAAGTATAGTGGTGGGGCAACTCTACATATGATTAATTTAAGGCCTAGAAGTGTTAACGACAAACAATATCACTATGCAGTTTGGCAGCAAGCCACTGTTTGAAAATATTTCAGTTAAATTTGGAACAGGAAATCGTTACGGTTTAATCGGCGCTAATGGTGCGGGTAAATCAACGTTTATGAAGATATTAGGTGATGATTTAACACCTTCTGCTGGTAACGTGAGCATTACTGATCCGAATGAACGTATTGGTAAATTACGCCAAGATCAATTTGCATTTGAAGAATTTACCGTTCTTGATACCGTCATCATGGGGCATGGTGAACTGTGGGATGTGAAACAAGAGCGCGATCGTATTTATGCGTCACCTGAAATGAGCGAAGAAGATGGCTATCGCGTCGCTGATCTTGAAGTTGCTTATGGTGAGATGGATGGCTACAGCGCAGAATCGCGTGCAGGTGAATTATTACTTGGTGTTGGTATTCCCGTAGAGCAACATTACGGCCCAATGAGCGAAGTCGCCCCAGGTTGGAAACTGCGTGTGCTTCTAGCACAGGCACTATTTTCAAACCCAGAAATTTTGTTACTTGATGAGCCGACGAATAACCTTGATATCGATACTATTCGTTGGTTAGAGCAAGTGCTGAGTGAACGTGATTGCACCATGGTTATTATTTCCCATGATAGGCATTTTTTGAATACTGTGTGTACGCATATGGCCGATCTAGATTATGGTGAACTACGTTTGTTCCCAGGTAACTATGACGAATATATGATTGCCGCGACACAAGTAAGAGATCGCTTAGTTTCTGATAATGCGAAGAAAAAAGCACAGATTGCTGAACTTCAATCATTTGTCAGCCGTTTTAGTGCTAACGCATCTAAATCAAAGCAAGCAACGTCACGAGCGCGTCAAATTGATAAAATTCAGTTAGATGAAGTTAAGGCCTCTAGCCGTCAAAATCCATTTATCCGTTTTGAGCAAGATAAAAAATTGTTCCGTAATGCCCTTGAGTTAGAAGGTGTGGCAAATGGTTACGGTCAAGAACCCTTGTTTAAAAACTTGAATTTACTGCTTGAAGTGGGTGAAAAAGTTGCTGTTATTGGTGCGAATGGTATCGGTAAAACAACATTTTTGAAAACACTCGTTGGCGAAAAACCACCGACCAGTGGTAGCGTTAAATGGTCTGAAAATAGCAGTATTGGCTATTATGCACAGGATCATGCTGAAGATTTCGACACCGATCTCAATGTTTTTGATTGGATGAGTCAATGGAAAAGTGAAGGGGATGACGAGCAAGCGGTTCGCAGTATTTTAGGTCGCTTACTGTTCTCCCAAGATGACATTAAGAAAAAAGTATCGGTGTTATCTGGTGGTGAGCAAGGCCGTATGTTATTTGGTAAGCTGATGATGCAGCAACCAAATATTCTTATTATGGATGAACCAACTAACCACTTGGATATGGAATCTATTGAGTCAATTAATATGGCTCTTGAGATGTATGAAGGAACGCTGATTTTTGTTTCCCATGACCGTGAATTTGTTGGCTCGCTCGCTAGCCGTATTTTAGAAATTAAAGATAATAAAATCATTGATTTTAAAGGTACTTATGATGAGTATCTAACGAGTCAAGGTGTTGTTTTATAATATTTTAATTTAGCAAAAAATAAAAAATAAATAGCCCCTTTTTCTGTGAAGATGAAGGGGCTATTTTATTGATGAAGATAAGGAAAACTAATTTAGTTTTTCTTCACAAATTCAGATTTTAATTTCATTTGGCCGAAACCATCAATTTTGCAATCGATGTTGTGATCGCCTTCAACGAGACGAATTCCTTTCACACGTGTTCCAATTTTTAGCATTGATGAGCTGCCTTTCACTTTAAGATCTTTGATTACAGTGATTGTATCGCCATCAACTAACAAGTTACCATTGGCATCTTTAACGACTAATTCGTCAAGATCTGCTGTAGGTTCGGCATCATTCCATTCATGTGCACACTCAGGGCAGACATACATTTCGTTATCAGTATAGGTGTATTCAGACTGACATTTAGGGCAAGGAGGGAATTGCATATTAGTACTCTCAGTGACTTATCAAAAAATGAAAAGTGATTATAGTCTTGTTCACTATCACCACGAAAGAGGCATAGTATAAGGTTAAAGACTAATTAAAACATTTTTTCGGATTATTCTTAATAAATGGTGCAAAAAAATGGCGAGCGTTCACTCACCATAAACGAGGTTATTATGACGAAGCGGTCTGAGAACAGACTTCACAATGAGGATCTTTTGCCAGTTTAAATTGACGAAAATCCATACTCATTGCATCGAATAGCAGGACTTTACCGACATTCACTTTGCCATATTGCGTTAGTAATTTAATTGTTTCCATGGCTTCTAAGGTACCGATTGTACCGACAAGCGGCGCCATTACTCCAGCTTCCACACAAGTTAAACTGTTTTCACCAAATAGACGGCTTAAGCAATGATAGCAAGGTGTATTATCTTCATATGTAAAAACAGACAGTTGACCTTCCATACGAATTGCCGCGCCAGAAACTAACGGTTTTTTATGCGAAAGACATAAACGATTTAGCTGTTCGCGTATTGCAACATTGTCTGTGCAATCAAGTATAACTTGATGCGTTTTTATCAATGCATCGAGCTGATTATCATCAAGTTGTGCATTTATCGCTTCAATATGAATGTGTGGATTGATCGCCGTTAATTGCGATTTTGCAGAATCAACTTTGGGTGCGCCGATGGTTGCATCGCGATGTAGCGTTTGTCTTTGCAAATTCGATAAAGAAACAGTATCAAAATCCACCAAAGTTAAATAGCCAACCCCTGCGGCGGCAAGGTATTGGGTTGCTGCGCAGCCAAGACCACCAAGACCAATAACCAGCACTTTGCTGGCTTTTAATTTTTCCTGCCCGTCAAAATCAAATCCACGTAAAATAATTTGACGGTTATAACGCAGCATTTCTTCATCGCTAAGTTCTTGCACTGTTGTTATTCACTTTTCAGTAAGTAATTAAACATTTCAACTTCCACCATTTCACCCGCAGCAACATGGCCACGCTCTCTTTCAAGAACAATAAAACAGTTAGCTTGGCTAAACGAGCTGAATATATGGGAACCTTGGTGTCCGGTCGTGGCAACTTGTAGTTGGCCTTGTTCATTGGTGCTTAATACACCACGCTGAAAATCCAGTCGTCCAATCGATTTTTTTAATGGGGTAATTGTGGGAACTTTAAATCGAATAGGAGCGCGCCATTGACTATGGCCATTAAGGCGAGCTATCAGCGGTTGTACTAATTGATAGAAAGTGAGTGCCGCGGATACTGGGTTGCCCGGCAGTCCACAAAACCATGCTGAGCTTAATTTACCAAATGCGAAAGGTTTACCCGGTTTAATTGCTAATTTCCAAAAACCGATTTGACCTAACTCGTCGAGAATTTGTTTTGTATAGTCGGCTTCACCAACGGAAACGCCACCACTACTAATGACTAAATCTGCTTGGCTATCTGCCTCAATAAAAGTTTGTTTGAGTTTTTCAGGTGAATCAGGGATCACACCAAAATCTAACACTTCACAATTGAGTTTTTCTAGCATCAAACTGACTGCAAAACGGTTGGTATCATAAATTTGTCCGTCAGCCAGTGGTTGGCCGACCGCTTGTAATTCGTCACCAGTTGAAAACACAGCTACTTTTAAGCGGCGGTATACAGTGATATCAGAAATACCCAGCGAGGCGATCAGGGGTAATTGAGCGGTAGAAAGTAAGGTACCGGCAGGGAAAACTGGACTACCTTGTGAGATATCTTCACCAGCTTTACGTACATTACTGCCTTTTTTAAATGATTCAGTGAAGATAATACCCTGTTCTGTTTGCTTAGTTGATTCCTGCATGACGACGGTGTCTACACCTTCAGGGATCGGGGCACCAGTCATGATGCGTACACAGCTGCCTGCGGTTATTTTTCCTTGCATTGGGCTGCCTGCGAATGACTTTCCAGCTACTGGCATGGGTGTTTTTCCATCCCAGTGTGCAAAATTCAGTCCATAGCCATCCATTGCAGAATTATCAAATGGGGGAACATTAATGGGTGAAATTAGATCGGCTGCGATCACGCGTTGAGCAGAATCGGTTAATGGAATGATTTCTGTTTGGGTCATTATTTGTGTTTGAGACAGTAGTTTTTCGAGTGCAAGCTCGAGAGAAATCAAATCGTTAGTATGGTTCTGGTTCAAGGTCGTTACCCCTATTATTGTTATTTGCCGTCGAGGCTTAAAATATATCTATGGTTGTTATTATGTCAGATATCACTGTATGGGTGAATGAATAGAAATTGATTACGGATAGCTTTTGAATGAATTTTTACGTTGAACCGATAGGTCAATAGGCAATAAAAGTCATAATAGAGAGAAAATTGTGTTGTTGTATTGATGTTAACAAATATAAGAATAAACTATTCAACAAGAAATGGTTTTTACTCAAAATAGTTTACTGCGTTCTATTACACACTTTTAAATAATGATATATCTATTTAAAAGTCCAATAGTTATGGTGAGTAAGTGTATGGCGGGATATGCAAATATTTCATCCCGATCTCGGAGGTTGTGCTGGATTATCTACACCTGCTGTTTTAGAGTACCGCACACGCCTGTATTTAAATAAAAATAACTAAATTATCTGTGGAGGATCACATGTCATCGCTGAGTAAAGAGGCCGAATTAGTACATGCAGCTTTGGAAGCTAGAGGGCTTGAGACCCCATTACGTATTCAACCAAAATTAGGTGAAGAACGTAAGCAACTGATTGAAGGGCACATGGCTGAGGTCATGAAGCTATTGAATTTAGATTTAACGGATGACAGCTTAGCGGATACCCCGCGTCGTATAGCAAAAATGTATGTTGATGAAATTTTTTCGGGGCTCGATTACGCTAATTTTCCGAAAATCACTTTAATTGAAAATAAAATGAAAGTTGATGAAATGGTGACTGTCCGCGACATCACGCTGACAAGTACTTGCGAACATCATTTTGTGACTATCGATGGTAAAGCAATCGTGGCTTATATTCCAAAAGATAAAGTCATTGGTTTGTCTAAAATTAATCGAATTGTTCAGTTCTTTTCTCAGCGTCCGCAAGTGCAAGAGCGTTTGACGCAACAAATTCTCGTTGCTTTACAAACCCTGCTTGGAACTAATAATGTCGCAGTATCGATTGATGCTGTGCATTATTGCGTAAAAGCACGGGGTATTAGAGATGCTACCAGTGCAACAACCACAACATCGTTAGGTGGCTTGTTTAAATCGAGCCAAAATACCCGCCAAGAATTTCTACGTGCAGTTCGCCATAATTAATCAATGACAACAACCGAATATTCAATCGCCCCAAAAGGGCGAATTGAGCAACTCGATACCGTGCGTGGCATAGCAATCTTAGGCATTCTGCTGATGAATATTTTTGCTTTTGCTTTGCCGCAAACTGCTTATCTAAATCCTTTTTATAGCCCAACGGTACAGCCATCTGAAGCGATTGTTTGGGGGATTTTCAATCTATTTTTTCAAGGTAAAGTTCTTGCTATTTTCACCTTATTATTTGGTGCAACTTTGGCTCTGCTACATCAACGCTCATATCGATGGAATCAGTGTCGGTTAATAGTTCTAGCTATTTTTGGTTTAATTCATGGTGTCGGTTTTTGGGATGGCGATATCTTATTGGCTTATTCGCTAACTGGGTTTGTCGCACTCTATATGTTAAATCACGGCAGTAAAATAACATTATTGAAGATTGCAATTGCAATTTACCTGATTGGATTAGTGATTTTATGGGTTTTAGGAAGCGGTGTTGACCCCTCCTATTTTTGGCAAGTCACTGATGCTCAGGTTTTTTTTGAAGCATCTCAAAAAACTATCGGTGGAATGGAAAGTTTACTGCATCGTGCTGATGGTATGTTAACTATGATAGAAATGTTATTGGTGCAATATGGATGGCAATTATTAGCATTGATGACTGTGGGGGCTTTATTGATGCAAAATGGTTGGCTTCGTGGACAGTTTAGTCAATCACATTATCGCTTGATGGCGCTGATTTTGATCCCTCCGGCTTTACTTGTACAAATACTTTCACTGTATATTCAAAGCTTATTTGGTTGGAGTTTTTTTGCTACTTCTATTGTCGGGTATATCATTAATGAGCTAATGATACCTTTGCAATCATTAGGGTATATTGCGTTAATTTATGGATTTTGGCGGAGTTTTCAACAAAGCGTTATTGCAAGATTACTACAAAATATTGGACGGATGGCATTAAGTAACTATTTACTGCAAACGCTAATTTGTACGACAATATTTTATCATTTAGGCTATTTTGGTTCTTTTACTCGTGTTGAATTATTAGTTTTTATTGTCCCTATTTGGGGAGTGAATTTAGCTTTCTCTTATTATTGGTTACAGTTTTTCAAACAAGGCCCCATTGAATGGAGTTGGCGTAAATTGACTGAAAAACTGTATCATTTATCGGTTGATAAAACTCAGTAGTATTAAGGCGCTTTAACTTCTATGTTTTTTTAATATCAATTGGTGCCGTTGTTAGCTTAACTTACTTGCTTCTTCAGGTGAAACCGCAGGGTAACCTTTAATTCCATCAGGCATTTTTATGGGGGCAGGAATTGATTCTTGTTCCCCTAAAAATTTGGGTTCGCGTTTGAGAATATATAAGTCAGCAAGGGCACCAAGGCGTGCAAAAACCTCACGAACACGGACTTTGTACATACCTTGCGGTGTTGGTACGGCTAAACATTGGGCATCAATCCCTTTATGTTTGGCAATAAATACCGCTCTTTCACAGTGAAAGCGCTGTGTGATAATAGTGAAATTATCTGTATCAAATACTTTTTTGGTGCGAACAACGGAATCAAGGGTTCTGAAACCCGCAAAATCAAGTACGATTTTAGATGCAGGTACTCCCGCTTTTATCAGGTCTTTGCGCATATTAATGGGTTCATTGTAATTATGAGCACCATTATCACCACTCAGTAGCAAATATTTCACTTTTCCACTGTGATAAGCATCTGCGGCACCTTTGATTCGATAGGTGTAATATAGATTTGTGACTCCAGAGGCATAATATTTAGATGTGCCAAGTACCATCCCGACATCCCGCGCAGGTAATTTTTCTATATCTTCATAGATATAGGGCGCAGTGTCCCAGCCAATCCAACGATCAAGTAAAATAACGGTGGCAAAAGCTATCCCTACGAAAAGTAACAGACCATAAAGCAGACGCTTCCTCATGTCCTAGCCTTGAAAATAAATAGTCATAGCGATTAGGCTACTTGAGTTAAATTAGTGACGCAAGTCGCGTAACGTAAAGTCATGTCAATATAATGAACAATATTCAAGTTGACTAAGGGGCAGGACTGATATTTTCTTTATAATTGCGAATAATTCCTCATTATCATCCAATCAAATGAATAATTTCTAATAATAGAATCTCAATTTTTCGTATAAAAAATAGTCTATATCCTTGCGGGTGAATAGATTATATCCGTTATTGAATAGTGAGCCGCTTCACAAAGAAGTAGTTTTTATTTAACAAGCCTATTTGTTTTGAAATTTTAATTCTATATTGATTATAAGTTATGAAATTTTATTTCTTCATCAATGCACATAACTCAGTTATAAAGCCATTTAGTGATAAGTTGAAACAGCAAAAATAGTACATGAAAAACATATTCAATAAGAATAGAGACTGTAATTCGATACGTGAGGAACGAAACTATGAAATTAAAAACCTTGTTAGCCGCGGCAGCTATGTTAGTAACGGCGAGTGTTGCTGCAAAAGAGTATCAAATTAATCATACGGCTCAGATAAAATCGCTGAGTGATGCGAAAAATGTCGCGGTATGGGAGCAAGCTGAGGTATTAACTGATTTTAGTTATCCATGGGAAAAAGAGACACCACCAAAAACAGATTTCCGTGCATTATGGAGTGATAATACCTTATATTTCCGTTTTATCGCCGATGATAAAGATATCCAACTCGGCAATGATCCTGATAAAGATCAGGCGGTATTAGATTCGGATCGCGTTGAATTATTTTTTGCGACTAGCCCCGAATTAAAACCTTATTATACGGCAGAAATGGACCCTAAAGGTCGTACTTTTGATGCGAAAGCTAATTTTTATCGTGAAGTTGATCCAAGTTGGAATTGGGAAACATTGCAAACTGTCGGTGAAATCACGCCTGAAGGCTATGTGTTAACGGGTAAAATTGACCTCGATGAATTTACTCGTCTTAACTTATGGCAAGATGCAGACAAAAAAACGCTAATGTGTGCCATTTTACGTGGTGAATTTAGTGCGGGTGAGCCAAAACAAGTTCGTAAATGGATAAGTTGGATCCATCCTGATTCAGTAAAACCTGATTTCCATATCCCTTCTGCATTTGGTAGCTGTAAGTTGGTTAAATAATACGTTTACCGGCAGTGAGTTACTGCCGGTTATACTCTTTCTATTGGTTCAATTTATCTTAAATAGTTAATGATTCACACGATAGTTGTGAACAGCATCACGTTAGCCAATGCTGCTGAAGGATTTCTGGTAATATAAATTGAAATTTAAATTCATATAATGTAATTTTTAATGAAATATAATTTCAAATGATTTGAGGTGTTTTATGTCTCTAGCCGAAAATACACTGAGTGATTGCCTACAAAATGAATTCAATCAGGAAACATTACAGTTTTCGCGTTTGGAGACACTCGCCATGGTCAGCGCAATTAATCAAGCCGATGGCACGGTAGCGGGTGCAATTCAAACTGTTTTACCTGCGATTGCTGAAGCGGTTGATGCCATTGCGGAACGTTTAAAGCAGGGTGGTCGCCTATTTTATGCAGGTGCAGGAACCAGTGGCAGACTTGCTGTACTCGATAGTGCTGAATGTCCTCCAACATTTGGTACTAATCCTGAAATGGTACAGTCCATCATTGCGGGTGGCCAAGAGGCGATGTTAAAAGCGGTTGAAAATATTGAAGATTCAACACAGGCTGCCATTGATGAATTAATCAAACGTGGTTTGTGTGAAAAAGATGTCGTTGTCGGTATTGCAGCTAGTGGTCGTACACCATTTACCCTCGCCGCGATTGACTATGCGAACCAATTAGGGGCTTTAACGGTTGCTATTACGACGCGAGGACGAGGCCTAATTAGTGAAGTGGCAAGATTTGCGATTGCACCAGATGTGGGGCCTGAGGTGTTATCTGGCTCAACGCGAATGAAAAGTGGCACCGCACAAAAAATGATCCTCGGCATGCTCAGCACTTGCGTAATGGGGCGTTTAGGCCGAATTCATACCAATTTAATGGTGGATGTGGTTGCCAGTAATATCAAACTATTACGTCGAGCAGAACGTATCGTTGGCGAAGTCTGCATGATTGATACTCAAACTGCCGCCAACTTATTAAAACAAGTCGATTACCATCCGCGACGCGCAATTCTAATGCATGAACTTAATATTAATGCACAGCAAGCGACGGATATTGTGTCACAGCATCCACACACAGCATTGGATGATATGTTGAAAACTAAACAGTCTTGATATCGTCAACACCAGGGGAATGATATGGCTAATAAAATAGAACATCTGGAAGTACTCGCCAGAGAAATAGAAAAATATGCGGGCGGTTTTGAGAACATTGCAACATTAACTCACTGTATGACCCGCATTCGTTTAGTTTTAAAAGATAATGACAAATTTGACGCAGAAGCGCTTAAACAAATTGAAGGTGTCAAAGGGGTTATCTTTAATGGTGAACAACAACAAGTTATCGTCGGCATGGGCACTGCAGCAAAAGTATTTTCGGTGATGAATAAGCGGATGCAGGGAAGTGCATCTGTGAATACTGACAATGCAACGCCTGTAGCTGCAAAAAAAGGCTTTTCAATTCGTCGCACATTGAATACGTTAGCTGCAATTTTTGTTCCAACCATTCCTGCGTTAATTGGTTGCGGTCTTATTATGGGGCTAATCAATATTATTCGTTTAGTCGCGCCGGGTGTTGTTGACCAGTTTCCTGAATTATTCAAACTATTGAAATTAATTGGTAGCTCCGTTTTTGTTTATTTATCTATCATGATTGGGGTAAATACGGCAAAAGAGCTTGGCGCTTCAACTTCAATAGGTGCGGTAATGGCAGGCTTACTTTCAATGCCGGGCTTGGCCGATGTCACGTTATTTGGCGATAAACTTCAACCTAACAGCGGGGGTATTTTTGCTGTGTTGATGGTGGTTGTTTTCTCTTCCAAATTTGAAGTGTGGTTTAGAAGCATTATCAAAGAAAGTTTAGACCTGATTATTACACCCTTTGTGACGATTCTCGTTTCCGCTATGGTGGCGATTATCATCTTCCAACCCGCAGGTCATTATTTAAATCAAATCTTGGCACAAGGTGTTTCCGTCGCTTTATTAGATAGCGGCGGTGGCGCGGTGGCGACGGGCGGTATTTTAGGGGGCAGTTTTTTATTCCTATTATTGACTGGCTTGCATCAAGGGCTTATCCCGATCCATGCAGAAATTTTGCAAACATTTGGCCTTAATTATCTATTCCCAATATTGGCAATGGGCGGAATGGGGCAAGTAGGATCATGCTTCTGGGTATTCTTAAAAACCAAAAATCAACGTTTGAAAAAAACCTTAGTGGGTGCGTTGCCTGTGGGTATCTTTGGTGTCGGTGAACCGTTATTATTCGGTGTGTCATTGCCTTTGGGAAAACCATTTATTGCCGGTTGTATTGGTGGCGCGGCAGGTGGTGCACTGATGGCCTTCTTCCATGTTGGTATCATTATTCCATTTGGTACGGCTGGTTTGTCTCTAATCCCATTAGTCGGTGACGGTCAAATACTGGATTTTCTCATTGCAGTTGTCGGTGCATGGATTGTCGGTTTCATTGCCAGTATGATACTAGGCTTCACTGACCCAGAAAAATAATTAAAAGGAATAGCCATGTCGACACTGACGGTAAAATTGGAAAGCTTACTGACAAGAGGTAAAGGAACTGAGCAGCGCATCGCTAGTTTTTTGCTGGAGCATCGAGATAGTCTGATTGCGATGAATGCTGCTGAGCTTGCGCAAGCCGCAGGTGTCAGTAGTGCTTCGGTTATCCGCTTTTCTCGCCAGATGGGTTACCGTGGCTATCCCGAGTTTAAAGTTGATTATTTATCGGATGAAAAACAGCATAGAGCTGAGAGTTTATATGGCAATTTGAGTCGTAGTGATGATACGGCTCAGATAATTGCGAAAACGGGGCAAATGTTTATTTCTGCCATCGAGAAATCACTAGAATTACTTGAACCTTCAATTGTTGATGAAATAGCCCAAAAAATGGTCAGTGCAAAACGTATTGTATTATTTGGTATTGGTTCATCAGCTATTGTCGCTAGTGATATTTTTCATAAATTAATTCGCGTTAATAAGCATACTTTGTTCAGTTATGACTTACATGTTCAGCTCAGTTATTCGGCAAATTTAAGTCCTGATGATTTTGCTATTGCGGTCACTGCTCGAGGTAATACGCAAGAAGTAAACAATATGTTACGTTCAGCCAAAGAAACGGGTTGCACGACAGTTGCTTTGACGCGTTTTGGGCAAGACGATGCAACTAAAATAGCCGATTTCACACTACCTTATTTCTATGATGAGCAGCACTCACAGTTGGGTGTCATTACACCGCAAGTTTTACAGATGGTAGCTTTTGATACTTTATTTTTTAAATATCTCACGTTAGCAGACAGTGACGCTGATATTGCGTTGCAAAAAGGCCGACGCGCTCTGATACAAGGCAAGAGCTAATGATTTTGACTGAGTTGGCGATCGGTGCTGTGATTGGGCTGATAATTAGTACAACCGGTGTTGGTGGCGGGGTTATTGTTTTACCGATATTAACGTATTTTTTTGGGCTGAATGCCCTTGCTGCGGTTGCAACCGCCAACTTTCTATCAATGCTAATGAAGGTTTCTTCTTCATATATGCATTTTCGATTAGGGAATATCCCGCTTAAAGGGGCGATGATTGTACTTGCGATTATGCTTCCAAGTACTTTTCTTTCTAGCCTCTTGGTGACTTGGCTGGGAAGTTTACCTGAATATGAAAAACAGGTTGAGTGGGGGATTAATTTGCTGGTTGCGACGGCTATTATTTTCTCACTTTACTTATTTATTCAGCGAATGTTTTTTTCTTCACCAATTAAAAAACAACTAGTCAAAACGAACCAATTGCGTGCAATGGCAATACCCGCAATTCTCGCCGGAATTGTGTTAGGTGCAACGGGAGTAGGTGGTGGCGTTGTGGTATTACCGATGTTATTACGTTATATGCAACTTAATATTAAGCAGGCTATTGGCACATCAATACTGGTGACGACGATACTATCGGGTTCATCTGCATTTGCTTATGCACAAGATGGCTATACAGATTTTAAATTAGCGTTAATCCTATGTGTTGGCGCATTAATCGTTATGCCACTGGCTAAATATTTACTGATCCATTTATCCGAACGCGCTTTTCAATATATAACGCTATTATTAATTGCTTGCAGTGCAATTATGATGACATTAAATCTATTTTCTTTTTAAAAATCACAACTCAGAATTAAATAAAAAAGGAGCGCCTTACGGCACTCCTTATCCATTCATATTAAAAATATTTTAAAATGAAGTTCTTTTATAAGTACGATATTCAGGTTTCCAGAAATTCCGTTCAATAGCTTCATTTAATGCATCGTCAGAAGTCACAGTTGCAACGCCTTGAACTTGCGCCTCTTTAGCCACTTGTTTCGCTATAATACGTGAAACTTCTTGGATATCAGACAGAAGAGGTAATAACGGGCCTTCTCCATCTTTCGCTAATGGCGAACAGCCTGCCAGTGCACGGCTGGCGGCCATTAACATTGCTTCAGTAACACGTTTTGCCCCAGAAGCAATAACACCTAAACCAATGCCTGGGAATATATATGAGTTATTGCATTGAGCAATTGGGAATACTTTATCTTTATATGAAACAGGGCTAAATGGACTACCAGTTGCAACAAGTGCTTGGCCTTCTGTCCAATTAATAATGTCTTCTGGGCGAGCTTCGACACGTGAAGTTGGATTTGAAAGCGGCATCACAATCGGTCTAGCGCAGTGTTTATGCATTTCTTTAATAATTTCTTCAGTGAACAGACCTGCTTGTCCCGAAACACCAATTAAAATCGTTGGTTTTGCATTACGCACAACATCGAGCAGAGAAATTGAATCGCTATTGACGTCCCAGCCACTAATATTTTCACTGCTTTGAGTCAATTTACTTTGGAAATCGAGTAAATTAGGCAGCTTATCGGTGAGTAGACCAAAGCGGTCAACCATATAGATGCGCGAGCGAGCTTGCTCATCACTCAAACCTTCAGATTTCATTTGCGAGACAATTTGCTCTGCAATACCGCAGCCAGCGGAACCTGCACCTAAGAAGGTGACGCGTTGATCGCTAAGCTTACTTCCAGCGGCATTGCTAGCTGCAATTAAGCTACCAAGGGCGACGGATGCAGTGCCTTGAATATCATCATTAAAGCAGCAAAGTTCATCACGGTAACGTGTTAGCAATGGCATGGCATTATTTTGTGCAAAATCTTCAAATTGCAGTAATACATTTGGCCAGCGGCGTTTAACGGCCTGAACAAATTCATCAAGAAATTCGTTATATTCTTCACCGGTAATACGCGGATGGCGCCATCCCATATAAAGCGGGTCATTAAGGCGTTGTGGATTGTTAGTTCCCACATCAATAACAACAGGTAATGTATAGGCTGGGCTGATACCACCACAAGCGGTATAAAGGGAAAGCTTACCAATAGGAATGCCCATCCCACCGATACCTTGGTCACCGAGACCTAAAATACGTTCACCATCTGTGACCACAATAACTTTTACATTTTGTTTAGTGGCATTTTGTAACATATCATCGATATGTGCACGGTTTGGGTAAGAGATAAACAAACCTCGAGCACGGCGATAAATATCAGAAAAATGTTCGCAAGCTTCACCTACTGTTGGCGTATAGATGACAGGCATTACATCGGTTAGGTGGGCATCAATTAAACGATAAAATAAGGTTTCATTGGTGTCTTGAATGTTTCGTAAATAAATATGTTTATCAATATCAGTTTTAAAATCAACTAACTGACGATGTGCGCGTTCTACTTGTTCTTCGATAGTTTCAACTTGCTCTGGCAACAAACCATGTAAGTTGAAATTGGCACGTTCTTCTTCAGTAAAAGCACTTCCTTTGTTAAGTAAAGGAAATTCTAGCAAAATTGGACCAGCGTAGGGAATATAGAGAGGGCGTTTTGTTTCGTGTTCATGTTCCATGAAATATCACTCTTCGGACGATTAATTAACAACAGTCAGGTTAGATCCTAAGCCAAATAGAAAATATGTACAGTAAATATTGATGCAAAATCGTTAAAATATTTACCGATTTATATTACCTATATGATAAGGAATTTTTTGACAGAAGGGAATTTTAGCTGCTATTTGCGTAGTCATTACGATGGATAGATCACGCTTGGTTAAATAATGAATGTATTATCGTTATTTTTACGTTTTTAAACGTTAGTTTTGCTTTTCTTAGGTGAGTTTTTTTAACATTTCCTCCTTATTTTTAGTAGGTTGCTGATTAAAATAGTGGGTTCACTGTAAGTGAAATCATATTTTTAAATATCATATATTGCTGCAAGTTTTTAACTGTTTTAGCTTAGGGCTATTAATTTATATTTTAATCTTGGGGTAAATTATAGATGCAAATTAAAAACATATTAATAATACCCATATTATTAATTATTTTCCTTTGCAATCTTTCATATGGAAATGGCTTTTTAACAAATAAAAAAGAGAAAGTAAAATCAGATAATATTGAAAACTCTTATAATAGTAAGAAAGAAATAGGTATTTTTATTATTTTGATCAGAGAATATATGAAGCAAGTGATGGTTGAATATAATAAACGATTATCAAATAAAGATTTTAAAA
>NZ_DOEH01000032.1 GCF_003533305.1 Providencia sp. | reverse complement strand
CTAACCAACTGAGCTACGGACGCGCTTCAAACCCTATGGTTCATAACAATAATCTGGGTGACAACGGGGACGAATATTAACGTCACAGAGTCAATCTGGCAAGGGGAAAATGTATTTTCGTGATAGTTTGTTCGTATTTAAAACTATCTGGTGATAAATACACTTCCCTAGACAATAAAATGCTTAATTTACCGCCAATTAACGAGTTGACCTTAATAAAACCACGCTTTCAGATTGTTTATGTATCCATAGAATACGGATGAACATACCGATAGCTGCTGCACTTAATCCGATAATAAAGCCAATCCAAAAACCTTTAGGTCCCATTGCTGGTGTGACAAGATCTGTCAGCGCTAAAATATAACCAGAAGGTAATCCTAAAATCCAATATGCGGTAAAAGTGATGAAGAAGATTGAACGTGTATCTTTATAACCACGTAAAATTCCTGCACCAATAACTTGCACAGAGTCCGATAATTGATAAATAGCAGCAAAGAGCATCAAACTAGATGCAAGTACCACAACCTCAGGATTTTTGTTATACATCATTGCAATAGGTTCGCGGAATGTAGCCGTTAAAATTGCAGTACAACAAGCCACCATTAAACCCACTACAAGGCCTGTATATGATGAAATTTTTGCGGCTTCAGTAGATTGTCGCCCAAGGTTATAGCCAACACGGATAGTCGCGGCGATACCCAAAGATAACGGGAACATAAACATGATCGAGCTAAAGTTCAATGCAACCTGATGACCGGCAACAGCGACAACCCCAAGAGGGGCAACCAATAAAGCAACAACCGCAAATAATGTAACTTCAAAAAACAACGCAAGTCCGATTGGTGTGCCAAGAACAATAATGCGTTTTAAAATTAGTGGATTTGGCGAAGCAAAGGATTTAGTTGGACGAATATCTCGTTGTGAAGGGGTGTGTTTTACATACCACCGCATCATCATGCACATTGCCCAATAGACTGAAGCTGTTGCGACACCACAACCTACACCACCTAGAGCCGGTGCACCAAAATGACCATAAATAAAGATATAGTTAATCGGTATATTAACCATCAAGCCAAGAAAACCAATTACCATACCGGGTTTGGTTTTAGAGAGTCCTTCACATTGGCTACGATAAACTTGAAAAAATAAATAACCTGGAGCACCCCACATAATGGCATGCAGAAAACGCACCGATTTATCTGCCAATTCAGGATCGATATGAGGCATATTTCCGAGAATTAGCTGACTGTTATAAAGAAGAAGCATCACACCAAGTGATAAAAAGAAAGCTAACCATAAGCCTTGTTGTACTTGGTCACTAATTAAATGTCGGCGGCCTGACCCATTCATTTGTGCAATAATTGGGGTTAGTGCCATTAATAGCCCTTGACCAAAAAGAATAGCTGGCAGCCAGATTGAAAATCCGACCGCAACTGCTGACATTTCGGTTTCACTAACACTTCCTGCCATAATCGTATCAACAAACCCCATCGCAGTTTGAGAAAATTGGGCAAAGAAAATTGGAATACCGAGAGCCAACAAGCTACGCGCTTCTGTAAGATATTTCTGCACGCATACACCTTTACAATAAATTAAATAAGAATATACCCGCTATAATTCAAGATGTTTGGCACAATTGCTAATATGCCACCATTTAGAGTACATAGATTGCTATGTGCTCTAACGTTTAGCATAGGTATCGCTTAGCTTATTGACTACCTGTAATCTCAAATTATTTTGTGCATAAGAATAATCGGGGAAATAAATGATTCACTATAAATCAATCAGTTAATTCAGTCTCTGTATTCTATCTCTTTTATTAATTTAATCCAATACAGATGTTTAGCAGAATATAGAATTATGTTTTTCTGAGAAGATATAATTTAAATTAATATATTGGAGCAATGTGCGTTTAACCGCTCAAATAAGATAGATCTCTGAAAATTCTTAGGTAAACTTAGTACATAAATTCACTACACTGAGATTTATTATGTTTACAGGCATTGTTCAAGGTACAGCCCCAATTATCGAGATCACTGAAAGAGCAAATTTTCGTACTCATGTAATGAAATTCACTCCCGAGTTACTTGTTGGGCTAGAAACGGGAGCATCAGTGGCACACAATGGTTGTTGCCTGACGGTGACAAAGATAGATGGTGAAAATGTTAGTTTTGATTTAATCAAAGAAACGTTACGACTGACTAACTTAGGTGCATTGCAACCCGGTGATGTTGTTAACATTGAAAGAGCTGCAAAATACGGCGATGAAATCGGTGGGCACGTTGTTTCTGGTCATATTGTTACGACTGCGGAAGTAAGTAAAATTTTCACATCTGAAGATAATCATCAAATATGGCTATCGATTTATGATAAATCATTGATGAAATATATTTTACATAAAGGCTTTGTTGCAATTGATGGGATCAGTTTGACTGTTGGTGATGTGATTAATAATCGTTTTTGTGTTCATTTAATTCCTGAAACATTAGCGAGAACAACCTTAGGTAAAAAACGTTTAGGGGATAAGATTAATATTGAGATAGACCCACAAACGCAAGCAATCGTTGATACTGTTGAACGTGTATTGCATCAAAAAGAACAAGAAATGATTTTACAGAAGGCGAGAGAAACAACGGAAAATGCAAATTTAGCAGAATAAAAACTTTAAGCATTTTGCTATAAAACAAGATATTTTGACTTAAAAAGGCTATAGCTTTTAATTATATCGCTATAGCCTAATTTGAATAATCAGTATTTAGTTTTTATTACGATTTATTTTATGGCAGTTTATTACCCGTGGGTACAACCCTAAATTAGGCAGTATATTATCGTTAAATTACAGCTTATCACTAAAGTTTAGTGAAAAACTGGCGTTATCAAGGGCAATGGCTTCGATTAAACGCTTGAAATTCTCACTATTCTTATGTAACTCTAATGCTTGGTTATTTTCCCATTCTTGAAGAACAATATAGCCATTTTCTTTAGCCATTAAATCGTACTGGATGCATCCTTTCTCTCGACGACTTAGTTTAGCTAAATCGCGAATGATTTTTTTCGTTAGACACCCATCCGTTTTTTCAATTGTAATTTGGGCATACACTACAATACTCATTCCGTTCTCCTTATTTATTAAGAACTATCTTAAAGGGTACTTAGTTTTTGTATTGTAAAAAAACGAATAGTTTGACTTTAAAAATGCCGACGGCGTCATAGTATAGTATCTTTTAAAATCACGGTAAAAGTGCGATTGGTCATAATAGCCAGTTTCGAACCAACGATAGGTATCTTGTTCCTTCACCATATTTTTTAAAACATGCTCTAATCGGCAATTGATTTGGTAACGTTTTGGTGTGATCCCATATTCTTTTAGAAACTCTTTTTGTATAAAACGAGCGCTATAACCTAGTTCATCGGCAATATCTGTAATCTTCTTAGTTGGATTTCGGTAAAGAATATCCAAAATATTATCCGTAAAATGTATTTTTTTACTCGCTTTTGTAGCAATAAAACAATCACGTAACTCTTTAAATGAGCCGCTAGCGAGCGCTTCAAACCAATTATCACTCCAGATATTACAAAGTGCTGTTGGTGTGTCTGTATAGACTACTGTTCTTTGCGGAAGTAAAAATCGCAGAGCATCATGCCTGACACGTAAGACCATCACCTTTGCATTATTGGGAATTACTGTAAAAGTGTTAATTCTAGGAATGACTAATTGAAATGGATTGATGGTTGTATGGGCGTCAGTTGCTATATTAAGATTTTGTGATGAAATCCAGATTTCAGCGCCAGTACCAGGAAATATTTTAATTGGGGCAGTAAATTTCTTGATAATGAGAATTGAGCTTATAAAAGTGCTTAATTCTTCTGGTGGGTAATACTGTTTTAACATAGCGCTTATACACTCATTATTCAGAAATTTTAGTATAACGTGTTTCGATAAAAAAATTAACTAAAGAAAATATGAGTTGCAGCAGGTAAAAAAATAAAACTGTGACTTTTTAAGGGAATAACCTTTCAAAATCAGGTTCTGATATTGATGATACACTCTATAATATCAATAAAATTTAATAGGTTGAAATTATTAGGATGTAAATTAATAAATTTAACTGTGTAGTAATACTTATCCACTGTAATTTATAAGTGTTAGAATTTATAAATACCCGATTTAGTCTATATGCTTGAGGTTAAAACTAAAAGGATAAGCCAATTATTATTAAATAATGACTTACCCTTTATGTGTATGGCAGTAATTAATGCGTTAGCTTATTTATTTTGCTTGGCATTCAGTTTGTTTCGGCGACTTTTGCGTATCTACAGCGAAATACTGCATGAAATAACCAATAATCATTGGAACAATCGTAGCTGCCATCACGCCTGTTGTTGCAAGTAATGGGTCAAAAGTTAGCATTGATACTAACAAGCTAGCGAGAAAGCATAAACCAAGTTGCAAAGCATTTTGTAATGCGGCTGCTTTACCGCTCGCATTTGGAAAGGTATTTAATGCCTTAGAAACTGCAATTGGGTATGACGCTCCGTTCATTGCTGCCATAAAGCAAAATGGGATTAGGATCATTGTTAAAGTTGGCGTCATATAAATTGCCATAATAAACAGGATAGACATGCTTATGGCATAACCAATCAGTAATAAAAGGAAAAGAGCCTCTGTGCGAACTTTGGTTAAGACAAAGCGACATCCATAACCACCAATAATGAATGCAAGGGTTTGTGGGATATAACTTAAGCCAATATCTGCGGGATTGAAACCCATATTACGTAAAATAAAAGGTGAGCCTGTCAGCCATGCGAAGAAACCAGCGCTGCATGAAGCATAGATTAAAACATTACCACTGAAAATGCGTGAGCTAAGTATATTCATGAAGGAAACTTTAGCTTGAGAACTATTTTCATCTATGGTTGCTTTGGGCGTGATTTTCTTTAAAAGCAATGTTGGAATCAGTAATAAGATACCAACAATCATCAGTACGACAAAAATGAACTCCCATGACTGATGTTCGAGTACCCAAGCGCCTAATAATGGTGCGAGAGCTGGGGATAACGCAACTAAAGGCATGATAGATGCAAAAACTTTTTGTGTACTTGCTGCATCATAGCGGTCGATGACTAAAGCTTGCCAAAGCACAGCAGTGGAGCATACCCCTACTGCTTGTAAGAAACGTAATATCAATAATTGAGTAGCGTCTGTAACCCAGACCATACCTAAACAACTAATAATAAACAGTGATAGCCCAACAATTAAAATCGGCTTACGACCGAGTTTGTCAGATAGAGGACCCCAGAGAAGTTGAGCAAAAGCAAACCCAGCTAAAAATATGCTGAGTGAAGCGCTGATGGAGCCTTCGGTAGTATTTAACGAGGTTTGCATGGCACCAAATGCGGGTAGATACATATCGATAGCTAAAAAGCCCAACATGCTTAAACCCGCAAGGTAAATGATAAATCCAGGGGAATTTCTCGTTACAGTATTCGTCATAATTGTTTACTTATTCAAAATTTAAAAAAATGTTAACAGTTACCTTATTGTATAGGCTATTTTTTTACATTGTGAAACGGTAATATTTGGATCTTGTCATCAAAAAATTTGAAAGGAAATGATATGTGGTCAGCCCATGCACTCGAAGTCATTGATGCAGTCGCTCGTACAGGAAGCTTTAGCGGCGCCGCTGAGGAGCTTCACCGTGTACCTTCAGCGATTAGTTACACCGTAAAACAAGTTGAAGAATGGCTGGCTGTACCTTTATTTGAACGCCGACATCGTGACGTTGTATTGACGGAGGCCGGCGTCATTTTTATTAAACAAAGCCGATCTGTTATCAAAAAAATGATAGATACACGCCATCAGTGCCAACAAGTTGCAAATGGTTGGCGTGGTCAATTTAGTATTGCAGTGGATTGTATCGTAAAGCCACAGCGTACTGAGCAACTCATTCTTGATTTTTATCGACATTTTCCTGACATTGAACTTTATATTCATCCTGAAGTATTTAACGGTGTGTGGGATGCGCTTGCTGACGGTCGGGTTGATGTTGCTATTGGCGCTACAAGAGCATCACCTATTGGTGAACGTTATAGTTTTCGTGATATGGGATTCATGTCTTGGTTATGTGTAGCAGAGCCTAAACATCCACTTGCACAACTCAATAATAAATTAACGGATGATGAAATGCGGCCATATCCGAGTTTATGTTTAGAAGATACATCTCGTAATTTGCCAAAGCGTGATACGTGGGCACTGGATAACCAGCGTCGATTAGTTGTACCTAACTGGGAAAATGGTGTGGCTTGCGTACTTAATGGGTTATGTGTTGGGATGATGCCTGAGCACCGAGTGGCTCCACTGTGTGCGGATGATAAATTAGTCGAGTTAGCGTTGACTCAACCTTTTCCTCCTAGCCCATGTTGTTTGACTTGGGTGGAAAAGAATACATCTCCAGCGTTGAGTTGGTTGCTTGATTATCTTGGTGATAGTGAAACACTCAACGCTGAATGGTTAGCACCCTAATTTAGCGGCGGTAGTCGATAAATGGACCATCGGCAACAGAACGACGTTCAACAAGGCGAGGGTGGACTTCAATAGTTTGAGCATCTTCGCGCTTATTGACAATGCGATCGAGCAGCATAGAAAATGCCATTTGTCCTAAACGCTCTTTGGGCTGATGGATTGTGGTTAATGCAGGTGTAAAATAACGCGCATTACGAACATTATCGTAGCCGATAATTGAAATATCTTGAGGTACACGTAAACCCATTTCATCTGCGGCGCAGATAGCACCCATAGCCATAATATCACCACCACAAAATACAGCAGTTGGCTTATGTTTATGGCTAAGAATTTGCATCATGGCTTTATAGCCAGACTCAGGTTCAAAATCGCCTTGAACGACCCATTCATCTTTGAGTGTTATTTTCGCTTCTTCCATTGCTTTTTGGAAACCAGTTAAACGACCAATACCTGTATTTCGTTCCAAAGAGCCAGGAATGATACCAATATCACGATGGCCTCTATCAATCAGATAACGACCAGCAAGATAACCACCATGGAAAGAGTTATCAATAATGCTATCAGTAAAGTCGCCACGAGAAGCACCCCAGTCCATCACAACCATAGGAATGTTTCTATAATCTTCCAAAGTGCTTAAAAGCGTATCTGGATACTCTGAACACATCACTAATAGCCCATCCACTCGCTTTTGTGCCAACATCTGCAAATAAGCTGATTGTTTTCGATAATCATTATAGGAATTACATAGGATCAGTGTGTAGCCTTTTTCATAACAACAGTTTTCCACCGATTCAATGACTTCAGCAAAATAAGGTGTTTCACTTGATGTGGCTAACAACCCAATTGATTTTGTATGGTTAACCTTCAAACTACGGGCAACCGCGCTAGGTGAATAATTGAGTTCTTTTATAGCAGCCCATACTGCAGCTTTTGTATCTTCAGCTACAAAGCGCGTTTTATTAATAACATGGGATACGGTTGTGGTGGAGACGCCAGCGCGTTTCGCCACATCTTTAATCGTTGCCATGGGTGGGGAAAACTCCTGACCAACATTAGGTCTTGTTAAGAATTCTTGTTAAAAAATTACCTGCATATTGATGCATAGATCTATTGCTGGCAATAAATTAGCGGTTTGTTGTCGATTTTGTCTGATCTAGCTCAAAAACGAAAGAAATAATTGATGTTATAACATGTGACATAGACACTGGTTTTACAATTTTGGCAGTGTATACTTAATTAACCTTATCGTTATTATGGTTATTTTACTTGCTTAATTGCTTTAAGATGAGAGGAACTCATGGATACAGATTTTAAATTTGGATTATTTGCAGCATTAGGTTCGCTAGCCGTAATTATTGTGTTTGCGGTACATCTGTTCTGATTATATTCACATCCTCATTGGATGAAAAGATTAAGGGCGAGAAAATAACTCGCCCTTAATCATATTAACAATTTGAATTATGCTAAATTTTCTTCAACAAATTTCCAGTTTACTAAAGACCAGAAATTTTCTAAGTATTTAGGGCGTGCATTACGATAGTCAATGTAATAAGCATGTTCCCAAATATCAACAGTCAGTATAGGCTTATCGTCACCAGATACCGGTGTTGCTGCATTGGAAGTATTGACGATAGCTAAACTACCATCTGCTTTTTTCACTAACCAAGTCCAACCTGCACCAAAGTTTTTAATTGCAGAGTCCGTGAATTGTTCTTTGAATTGAGCAAAAGATCCAAACGCTTTATTGATAGCATCGGCGACTTTACCTG
Source organism: Providencia sp. (assembly GCF_003533305.1). Taxonomy (GTDB): domain Bacteria; phylum Pseudomonadota; class Gammaproteobacteria; order Enterobacterales; family Enterobacteriaceae; genus Providencia. The sequence continues at coordinate 105,720 of NZ_DOEH01000032.1, read as the reverse complement.
TTGGTTCTCCACCTGCGTTAGGTGCAAGGCAGTGCCAATAAAAGGTATGATTCCAAACTTGAGCAGCATTGTTGAATATGCCTGCTTCAGATGTTTTAATTATATCTTCTAATGATTTACCTTCGAAGTTAGTGCCTTTAATCAGATTATTCAGATTAACAACATAGGTATTGTGATGCTTACCATAGTGGTACTCTAATGTTTCAGATGAGATATAAGGCTCTAAAGCATCTTTTTCATATGGTAGAGCGGGTAGTTCAAATGACATTGCTTACTCCTTAGTTACTTTGAATCAACTTGCTTGGGTGTTTGCTCACAATGCGAGCGGAAATCATCGACTATCTTTCATTTATAGCTGATAAATATGATTTTTATTTATTGCTATAGGATATGTAATATATTAATGATAGCACGATAAACCTTATAAAAAATAAGTGTTATTATTATGCTAATAGAATTAATAAAACTAAGTACTATTCACGTGTGTCTAATACATGGTTACGCATTTTTTAGTGTGGGTTAAGAGTAAAATAATATTTAAATGGTTTATTATTTAATCTATTGCTATAGGCTAGAGGTAAATTTGAGGACATTATTTTTTGAGCGCGGTTCAATATAGTCTATTGGTGCGTTATCTTTTTGCATGTTATGGTAATGCCTCTATAAAACTGGCATATTATATGAAACAATATACCCGTGATACACCAACATGTTGGTCGTTATGTTATTGAAATGCCGTAATTTTTTATGTCTATCGGTGATTTTCGTTTGCTACCTACATGTATCTCGAACTATTTTGTGTATAACGTTTTCGATATTCCGGTTATTATTACCGACTAATATATTATGTCAGCTAGGCAGGTTCATGTGGGATCTAGCATTGAACTGGCGATTGACTGCAAAACCAGCACCCTTGTTTTAAGGAAGTAAAAAATGACGACAATTGAAAGACTCGAGCGCCAAATTAAAGAAAACCCAATCTTATTATATATGAAAGGCTCTCCTAAACTTCCGAGCTGTGGTTTTTCTGCACAAGCAGTACAAGCACTGTCTTCTTGTGGTGAACGATTTGCTTATGTGGATATCCTGCAAAATCCAGATATTCGTGCAGAGTTGCCAAAATATGCAAACTGGCCAACTTTTCCTCAACTGTGGGTTGACGGCGAATTGGTCGGTGGTTGCGATATTATTATGGAAATGGCTCAACGTGGTGAGCTTCAAACGTTGATTAAAGAAACTGCAGATAAGTATCGTTCAGCTGATGAGGCGAACGCCGAGTAACGGATTGTTCTTTTTATCATAATGCTTATATGTAAAAGCCGGATTAGTATGTGTTCATGCTAATCCGGCTTTTTAATTTAGGGCTGTTGAGTTTCTTCGACTAAAGGCCATCCACCCATTTTTTTCCATTTATTCACGATTTCGCAAAATAATAAAGCAGTACGATTCGTATCATATAGTGCACCGTGAGCTTGTTTGCCATCAAAAGGAATACCGGCAGTGGAACAAGCTTTCGCGAGAATAGTTTGACCGAAAACTAATCCACTTAAAGCTGCGGTATCAAAAGTAGCGAACGGGTGAAAAGGGTTACGCTTTAAACTTGCCCGCTCAGCAGCGTTCATGACAAAGCTATGGTCAAAATTTGCATTATGAGCCACGATAATAGCGCGATTACAATCAGTATTTTTTATACCTTTACGCACAACTTTAAAAATAGCATGAAGCGCATCGTATTCACTTACTGCACCGCGTAGAGGGTTTGTTGGATCAATACCTGTAAAAGCGAGAGCAGCCGGTTCTAAATTTGCACCTTCAAATGGGTCAACATGAAAATGTAGAGTTTCATCAATTGCTAGCCAACCGTCTTTATCCATTTTTAATGTAATGGCGGCAATTTCTAACAATCCATCTGTTTTTGCGTTAAATCCACCTGTTTCTACATCGATTACAACAGGGTAGTAGCCCCTGAAACGGCTAACCAGGGTATTCATATTTTTTTTTTCAGACATTAGGACTTTCATTTTAGAGTTTCTGGTTGGCTTATATTATGCCAAAACCAGTAAAATTTTGCAGGTAAACTCAGCAGAAAATTTAGGTAGTTAAATTCACTACCTAAATTTAAAAGATAGGAGCCTTAGTGGCCTAATCCTTTGCTTGCACTTTTATTTTCAATGAGCTCGATTTTATAGTTATCAGGGTCTTCAACAAAGGCGATGATTGTTGTACCGCCTTTTACTGGGCCCGCTTCGCGTGTGACATTACCGCCAGCTTTACGGATGTTGTCGCAAGTTTGCGCTACATCATCAACACCTAAAGCAATATGGCCATAAGCGTTGCCCATATCATAACTGTCAACACCCCAATTATACGTGAGTTCTATGACCGCACCTTCGCTTTCATCACTATAGCCAACGAAAGCTAAAGAATATTTATATTCTTCATTTTCACTGGTTCTTAGAAGACGCATCCCAAGTACTTTAGTATAAAAATCAAGAGAACGTTGCATGTTAGTTACGCGTAGCATGGTATGAAGTAAGCGCATAAAAAAACTCCTTAAAATTCATTTCATAAACCTGAATCGATTTACCTACTAATAATATAACGTGCAGATAGGGTTAAATCCAACGATTGCAGTTTATTTTTTAGGCAAACAGTGTATATATTGATTTTAAAGAGTATATCATACATTTACAATTCTCATTGGGGGCATAAAGATGGCAGAACAACTCGAGTTTTTTGAAATACCTAGCCCATGCCGTGGTATTTGCCAAACTAATGAGCAGGGCTATTGCCGAGGCTGTTATCGTACTCGTGATGAGCGCTTTGGCTGGTTAAAATTTGCCGATGCAGAAAAGCGGAACATTATACGTCTATGCCGCCAACGTTATCTAAGGGCAGCAAGTAAAAAAGTAACGCAAGACGATGAGGTTACTCCACAACAACAACTATTTTAAAGTATTGCGCAAAGTAATGAGTTATTTTTTTTGTAGTTAATATCAATTGCACATTGAAATTAATTAATAACTGATCATTTAATATAAATTAATTACTTTAGTAATCTTTCAATGAAATTTTATTTATTCAAAATGGTTATGGGATTAATTAAAGCTAACTGTAAATAACATAATTTTAAGAGCAACTATATTCTTTTGTTTTATAAGGGTTTATTGGCTATTGCTTTTTTTATTGTTAGATGTAATTACTATAAGGGTTAAAATAGATAGATTCGAAAGAAGAGTAAGGCTATTCTTATTAATAAGATAATTGATAGGTTATCTTTTTCAGTATGGTTGGATTTGTTATGAAAATAAAACAACCATAATTAGATGCAAGTCACTTAGAAAGTGATTAATAGTAACTATATATAGGTATTTACTAGGTATAACATCAATAAAATGTTGTAAGTATAAAGGGAAATTAATATATAATTTAAAAAATAATATGAGTTGGGTATATTTTTTATACATTATAATTATATAAAGGAGGGTAAATTGGAATCACAAATCGGATCTGAACTATCACGTGTAGTTCGTATGTGGAGAGCTTTGATAGATCATCGTTTAAAGCCTCTTAAGTTAACACAAACTCACTGGGTTACATTACATAACATTAGTCAGTTACCACCAGAGCAATCGCAGATTCAGTTAGCGAAGGCGATTGGAATAGAACAACCATCACTTGTAAGAACGCTCGATCAACTAGAAGAGAAAAAATTAATATCACGTCACACATGCGCTAATGATAGACGAGCAAAAAGGATTAAATTAACCGATGAATCCGAGCCATTTATTAAAACAGTGGATCAAGTTATTAATAATACAAGAGTTGAAATTCTGAATAACATTACGCCAGATGAATTGAGTCAATTATCTGTGTTACTTTTACGGTTAGAGAAAAATATAACAAATTTACAGAATAATTCTTAACTATTTTGTATGTAAATAATGTTTTGTTATTTATAAATGGAATAATTAAAAATGCGACAATGGTCACTTTTATAATTATAATTATTTTCATATGTTATGATTTATATTGCCTACTATTAGGCTGATTATAATTGACAGTGTTTTGTATTTTTAGGAATTTATTGTTCTAAGCTGTATATGTTAAATGAAGAATTAGGATTGAGAGACTAATCTACAGCGTAGTAGTAAGAATAAACATTTTAATATAGATAAACAATTTAAGGAGAAAAGTAATAATAGTATTATTTGAATACCAAGTATCTAATTTTTTATATGCGAAATTTGTGCAATTATTTCTACTTGATTGAGAGAGTATCGTTATTATAAGAGGGAAATAACATGAAAAAAGAGCAGATACTTAATAAATATCGCTAGTTAAATAATAATGACTAACGTTACTAATAAGCCATGTTCACCGACATCAGTGTCGGTGAACATACTTAATTATAATATGGCTTTGGCGTTCATTAATTAGCGAGGTGATACTGTTACAGTATTACCGCTATTTGCAATCATCACACGCTGACCATTACGGAAAGCAGTTGGATCTTGTTTTTGAACGACAACAATATTTTTACCGCTGTCTAAGCGGATTTCCAACTGAACACCCTGGCTTTTATTTAAAGCACCTTGTGCTTGCTGGCCAGCCATACCACCTGCAATCGCACCTGCAGCAGTTGCAAGTGTATTACCAGTACCGCCGCCGATGGTATTACCTAATAAGCCACCAAGAACAGCACCACCAATTGCACCAATGATATTACCATCTTCACCTGCTTGAATGGTGACAGGGCGCGCATTCAGAATCGTACCATAAGTAACAGTCTGTACTTGTTTCGCATCCTGAGCCGAAATAGTATCACCAGAAAGCGTACTAGTATTGACACAGCCTGATAATGCAGCAACTGCAGCAACACCTACAAAAACTTTCTTAAGCATAATAACTCCTATGAGATTTGCTATCTGTGGCACTAACATAGCATCGTATATTTATTTTCGCTATAAACACAACAACGTATATTAAAAAACGTATTAAGAATCGATATTGAGATTACTTATGTTCATTTAAATAAAAGATAAACACTAGGTAAACTATCTCAAAATTGAAGATATTTCACTGACTAAGGCACGCATTGTTAAATATACTATAGTTAAATCATTATATGAATATCACTTCTCGTTAATTATAGGATCTAATGTTTCCTTCGCATCGGTTCAAGTCACTTCTCATTAATGTTGCCAATGTATCTCAGATTATAAATGATAAATCGTAATGTATAAAAAAACGTCGTTTTGGACTTATTTTATCCAAATATTTTATGTGTTTGACTAATTATAATCGAATCCTGCGAGTTAGCCCTAGAAATTGAATGGAATTGTTGACAAAACATACCAGCAAAGCACAATCTTTTATGGTTTAAATTCACGATGTTAATGTGCACTTTGAAGGAACAAGAATAATGATTAAGTCGGGTCGTTACATAGGGGTTATGTCAGGAACCAGTTTAGACGGTGTCGATGTTGTTCTTGCAGCGATTAGTGATAAGTTTGTGGCAGAACAATCAAGTCTGAGTGTTGCATTTCCAGTTGAATTGAAAAAGAGAATTTTAAATATTTGCCAAGGCCAAGAAGCCACATTATCTGAAATAGGAAAAATTGATCGAGAGCTTGGTACGCTGTATGCGGAGGCAATTAATCAACTATTAACAACAACGGGATTACCTGCGGAAGATGTTATCGCTATAGGTTGCCATGGACAAACAGTTTGGCATGAACCTGATAGTGAACAGCCTTTTACAATGCAACTTGGTGATAATAATCGTGTTGCTGCATTAACAGGGATCACTACTGTTGGCGATTTTCGTCGTAGAGATATGGCATATGGCGGGCAAGGGGCACCATTAGTGCCTGCATTCCATTTAGCGGTTCTCGGGCATCCAATAGAAAAGCGAATTGTTTTGAATATTGGCGGTATTGCGAATATTACAGCATTACTTCCAGGCGCCTATGTCAAGGGTTATGATACAGGACCTGGAAATATGTTAATGGATACATGGGTTTGGCGTCACAAACAGAAAGCTTATGATGAAGACGGGACATGGGCAAGTCATGGGCATATTAATGTTGCACTATTGAAAGCAATGCTCAATGACGTCTATTTTAGACGTTCTGCGCCAAAAAGTACTGGGCGCGAATATTTCAACATGCAATGGTTAGATCAACACTTATCAAATTTTCCGTTAGTCTCTGCACAGGATGTTCAAACCACATTATGTGAATTAACCGCCGTATCAATTGCGGATCAAGTTCTATTATGTGGTGGGTGCGAGCGTTTAATTGTTTGCGGTGGTGGAGCTAGAAATAATTTTTTAATGCAAAGGTTAGCGGCATTGTTACCTGGTATCGAAGTGGCTTCCAGTGATAAGTTTGGGCTTAGTGGTGATGATATGGAAGCATTAGCATTCGCTTGGCTTGCCGCACGGACAATTTCGGGATTATCGGGTAATCTTGCTTCTGTTACTGGTGCAAGCCAAGAAACGGTATTAGGTGCCATATATCCGATTAATATTGATACGAAATAATATTGATAAAATAACTGTAGCAAAGGAGACGAATATGAATGAAGTCGAGGAAATAGATCTTGCATCAGTGCGCCGTGAGTATACCAAAGGGGGATTAAGACGTAATGATTTACCGCTTGATCCTTTGACGTTGTTTGAATATTGGTTGAAACAAGCTTGTGAAGCGCGTTTAAGCGATCCAACGGCAATGAGTGTTGCGACTGTTGATGAAACTGGGCAGCCTTATCAACGTATTGTGCTGTTGAAGCATTTTGATGAAAAAGGCTTAGTTTTTTATACTAATATGGGAAGCCGAAAAGCGCAGCATTTAGAAAAAAATAATAAAATTAGTCTGCATTTTCCTTGGTATCCGCTAGAGCGTCAGGTCAATTTTACTGGTGTTGCTGAGCGTTTAAATCCGATAGAAGTTGTTAAGTATTTTCATAGTCGACCAAAAGATAGTCAAATTGCTGCGTGGGCATCACAACAATCATCCAAAATTTCGGCTCGCGGTATTCTTGAAGGTAAGTTTCTAGAATTAAAGCAGAAATTTAAAAATGGCGAAGTACCATTACCGAGTTTTTGGGGTGGCTTTCGTGTGGTTTTTAATAGCGTTGAGTTTTGGCAGGGTGGAGCACATCGGCTCCATGATCGCTTTTTGTACCAACGCGAAGCAGATGGCTGGAAAATTGACAGATTAGCCCCTTAATAAGTGGTTTTTTAGCTGGTACTTAATTGATATGCGCTTTATGCTATAGCTACGTTTAAAAAAACTGAAAAATCATACTGACAAGCTCATGACATAAGTTCTGAACTTGTCAGTAACTTAAATAGATAGACAAAATTCAACCGATGGAGTCATTGATGTCTAGCAATAACCTGATAAAACAATTGCAAGAGCGGGGCCTCGTTGCCCAGGTAACAGATGAAAATGCGTTAGCAGAGAGACTGGCGCAGGGCCCTATCTCCCTCTATTGCGGTTTCGATCCTACCGCTGACAGCTTGCACTTGGGACATCTGGTTCCTTTGCTGTGTTTAAAACGTTTTCAACTAGCCGGGCATAAGCCTGTGGCGTTGGTCGGTGGCGCAACGGGCCTAATTGGCGATCCGAGTTTTAAAGCGACTGAGCGTAAATTAAATACTGCAGAAACCGTTCAAGAGTGGGTAGATAAAATCCGTAACCAAGTCTCGCCTTTTTTAAGTTTTGATTGTGGCGATAACAGTGCGAAGCTTGCTAATAACTATGATTGGTTTGGTAAGATGGACGTACTGACATTTTTACGTGATATCGGTAAGCATTTTTCTGTCAACCAAATGATCAACAGAGAATCAGTTAAACAACGACTGAATCGTGATGATGTTGGTATTTCTTTTACTGAATTCGCTTATAACTTACTTCAAGGTTATGACTTCGCAACCCTTAATAAAGAACATGGCGTAGAGCTGCAAATTGGCGGCTCAGATCAATGGGGAAATATCACCTCTGGTATTGATTTAACTCGACGCTTACACCAAAACCAAGTGTTTGGTATGACTGTTCCTTTGATAACTAAGTCAGACGGTACTAAATTTGGTAAGACCGAAGGCGGCGCTGTTTGGCTTGACCCTAAGAAAACAAGTCCATATAAATTTTATCAGTTCTGGATTAATACTGCGGACTCTGATGTTTATCGATTCTTGAAGTTCTTCACTTTCATGGAGTTGAGTGAAATAGATGCACTTGAAGAAGAAGATAAAAATAGTGGTAAGGCGCCACGCGCACAATATGTTCTTGCTGAAATGGTAACCAAGCTTGTTCATGGTGATGAAGGCTTAGCAGCAGCAAGACGTATTACTGATAGTTTGTTCTCAGGTGCAGTTTCAGATTTAACAGAAGCAGATGTTGAACAATTAGCACAAGATGGTATGCCTTCTATCACATTAGAAGACGGTGCAGATTTACAACAAGCGCTCGTTGATTCAGAGTTGGCGCCATCACGCGGACAAGCAAGAACGGCTATTAGCTCAAATGCAGTTGCCGTTAATGGTCAGAAGCAAATTGATCCAATGTATATTTTTACTGATGCAGACCGTTTGTTTGGTCGCTATACATTAGTTCGTCGCGGTAAGAAAAACGACTGCTTAATTAATTGGAAATAGCTCTGACTAACCTTTGTCATATCAGCCCGGAGTTTTCCGGGCTATTAGCAATGGCTAATCACTGATTTCTCTTCATTCGATATAACAATTCTCTGGGTTCTCAATGAAAAGCGTATTATCAATACAATCCCACGTTGTTTTCGGTCGTGCAGGAAATAGTGCTGCTGTATTCCCAATGTGCCGTATGGGTGTAGATGTATGGCCTCTTAATACCGTGCAATTTTCAAATCATACACAATACCCACAATGGACAGGCAGTGTATTTCCTGCACAACATCTGACTGATATTGTTAATGGACTTGCTCAAATTCATAAATTAGAAATTTGTGATGCAGTATTAAGTGGTTATATTGGCTCGCCTGAGCAGGGAAATGACATTCTGGCGATTGTGCAAAAAGTTAAAACAGCGAATCCTCAGGCAATTTACTTTTGTGATCCTGTTATGGGTCATCCTGAAAAGGGTTGTATTGTCGCACCAGGTGTTGCTGAATTCTTTTGTAATCAAGCATTGAAAGCTAGTGATGTTATTGCGCCAAATTTATTGGAGTTAGAGACATTAGCTGGACAAGATATTAATTCCGTTGAGCAAGCCGTGATGGCAGCTCGTGCGTTATGTCAAAAAGGCCCTAAAATAGTTTTAGTGAAGCACCTCAGCCGAGCAGGTTATCGTGCTGATCGTTTTGAAATGATTTTAGTGACTGAAAAGCAAAGTTGGCATGTGAGTCGTCCACTTGTTGATTTTGGTGAAAAACAGCCAGTAGGTGTTGGTGATTTGACTAGTGGTCTTATGTTAGTAAATTTATTGAAAGGGGAACCTTTAGATAAAGCACTAGAACATGTAGCTGCTGCTGTATATGAAGTCATGATTAAAACAAAAGAAATGGGTGAGTACGAGCTACAGCTCGTCGCTGCACAAGACAAAATGGTTAATCCAGAGCATAAATTTTGTGCAACGCAATTAGATTAACTATTATTTTTTGATTTGATTATTTTAGTAACAGCGCCGAATATAGGCGCTGTATTTATTTTGGTGGCTTAAAATCTAAATCAAGCCTTCAGCTTCTAGTGCTTCTTGAACTTTCGGGCGTTTTGCGATTTTAGCCAGGTAACTTGTAAGGTGAGTTAGTTGGCTTAAATCTACACCTACTATTTTCGCCCAATTAGAGACTGTAAATAAATAAGCATCAGCGACACTAAAGTTATCACCCGCAAAAAATGCCTGTTTTGCCAGTACGTCATCAACATATTTAAATTTCTTTAATAATGTTGTTTTAGCCATTTCTTTAGTTTCATCAGGGCTATTTGGTGAAAATAGCGCGCCATAATTTTTATGTAATTCAGTAGAAATAAAGTTTAATGCTTCTAATTGATGATAACGTTTCATTGAACCTGGAAGCGCTATCAGATTCCTATCTGGTTTTTGGTCCGCAATATACTGAACAATGACTGCGCCTTCAGTTAATTGGTCACCATTATCAAGTACTAAGGTAGGAACCTGACCTTTGGGATTGATTACTAAGAAATCTTCACCTTTCTCGGTCTTTTTTTCTTTAAGATTAACGCGTTCAATGCTGAAATCTAGCCCAGCTTCGCGCAAAATAATGTGAGGAGAAAGAGAGCAAGCTCCTGGAGCGTAATACAATTTCATCATAAAACTCCTACGTAATGTAATGGATACCAGATAATAAATAGCCTAATACTCTTTACAGTATATCACTACTTTGTGTTATGAGATTGTCATCGGGTGCGAGAGAAATTTATGGTATGAATAGATTATATATCACTTAAGTGTATTGCAATGGAATTACACTTGTTTTTTTCTGTATAAAGTGGGGAATATTCCATCTTTTAAGATAGTTACCTTACTTACAAATAAAAATTCTCTGCTAAAATTTGCAGCTTACTCTATATAGTAACCAAGATGTTATATAGCAGCCATGAAATAATAAGTGAGTGAGTTAAATGATAAGCCTGTGCCAAAAATTAAATTTCCTCAGCAAACTAGACCATATTTTAATGGCTCACAAGCCAAATAATAGCACCGGACTTAAACGTTTTATTTTAGAATTTTGGTTCTTTGGCATTATTAATGCGCGTTCATGCTTGTTCGCTGGATTTTTTTTCTTAACATTGTTCTTAGTACCCGCAAAAGGAATATTAGGGCTTCCGCGCTATGATGTGTTGCTAGCTTTCGCTGTTACATTTCAAGCTTTACTTGTTTGGTCAAAATTAGAGACGTGGGATGAACTTAAGGCTATTTGTGTTTTTCATTTAGTTGGTTTTATGATGGAATTATTTAAAACGTCAGCGTCTATTGCTTCGTGGCAATATCCAGATGAAGCCTATACTAAATTGTGGGGAGTGCCGTTATTTACGGGATTTATGTATGCAGCGGTCGGTAGTTACATTATACAATCTTGGCGCTTTTTTAAGGTTCGCATTGAGCACTATCCGCCATATTGGATGGCAACATTAGTGGCATTAGCAATTTATATTAATTTTTTTAGTCACCATTATTTAGATGATTATCGGTGGTACTTAGCAGCTTTTATTTTTGGTTTGTATGCACGTAGCATGGTGTTTTATACACCACTCGATAAAGAGCGCAGAATGCCACTATTATTAGCATTTATGCTGATAGGCTTCTTTATTTGGCTTGCGGAAAATTTCGGTACTTTCTTTGGTGTTTGGCAATACCCTAATCAGATAGGCGCTTGGTCAATGGTTCACGCAGGAAAATGGGGCGCATGGTCGTTACTTGTTATTGTCACATTCACCATTGTTGTACACCTGAAACATATCAAAGCGAATGTGACGATAGCGCGTTAAAGGCCTTAGGTGACAAAAATAAAGATGAGTAGGGATTAAATATCTTGTCGCCATGCATCAATGGAAAGGGGTTCTCCGAAGTGGCTTTCGATAAGTTTGCGGGTCACATCGTGCAAAGGAGCCGCTAAAACTTCCGCAGTATTACCACGCTCGACTACTTCACCTTTGTCCATGACTAGCATTTTATCACTAATATGCTTCATCATGCCTAGATGCTGTGTTACATAAATAAAAGCAATATCCTGTTTAGCTTGTAAATCTAACATTAAATTAATGATTTGTGAGCGCATTGACATATCTAATGAAGCGAGTGCTTCATCCGCAATGATTATCTCAGGTTGCAAAATAAGTGCGCGGGCAAGGGCTACACGCTGTTTTTGTCCAGAAGCTAACATATGTGGATAATATTCAGCGTGATCGGGTAGTAATCCAACTTGACGCAGTGTCTGTATGATACGCCTTTCTCGCTCAATGCCAGTTAAATCAGTATTGAGCTTTAAGGGGAGTTCTAACGTCTGACCAATGCGCTGACGTGGATTAAGAGATGTGCTCGGATCTTGAAATATCATGCGAATTCGTTGGCTACGATAGCCATAATCACCAAAACTTAAGCGATGTCCTTGGATTGATATTTCACCGCTGGTGGGCTCTGTTACGCCAGATAGCATACGAGCTAATGTTGATTTTCCTGAGCCATTAGCACCAATAATGGCTAGCGTTTGACCTGCCTGTAGATTAAAACTTAATGGTTTAACAGCTTGTAGTGAATGACGATGAAATAATCCTTCTCGGAAACGGAAGGTTTTTGTCAAATTACGTACTTCAAGTAAGGTTTCCATCATGACGGCTCCTCTGTATTAAGTGGATAGTGGCATGCGACAAGATGGTTTTTAATATTACGCAGCGGTGGCGCAACAATACAAGTTCGCTGTGCGTAAGGACAGCGAGGGCCAAGGCGGCAACCAATAGGCAAATGCTCAAGGGATGGGATGGCGCCAGGTAACGTATTTAATCTCCCTTTATGAGGGATAGGGCTTTCAAAATCAGGGATAGAACGGATCAGGGCTTGTGTATAAGGATGGCGAGGGCGTTGAAGAATATCTTCAGGCGTCGCGCTTTCAACAGTTTGCCCACAATAAAGCACATTGATGCGGTCAACAATTTTTGACATCATTTGCATATCATGACTGATAAGTAAGATAGTCATATTATTATTCTGATTCAGTTTATCTAATAAACGAAAAATTTGAGCTTGCGTAGTGGATTCCATGGCATTAGTGGGCTCATCAGCAATCAATAATCGTGGTTGATTAGCGATGGCAATAGCTATCATGACTTTTTGGCACTCGCCATCAGTAAGCTCATAGGGGTAACTCCGCATGATATCTTTATGATCTTTGATACCGACCCGATGTAATAGCTCAATAGCACGGCGTTTACGCCAATTAAATCGCTGCCACCACCGGCCTTTATATGTCCAACCTGGAATTGATTGAATTAATTGTTTTCCAATATCGGCAGCAGGATCGAGACAAGACTGCGGTTCTTGAAAGATCATGGAGATGTTGTGTCCAATCAACTTACGTCGCTTACGTGGACTCAGTTTTAACAAATCGATATCTTGAAAACGGAAGCGATCTGCCGTTACGCGAATATTGTCTTTTGTTACATCGCAAATTGCTTTAGCGATAAGGCTTTTGCCCGAACCTGATTCGCCGACAAGACCACGGACTTCACCTTCGGATAAAGTCATCGATACACGGTCAACCGCTTTAACCGGCCCATTGGCTGTCATAAACTCAATAGTTAAATTACGAATATCTAGAAGTGGCATTATTCAACCCCTGCATTGATTGCACGATGTAAACCATCGCCAAGTAGGTTGACGAATAAAACACTTATCATAATGGCGACACCAGGTAAAATAACGGTCCAAGGTGCGACATAAATTAATTCTAGTGTGTCGCCTAGCATCGCTCCCCATTCAGAAGAAGGAAGCTGCGCACCTAAGTCTAGAAAGCCTAAAGCAGCAATATCTAGTATTGCAATTGACAGCGCGCGAGTTAGTTCGGTGACTAAAATGGGGGTGATATTAGGGAGTACGGTATACCACAAAATAAAGATATTTGACGCACCATCAAGGCGTGCAGCCACAATATATTCTTTATCGAGTTCATCATGTACTGCCACATAAATCGTTCTAACCATACGCGGGATTAATGCTAAACAAATAGCGAGCATGGCATTTTCTAAGCTTGCTCCCATAAATGCAACAACAATAATAGCAAGTAGCAGTGAGGGGATTGAAAGTAATGTATCAAGGACATGATTAAATATCGCGGATTTAAGTCCGCGAGTCATTCCGGCTAGACAACCGAGAACCAAGCCAATAATGGTTGCGATAAAAGTGACTAGTAGCGCAGAGCCAAAAGTTGATTTTGTTCCAATAAGTAAACGGCTTAAAATATCACGGCCGAGATCATCAGTCCCAAAGAAGAATGCGACATCACCATAGTGCGACCATGACGGTGGTGTGAGCTGATACCCTAAAAATTGTTGGTCAAGGGCGTAAGGTGCGAGGTAAACACCTACAAAGCATAATATTAATAAAAGTAATACACCAAAGAAACCGACCATTGAAAGGATATCGGATGAAAAAATATTCCAGACCACCCGAGTTGGGGATGGCATTTTTTGTTCACGATAATAATTATCTGAGGACATACCAATCCTTATGTTTCAAGGGGTCCATCATCGCACCTAAAATATCGGAAAGAACATTGACTGCAATGACTAACGCACCAATTAACATTACACCCGCAGAAATTGCAGAGTAATCTTCTTGGCGTACCGCAGTAACAAGCCAACGGCCAAGCCCAGGCCAGTTAAAGACTAATTCAGTAACCATCGTCAATGTTAGCATAGTCGAAAATTGTAAACCTAACTTAGGAATAATTGGTGGGATGGCATTATGGAAAATATGACGACGTATTATTTTCATTCGTGATAAGCCCCGTGTCGCGGCAGCTTTAATATAGTTAGCGCTGGCGGTTTCTTCGGTGCTGTTTCTGACTAATCGGATAACTTCCGTTGTTGGTGCTAATGCGAGAGTTAAAACGGGTAATATCATGTGTTCTAATACGTTAATAATCATCTCGTTACGATATGGTGAGTCTGAAATCCATGCGTCAATCAAGGCAAAACCAGTCACGGATTTTAAGTTATATAGTAAATCAATTCTTCCTGATACGGGTAGCCAGCCAAGGTGCAATGAAAAAAATAACGTTAATATTAAAGCCAGAACAAATACAGGTATTGAAAAACCTAATAAAGCGAAGGTACTAATCGCTATATCAATCGGCTTATTACGCCAAAACGCAGCTATCATACCCAGTGGAATACCGACAGCTAAGGCGAAAATAAAAGCTAATATACACAGCTCCATTGTAGCAGGGAATGTGTCTTTTAATTGTTCAGATATTGGTTCACCATTAATACTCGATACGCCAAAATCAAAATGCAATAATCCATCAAAATAGAATAAATAAGCATCAAATAGCGATGCACCACTTAAAGGCGCATTTGGTGTGAAGTAGCTTAAACTAAAACTAACTAATGATAAAAAAAACATAGTGACAAGTAATAATAACAGACGCCGAAGAGAGTAAATAATCATGGCTGCGGCTCCTGTTTTTTGCGTTTTGGTGTGCTGATTTTTTCCATCTCACGATAAACACCCGCGAAAGAGGCATTTCCAAACGCACTGATCACAAGTCCTTTCATATCGTATCGATAAGCCTGCAAACGTAATGAGTAAGCTAAAGGTAAGATAGGTAATTCTTCACCAAGAATCTTTTGCGCTTGGTGATAATAGTCAATACGATCAGCAAGCTGTTGCGTTAGTAGGGCATTGTGCAGTACTGAATCAAAGTTTGGATCGCACCAATGACTCAAATTTGTTTGAGAACCAATCGCGGCACAGCTTAATAATGGGCGGAAAAAACTATCAGGGTCATTACTGTCCGTCGTCCAACCCGCAAGCGTCATATCGTGGGATCTATCCATTAATTGGTTTTCTTGGAAGCGCCCTTCAACTGAACGGATATTCATCACAATACCCACTTGTGCCAAATCAGCCTGAATAAGTTCGGCCATTTTCAATGGGCTAGGGTTGTATGATTGAGATGCAATCGGAACCCACAAGTCGAGTTTTAAATTCTCTAACCCCATGTCTTTGAGCATTTGTTTGGACAGCTCAGGATTATAGTCAGTAATTTTTGCTTGATTATCATAAGCCCAAGATGCGCGTGGTAGTATTGATGCCGCAGTTTCAGCAGTCCCATAATAGATAGATTGCATTAATCGCTCATTATTGATCGCATAAGCAATAGCTTGGCGAACCTTCAGCTGATCAAGCGGAGGTTTACTGGTATTGAAGGCGAGGTAAGCGATATTCATTCCTGAGCGCATTGAAATACGTAATCGAGGGTCATCACGCAATACTTTTAATTGGCTAGCGGCAGGATAAGCTAAGACATCACATTCACCGGTGAGTAATTTAGAGATTCGACCGGTACCGCCGGCACCCATATCGATGACGACCTCTTCCATTCGAGGTTCGCCTTTCCAATACTGACTATTTTTAAGCAAACGAACAAATTGACCTGCTTGATAATCATCCAAGTAAAATGGTCCGGTACCCACTGGACGCCAATCAATCATTTCTTGGCGATTAAGTCCTGATAGGTAATCAGCATATTCCGCAGAAAGAATAGGCGCATAGTGAGTTGCTAAATGCCATAAAAATGAGGCATCAGGTGAGTTTAAGCGAAATTCCACCGTGAAATTATTAATTTTACGAATACTTTGTACGCTATCTGCAAATTGCAGACTATCAAAATAGGGATAACGCCCTCCATTGATAAAATGGTAAGGATTATTAACTTCAAACATACGTGCAAAACTGAACACAACATCATCCGCATTCATATTGCGTGTTGGCGTAAACCAAGGCGTAGTTTGGAATTTGATGTCTTTTCTGAGATATACGCGATAGGTTGCGCCGTTATCAAGCACTTCCCAACGAGAAGCAAGCTCTGGCGTTAAACGATAAGTAAAAGGGTCAACATCAAGTAAACGGTCATAAATTTGTGCAGCTAATGGATCGATAATTAATCCGCTACTGACAAGTTGCGGATTGAAGGTCGTCACGACGCCATTTACACAGTAAATAAAGCCTTTTTGGCGAATGTCTGCCGGGACATCATTGGCAATAGTGTCCTTGTAGCTTATATCCGTATTGAGGGCATAAGCCGAGAGAGAAACTGTAAATAAAAACCAAAGAGTTAATAGGCGCATAATACTGATATTGTTAACCGGAATTGCTCTATTGTAGCGTAAAAATGCAGTGACAGGGTATAAGCAAAATTCATGCTTAATTATTATACTAATCTACTGAAGATAAATATCATAACATTATGATTTTAAATGAAATTATTTTGTTTTTAATAAATTTTGTCTTATAACAAGAAGATAGCATTAAAATATTTTGCAAACAGCACTGATAACGATTATCATTCGTTTTGTCTCTTAAGTGAAAGCTTTTGAAGACGGGGCATGATATCGCTCACATTGCTTACAGTGTTTTATTTATAGCCAGCATGGGTGCTGGCTTTTTTTTATCTTATTTTCAGTGGCATCTAAGCTTAATGTTTATTAATAATTATAATTAGCCAAGCCTAAAATTTTAATCAGCTATTCTGTTTTATTAATTATATCAATTCATTATAACTTAATTTGATGTTTCTTAATCAACCCTCTTAATTGATCGTAACTTAAGGACAGCAATTGAGCGGCCTTGCGTTGATTAAAATGACTTTGTGATAATGCATTTTGAATGAGTTGTTTTTCTGAATCTTGTTGCCATTGGCGTAGATCGCAAGGGAGTGAAGGATAAATAGTATTAGTTATTTGATTTAAATCTAACGTCTCGGTGAGTGGTGCCAGTTTTTCACCAAATGGGTCAAAAATAATGGTATCGACAAGCGTATCAGCATTGTTATGGCGGTAAACTGAGCGCTCTACCACGTTTTTTAATTCCCTCACATTGCCGGGCCATTGGTATTGTTCGAGAGCTTGTTTAGCTTGGTATGAAAATCCACTAAAATGAGAGCGTTTTAGTTCCCCGCACATCAAAATAGCGAAATGTTCAGCCAATAAAAGAATATCAGGTAGTCGCTCTCGGAGTGGGGGAATACGGATAACTTCAAACGCTAATCTATCGAGTAGATCTGCACGAAAATGACCTTGCTTTGCGAGTTCTGGTAAATTGGCATTAGTTGCACAAATCAGTCTCACATCTACGCGTAATGATTGGCTACCGCCAACACGTTCTAATTCGCCATATTCTATTACGCGCAATAATTTTTCTTGAACAGACATTGGAGCCGTCGCGAGCTCATCAAGAAATAAAGTTCCTTTATCTGCACGCTCAAAGCGACCTTGATGGCGTTTTTGTGCGCCAGTAAATGAACCCGCCTCATGACCAAATAATTCGGAATCCAGTAAGTTCTCATTGAGTCCGCTGCAATTAAGAGAGATAAAAGCTTCTTGCCAGCGAGGAGATAGATAATGAAGCCTATCTGCAATTAACTCTTTACCTGTACCTCGTTCGCCAATGACTAAAATGGGTTTATTTAGTTGTGCAAGCTCTGAAGTTCGCTCAAGGACATCAAGGAAGTTACTTGAAATACCAAGAATGGTATCGTTAGTGTTTTTCATGGTTTATTTCGCCAATTATTGGTATTTTTCACCTTGATATAAACTATAGTTCAGATTAAGTATAATCGGAAATTATATTTTTTTATATTTACAATCAAGATGTTGCTTTATTTTTTCAAAAGTTGGCACAGTGATTGCTATATAATTATTGTTAATCGTTAGAATGTAATTTATGGAGCATCGGGTATTGGTTGGAAACCAAAATCAGGTTGAGGCTCTACAGAATGATAAAATCCATCAAGAGGACATAAATAATGGGAATTTTTTCACGTTTTGCCGACATCATTAATGCAAATATCGCATCACTGCTAGATAAAGCAGAAGATCCGCAAAAAATGATCCGCCTGATGATTCAGGAAATGGAAGATATGCTAGTTGAAATACGTTCTACATCTGCACGTACTTTAGCAGAGAAAAAAGGTTTAGAACGCCGCATTGAAATGGGCGAAAAGCAAGTTGCTCAATGGCAAGAAAAAGCGGAGTTAGCTTTAGTTAAAGATAAAGAAGATTTAGCGCGTGCGGCTTTGATTGAAAAACAAAAAGTCAGCGCAATGGTTGATACGCTTAAACATGAGCTGATTATTGTTGATGAAACATTAACGCGCTTAAAAGGCGAGATATCTGAGTTAGAAAGTAAATTACAAGAGACTCGAGCTAAACAACAGTCGATGACTGTACGTTTTGAAGCGGCGCAATCAAGCCGTAATGTTCGCCGTCAGTTAGATAGTGGTAAGCTAGATGAAGCAATGGCACGTTTCGAGCAGTTTGAGCGTCGCATTGACCATATGGAAGGGGAAGCACAAAGTTTTGGTATTGGTAAACAAAAATCACTGGATCAACAATTTGCAGAATTAAAAGCGGATGATGAAATTAGCGCGCAGTTAGCTGCACTTAAAGCTAAAATAAATAAAGACCAGTAATAATATCTTAACTTTGATTCACAAGGCGCAGTGTAAACATTGCGCCAGTGCAATGGATTAACTAACCATAAGTATAAGGAAATGTGATGGGCTATTTTTTTCTGTCTCTCGTATTAATCATATTTGTCATATTTATTCTGCCTATTTGGCTGTGGCTGCATTACAGCAAAAGAAATAGTGGGCAGGGGAGCCAGCTTACCGATCATGAAGTACAACGTTTGATGCAATTAGCTGAGCAGTCATCTCGTATGCAGCAACGTATCAAAACATTAGAAGATATTTTAGATGCGGAACATCCTAACTGGAGGCAAAGATAATGACTAATTTGCGCAACCGCAAACTGTATCGCTTAACAGATAGACGCGTTTTTGGCGGTGTTTGTTCAGGTATCGCAGAATATTTAGATGTACCAGTTGCTTTAGTTCGAGCGTTAGCGGTGTTAGCGCTTTTTATGAGTTTTGGCCTTACATTAATCGTGTACATCATTATGTGTTTTGTTGTGGAGACAGCCCCGAGCGGTTATCGCGCTGAACAAGATATTGGGCCAGAAGTGAGTAGTTTACTAAATCAAATAGATTCACAACTAAAATCAGGGGAAATGAAACTTCGACAAATCGAACGTTATGTCACCTCTGATACTTATACGGTAAATAGTAAATTCCGTAATCTGTAAAAATAGTATCACCATCACATTTATGGGAATAGGGTTTTATACCGTATTCCCTATGTTTTTATTGTCCAATTGGGACTGTGAATAATGCCAATAAATGCAAACAACAAGCTCAAGCAACATACGAAAAAAATAGTTATTAGCAAGAGTCTAAAATGGGTATTAACACTATTGATTACTTATGGACCAGGCGGGATTTTTGGAAAAATTTTAAAGATTATTGGTAGTAAATGGTTGTTAAATCGGCTGACTAAGCGAATGATAAGATAAAAGATATATTGCTAATTATTTTGTTTATAAAAGCCAATATTGAAAAATATTTGTAGCTACAAAATAAATTAATCTAATTTAAGTAATAGAAATAGTTCAGTAAGTCGCTATATTGAATGATAAAAGTATTGAAAAATGGGACGATCATGAAACGACTACAGAATGAATTGACTGATTTGGTGAATCGCGGTGTGGATCGCCATGTAAGACTTGCAGTAACAGGACTTAGTCGTAGCGGAAAAACGGCATTTATCACATCCCTTGTTAACCAACTGCTTAATGTAAACACAGGCGCTCGTTTGCCATTATTTTCAGCGGCAAGAGATAAACGAATATTAGGTGTAAAACGTATTCCTCATCGTGATTTATCGGTGCCTCGATTTGCTTATGATGAAGGTATTGCTTCACTTTATGGCACGCCGCCTCAATGGCCGACACCGACGCGTGGCGTCAGTGAAATTAGATTGAAGTTACATTACCGTTCGGATGATTCTTTTATTCGTCACTTTGTTGATAATTCAGCTTTATACGTAGAAATTGTGGATTATCCGGGCGAGTGGTTATTAGATTTACCGATGCTTGATTTAAGTTATTTGGCTTGGTCGAGTCAAATGAACGTTTTATTGAAGGGGAAAAGGGCACATTTAGCCAATGAGTGGCTACAGTTATGTAAAAAATGTGATCCATTAGCACCTGTAGATGAAAGCCTTTTAGCTGATATATCAAATGCATATACTGAATATTTGCAAGAGTGTAAATCACAAGGGCAACATTTTATTCAACCCGGTCGATTTGTTTTACCAGGTGAGCTCGCGGGTGCGCCAGCATTACAGTTTTTTCCTTGGCCAGATATCGAAAAGTACGGTGAAAAAAAACTGGCTCAGGCGGGTAAAAATACCAATATTGGTGCGCTACAACGTCGTTATCAATATTATTGTGAACATGTGGTTAAAGGTTTTTATAAAGATCATTTCCAACGTTTCGACCGTCAAATTGTTTTAGTAGATTGCTTACAGCCTTTAAATAGTGGCCCAGATGCGTTTAATGACATGAGAATGGCATTGACTCAGCTCATGCGTAGTTTTCATTACGGTAAACGAACTTTACTAAGACGTATGTTTTCGCCTTGTATTGATAAACTCTTGTTTGCCGCAAGCAAGTCAGACCATGTGACTTCGGATCAACATGCAAATTTAGTTTCTTTATTGCAACAGCTAGTCCAAGAAGCCTGGCAAAATGCCGCATTTGAAGGGATTAGTATGGATTGCGTAGGGTTGGCGTCAATACAAGCAACAGAAAGTGGTCTTGTTGATTATAAAGGTGAAAAACTGCCGGCGCTAAAAGGTGAACGTTTAATTGATGGACAACCGATCACGTTTTATCCGGGAGAAGTACCGAAACGTTTACCCAATGCACATTTTTGGCAGCAGCAAGGTTTTCAGTTTGAAAACTTTAGGCCTCGTCGAATTTCACTTGATCAGCCATTACCACACATTCGTATGGATAGTGCCCTTGAGTTTTTATTGGGAGATAAATTGAAATGAGTGAGCCACTAAAACAGCGAATTGATTTTGCAGACCTTGATGAGGCAAAACAGCAAGATATACTCAAAAAAGCACAAATTTTTGATGAACAAACACTCGAAAAATTTATTCCGGTGGATATTGAGGCTGAACAAGATAACCAAGACGGCGAAGTTGAAAGCTTAATTAATGATGCATTAAAGCCTAAACGTAGCTTTTGGCGTAAATTAGTCACCACAGCCGCTGCAATTTTTGGGGTTAGCGTTGTTGCTCAATTAGGTATTTGGATCCATCAATCGTGGATAACGCAAGATTGGACTGCATTAGGTACCGCGGCTGCGGGTGGATTAATTATTGTGGCTGGCGTTGGTTCGATTGTAGGCGAGTGGCGACGATTATATCGATTAAGAGAACGAGCACAAGAGCGTGATTTTGCGCGTGAATTACTTCATAGCCATGGCATGGGTCAAGGTAAAGCTTTTTGTGAAAAATTGGCTAAACAATCAGCACTTTCTGCGGAGCATCCCGCTATTCAACGTTGGCATACAACGGTACTTGATACCCATAATGACCGTGAAGTAGTTGAGTTATATAGTAAATTAGTTCAGCCTGTTCTTGATGAACATGCACGAAAAGAAATTAGTCGTTCAGCCGCTGAATCGGCACTAATGATTGCGGTTAGCCCATTAGCGATGGTTGATATGGCATTTATTGCTTGGCGTAATATTCGTTTAATTAATCGTATTGCCGCGATATATGGCATTGAATTAGGCTATTATAGCCGCATTCGATTATTTCGTATGGTCTTGATTAATATTGCTTTTGCAGGTGCTTCAGAGCTTATTCGCGAAGTGGGAATGGATTGGCTGTCTCAAGATATTACTGCGCGTTTATCAACTCGTGCAGCCCAAGGTATTGGTGCGGGTCTGCTAACAGCGCGCTTGGGTATTAAGGCGATGGAGCTTTGTCGTCCACTGCCGTGGATTGAAGATAAACCTCGGTTAGCCGATTTTCGTCGCCAACTAATTGGACAGTTAAAAAATGCCATTCCAAGTAAAAAAGAAAAATCATAAGATGTAAAAGAGATTGGCAGGGTGAGTTGACAGTTTTTCTCATCCTGCTCTATTTCGTATAGATCCTGAATTTTATTTCAGCTCTAACTCGTGAAATCATCACAAGTTATCAGTTTAAGCATCTCGTTAGCTCCCGTAATACAAACTGTCAACAATATGTGACACAACTACTGTATTCCAACTCTATTTGGCGCTAAAATGCCTCCAATCAATATTCTTTCTTGAAAGGTTTATGCCCATGCGCCTCGAAGTTACTTGCCAAGACCGTATCGGTCTAACCCGTGAATTATTGGATCTTTTAGTGCTACAAAATATCGACCTAAAAGGCATCGAAATATCCGTCGAGCGCAAGATATACCTTAATTTTACCCCCGTTGACTTTGAAGTTTTTAGTACGTTAATGGCTGAAATCCGTCGGATCAATGGTGTAATTGATGTCCGACGGATTTTTTTCATGCCATCAGAGCGGGAACATAAAGCAGTATGGGCGTTACTTAATTCATTTCCAGAACCTGTTTTGTCTATTGATAATAAATTAAGCATTGAACTGGTTAATCCAATGACACTGCAATTATTTGGTTATGATGAAGCTAAAATAAGACAAAAAACATTTTCACAGCTGGTCACTAGCCATGGGTTACTGCGTTGGTTTGAACGTGAATCACCAGAACCATATACGGAAAAAATAGTGATAAAAGGTTTCGATTACTTAATGCAAGTTACACCGATTATTTTGGCTGATGAAAATGGTAAATCGCATTGTACTGGTGCTGTTCTATTATTGAAGTCAGCAGCTATTTTAGAAAAGCAGCGTAAACAAGTTGTTGAGGCTGATAATAATGGTTTTGAACAAATAGTGGCTGTTAGCCCCGTGATGGCTCAGGTTGTTGAACGAGCAAAGCGCGTGGCCTTGTTAGATGAGCCTTTATTGTTAGTCGGAGAAACAGGGACAGGTAAAGATATATTAGCTAAAGCATGCCATTTACATAGCTCACGCGGCAATGCGCCGTTCCTTGGCCTTAACTGCGCCTCAATGCCTGATGATGTCGTTGAGAGCGAGTTATTTGGTTATGCAGCCGGAGCATACCCGAATGCTGTTGAGGGAAAAAAAGGTTTTTTTGAGCAAGCAAATGGTGGAACCGTTTTACTTGATGAAATTGCTGAAATGTCATCCCAAATGCAAATAAAATTACTGCGTTTTCTTAATGATGGTACTTTTAGACGGGTAGGGGAAGAGCGTGAAGTTAAAGTTAATGTGCGGGTTATTTGTGCAACACAAAAAAACTTACCAGAGTTAGTTGCTGAGAAAAAATTTAGGGAAGATCTTTATTATCGCCTTAATGTATTAACATTAACAATTCCACCGTTACGCTCACGCAAAGAAGATATTCTTCCACTGACAAAAGTCTTTGTTTCAAGCTTTTCTAAAGAGTTAAATATATCAGAACCAAAACTTGCTTCATCACTCCTTGAATCTCTAAATCGTTACTATTGGCCCGGTAATGTTAGGCAATTACGTAATGTACTTTATCAAGGATTAAGTCAGTTAGAGGGAAATTTATTTGAGGCTGATGATATTCAATTACCGGATGTTGGTAATGTACCGAATGTTGCTCTTGACTCATTAAATGGTTCTTTAGATGAAATAACTAAGCGATATGAAGCTTCTGTTTTATCACGTTTATATCGAGATTATCCAAGTACTCGTAAGCTTGCTAAGCGCCTTGATATATCCCATACCGCTATAGCAAATAAATTAAGAGAATATGGATTAAGTGCAAAAAAAGAGCAAGAGTAAATAAAATGAGAAAAAAAATTCAATTTGGCATTACTATTTTAGCTTTCAGTTTTAGTTTTTATTCTATGGCACAAAATAGTCAGCCCTCTCATGAGCTGGATAAAGTGTGTAAGAGCCAAAAACAAGAAATGGCGGATGTTTATGAAAATGGCGCACTGACAGAATGTTATTTTAAAAATGCATCACTGCTTCAAGCTTATGAAAAATACAGAAGTTTGCTAGGACAAGACGACCAATCTTTTCTTAGTAGTAAGCTAGTTTTAAATAAAAATTTAGAAACCAAATGCAGCAATGATAATTGCATCTCAGTTAATTATAATTGGGATGGCATTGAGAAATTAAATATAGAACAAGTATTTGCTGGCGGTGAAACACATCTAGAATTTAATCAAGATAAAAAAGGAACACGTCTAGAGATCAGATATTTCCCTGATTAATTTTGATATCGTTTAAATATATTT
Source organism: Providencia sp. (assembly GCF_003533305.1). Classification (GTDB taxonomy): domain Bacteria; phylum Pseudomonadota; class Gammaproteobacteria; order Enterobacterales; family Enterobacteriaceae; genus Providencia. Next base: position 80,731 of record NZ_DOEH01000032.1, on the reverse strand, counting down.
AATTTATTCAACAAGGCTATAGGTACTATGAAATATGAGAATGCCACTTAGCCTTTCTATCCTCTTTACGTATTAATTTCTTGTAGATAACCGACAAAACCCTAATAAGATTGTTGCTAATAGCCTATTTTTTCTGCTATAGCTATATATGAAGAGGGAGAATGTATTTAATTGTCATTTAATAAAAAGCACGCAGATCATGAATGGTATATATTTCAATAAATTAAAATCAATATCGTAAAGTTGGCGATGAGCCCACAAGGAGTTGCAATGGATCAATTCACTATTAATTTTATTGTAAACCTGAAATTACGTGAATACATGAATCAGCGTCATTATAAAAGTGATATGTTTGAATCTGCGGCATCTGCTGCTGAACTTTATTTAATGAATAAAGCGGCTGTAAAATATTTAACTAAAAAAAATCGGTTTACTTGGGAAGCATTGGTTAAAAATGGCCGAAAACCAAGAGATTTAATCATTGATATATTGACTTCTTGTTGCCCTGTAACACAGGATCAAGCATTAAAAATATTAGGTACGCTCTCTCATTCACTTATTAGCATGATGAGTGAAAATAAACTGTTTGCTAATGTAGTTAATGCAAAAAATCATCATCCATTATACTGGGCCCATATAGATTGATAATAAAAAAGTAGCAGACAATTATTGAACTGCTACTTTGTTTTATTTTAAATGTGAATGACTTTAAATATCGTCATACACTAAGTATTGTATTATTTCACACTATTGAGAGCTGCGTCATAATCAGGCTCTTCAGTAATTTCTGGAACTAGTTGGCTATAAATCACTTTGTTGTTTTCATCAAGTACTACAACAGAGCGAGCGGTTAAACCTTTCAATGGGCCACTTGAAATTGCGACACCGTAATCATCTGCAAACGATGGACTGCGGAATGTAGATAAAGTGACTACGTTATCAAGACCTTCAGCGCCACAAAAACGTGCTTGAGCAAATGGTAAATCAGCAGAAATACATAGTACAACCGTATTGGTTAATTCACTTGCCAATTGATTGAATTTACGAACTGATGTAGCACATACACCTGTATCGACACTTGGGAAAATATTTAAAATCTTACGTTTCCCTTGAAAGCTTTCAAGTGTTGCTTCAGAGAGATCTTTAGCGACTAAAGTAAATGATTTAGCTTGTGCGCTAGGCTGTAAAAAAACACCATTAACTGTGATGTCATTTCCTTTTAACTTAACTGTTTGTGACATGAATTTTTCTCCCGTTCTAAGTTGAGTAATTAACAACTTAACCCTTTGATTGAATAAAACCTTTGCGATTATAGGGATTTATTCAGATTAAGTAGTATTACTGCGTAGTTTACATTTATGATTGACCAAACTGAGTGCTTTTAATACGATTCTTACACTTAAAAATAATTCACATAGAGCGTTGTCACCTGACCCCTAATAAATCAGCAACTCAAGATGCTTAGGAAGAACAACGCTTACATCAATAATTTATATAACGTAAATCATGACAATGTGAATAGCTAATACATATTAACTATTACACCATTAGGTATCGTCTGGAGCCACAGTACCTAAGGATAATTAGTGTTTATGCTTATGTTGCTATTGTGTCGCACTCTAAGAGCTAGTGTAACAAAATGAGTCTTCCTATGTATTAGTTTCTTTGCATTCAATTCACTTAATCGAATAAGTACGTCAAAAAATGAGGATATGGATACAAGAGGTTATTATTTTTATCGCATGTAATACATTGAATTCTATTTATTTAATTTTTTATTTATGTTTGTTTATGTGAGCCAAAAATTAGGCGGCGTATATGGATTTTTAATAAACGAAAGCATATGATGCTAAAGAGATAAATTATAGTTTGATCGCGAGGCTGGGTATTTGGTCAAATTTTGTCGCTAGATAATTATAATTTTATTATTTCTTACTTAGCTGATTTTCTTCATGTTTATGTGTCGAATATTTAGCTGACTCTTGACAACAAAAACAATATAGAAAAATAAAATGCATAAACACACTTTTACCTCATTAGCTGTATTATTGGCATCAATTATTGGTACTACACCTGCGATTGGCGCTATTGTCCCCGAAGGCACCCGATTGGCAGTTGTTCAGCAAGTCACTCGTCATATCAAAGATGAACCAGCGTCATTAGACCCTATTAAGTCAGTAGGCTTAACAGAAGCACAGGTGATGCGTGATTTATTTGAAGGTTTAGTTAATCAGGATAATCAAGGTAAACCGATTCCTGGTGCAGCATTGAGCTGGACTACAACAGATAATAAGGTATGGATCTTCAAATTACGCCCTGATGCCCGTTGGTCTAATGGTGAATTAGTTACAGCAGATGACTTTGTATATAGTTGGCGTCGGCTTGTTACACCAACGAATACGTCACCGTTTGCATGGTTTGCCGCACTTGCAGGTATCAATAATGCACAAGAAATCATTGATGGTAAGACACCTGCAGAAAATCTAGGTGTAGAAGCTATTGATAAATACACATTAAAAATTGTTTTAAATAAACCTGTGCCATATTTTCCTTCATTGACGGCAAACTTTAGTCTATTTCCAGTTCACCGTGAAACCATTGAGAAGTTTGGCGCTGACTGGATTAAGGTCGGTAATTTAGTTGGTAATGGCGCATTTGAACTTTCCGATCGTGTTGTAAACGAAAAAATTGTTTTAACGCCCAATCGTCAATATTGGGATCATAAGAATACAGTTATTACTAAGGTGATATTTGTTCCTATTAACCAAGAATCTCAAGCGACTAACCGTTATTTAGCTGGTGATTTAGATATTACGGAATCATTTCCGAAACAACGATATCAAAAATTATTGAAAGATATTCCTAACGAAGTGTTTACGCCGGATCAGTTAGGTACATATTATTATGCCTTTAATACTCAGCGTGCGCCGACTAATGATGTACGGGTACGTAAAGCATTGTCGATGACGATTGATCGTCAGTTAATTGCGACTAAAGTTTTGGGTACGGGTGAAAAACCCGCTTATTATTTTACACCAGATGTAACTGATGGATTTAAACCTCAGCTAAAAGGCTCTCAGTTTTCACAGAAAGAATCAGATCAGCAAGCCAAAGTGTTATTAAAAGCGGCAGGCTATAGTGAACAGAATCCTTTAGAATTAACATTATTGTATAATAGTTCGGAGAACCATCAAAAAATTGCTATTGCAGTCGCATCTATGTGGAAAAAAAAGCTTGGTGTTCAGGTTAAACTCGTTAATCAAGAATGGAAAACGTATATAGATAGCCGCAATACGGGAAATTTTGATGTGATTCGTGCATCGTGGATTGGCGATTTTAATGAGCCTTCTACATTTCTATCATTATTGACATCTAAACATACTGGCAATATTCCTAAGTATAATAGCCAGCAATATGACCAAGTGATTTCTTCCGCAAGTATTGAAACGAATGAAGGTCTACGTAATAGCTACTATAATCAAGCCGAAGCTATTATTGCAAAAGATGCACCTATTGCACCTATTTACCAATATACAAATGCACGCTTAATTAAGCCATGGCTGAAAGGGTATCCGATTGGGAATCCAGAGGATGTTGCTTATAGTCATAGTTTTTATATTATTCAACATTAGTGGTGCTACTCAGTCCATATTTGTATGGGCTGATTTTTATAATAAAGAATAAAAAGAAAGTAATATTTTGATAAATAAGGATATAAGGATAAAAAAGCTCCTCCCACTGGAGAGAAGGAAGGAGAATCTAAAAGGAATAAACACTACAATATGAATGATAAGGAAATTACTCTGAGTTTTATTGTTCGTTTGTGTCAAAAAATGTGATTATTTTTAGCAAAAATGGCGATTTTAACGATTTTGCTGTGTATTTATTAACTTAACAGTCAGTTAACGCTTATTTTTAGCACAAAAAAAAGACATTGATAAAAAACCTTTTGTTGAAAATATTGCAATCTTTCTTTTATTCTATTATTAATAACTTATTGTTAATAAAAAGGGATATTTGCATGGCGTTGGTTTATGGTTCTTTATTTCAAAACTCAAATCCTGTACATGCATTTCAGTTAAATGGTGACGGTGGATTACTTCCCATTGATGTGAATGCGAGCGCAACGCAGCAATCTCCATTTTGGTTACACTACGATTATAAAAACCAAGATAGTTTTCAATGGATACAACAATCAGATTTATTTAACGAACAGGTTAAATCTGCGCTTTCAGGTCATTCAGGTCGCTGGCGTATTATCCGTGTTGGTGATGGTGTGTTACTTACATTACAAACACTGAATACGAATATGGGGCAACGCCCTGAGCAATTAGTCGCCTTTCGCGTTTTTATCAATAGTCGCTTAATTGTATCTAGTCGACATCGAAAAGTTAATTCCTTAGATAGTGTTATTGGCGATTTAAAAGAAGGTATTGGTGCTCAGAGTACGGGTGATTGGTTAGTGGAGGTCACTGATGCAATTACAGATGAAATTAGTGATTTTACTGATTCATTGCACGAACGTTTAATCGAGATGGAAGATTACATATTACGTGGCGAAATTCCGGAAAGAGGGGAATTAGCGCTGTTGAGAAAACAGATTATCGTTGTGCGCCGTTATATGGCACCTCAAAGAGATATGTTGTCGCGATTAACGGCTGAAAAACTATTATGGCTTGATGATGATGACCGACGTCGACTACAAGAAATTTCAGATAGATTAGGTCGCTGTATTGAAGATTTAGATGGTTTTATTGCTAGAACGGCGATTATGTCCGATGAAATCACGAATATGATGACAGAAATGATGAATCGACGGATTTATACGATGTCATTAATGGCGATGATCTTTCTACCGACTACTTTTTTGACTGGATTATTTGGCGTGAATTTAGGCGGTATTCCTGGTGGTGAATTTAGATTTGCTTTTAGTGCTTTTTGTATTTTATTAGCCTGTCTTATTGGTACTGTATTTTGGTGGCTAAGAAAAAGTCGTTGGCTCTAAAAAAGACGAGTTATTTTTGGTAAACGGAACTAGTTTGAGATAAATCAATAAAACTAATAGAGTTTTAGTGCATTATTAGTTCCGCAGGTGAATGCAACGTTGAGCGATGAACGTTGTGCTCCATAATTGTAGTTTTTCTCATATTGAGTTTTTATACAGAATAATTGACCACTGTAATGCCGACAAAATTATGTCGGCTTTTTTTTGCCTGAAATTTGAGAATAATTATCAGCAATTAAAAGTGGTATTGTTGACTCATAATAGCTTCTAGATAAGAAGCTATTAGTGAGACCTAGAGTAGTGCGAATGGCTAGAAAACTATTTTATTTCAACTACATTGAGACGTTCAGCATTAAAATTAGGCTTATCATCCTCATCGATTACGGCTTGCACTGGAAATTCTTCACGATCAAACGCAAGGTCGCCACCATTGATAATGTCATCACCATGTGAAATATTTTTAAAATCAAATAATTCAGTATCGCATAAATGTGATGGAACGATATTTTGAGTCGCACGGAACATAGTTTCAATGCGTCCAGGGTGACTTTTATCCCAATCTCTCAGCATTTCCTTAATAACTTGGCGCTGTAAGTTAGGTTGTGAACCACATAGGTTGCAAGGAATAATTGGAAATTCTTTTGCTTCAGCAAAGCGTTCAATATCTTTTTCGCGGCAATAAGCAAGAGGGCGAATAACAATATGTTTTCCATCATCACTCATTAATTTAGGTGGCATTCCTTTTAGCTTGCCACCATAAAACATATTTAAAAAAATTGTTTGTAATATATCATCGCGATGGTGGCCAAGTGCAATTTTTGTAGCGCCGAGCTCACTCGCTGTACGATATAGAATACCACGGCGTAGACGTGAACATAAAGAACAGGTGGTTTTACCTTCAGGTATGATTTCTTTTACGATACTGTAGGTGTTTTCTTCAACAATTTTATATTCGACACCTTGTGTATTGAGATATTCAGGCAAAATATGCTCAGGAAATCCCGGTTGTTTTTGATCTAAATTAACGGCAATTAAAGAGAATGAAATTGGCGCACTTTTTTGCAAACTTTGTAGAATTGAAAGTAACGTATAGCTATCTTTTCCGCCGGATAGGCAAACCATGATGCGGTCACCCTCTTCAATCATGTTAAAGTCAGCAATAGCCTGACCTACATCACGGCGTATTCTTTTTTGTAATTTATTAAAGCTATATTGTTCTTTTTGAGTATTCATTTTCTATTGTTCGGTAATGTCGTCAGTTATTGTTTAAGTTTCTGAAAATAATGTATTTTTAGGTTTTAATTGTTATCGGTAGTTGTACAGTAGTTCTCTTTAGCTCTATAGAACGCTGTAATTGGAAGTAGCGCTGTAATCGAACAATTCACAGATGAAAAACTAAAAATTATTTTCGGTGAAAATACCTGAAAAGGGGACATATAATAGCAGAAGCATAGGGGGTTACGATACTAGTAAGTAAAAAGAAACAGAGCATTGCTTAGCAAATAAACTTGATCGGTGAATTGTACGAGTATCACCAATAAAAATAGACAAAATACATTTTATAGAGAATGTAATAAGTTAATAAACCTTCAAAGGACTTTGTTTATCTTATTGAATTTGCTCATAATATATTTGATTTTTTTATGGAAAAAGGAAAGATAATGCCAATAATAAACACAGTTGATATATTCTCCCTGACGCTTGTCAGTACCATTAAAATGGTAATCACTCCGTTGGAGTATGTCATCCAAAATGAGATAGTGGGAGATATATTTTTTATGTCATGGCTTTTGTTTATGTAATTCATATTTCAAAAAAGGGAGGGATAGGTTGACGTCTCCAGCCCTTTATAAGTTAAATATTAATCGGTTAATTCATTGCAGAATAACTGTAGCTGATTAATAAATCGCCCTACATGGAAGCCATCACACACTGCATGGTGAACTTGGATCGCTAGTGGTAATAAATATTTTTCATTGTCTAAAAAAAATTTTCCCATCGTAAAAATCGGGGCATAATTTTTTGTAATATCCGCGATATTTAGATTGAAGCTATCGAAAGTTAACCATGGTAGAGATGATACGTAGAAAATATTATCGATCTGTTTTGGTTGTGGTGACAAGCTTAGGTCGTCACTATAAAGTGATATTTGTTGATTATAATTCATCATAAAAATATCAATATCATCAGAGTATTCGCACCATAAAGATGAAAAGGTCTCTGTATCTTGATGAAAAATAGTAAAGTTTGGACTAACAATATCCCATAAAATTAGCTCAGTATCTTTTTTTGCTAGCCGAAATTCAGCGTATCTATTTACGGTTTTAGATAGTAGATAAATGATAGTAGGATAAAATCCATAACCTTTAGATTGTATGAATTTTTTTAAGTGAGTTATATCTATCTTTGTGGTTAAGCTAAATCCACAGTTTAGTTGGTCTTCAAATAATTGAAAATGTTCTTTGCGTTGCCAAGTTTCAATATTAAATTTAATGTATTGCATTGTTTAATCCCTTCTAATTAATAAAAAAATAAATTTATTAGAAGGGTGCTCTTTCTGCTTTAGAAAATACCATTAGGACTCCTTATCATTTTTTAAGTGAAAATTTAGTGTACGTAAGGTCTTGAATTTTGTCTAGTAAAATAGAGGATAATAGCATGAAAACATTGAGGTTAATGGTAAGTACCATAATAGTAATATGAAAATAGTCGATTTTAAAAAACTGTTAAGTTATTAATTAATAAAAAATAATTTTCGGTTATCATAATTTCATTTTCAAGTTGATGTATGTTAAAAAATCAGCAATAAAAACTCATCTTATTGCTGATTTATTTAACTAAAAATAACAAGCTATGTTTTAGCCGTGTTTTTCTGGGTTGATATATATATCGAAAAAAGTTCTTAGCTCAACATTGAATATTCTTGTAAAAATCACGAGATGATCAATAAATACTGATACAGTACCATTTTCGTATTGAATATATGTACTTTCAGGAATAGATGCAGCACTTGCAACATCTTTTGTTGTCAGATTAAGAGCAATTCTATTCTTTTTTATAAATTGTCCTAATGTTTCATTATTTAATCTTTTTCCGTTCATAATATCCAATTCTGAGGCAAAGTTATAGTGTAAATTATCACCGATTAAATTTTATATTCAATGGTAAAAAATCTGTAAATGCAAGATTAAGGTACATTGATAGCTAAAATATAATAAAGTATTAAGTATTTGAACCTTACAGGATAAAACCCTAACAATACACTTCATGAGTAATCAATAAATTTTAATTTAGTGAATTTGAATAATTAAGCAATCTAATAAGATAAAAAATAGAAATTAAATTTGAGTTAGCAATTAATCACCACTAATAAATTGAATTTAAGGCTATTACTAATAGGGAAAATCAATAATTAGCCTTAGTTTTTAGATGGTTATAATGTAATAGCTTAGAGACTTAATGCAACCTCGACTGCTTTTTGGGCATGGATAGCTGTTGTATCAAATAAACAAATATCAACGTCATTTTTATCAACAAGTAGCGTTATCTCTGTACAACCAAGGATAATACCTTCAGCACCTTGGCTGATAAGTTCCGTTATAATACGCAGATATTCTTTTTTAGACTGCTCATTTATCACACCTAAGCAGAGTTCTTGATAAATAATGTCGTGAACTATTTTTCTATCTTTAGAATTTGGTGTTATTACAGTCAAACTGAATTTATCTATGAGTCTGTCTTTGTAGAATGATTGTTCCATTGTAAATGCTGTACCCAATAAACCTACCTTTTTAAAACCTTCATTCACTATACATTCACCAGTTGCATCTGCAATATGAAGTAAAGGTAGTTTTGTTTGATTTTCAATTTGCTCAGCAACTTTGTGCATGGTATTTGTACAAAGTACTAAGAAATCAGCACCTGCTAATTTTACATTTATTCCTGCCTTAGCTAAATAGTCGGCTGCTTGTTCCCATTGGCCCGTAGCTTGCAGATGCTCTATCTCTGCAAAATCAACACTATACATAGCAATTTTAGCAGAATGTAAGCCACCTAAATGTTTTTTGATACCTTCATTAATTTGCTGATAATAAAGTAGAGTTGATTCCCAGCTCATTCCACCAATTAACCCAATAGTCTTCATTTTTTAACCGTCCAATTTAGTCTGAATTTTATCTTACTATACTGAGTCTATTTATTCAGAGTCAACATGAAGAATAGGCTAAACAGGTTGTGAATTTCTTTTGTTAATAGTTATTGTTATAAATTATTTTTAAAGGTGGATTTTGATGAATATAAAGCTATTATCTGTTATTAGAATTTGATATTTCATGTACGATTATAGTGGTGATTTGAATGAATTTTTTTAAAATAATCATAGCAATACTTATTTTTGGTGCCGCATTTCTGTTAGGTGCATTATATATGAAGCCGCCTTCATTAAGTTTGATTGAGCAAGTAAAAAAAAATGTGAATGATGTTCTTGCATATCCACAAGCCGCTGAGTTTAAAAATATTGAATATCATTTTTCAAAATACACAAGCGATAATGGAAAGGTTGGATACGTTTGTGGTGAAGTATTCAGATATAAAGGCGATAAACCTGATGGCTTTAAGCGTTTTATTATTAAAGCATACACCAATGATAATGGGCGATCCGATATATCCATTCCGTTTGTGGAAGGTGGCCATGAAATTTTACTTCCTACACAAGTTAATCAAATATGGGATGAAAAATGTTCAACGCCTGCATCACCAATTGAATAAATTGGAGTTAATCAATGGCCCACAACATTGACCATAGGGCATGTTGTGGACGTATTTTATACAATAATTCCATTAATCGTTGTAGGGAGTCTATTTTCCTTTATTTCAATATCGCGGCTATAAATTATTTTTCCATCAATATAAAGATTTGCTTTGGTGGGTTTACGATCTCGCTCCAAATTAATATGAAATTTATTCATTAAATTTTTATCTTTTCGATATCCTATAAGTTGATGTTGACTATGAGTGTTATCATGATAAGTAACATCGATGTATACATTTTTATTTTTAGCATTTTTATTAGGGTTATATGTCATGCCATAAGACCCATATAGGGAAGGATAAATATAACTATCTATTTTATTTTCAGGGTCGTAATAACCTAATAATGTAACAATAGGAATACCTTGTTTATCCGGCTTTTTATAAGTACGGTATTCATTAATTTCCTGCCATGAAAAGCCGTTAGAAATATAAAAAAGTTGGTCATTTTGTTTTAATGTTTTTTGAATACCATTAGTCAAATGTATTTGGCTATCCCAGCTTGCATAGGAATTTATTTTTATCACTGAATTTTTATTACTTTCATTTGCATTTGGAATGTAAATATTTGAGGTATGATAACCATTACCGATGGTGATATGGATTAAATTGCTTTTACTTAAAAGTTTTTCAAGATCATTTTTTTGTATATCTACTCCATTTTTGAAATGCATATCTAGGCTGTCAAGATCAGTGATATCGAAACTACTATCGTCCATCTGAGCAGTTTTATAATTCCATTTTTTAAAGCCGGTATTAGAATCTATGCTAAAGATATGTCTTTTAGTCATATCGCTTGGTTTGAGGTGATTTACCTAACTATTAAATTATATAAAGTTAATTTGTAATTAATGTGGTGGATTCTGGTCTTTAATTAAATATAAAACCACTGAGAAATAAGGTTTTAAATGATGAAATAATTTTTTATCTATAATTCGACATTAATTGAAAAAATTAATATAGCTTAACTATTTCAGTATGTTTTTCATTCAAATAAAATCTTCCCCAAAACTCCACCAAAATAGATCCCCAAAACGGGCTAAGAAAGAAGCATATTAAATTGCAACTATTTGCCATTCCTTTCCGCGATCATCGTTATATTTATCGGTCATTTTTTGTGATTTATGGCCTAATAATTTTTGGGTGTTGATGCCTTGCTCTCGATACAATCTTTCAGACAACGAACGCTGCTCATGGAATGAAGGTGCGGATTTTTCTTGCCACTCCAAGCCGCATTTATCTCTCGCCCTTTTGAATGTTGTGGTCAGTGTTCTCGTTGTAACTTGGTCACCTCGTTTGGCTTTGGCTGTGGTGTGGCGATAATGAACTATGTATTTACTGACAACGGCGTCACGACAGATGGAGATAACTTGTTTCAGAGTCATATCAATGACGTCACATTTAATCGATAACGGAATAGCTAGCTTTGAGCCTGTTTTTTCTTGCTCAATATGAAGCATATCATCCCAAATATCTGAGAATTTCATTTTGACGATATCACCTATACGCTGTCCAGTAACCAGCGCTAGTAACATCCCACACTGCAGGTAAGGTGGGTGATCCTTAGCTTGTTCATAAATAGCTTTCCATTCTTCAAATGCAAGTCGCTCTCTCTTAATTTTATTTCTTGGCTGTTTTGTTGCAAGCGCTGGGTTATAGCCTGGAGGAACTCGTCCAGCATGTTGAGCCTCTTTAAAAACATCAATTAATACTAAGCGGACAACTTGCGCCATCCTGTCATGGCCTAATGCCCTAACTGAATCTATTATTTTTGCTATTTCTAAAGTAGTAATATCTTGTAGTGAAAATAATCCGCAATGTTGTTTAAATAAATTTAATGGCTTCATTTTCTGTTTGTATGAATTAGGTTTTAACTCCCCTAAGTCAACACGCTCTTGCTGTATTTCTAAATACTTATCTATCCAGTTGGTAACACTAATACCAACCTTTTTATTTTTGATATTTGATAACCGATCATTAATACTTAAAATCTGTTTTGTTTGTTGTTCAGCAATTATTGTATTTGCCTGTGAAGCAACTAATGCGGCTTCCTCGGCGTCCGTGCCGAGGCTGTGGAATATCCCTGTTAAAGGGTGCTTATATTGCCAGTAAACTTTCCCATTACGCTTATCTAGCTTCCGGTATAGATTGGGAACGGTGATGTTATGAGTGCGCGGTCTCGCTGCCATTTGATAAGATCCTTAATAATTTATCGCTTGCACCATTCGGTAATTGCGGTTTTGAAACAATCCCAACCCAGCGAGAATCACGATCTACCATCCATTTTTTACCAACTTTTTGCGCTGGTGGTACCATCATGTTTGCTTTAGCATATTTTAGTAATGCTTGCTTGCTGGGCGCATCTTCACCGAATTCCAATTTTGCCCACGCTTCTAGAGACACCATTCTAGACATAATTATCTCCACATCTGCCGCATACAGATTTAAACGTTAAACTTCATCAGCAATAGGTTTAATTAAATGCTGGTGGATAATAGACACATATTTAGCCTGATGGATTGCATCAGCTAATGCGTTGTGTTGTTCGCCTTCAAATTCGAGCGTACGCTTAGGATCAATACCAGCACTGCGACCAAGTTCTACAATGGTGCGAACATCACGGTTATTCCAGAACTTCCAGAACGGATTAAAATCACATGCAACGTAAGCGTTGGCTAAAACAACATTGTCAAAATCACTACCATTACCCCATACACATACGCGGTCTGATAAATGCTCCTCAGCGAAAGCAGATAGTCCTAATAATGCCGACTGAATAGTTCGTGCATCATCATCGACAATAGCTGCTCTAGCTTCACTACTTTGCTTCATCCACCAAAGAACAGTATCGGCGTCGATATGAAGCCCTGCGTGCTCACAGCTCGTTAAGTCGACGGTGTGATAGAAAATAGGACCAATCTCACCCGTTGAAGGCTCAAAAGCTACTGCACCAATAGAAACAATAGCGGCATTACTTTTATTGCTCATAGTTTCTAGATCTACCATTAAGTGTTTATATTTCATTGCTAGTCCTTATCTATCTATGCGGTGTATATTAAAATTCTAGTTATTTGATTTAATGACTTATGCCAAGGAGGCTAAAATGAGCCGCAATAAAGAGAATACAACCTGGGTTGATATAGTATCTTGCTTATTTAAGGGTATTAGCTGTCTCATTGGCGCTGTGGCTATAATTACCATTTGTGTCTTGGTGCTTTTAGCATTGTTTTACGGTTTAAAGTAAAAGCAATCATTACGATTAAAACAATTCATCAGTTTTTTTAATTTATATACTATAGTTAATTTTAACTCTCTAATTATTTTTTGTAGTCCTCGCCGATGTTCCTATATATCGGCATTTTTTTGCTTAATTTCCTTGTTAAATTGATATTATCCACTATGCTTAAATTGCTTACATAGAGAAACTATAAATATCCCTACACAATTTGCCGCCCAATCCGTGCCGGCAATTTTTTTATTACCAGATCTGGTTCATTAAATACTTGCTGTTGATTTATGTTTATTAACTATGTTAAAAAGCTGATACTTATTATTACAATTAAATCACTCATCAAAATTCCCTTACCGCCTTCTCCATGGCGGTATTTTTTTAAATTTATTTTGGTTAATAACAGATTGAACTATAACCTCCAGCGACGAATGCAGCTCCCATACCGAGTTTTTAAGGCAAATCCCTTAATGACTCGTAAGTTAATTTCATTTCTTGATAAAGCTTTTTACCTTCACTAGCTTCGCAAAGCTCTTTCCATTTATCCCAATTATTGATAACAGCAGACCACTGAGGTGAACATGTTTTCATTTCATGTAATTGGTTTGCTAGTTCGGGTACAGCCTCTAACAACCGAATACAGCGACCTAAATCAGCACCATCCCAAGGGTAATGGTTTGGAGCACTAAATTGACCAGAAAGAATAGCAGCCATATATCTTGAACTTGAACCGACATCGTCACTAGCAAGCCAAGCAGTAAGCCCCATACCATCAGAAGCCTTAACAAGCGGTTTTTTAAATTCCTCACAAACCAAAGTAGCGGCCTTAATAATGGCATTCATATAACGAGGTTCAGCAGGGATGCCGGGTATTTGTTTTTCTATTTCAGTTGAAATGGCGGAAATTAAATTGATTTGGCTAAGTTGCATAATTAATACTCCACACAAAATTTAGATAATAAAAGTCCGTCTCTTAATAAAGAGAATTAAATCCCTAGGTGTTGGCTAAATAGTTATTCTGTTTTTTCTTTGTATTTTAATAATTCAATTAATAATTCGATAGTATTAACCATGTGAAACATAAATACAGAATTTACATGTCGATGACGGAAAGCTCTATCACCATCACAGTCAACATCGCTAATTGGTTTTATTCCCTTAAATTCGAAGTTATCACTTAATTTAAATATAATATCGAGAGTGGTTAATTCTATTAGGTTGACGCGAAAACCATTTGATAAACTCTCACTTAACTCACGTTGGACATAGTGTAGTTCAGCGTCGTATTTAACAGATTCTATTTTTTTCTCAACTTTACGTTGCAGCAAGTAGAAGTTGCAAGGGTATAATCGCCCACCAAAACAGTCAGCTGATGGCTCATTATTGATGTAGTTTATTAGGCGTGTTGTTATCCCATTTTTTACATCGTCAATGTGGATTGATTCTGTTTTTACCGTTCCACAAACCTTAACCAAACAGTTAACAAGCGCTTGATGCTCTGATTTTCGAGTGCTTGATACGATAAGAAAGCCTTTTTCAACATGATAAAGCGCAGTGATGATTTTAGTTTTAGTTAGAGCAACTTTAAGCATTTCTTCTATTGCAATATACTTTATTTCAGTCTCAAGGAAATCATCAGTACCTTGCTCTTTTAGTTTTTCAATACGTCTATTAACTTCAAACGCAATAGCTGCTTTAGGAAGTATCTTTTCATCAATACGAAAATTGATAATATAACCACCTTCAATTGGTGTAACTAATTCGCCTGTGATTTTATTAGGAATAAAACCATAGCTAACTGAATGTGATTCTAAAATATCAACAAAAGGTAATTCTTTTAAATGATTCTCTAGAACTTCAGCGCTGGGTAATTCAGCTTTAAATATAACTGCACTAGTAATTGGAAAACGTTTCATTTGTTAATCTCCGCATAGTTATTAACTCCACACACAATAAATAAGACCACTGACAATAATTAATAAACTTACCTAGTGTGAACTGATTAGGTATCAGTGGCCTTATGTATGATGTGAGTCTCAATGTAATGCCTGAACTAACTTATCCACATCAGGCGGCTGTGGTATTCTTGGAAGCCCTACACAACCAAGAGAATTTTTAATGCTTAAATCTAAGTTAATTGCTAAGTGTCTTTTCCAATGCAACATGATCTCGGATGTGCAAAACGGCGAATACGCGGTGCAAAACATCTTTATTGAATACTTTCCAGATCACTCATTTGATAAGTGGAATTCAAATCTACCTGATAATGTTGTTAATCACTTTTTAGAGGCATCAAAAGGCAGTACCACTATTCATGTTGACTCATTTATTAAAGACCTTTGGGATCTTTAATAGTCGAGAATGCACTGTAACCATGTTGGATAGTTTTCCCGAAGGCATTAGCCTCTAGTTCTAGCGAATTTCTATCCAACATTAAAACTTCAATAGTTTTTGCGATAAATGACAGGTAATCAGCCGCTACTGAACCATCAGTTCTCAAATAACACACCGTGGCGTTATTGATTTTCAACTCAATAATGTTGCCTGTCTTTTTATTAGTTTCACTGCACATAACCATCACTCCACACAGTTAAATTCAATTAAGCACTAATAGTGACAGCACACATGTCTATGCATTCTGCTATTTCATCGTCGAGCTTTTCGAGTTTAGATTGCAGATCATTGCGGTCTGTGCGGAGCTTTTGCAGATTGTTAATCTGTTTAGCTTTTTCAAGTATCCACTCACGCACATCAGCCTGCGACATTGGCACACTAAAAGTAACGATGGGTTCATTTGAATTGGGTTGCATATTAATTCCTTGTTTTCACGTTTAACCGTTGATGGAATGAATATAGCAATGAGTATTAAATATAGCAATAGGTATTTTTATGGTGTGCGGGTGATTGCTTATACAGCACTGATAAATATCATTTTATTTTTATAAATTGAATTTAATACGGAAAAGTATTAAGTATTTAAGATAATATTTCTTGCAAATTTTCAGTAGGAATATAAAGTATAAATTAATTTACTGTATAAATATACAGTAAATCACCCAAAAGCTACAATGTTATATTCGAGAGGAATGAGACGATGGTGATAGTTTTGGTGAGATGTGGGGCGGGAGAATACAGAGAGGTGCTTGTCAGTAAGAAAAATAAGACAAGCTACCTTCTAAAATCTCGGATCAGAAACACAACGACCCCAATAAAAAAGGATGAGGATAAATCAATTAAAGGGACGCGGTTATCATCGACGGCCAGAAAGCCATGACTACCACCATCTAGATATTTATAAACAGATATGGAGTCATTTACTTTTGCTACCACCAGATCCCCCGTTCCTGGTGTTACTTCAGTATCCACGATAGCAATACTTCCATTTGGAGCTTCTGCGCAACCAGTATTACGACTTAGTATGTACGCGCGGTATGATGCTAGCGGCTTACCTATCGGAGAGATCACAAACTCGTCAGTCTCGCCTACCTCATTCCATACGGGGATATTGAGTGATTTATCTAATCTAAATTTCAGCTCTTTATTAGGGCCATCCATTTCCCCCACGCCATTCGCTAACCAATCAATATTTACAGCTAATGCATTGGCTATATCAACTAGTTTTACTGAGCCTTTGGCTTTTCCGTTAACTAATCGCCAAATTGTAGGTTGAGCAACACCCGACGCTTCAGCTAAAGCACCTTGTGTCATGTTGCCCCTATATTTCATCGCCTCTTGAAGGCGTTCAGACAAAGTAGTTTTCATGAAAGTGAATTTATAGTTATGAGTATTAAAAATCAAATTCTCATTGCTATTGTATATTTTAATACTCATTGCTATTATTTGTCTTGTGATAATACTAAAAAGGTTAAAAAATGAAAAATCAAGCCATACAAAAAGCTATTGATATTGCGGGTGGACAAAAAAAATTAGCTGTTCTTTGCGGAGTCAGTCAACCAACCGTGTGGCGGTGGCTTCATGGTGGTGGTGTCGATGCAAGATTAGTTATGTCGATAGTTAAGGCAACTAATAGCACTGTATTACCCCATGAAATAAGGCCAGATCTATATGAGTTAATAGGTACGGGACAAACAAACGATACCAAAACCAACTAAATCAGTTAACTACCAACAAAACAACGGAATTGTAGATATGTGCAAACAAACATTAAAAGAAGTCGTTAAACAAATGTGCAAGGCAATGCCTGGTGGTCGTTCTGCAATGGCAGCTGCTTTAGGCATGAGCGAAACCACCTTCAACAACAATCTGTATGAAAAAAATGGCTGTCGTTTCTTTGAAAATGATGATTTGGAAGCAATGGAAGAATTATCTGGCACTAAGTTGCTGGTGGAATATCACATGGATCGCCATGGAATAACCCCAGCAAAGAAAGTAGACCCTGAGAATTTAGATAAGGTCGAGTTGTTTGATATCAGAATGAAGCTTGGTGCCATGCAAGGTGCTTTATCCGTCCTTATCCAAGATAGCATTGCTGACGGCGTTTTAACTGATGATGAAATCAAGGCAATCAACAGAAAGCTTGAGAAGGTTTGTGCTTATGCCTGGGGTTTTGTGAATTCACTGCCAGCTGTTTATAGGGTGACTAAATGATGAGTAACGCTAGAAAGGGTGACGCCCCAGATATGCGGTCCGAGGCGTCGGTTGCTAATAACAACTTGTGTGGAGTAACTAGCATGAGCAGTTTAAACCAAATCAGTAAGAGAAAGCAATTTAAGTGCTTATCCGTTTCTAAAAATGGTCTGTTTCAATATGTCGAAATCATAACGTCAGCTGACGCTCTGGGCAACTACCAGACCAAACAACAGTTGGTAGATATCGCCGATTTAAAAAGCGACTGGGCTAACTTTTATTTCAATAGCGAAGGCGAGGCTCATGTCCAATGAAAAGCATAAGAACCTTGACCGGTATTTCAGAGATAAGCGCGGTCGTATCGTCAAAGTCATTGAGTGGGATAGGCAAAAGCAGCGAGTTATTTTCATGCTCGATGATTATGAGCATCCGTGCTTTGTGCCGCTTAGTGATTTTAAAAAATATTATTCAGAAGTTAAGTAGGTAGCAACATGAGTGTAAAACTATCAAGTTACGTCTGGGATGGCTGCGCGAGTGCGGGTTTAAAGATAACCTCGGTTGCTATCATGGCTCGCCTTGCTGACTTCTCAAATGATGAAGGCATTTGCTGGCCATCAGTGCCGACTATTGCCCGTCAAATTGGCGCAGGTGAAAGCACCGTGCGTACAGCTATCAAAGGCTTAGAGAAAGCAGGCTGGTTATCAAGTGAGAAGCGCCGCAAAGGTAACCGCAACACGAGCAATATTTATCAATTGAATGTTGGCAAGTTAGCTTCAGCGGCGATGGCTGCCATTCCTCAACCGCCAGAATCTGACACGTCAAATCCTGACGCATCAAAATCTGTTGCATCAAAATCTGTTGCATCAAAATCTGTCCCGTCAGAATCGAGCAAAATTAATCGTTTTGACCCGCCAGAATCTGGGGGCGATCCGTCAGTAACTTCAATACATGATCCATTAGTAAATACTCTTTCGTCGCAGAATTCTGACGAATTAAGCGACCAGCCTAAAATTGATTTTTTGAATCGTTATCCAGAAGCCGTGATTTACAGCCCTAACTATCAAAAATGGGGATCTGCTGATGACCTCAAGTGTGCTAACTGGCTGTTTGGTCTCAAATGTGAAGTTTTCAAAGAGTTAGGTTTGAAAGCCCCTAAGGAGCCTAACTTCACAGAATGGGCAAATGATGTTCGCTTGATGAACGAGATTGACGGCCATTCCCACAAAGAGATTTGCCAATTCTACAAGCGCATTAGCCAAGATGAATTCTGGAAAAAGAATGTTCAGTGCCCGAAAACACTGCGCAGCCAATGGGATGATTTAACCCTGCGCTTAGCGGGTGAGCAAAAAATCAAAGTCGATACGGTTGAGCGTGATGAAGCATTTACTCGCCTCATCGGTTCACGTTCACCAGCCAAAAATCGTATTGAAGAAATTGCAGTTGAGCTAGCCGGTAAATCTGGCGTTAGGCGTATGACTGATTTTGTCGGTCGTAAGGCGTGGATTGGCGTTTGGCAACAAGCCGCAGAACTAGCAGCGAAAGAGGTGACAGCGTGATGCGTAGTGAATCTAAAGAAATTTACGGTGTGAATGTATTTGGCTTAATTGCGGTGATTAAACAGCTTCGTCGCTGGTGGCTTATCTGTGAACTTCGTGGAATGTGGAATGATGATAGAAAATTATTAGTTATTTTCCGTCAGCGTGGAATTGAAAACCATACAGGCACTTTAAGTGTTCAGCAGCGATATATACGTATCATCGAACTCGCTAAAGCCCACCAGCTTAAAAGTGAATCATCGGACTATATTACCGAAAATGGCGAAAAAGTAGAAGTACAGCCCCATAAATCCACCAGCGGAGAGGGGCTGCTTGATGAATAAATATATCCAACAGCTCAATGAGCTCAAAGCTAAATCAGCCCATTGGTTAAAAGAGGTTGGCGATCAATGGAAAACACCTGAAGATATCTATTGGGGTATTAATTCTCTATATGGCCCATTTAATTTAGATCTATTCACCGATGGACAAAACAGCAAATGTCCTCATTTTTACACCGCAGAAGATAATGCGCTCACTCAAGACTGGTCAGAAAAGCTGAAAGAAGTTGGTGGCGCTGCATTTGCTAATCCTCCGTACTCTCGTTCTTCATATCATGAAAAACAAGCCCTAACGGGTGTTCGTCACATTATGTCCCACGCCTCAGCGATGCGTGAAAAGGGTGGACGTTATGTTTTCTTATTGAAAGCGGCGACTAGCGAAGTGTGGTGGCCAGAAAATGCAGATCACATCTGTTTTATCCGTGGTCGCATTGGTTTTGATGTTCCTGAGTGGTTTATCCCAGCTGATGAGAAACAAAAACCAACTGGTGCATTCTTTGCCGGGGCAATCGTTGTATTTGATAAAACATGGACCGGTAAAACCTTTAGTTACATCAATCGCGAAGAATTAGAGCAGCGCGGTAAAGCATTCATTGAGCAAGCTAAGTGGTTAGCTAAGAAGATGGAGATAGCGGCGTGAAAGACAGCGTTTACATTCGAAGCATTGAAGTTATCACTACGATTAGAGATCTAGATAGTTTCTCAGTGAGACACGTTGAAATGATGCTGGGATACGAGCAGCGCATGGCTCAAATCGCCGTTGAAAGCTTGCTGAAAATTGGCTGCATTAAAAAAGTTGGTAAGAAAAAATCCAAGTTTAGTGGGATAAGTGCCAATCATTACAAAGTTGATGATATGGCAATTACAAGGCTAAAAGAGGTACGAGGTAAAGTTATGGAGCCCATCAATACGGAGAAAGAAGCAAAAGACCAAGAAGATATTTTATGTGGAATGAAAATAGTTAAAAAAGCATTCGTTAGTGATATGGGCAATCAATCAATAAAACATCTAGATCAGCTGCTAGCAGGGGTAAGAGCGTGAAAAACAAAATATCAGAAATTCAGCCTTGCCCATTTTGTGGCAGTGAAAATATCACCCTAGAAAGTCATAGCTATAGGACATGGTTTTATATCCAGTGCCATAGCTGCGGTGAGAAAGGCCCTGAGGTAAATGATAAGCAAACGGCAATTACAGCGTGGAACAAGGGTGTAGCTCATGAATAAATCAATATCGCTAGTATTACCCTTTCCTCCAAGTGTAAATTCCTGCTGGCGGACAGTGAAAGGCCGAATGTTACTCAGTGAGCAGGGTCGTAAGTTCCGAATAATTGCGATAGCGGCAGTTTATGATCAGTTACGAAAAATACCAAAGGCAATCACTGAGGATGTATCCGTCATTGTGAAGATGTATCCACCTACAAAACAGCGGAGAGATATAGATAATTACTTGAAAGCAGCATTCGATGCTTTAACTCACGCTAAGGTTTGGAAAGATGATGATCAGGTCAAACGTGTAGAAATGGAGTGGTGCGAAGTCGTAAAGGGGGGTCGGTTTGAAATAACGATCAGCTTAATTAAAAGCGCAAATGCGGAGTAATAGAATGAGTTACCAGTGGATATTAACCCCGATCCGCATTCCTGAAATAAATGCTGTTATGTTTAGACCAGGAGTAAGCGAACTTCATAAGTTTAATGGCCGCATGTTGATTATTCCGGTACCAGAGCAATTAACTAATGAATCAGTAGGGCCTATCTCTCTTCCATCTTCTTTCTTCAGCGACGAGTTGAGTTATATTGAAGAATTAAAGCCGGTACTGAATTTAACTATCGACCCCAAGCCACCATCAAGCCTAATGCTAAAGCCAAAACTTAAGCGCTGGGAAAGCACGAAATATCTACAGTGGGTTAAGACTCAGCAGTGTTGTATATGCGGATCTATTGCTGATGATGCGCATCATATTATTGGAAGTGGCCTTAGTGGTATGGGAACAAAACCACATGACTTCTTTGTTATTCCGTTATGTCGTGTAGATCATGACGAATTACATCGGGACCCTAAAGGGTGGGAAGAAGAGCACGGTACTCAAGTAGAGTTATTTATTCAATTTTCCAATAGAGCATTTGCTATTGGTGTATTCGGTTAATGCAGGGTGCGGCCTGCTAAAGAGGTATTAAGTGATTTATCCACTAACAACAGGTAAAAGTGAAGAGCATTTTAAATTACGTACATTGGAAAGCGTGTGGATACGTGGACGTTTAACTATGTGGGGTAGATGGGCGGCATTTAGTAAAAATCCAAGCGCTGCAGGTATGTTTAATCAGTTATTGGAAGAGCCAACTATTACAAAAAAAGCGCTAAAAGATGCAATGAAGAGAATGCGTAAGTCAGGTATATCAAAAGAATCACTGTTAATGTTTCTAGATGAATTTAAGGATAAAAAAACATTAAGTAGTATGTGGTTCTGCACCGATGCTGAAGGTGGCGATATGGACAAGGTCATTTGTGAGGTTATGAGTGCTGATGCTGGTTTATTGGATGTGCTGAAGGAGCGATATGTTTATAAAAAGTCTAATTTCTGCATCGCAAATGAAATGAATAGTAGGCATCCAGATTTATCATTATCCACATGTAGGCGTAGAGTTGATGCTTGGTTATCAGTTGCTGAATTTATGTTATATCGTCCAATGTGTGATGCCTTTGGCAGGAATTATCACTATTGCAAATGATTTATTGACTTTTTGAGCAATAAAGTTATAGTTTCTGTATATGCTGCGCGAAGCTTTACACGCAAGGCAGGATACGAATTTAAGACCTCGCTACCCATGCGAGGTTTTTTGCTTTCTAAGAATGCTATAAATAATCAGCTAGTATTAATTTATATTAGTAGTATCTGTTGCGCATACTCTGAGTCTGTGGCCATCTGGGTCTACAGCAACAAATGTATAACCAAAGTCAAGGTCTACCGGTTTCATTGCAATATCAATGCCAAGCTCACTCCATTGATGATAGATATCATCGACGTCTTGCCTGCTAACATCGGACATGCATATTTCAAAGCCGCCAAACTGAGGCTGAGGTTTAGGGTCTATTCCAGATTTAGCTTGAAGTCCCAATATAAAATTATTGGACAATGCAAAAACAGAAAACTCACTGTATTGCTCTATCGGCTCTGCTTTTAATATGTTTGAATAAAAAATAGTACTTTTATCCACATCGGTTACATACAAAATAATGCTATTTGGCTTGAACATAAAAACTCCTTATTATTGAGTGTCTCACTATTATATCAATTATGAATGACAGTAATTGTCAGCAGTGAAAGGATAACAATATTAGTGCGCTACGCTAATTCGGTGATATTGTGATAAGAGTGAATACGTTGTCACAGTAACTTATAGAATGAAACCTCGCCACTGTGCGGATTTTTTTGCTATAGATACCTACAAAACTTTACAACACATTAAAAACGACTAACTTTATATAACAGCAAACAATTATCAGATTAGCTGTAAATTATAAAGAGGTGCTTTTATGTGGTTTTTTAGTACATTGCAAACTGTAATGGCGGCATTAGTATTGATACTTCTATTTGTGGCTATTCCATATTGGATTAAATAGTCAATAACTACTAACTTGCACAACTAAATTTATTGACTATATTTATACAGCGAATCACATCAGTTGTAGAATCATTATCCCGGTCAAGCCCGTCAGTAATGGCGGGTTTTTTGCTTTCTGGTTATTAATCGCGCTAATTCATAGTCGACGTGCTATAGTGCTTAGGCCACCATACCCCATTGCTATAAACAGCAAATCTTGCAGTCGCGAGTTTTTATTTAAAAAATAGATGTGGTATCCAAAGGGATTTGTTTCCCAAGGGATTACCTATGAATTTACCTACATTTTATCAGCGAATTTTATCACTTACACAAAGTGCATTAACTATTTCCGGATTGCTTTTGGCGACATTTGCATTGGTCTACTGGATGTAAATCCACCCCGGCATTAACTCAATTGTAAGAGTATTTAGTCTTAGCGAAACTAAGAGTCGAGGTTCGATGCCTCGATGCCTCGATGGCGGTCCAAATGGAAAAAATAGAGCCTCACTCCGGTGGGCTTTGTTATTTGTAACGTATTGATATTGTTTCGTTATGGTGATTCCCATAGCAGCATTAAAGCGAGTAGGGTTTTCATTGCGGGGAATACTAAAGCCAGTTAGTACCAGCAATAGCCTAATGCAGTGAACTAAAGGGCGGTAAGATTGATGAATATTCGGTAAAAGGATAGATATAAAGTTTATAGATTAATTGCAAATCAAAAGCACATCCAAATAAGATATGCTTACATTTATGTAGAAGTCATTAATAGATTGAAGGATTAAATTACTGCGTCAAGAATTTTACTAAGTGTTTCAAGGCGTACAGCAGAGCCCTTTTCAGCTTCTGAATCTCCATTTTTATTCATGAGACTATTGTACTCATAAGCTCTCAACTTAACTCGCGACTTTTGCTCATTGCTTAGCTGGTGAATAACCATGGTTAACAGTATACCTAGGGCGCTATTTTCAGCTTTAATCTCATCAATCTGAGAAACCAACTCATTTAAAGATAATTCATTGATTGTGCTAGACATGCAAGTCATTCCTCGTTTACGCTGGTGATTAAATTATACACAAGTCAGTAGCGTGAGGGAATGAAATAACCACCTCGTTTGATATGATTACACGCAATGGGGGAACCTGAACGCATACACTCTCAGCGTACGCATCCACAACACTATTTCCAGCAACAAAATATTCCAAAAATTATTCCAAGGGCTACTTATATGACTATCGACGACATAAAGGCTGTTAACGATGCTTATATTGTCAATGAAAAAAGAAAGGCCGTAATAGCGAGAACCAACAAAAAAGCGGATAGCTATTGCTGTGTATGTAAACAGCGTAACCATTCAACGACAGGGCATAAATAATTTGCCTATTCGGTGGTTTTTAACGTTTTTTGTAAGCAATTTTTTAAAGCGAGAATGGGCATTTGTTGCCCACAAATAAGTTCAAATACATTGGTACAACTTAGACTCGATTTAATCTAATCCTTTAGCTGATAGAATAACATTGATCTGCTTGGAATGTTTAACCAGTAAATCAATAAGTTGATGAGGAGTTAAAGTAATCTCTTTATTATATATAAGTGACTTAAGAGCTTGTGGTGTTTTTATTTTATAATCAGTTACTGATGATACCTTAAACGTGATAGTAAATTTATTTGAGGGTTCTGAAAAATAAATATGAGCACCAAGGATACGTTCGTTTTTATATAATATGCTTTTTTCTTTGGCCCATGATGAGATACTTTTTAACTCTTTTTTATCAATAGCCAAGCTACCTTTCCAGTCGTTAAATTGGGTTAATGCTACCTCACCAAACATTGCTATACCTCTATTAATTTCTTAAGTGTAAATGAAACATAGAGTGCTAACATAAGCTAAATTACCAAGCGATATAATATAAATTTAATTTATGTAGCATGAGTCACAATATTTATTCTTTAATGTTTATCTGTGAGCTATTATATGTCGTCTGATGTTGGCTTATTATCTTCTAATAATGGATATTCTATACTTAGCCGCATTAAACCAACTCAAAGATCTCGCAATCGTGGTTTTTTTGCTTTCAGGTTATTAATCGCGCTAATTTATAGCCGACATGCTATAGTACCTAGGTCACATACCCCATTGCTATAAACAGCAAATCTTGCACTTGCGAGTTTTTATCTAAACAATAGATGCGGTATCCAAAGGAAATTATTTCCTAAGGATTTACCTATGAAATGGCCAGCCTTCTATCGACGCCTTGTGATATTTTCACAAAATATGTTTGTTGCTGTTGTATTGGTTATTATATTCATCGCTATATTTTCCTATATAATCAATTTATCTAAATAATACCTACCCGCCATTAACTCAACTGGAAGAGTATTTAGTCTTAGCGAAACTAAGAGTCGGGGTTCGATACCCCGATGGCGGTCCAAATGAAAAAATAAATAAAGCCTCACTCCCGTGGGGCTTTGTTGTTTCTAACGCATTGATATTGTTACATTATGGGAATCACCATAGCGATAATTCATATGTTCGGTTATTCCGAGTAACTGATTTCAAGGACACCTGCATAATCTTATAGTCTTCTCTATTTTGATATGATAGTAATACAGGTCATGGGAGGGGTTTATGGATTTTGTTTTAACAAAAATAACACTGGCTGATTGGTGCTTTTTTAAACGGTTGCATATGAGCAATGATGTTATGAGATTTATATCAGACTTGATGCCAGAAGATAAAATTAAAGATTCTTTCGATAGCCGCTTGCCTTCATGGAATATCACATCTGATCATTGGTTATGTCTTGTTATCCGCAATGTTGATGACAATGCCTCGATGGGGCTGACTGGACTAAAAATGGTCAGTGACGGTGGGCGTAGGGTCGCGGAGGTTGGTTACATTATATCGCCGGAATATACCGGAAGATCTTTGGCAACTAGGTCGTTAGCCATGCTGATATCACTACCTGAGTTGGCACCACTAAGTGAATTCCGAGCAGTTGTGACGGGGGGTAATGCTGCCTCTGAGAGTGTTTTAAAGAAAAATGGCTTTATTCTTACAAAAATTATTGAAAATAATTATGTTATAGGTAATAAATCTTTTGCCGATCATATCTACACATTAACTCGATAATGTGATGACGCTGATATAGCCACATTCAATTAATTATCAAATTTAGGGTTACGCATTACGTGACCCTTTTTCGTATATAGCCACCGCAAATCACTATCAACATGTTTAATTACTGCAATGACGTTGCTGGTGGCTTTCTATTTAAGAGAGGTAGTTATGAGTCGAAATATCAGAAAAGCACGAATTACCCGTACTTCAAAGGTAAAAGCAGACCGTGGTTTAGAGGAGCGAATAACAGCATTAGAAAAACAGCTTGATAGCGTCAATCAAGCTGTTAAATACACACAAGAAACCAACGTAACAGCAATAAACGAACTGAGGCTGTTAGTCACACTTCGTGCTAGCTAAAAATTTCTGATAGGCTAATTTTCCAATTTCATCTATTGTTTTATTTTTTAAGTCATTCGAAACAGCATCAATACCAATCATTGTACTTATACCGTTGACGCTTAAACTTACATTTACCAAATAATTAACATTGGGAATTGGATCTACTATGTAAGCATGAGATAAATCATAAACACCACGAACAACAAATTTAGACATAAAATCATCACACCGAATTTAATCAGCCATCCCTTCGGTAAGTCACATAGGGCTGAACCTCTAACTTAACTTAAATATCAATTAAATTCATCAATCACACTAGCTGCTATAGCTGGTGGATTTCCACTAACTTAATTTCGGGCACTCCGTAGGGGGTGGTATATGCGAATGGAAAAAATAACGACAACTACCTCCTATATCACATCAGCAGGGGGAACCTTGTATTGGCTTAAACAGTTACTGGATGGCTTCTCATCTGAGCAATGGGCTGCGATTGGTGTGTTAGGGAGTTTGCTATTTGGTCTGCTGACATTTTTAACAAATCTGTATTTCAAACGAAAAGAATTCAAATTAAGAGAGAGGGCTAACAGTGGCAAAGATACCAAATAAAATCAAAACTGCTGCCGCTGGTGGGTTGATAGCCCTAACTGTTGCAATGGTTACTAATTTTGAAGGGTATGAACCTAAGCCCTATCGCGATGTAGTAGGGGTGTTAACCGTATGCTATGGGCACACGGGCTCTGACATTATCCCCACAAAAACTTATACAAAAGCTGAGTGTGATGCACTGTTAGAAAAAGACTTGGCAATCGTTGCTAAAGCGGTAAATCCCTTAATTAAGGTCAATATCCCTGATTACACTAGGGCGGCGCTCTATTCATTTACTTACAACATCGGAACAGGGGCTTTCTCACGTTCTACGTTACTTAAAAAACTTAATGCTGGTGACCACACTGGCGCATGCAATGAACTAAAACGCTGGATATACGCAGGGGGCAAGCCGTGGAAAGGGTTAATGACAAGACGAGAAGTAGAAAACGCGGTATGCCTTGGCGAATTCGCATCTACTTATCCTTATTCCTCATCGGAACCATTGTCTTTATGGCAACTGGCGTATACGCACTCAGAGATGATACCTGTGGCACTGACAAGGTGAGTTTAGAAAAGCGCTGTCAAAGTGCAGTCAATCACTATAAAGCCCGGCAGGTTAACTTATGAAAATAGATAAGTCATTTTGGTTATTCTTGATGATTGTTGGCCTAGGCTGGTGGGCTGTAACTGAGTATGAAAGCAATTCATTACTAAAAGTAGATAACAGTAATAAAAGTAAAATCATTGCCAGCCAATCACTTCAATTCAATCGGTTTAATCAAATAGCCACATCAGCCTACCGCTATGGTATTCAGGCAGAAGTTAAGTCGCAGGAGAGAGTCATTGAATACAGAACAATTCTTAAAAAAGAGCCCACTTGTGATTTGCTTGTGCCTCAGCCTATTGCTGATCGGCTGCTCAAGTACACCGATAGTCTTAGGTCAATGTACACCGATACCGGAAACGCTCACGCAACCAGTACTAGTGCCGCTCCCTCCCGAACTTTAACGTATTGCCAAGCGGTGATTTGGGTTGACTATTTATTAGCAGCACTTGATAAGGCTAACGGGCAATTAAAGGGTATTAGACAAATCAATACAGAGAAATAAATATGTTTTGAACTTTAAACAGCAATAAATAGATTACTCTAACTCTGCAATAGCTTATTTAATTACTGAGTCTGGGTTAATATAGCTTAAGGAGTTATCTATATTGTAGGTAGAGTGAGATTCAAAGAAACCCCGTTCTATTATTGATAGATATACCTCTAATATATCAGATTAAGGTAAATAAATAGCAAAATACTTTACTAATATCATTAATCTTCACAATGGTTAAATTAAGTCAAGTTAAGAGGGTAAAAATAAATTCTTTGTTATGTAAATATTATTTATATTATGTATAGTGAAATTTACTAAGTATTAATACCTATATTGTTATTTTTTTCATACACGTATATCGTGTAATTAGTTTTGTTACTTCAAACCCGAAATACAACAAGCATATTGTCTCTAAAAACTAAGATGAAAAATAGAAAACAACAGCTTTTGAATGATTCTGCGCTTTTGAGTTTAAGGATAGAATATTTATCCAAATTTGTTCAAAGTAGAATGTTTAGTAAATTATCAGTCAATGATAAGGAATTATTACAACTACAGGTTTATTCTATGAAGGCGTTATCGTCTATACTGAAAATAAGAATTGATATAGTAAATAGTAAGAGTCCAACTAAATAATAAACCTAAGATGATATACAACAGCCTGCCAAGAGCGGGCTTTTTAATGGAAAAATATCATGGCAACACAAGGCTTCGATGGACCAGAGCAATTTTGTGAAGAGTTGGATAAAAGCATTTCGAAAGAACAAAAAAAGCCCCTGTAAGCAGGGGAATAGATTAAATAATATTAATTTTTTGTTTATGAATAACCCAAATGTCAAATGGGTATGTGAATAATATCAACAATATTTAATTAATCTATTAATGAATTGTTACTAAATACGGAATGGATAATCGATAAAGGCGTGAAGTAATTGTTAGTTATATTACATATGGGAGCATATCGCCTTTGCAGGATTAGTAAGATAGGCTAAATAGATAGATTTGCAGCCATTCTTAGAAAGAATCGTTGGCTGAAATATTTTTAGTATTATAAAATGAGAATAATAGGTTTGGTGGCTTAAATTTTAAAGGCTATTTTGTGGACATTACGATTGTTTGGGCTTCTGGCGTAATACTGGGCTTTGTACTTCTACTCTTTTATTTTCGATTTCATCAGCGAGTAGAAAAAACTCCTTTTATCGGTGCTATATTTTTTGCTCTTATTTGGCCTGTGACTGTAGTGGTTATTCTTTCAGTGTGGACTGTAAATGGATTGTTGCGAGCTTACCGTATCCATTCCTATCGAAAAATCAATATAAAAAGAAATGATAATTATAAAAGTAAAAATAATGACGTGAAGTAGCGCATAAATAACCTTAGATTAAAAATTTAAATTATATGAAAAAGCCATCAGTTAACCACCGATGGCTTTTTCATTTATGGAGACAGTCATGTCAGATAAAAAAGAAATAGCCACCCTATCTATAAAGATATCAGTCGATAGCACTGACTTAGATAAGTTAGAAGCACAGTTAAAACGTATTGCTGGGCTAATGGTCAGAACAGGACTGAAGGAGCCAGCGAAAGGTGGGTTTGTTATTGATCCATACTTTGGCGTTAATGACGGACAGGTGTTTATTAATAGCGCATTCATAACATCGACAACCATTAGCGATGCCATGCAAAAAGCTGCAAAAGAAGGCGCTAGAAGAGGTGCTGAGCAAGCGCGGTTTGAAATAACCACAGGTATTAATGATAACCACGAGCAATCATCCGCTATAGCTAAGCTTGATGTGAGTGAAGGTGGCGGCGTTGTCTATGTTGATAAGTTAGAAGCTGTACCACTAAGCAAAGCGGCTAAAGCTACTATTGCAAGTATTAGCGAATCAATATCTCATGAAGAGTCTGAGTTCGATAAGTATAAGCAACAGGTTGAGTCTGAGTTCAAGCAACTACAATCTTTAATTATAGCAATGCAGCATACGCAAGCTAGCTCTGATATGGCTATGGCTAGTGCTATCGAACAGGTTCGCGCTGACATTCAATCGGCTAAATCTGGGTGGTTGTAATGCCACCTCGCATACCGCGTGCTTGCCGTAAACATGGCTGTAGCAAGACAACAATAGATCGCAGTGGTTATTGTGATGAGCACATGAATACAGGCTGGGAATCCCACCAGCAAGGCAAGAGCCGACACCAACGTGGTTATGGGGCTAAGTGGGATAAGATACGCGAACGAGTGCTAAAGCGCGATAAGTATCTGTGCCAAGACCACTTAAACCAAGGGCTGGCAGTAGAAGCCAAGACAGTCGACCACATCAAACCTAAAGCGCATGGTGGTACTGATGACGATAGTAATCTCCAGTCATTGTGCTGGCCATGTCATAGACGTAAGACAGCAACAGAAAGAATTCATAATTAATTGAATTATAATTAATTAATTTAAGATATCACGTAAATGATAATGATTATCAATAGCAGGGAGGGGCGGGTAAAATCTCTACCACTCTCGCCCTAAAGTACCGCCGCCTTACCTTTTGTTATATCGCCGCAGGTTAGAAAACTTTTTTTGGGGTTCCCCAAAGCAATTATTAATAGGAGGTGCCTATCATGGCTGGACCACCTAAAACCCCGTCACACCTGCAATTAGTGAGGGGTAACCCATCAAAAAGACCCATTAATAAAAATGAACCGAAACCTCCGTCAGGGGTACCCCCAACGCCGAAGTATTTTGATAAGCGCGGAAAGTATTGGTTTAAGAAAATTGGAGAAGAGCTCAACGCATTAGGTGTGATGAGTCAACTCGATGCCAAGGCACTTGAATTGCTGGTGGAAGCTTATGTTGAATATCGCCACCACTGTGAAGTGCTTGATGAGGAGGGATACACTTATAAAAACAACACCGAAAGCGGATTGATGATCAAAGCGCATCCAGCCGCAATTATGAAGGCGGATGTATGGAAGCGGATCAGGGCAATGCTTAGCGAGTTTGGCATGACCCCATCGGCACGAACTAAGGTGAATGTAAAAGGCCCTGAACAGGAAGATCCACTTGATGCATTTTTGAAAAAGCGCAAATGATGAATGGCAATCGTAACAGATGGAATTCAGTACGCCGAACAGGTCGTCGCTGGAGAAATTGTTGCGTGCGAATTGGTGCGTTTGGCGTGCCAACGGTTTTTGAATGATCTAGAGCATGGCCCTGAGCGTGGCATCTATTTCATTGAAGACCGCGCACAGCACATACTCGACTTTTATAACTTTATTCCTCACGTCAAAGGGGCGCTGGCAGGAAAGCCCATTGATTTAATGCCTTGGCATACTTTTATACTGATTAATATCTTTGGTTTTGTTATTCCATTGATTGATGAGCTAACCGGTGAGCAGGTTCTAGATGACGATGGCGATACGGTGCTTGTTCGTCGATTCAGAACGGCATTTAATGAAGTAGCCCGTAAAAATGCCAAATCAACGCTTTCAAGTGGCATCGGTTTATACATGACAGGCGCTGATGGTGAGGGTGGGGCTGAAGTTTATTCAGCTGCGACGACTCGCGATCAGGCTCGTATTGTATTTGAAGATGCAAAGAACATGATTAAAAAGGCAAAAGCCACACTTGGACGCCTATTTGATTACAACAAACTCGCCATATACCAGGAGCGAACCGCTTCTAAATTTGAGCCGCTTTCCAGTGATGCGAATAACCTCGACGGCTTAAATATTCACTGCGGGATTGTCGATGAGTTGCACGCACATAAAACCCGTGATGTGTGGGATGTTCTAGAAACAGCAACCGGTGCACGTTTGCAGTCTCTGCTTTTTGCCATAACTACCTCGGGATTTAATAAAGAGGGTATTTGTTATGAACTAAGAGACTACGCAATCAAAGTGCTCACGGGTGTTGTTGAAGATGATACGTTTTTCGCGATCATTTATACACTCGATGAGAAAGATGGTGATTTTGATGAATCGGTTTGGATAAAAGCCAATCCGGGGCTGGGTGTCTGTAAGCGGTTTGATGATATGCGCCGGCTCGCCAAAAAAGCCAAAGAGCAAGTTGCTGCGCGGCCTAACTTTCTGACTAAGCATTTAAATAAGTGGGTAAATGCGGAATCGGTTTGGATGGACATGGGTAAGTGGGACAAATGCCCCGTAAATGCGCCCGATGATGAGTTGAAAAATTACCCTGTTTGGGTGGGTGTGGACTTGGCCAGCAAAATTGACGTTGCTGCAGCAATCAAAATGTACGAGGACAATCAGGGTAAAACGCATATTAAGTGCAAATTTTGGATACCTGAAGATCGTATTGAAACGGCGCCTAAGCATATTGCGGAACTTTATCGCAAGTGGGAGAAGATGGGACACCTAGAGCTCACTGGTGGCGAAGTTATTGACCATGACATTATCAAAGATGACATTCTTAAATGGTGCGAAGGTGACGAAGTGCGTGAGTTGGGCTTTGACCCATGGAGCGCAGTGCAATTTTCTCGCCGACTAGCCGAAGAAGGTGTGCCGCTGGTGGAAGTCGCACAGACAGTGAAAAACATGTCAGAAGCGATGAAAAGTGTTCAGGCTGATGTGTATTCGGGTAAATTTCACCATGATCACAACCCTATGATGGGATGGATGCTTTCAAACGTCACAGTCAAGCCCGACAAAAACGAAAATATCTTCCCGAACAAATCGACCCCTGAAAATAAAATCGATGGGCCGGTAGCGATGTTTACTGCGAAAAGCCGTCAATTGGTGGGCGGTGGTGAACAAGAGCAAAGCTTGTCTGATGTTTTAGCCTCTAGAGGTCTACGATCCCTTTAAGGAAACGCGATGAAATTTTTAACAATAACAGCCTTACTGGTTGGGATTGCTGGTGCCTTTTTATTGTCATTTGGTGCTTGGCTGATATATCCACCCATTGGCTACATAACTGGCGGTAGCTTATGTCTTGTATGGTCCTATTTAGTTTCAAAAGCAATGAGCCAACCGAAAGCCGATAAGGAGTAATTATGTTCTTTCCTGGTCTGTTTCGGAAATCCAATGACGATATGACATCACATGAACTCAGTGAGTTAATTGGCCTTTCTTATAATACGTTTTCTGGGCGTCGGGTTAACCCACAGTTGGCGATGCAATTAACGGCCGTATTCAGCTGCGTTCGGGTGCTGGCTGAATCAGTCGGCATGTTGCCTTGTTCTTTGTATGAGCAACTGGAAATAGGAAATAAACGAGCGACACGCGAAAGAGTCCACAAACTCATATCCGTGAAACCTAACAACTATATGACCTCTCAAGAATTTTGGGAGCTATTAGTTGCTTGCTTGTGCTTAAGGGGCAATTTTTATGCCTATAAAGTTCGTGCGTTAGGTGAAGTCGTTGAGTTGCTTCCTTTAAATCCGAGTTCAGTCACACCAAAGCTAAATAGTAATTGGGAACCTGAATATAACGTGACATTCCCTAACGGTAAAAGTGAAACACTATCGCAAGCAGATATTTGGCATGTTCGTATATTTACGTTGGATGGTTTAACGGGCTTAAGCCCTATCGCCTACGCAAAACAGGCGATTGGACTAGGGCTAGCGACAGAGGAGCACGGCTCTCGATTATTTGGTAATGGCGCGGTAACGAGTGGTGTGTTGCAAACAGAACAATATTTAAAAGATGATGCTTATGAGCGCTTGAAAGAAGATTTTGCGGATAGGCATCAGGGACTGGCGAATGCTCATAAACCGATGATTCTAGAAATGGGGCTGAAATGGCAACAAATTAGCCTATCAGCGGAGGATGCCCAATTTTTAGAAACACGCAAATTTCAGCTCGAGGAGATTTGCCGTATTTTTCGTGTCCCGCTTCACATGGTTCAAAACACCGACAGAGCTACTTTCAATAATATCGAAAATCTCGGGATCGGGTTTATCAATTACTCCTTAGTCCCTTACCTTACTCGAATTGAGCAGCGTATTAATGCAGGTTTAGTTAAATCCAGCAAGCAGGGGACTTTTTACGCCAAATTCAATACGGGTGCGCTATTACGCGGAGACATGAAATCACGATTTGAAGCGTATTCGACGGGTATCAATTGGGGGATCTACTCCCCGAATGAATGCCGTGAACTTGAAGAGCTTAACCCTCGTGAGGGCGGTGACGTCTATCTCACACCAATGAACATGACAACCAAGCCTGAATCCCAAAAACAGGAGGGAAAAACGCATGCCGACGATGACGAAACAACGGCTTGATGTGCCACTGAAAATTAAGTCAGTTAGCGACTCGGGGGAGTTTGAAGGATACGGCTCAGTTTTCGGCGTGAAAGATAGTTATGCCGATATTGTGATGCCCGGTGCATTCCTCAATTCACTTAATCAGTGGAAAGAAAAGGGGTCATTACCTGCATTACTTTGGCAGCATCAAATGGCAGAGCCTATTGGTATTTATACTGAGATGCGCGAGGACGATACCGGGCTTTATGTGAAAGGGCGCTTGTTAATTGACGACGACCCCCTATCTAAACGCGCACATGCACACATGAAGGCCGGATCATTATCCGGCCTTTCTATTGGGTACATCCTCAAAGATTGGGAGTATGACCGTAACAAAGATGCTTTTTTGCTAAAAGAAATCGACCTATGGGAAGTGAGTTTAGTGACGTTCCCGTCGAATGATGAAGCCCGAGTTAGTGATGTGAAATCGGCATTTGCTCGTGGCGAATTACCCTCACAAAAAAGTATTGAGCGAGTCCTGCGCGATGTTGGGCTTTCGCGAACACAAGCTAAGGCCTTTATGGCTAAAGGCTACGATGCACTTTCTCTGCGTGATGTTGAGCAAGACGCTATCGATACATTGAAATCCATTTTTAAATAATAAAGGTACACATTATGGCTGTAGATCATAAAGATGTTAGTGAAGTTGCGCAGGAGCTGAAAGGTCAATTTGCTGAATTTCAGGAAAAAAACAATAAGCGTATTGACGCTATTGAAGCAGAAAAAGGCAAGTTGTCTGAAACGGTTGAAACATTAAATGGCAAACTATCGGAGTTAGATGAGCTTAAAACTAATTTGGAAGCTGAACTTGCCGCAGTAAAACGTCCCGATGGCAGCGCGGCCAATAAAGATGTCGCAGAGCATAAAACGGCGTTCGACCTATTTGTTCGTAAAGGTAAAGATGATGGCCTTGCGGAATTAGAGCGAAAAGCGATGCAAGTCGGCTCCGATCCTGATGGTGGTTATGCGGTACCGGAAGAGTTGGACCGTAATATCATCAGCATGTTACGTGATGAAGTGGTAATGCGCCAAGAGTGTAATGTAGTCACTGTTGGTACGCCTAATTTTAAGCGTCTCATTAATCAGGGTGGTACCAATAGTGGCTGGGTGGGTGAAGTTGATAAGCGCCCAGAAACCAATACCTCAAAACTTGCTTCTATTGAGCCGGTTTGGGGTGAAATTTACGGTAACCCAGCAGCCACCCAAGCCATGCTTGATGATGCCTTTTTTAATGTTGAGCAATTTATTACCAGTGAGCTAGCGATTGAGTTTGCGGAGCAAGAAGAGGCCGCATTCACAAATGGTGATGGAGCTAAAAAACCAAAAGGTTTGCTGGCCTACGGCAGTGACGACAAAACTGATAAAGATCGCGATTGGGGTAAATTACAGCATCTGTTACTGAAAAAGCCAACCGAAGTCACAGCCGATGAAATCATGAAACTGATTTACACCATGCGTAAAGTGTATCGCTCTGGTGCTAAATTCATGATGAACAACAATACCTTGTTCCAAGTGCGTACGCTGAAAGATAGCCAAGGTAATTATTTGTGGCAGCCGGGCTTACAATTAGGTCAACCTTCAGCATTGTTAGGTTACGGTATTGCTGAAAATGAGCAGTTTTCTGACGTGATCGCGGATGCAACACCGATTGCATTTGGTAGCTTTAAACGTTGCTACACCATTCTTGACCGTATTGGCGTTCGCATGTTGCGTGACCCATACACCAACAAACCTTTTGTGCATTTCTATACCACAAAACGTGTTGGCTCAATGATGGTTGATAGTAACGCTGTGAAGTTACTGAAGTCGGCAGCAGCGAAATAATTACAACCCTTATTAAGGGCGGCTTAATTGCCGCCTTTTTAATGCATTTCATTCTGTGCACCGAAAGCACATTCACATGTAAATCATCGAGCCAAAATTTAGGTAATGAGTCTTTGAGGTAATCAGTTATAGCTGATGTCGCTTCGATGGACTGATTTCCTATTTCGGCAAGGATTCATTACTAAATCAAGGTAGACATTATGCAATATCCAACAATTGTAAATGGAATAGATTTTCGAGATATCGTTTTTATGTCTGGGTCTGAGGCTATTACTGATAGTTTTTGCGTGGCAAAAGCATTTGGTAAGGAGCCAAAGAACGTCATTCGTGATATTGAGCGAACAATAAAGGCATGTCCTCCTGAGTTTGATGCAGGGCTCAATTTTGAGCTTTGCTATAAAAACAACGAGTTACAAAATGGAAAGCCACAGAAATTCTATAAAATAAGAAAAGACGGTTTGATGCTACTAGTTATGTCGTACACAAAGAAAGAAGCTATGAAAATTAAGGTGGCATATATAAATGCTTTTAACTGGATGGCTAATGTGATTACAAACAACATCCGTAACATGGAGCAAGAGCGAAATGAAGTTATGCTCGAATTCATGAAAGAGAAGGATGTGGCCAGCATGTCGGGTCGGTTATTAAATCGATGGGGTAGAATTAAAAAACCTCAATTACTCAATCGAATTGTTGAGATAGAAGAAAGGGGGCAATTGTTATTGCCAAGTATTGAATAGGTCGCTCAGCGGCCTTTTTTATTGGAGAATTTTATGTCGTTACCAACAATAGAGGAACTACGCCAGCAATGCCGCATTGATACTGAAGATGAAGATGCTCTTTTGTTGGGTTACCTATCAGCAGCTAAAGAAAAGGCAGGTAATTATTTAAATAGAACATTACATGATGACAGCGTTCCAGAGGATGACTCAAACGGCATAGCAATAACGCCAATCATCAAATTAGCCTTAATGCTGGCGGTTGGTTTCTGGTATGACACAAGGGAGCTAAAGAAAATACCCCAAGGCTTTTATGAGTTACTGGGTGATTACCGTATTTCTCCAATGAGGGTTAAATGATGTTAGCCGGCGAACTCAACAAGCGGATCACGTTGTTACGTATTGAGGAAGTTAGGGACGACTTTGGCGAACCTAAATCACAGTTAGTAAAAGTTAAAGAGGCGTGGGCAAAAGCGGAGGCAATGTCTAATCGTAAAATTCGCACCGCAGATCAGCAGCAAGTCATCGAAACCTATCAATTCACACTTCGCCCTCGTAAAGATGTGGAAAGTGACTGGATTGTAACTTATCAAACGCGAAATTTTATTGTTCGAGCCGTTGATAGAAATCAGTCAGACCGTTTGATTATCACAGCGGAGGTCGATAGCCGACATGATAGAAACTGACCTTAAAGCTGATTTAGAGCGGCTCACAGGCTTAAAAGCCTATCCCGTCGCGTTACCCTCAAATGTGCTTGAAGGGGTTATTTATCAACGGATCAGCGACCCTAAAATGATGACCGGTCTCGCTAACACTTCACTTGTTCAGTCTCGATTTCAGGTAACTTTTCAAATTCCGAATGATTACGCAAAAGCATTAAAGCTTGAGCAATTAGTGCTTAAAGCATGGGAAACCATCACGCATGGTTATATCGGTAAATATCCAGTTCAAGCGGTTCAGCGTGGAAATTTTATGCAATATCGAGAGGAGCAAACAGATAAACGGGTTATCTGGCGAGTGATGCGTGATTTTATTATCACTTACCCGGAGGATGCCGAATGAGAATATCTGTTGAGGTAAAAGGCCTTAAAGACTTGGAATATGAATTAAATCGATTAGGGGAGGATATTACAACTAAAGTATTACGACAGGCAGGGCGCGAAGCAATGGCGCCAGTGCTTGAAGATATGAAACAAAATGCTGGTTATGACGCTACCAGTGAATCTGAACATATGCGCGATAGTATTAAAATCCGTACGACTAGTCGCATGAAAGACCAAAAAACACTCTCCGTCATGACGGTACGTGTTGGACCAAGT
Source organism: Providencia sp. (assembly GCF_003533305.1). Classification (GTDB taxonomy): domain Bacteria; phylum Pseudomonadota; class Gammaproteobacteria; order Enterobacterales; family Enterobacteriaceae; genus Providencia. The sequence goes on along the minus strand of NZ_DOEH01000032.1, from coordinate 42,362 downwards.
AAAGCTCACGCTATGAAAGCACGAGCGCAAGAATTCGGCACAATTAAACAAATTCCCAGACCTTTTATTCGTCCCGCACTTGATTATAACCGTCAATTTATTTTAAGCACACTTGCATCTGAAATACGAGCAAGTATCGAAAAATATCGTTAATTCATCTAATTGGAGTCTAAATTATGGCAGAACAAAAATCTTCGCCAGAGTACGCCATGCTTCCAGCTGGCACAATTGTTAAGTTCGGCAAGCCTGGTGATGCAGTCGCCGTGATGAAACCATTAATAAACTGTAAATCAACAGGCACAACAGGCTTAACAGGGGGTTTTGTTGATTGCACAACCTTGATAGATAAAACTAAACAATCTATTTCTGACTTGCCAGACGGGCAGGAAAAGACGTTGGGCTTTATTGACGATCCGGAGAATGTGGATTTTGCCGCTTTTCTCAATGCCGCTCAGGCGCGCGAGGTTGTTCAATTCTATGTTGAGTTACCGAATAAGCGCACCGCCACTATGATTTTGGCGCTGGCGGGTTGGGAAATGAATGATATTGCAGCTCCAGCCAATGAAGTTATTCAAATCGCGGTAAAAGCGAAACAAAATAACCTAACTTGGGGCGTAGCTGCCGCTGGGGGGACAAAATAATGTCATTAAAGTCATTGCTTTTAAAATCAAGCGCTCATGTTGAAAAACATCAAATATTTGGTGCTGATACTTATATTCGTCGCTTAACTATTGCTGAGTTAGATGAGTATGAGCACGACTTGCAAGAAGCGCAAAAAACAGGGTTTAGTTCTGATGCGAGCAAAGCCGGCGCTAAATTAATTTTAAAATCGATTTGTGACGAAAATGGTAAGTCTATCCCCGAAAAAGATTTACCAAGCCCTGATGAGTTAATTAAAGCTCATGATACACCCACTCTGCTTGCTGCAATGTCGTTTGTACAAAAATACAGCTATGGCTCAGTAGAGGAAGCGCAAAAAAACTAATCAACTCACCCTATCTAAAGCTCATTTTTCAACTGGCCGATAGATGGGGTGAGCCTGACCCCAGAAAAATTGCTCAATTGCCTGCCGAAATTATTACTCACTGGCAGGCTTTTTTTATGCCTGAGCACGAAGAAGTTTCAAATATCCCACAAATAACGTCATCAGTTTCACCTGATGTTGAAGCCCAATGTAATGATGTAATGAGGATCTTAAATGGCTGACGTTGCAAGTTTAGCGGTTGCGTTACACCTCAACGCAGCCTCTTTCAAATCTCAAGTTTTTGATGCCTATGATACTGCAAGTAAAGAGTCCAAAAAGTTTGCGCAGTCAGCCACAAAAGATGCTGGCATCACAGCAGAGAAATTATTGGAAGTCTCCGCAAATGCCCGTAAGGCTGGCGCTGATTTATCCGCATCAGGGCAATTAGCAAGGCATTCACAAGTGGGTTTTTCTCAGTTACGAACTGCACTTAATAATGTTTCAGCGGGCTCAAATGTAGCAACTAGTAGCTTAATTGGTGCTTTTATTCCAGCATTGCAGCGTTCGCTCGATACGGTAGAAAGTGTTAAGTATTCACTAGCAGATCAGCAAAAGGTTTATCAGGACGTAGCGCGAGAAGCGATTAATTTATCTAAGGCGCAGATTGAAGGTGCTCAGTCAGATAGGAAGAGCGCCCAAGAAAAGATTAATTTAGCTGCAAAAATGCGTGATGAGGCGATTGCTCGCCGTGAACAAGCTTTTGCGCTCGATGAGTACCTCGAAAAGCAAGTTGAAGTTAACAAACAGCATGGTGTTACTGCTAACTACACGGAGGATCATGCTAAAAATGCGCGCATTATCAGTGAGGCGAATATTGCCGAGGCAGAAGCTAAAAGGCGTATGCAAAGTGCCTCAAGGGATATTATCTCTGCAGATAAAAGCGAATTAGATGGTAAGAAAAATTTAGCAACTGCGACTAACCAACTATCGGAAGCTAGCAAAGAACTCACATTCTCCCAGCGTGCGGCGGCAAATAGTGCCAGTTTATTTAAAAGTGCGTGGGGCATGATGGGTGGTGCGGTTGGCATTGGGATCATGGCATCAGCCGGTGCATTTACTTATCTTTATTCTCAGTACCAGCAAGCTGAAGAGCGACAAAAGGCCTTTAATGGCGCTTTACAAAAAGGGGGTATTGGTTTAACGACAACCGCCTATGATCTGCGTAACTTAGCTAATGAGCTCGGTGGCACCGCAGAAGCTTATAAATCCGTTACGGCTGCAGCCAGCGCGGGTTTTTCTGGTGATTTATTACACCAGATCGCTGAGGTAGGGACACAACTAGAAAAATCAGGTGGAAATGTTGATCAGTTTATTTCTGGTTTAGTTGCATTAGGTGAGCAGCCAGTTGAAGGGATGCAAAGGATAATTGATGCTGGTAGGGAGATAGATAATCAAGCAATAGAACGAGTGGCTAGGCTTGAGCGAGAAGGAAAAAAAAGGGAGGCGGCCAACGCGGCAATGCTTGCTGCAGCTATTGCTGAAATTGAATATAACTCCAAATCTAGCACTTTCGCTACTGAGCATGAAAAGAGAATAAAAGACCTTAATGTAGCTTATGCAGGGTTACAAATGACCGTCCGTAATATTGACATGGGCGGTAAAGATCCCTTTATGGGCATGTATATTACGACTAAAAGTTTATTAGCGGATAAATTAAAAAAAGAGCAAGAGGAAAGAACACAACAATTATTAGAACAACAGAAACAATTAACCGAAAACGTGAAGCTTCAGAGTAACTTTAATGCGGCATTTAATGCTGGAGTTGATCAGCAAAAAGTACGAACAGATCGGCAAAAGCAGTTTAAAGAAATGTTGGATAAGGGAACTATTTCAGCAACTGAATACCAGCAAGCCCTGAAAGGGTTAGATAAGTTATTTTCTAAGCCTGCAAAAACAGACAGAAGTACTTCCATAGATGAAGGAAAGCAACGGATAGAGCAGCTTTTACAACAAGGTGCTACCTTGCGTGCTCAACTGGAGGAAACGGAAGGTCTAACAGCGTCTGAGCGTAAGCTAGTATCGTTTGAGCAAGAGTTAATTGGGCTACAGGGGCAACACCTAAATGCTCGACAAAAGAGTATTCAAGCTCACTCAGATGAGATTCGTGTGCAGTTAGTGAAAAATCTATCTTTAGAAAAAGAATTAAAATACAAAGAATTAAGAAAAAAGTTTGATGATCAAAATTTCGAGATAATACAAAAAACTTCAAAAATTCGTCAAGATGCAACAAATCAGATGTTACAAACAACAATGAGCCAATCAGCATATGATTTAATGCTTGAAGAGCAAAGGGTGAGAGATGAGTTTCGTCAGCGGCGCTATCAGCTAGATAAAGAGGTGTCAGATAAAACTACCCAACTTTATTCTGAACAGACATTATTTTTGACTCAAGAGGAACAGCGTCAATTAGATATTGTCAGGCAGTCCTCGCGAGATAAATTAGCAATTAATAGAAGCGCTAGCGCTGGAATGGTTAGGGGGATACAGGATTTCGGAGAATCAGCCGGTAGTGTCTATGATCAGATGCGCTCCATCAGTAATAACACATTAAGTGACATGTCTGGAGTGTTGGCTAATTTCGTAGCTACTGGGAAACTAAATTTTGCAGATTTTGCGCAATCTATTGTGACAGAAATTACAAAAATGATTTTCCAAATGATGATCTTTAATGCACTTAAAGCTGGTTTTGCAGGCACTTCATTCGGAGATGCTATGGGATTTAAGGCAACACCAAATGCAAAAGGTGGTACATACAGGTCACCAGGGTTAAGTGCATATAGCAATACCATTGTGAAATCTCCTACATTATTTCCGTTTGCAAAGGGTGGCGCACCGAAAATGGGATTAATGGGAGAGGCTGGCCCTGAGGCGATAATGCCATTAACTCGAGGTCGCGATGGCTCTTTGGGAGTAAGGGTTCTTGGTTTGGATGCACAACAACAAGCACCGAATATCATCATCCAACAAACTTTCCATCTAACAGGGAATGGAGATCAGGCCTTGCAAGAAGCTATTCAACAGGCGGCAGAAATGGGAGCAAAGCAGGGCTCACAGGATGCATTATCCAAGATTCAACGAGATTTTCAAAATAACGGCACACTAAGAAAAAGCCTTGGGAGGTAGAATTATGGTGCTTGAATGGCCAGAAAATGTAGTGCCAAACTCAATGAATTGGCAGTTAATGAGTAACAGCAAAACATTTACTTCTGTGTTTACAGGGAGTAGTCAAACCGTACGATTTTCTGGAAGCCGCTGGCGTTGCGTTTTAACTTTCAATAATCTCACTGAAACCATTTCCAGAGAATTAGAGGTTCTAATGGCTCAATTAGATGGGGAAAGCGGCCGTATAAAAATCAGCAATTGGATAAGGCAAGGGCTGCAAGGAAAAGGAGCACCACTGATTGGCGCTGGAAACCAAACGGGGAAATCTCTACAAACTAAAGGTTGGATAAAAAATTCAATTGTAGCGCGTAAGGGCGATTACATCACGGTGAGTAATGAGCTAAAGATGGTTACTGAAAATGTGATAAGCGATAAAGATGGGAATGCAATTATTCCCATTTCGCCCATGTTGAGATTGTCTCCGCAGATCGATGGAAAAATAGAGTCCGTGAAGCCGTTTGGTATTTTTAAGCTAGCAAGTAATGATCAAGGGAATTTTCAGTACCAGCCCGGTGTATTTTCTAATGTCACCATAACATTTGAGGAGGCTTTATACTGATGCTGTATCATCCTTTTTCAAATGAAATGGTAAAGGCCATTAATGATGGCTTTGAGCTGGTGATTGCAGCCAATCTAGACCTCAAATCTGGAGTGACAAGAACACATACTGGCCTTGGTAACTTAATTATTGCGGGTGAAGTGTATCAAGGGGTTGGTTCCTTGGGGAGCATAGAGCCAGTTACCGAAAATAATTCAACCAGCCCACAGCAATTGATATTGTCACTTTCTGGTTTTGATTCTCTTCTTATTGCCGATGTTATGAATGAGCGAAGTCGTGGTAGAAATGTAGGTTTAATGCTGGTGGCTTTAGATCTAGACGGTAAACCGGCATTAGCTGAAATTATTTTTGCTGGGCAAATTTCTAATATTGGAGTTACTACGGGTAATAATAACGAGGTTGCAGTTACGGTATCTAATCGTTTTGAACGATGGTCTCAAGGGCTACCAGATAGATTTACTGATGAATCGTGGATAAAGCGCCATAAGGGTGATCGTATTTTTAGGTATGTAGCACAAATGGCTGAGCGTGCTATATACTGGGGTAGTAAAAAAGATGCACCAACATTCATATACAAATAACATTAAATTAGGGGATAAATGAACAGTATCTTTAAGTTTTTTGTGATGACAATGTTTTCTTTTGCTTTAATGGGATGCGTTACCCAAATGACAAAAGAAGAAGTAGCCACTGCAAAATTTGAACAGCTACCTAGTAGCTATAAATCTGACATAGAAAAATTTATTTCGGCAAACTTAAAAGATCCTGATTCTGCTAAATATATTTTTCATGACCCTAAAAAGGGGTATCAATCATCTAAAAAACTAGTGGCAATGGTTGTCCCAGTAGAAGTGAATGGCAAGAATAGCTATGGTGGTTATACAGGCTACAGCCTTTATCATATAGCGTATATTTCAGGGCAATACCAAGATGTTACCACTGGTGTTATGTATGAAGTGATTAAATTGGCTGACTAATATACTACATTTATATTAACCCGCTACGGCGGGTTTTTTTATGCCCGGAGGACAGCAAATGCGGCACTTGAATTGGACAACTCGATTACCAGAAACATTGCAAAAAGCCATGCAGAAGCCGTTTTCATGGGGTGAGCATGATTGCTGCTTATTTGCTGCCAATTGTGCCATTGCTGTCTGTGAGATTGATATCGCTGAAAAAGTTCGCGGTAGGTACAAAACCAGCGCCGGTGCATTGCGGGTTTTAAAAGCTGAGTTTGGCGATCTGGAGTCTGGATTATCAGGTTTCTTTAATGAAATAGAGCCTATCACTGCCTCTCGCGGCGACATTGTGATGTTCATTGGTCCTGAAGGTAAAACGCTTGGTGTTATTTGGGCTAAAAAAATATGGGCGGTTACTGAACGTGGCGCAATGCCTGTTGATCATCAACCTATCAAAGCATGGAGGGTCGAGTAATGGGAAAGGTTGTTGCTAATGTTGTCTCCGCAGGATTGATGATTGCTGGTGTTATGGCAACCGGTGGTCTTGGTACCGCATTAATTGTTGCCGGTATTGCCGTTCAAGCTGCAGGGACATTCATTTTTCAAGATAAAATGCCCTCAATGCAGTATCGCGACCAGTCAGAACGCAAACAAATGCTACGTTCATCAGTGGCACCTGAAACAATTATAGTCGGTAAAACTGTGTGTTCAGGGCTTCTATTTTTTGCTGAAGAGGAAAAAGGCGATCAGACTGAAAATGAACGCCTATTCATGGCATTAGCGATTGCCGCTCATAAAGTTGACCGTATTGGCCAGATTTGGTTAAACGATGATTTAATCGGCACCTTTGGTGATAAGGCCAGCTATGAATTTCATAACGGACGTACTGATTGTGACCCTTATATGTTGAAAAACGCGCCATCATGGAAAGAGGACATGATAGGTAACGGGCTGGCATGGTTGCGTTTAGCACTAAAATATGACGCTGAAAAGTTCCCGTACGGTGTGCCGAATGTCAAAGTTGAGGTGTGGGGAAAGCAGGTTTATGATCCGCGCACAAACAAGACCGCATGGAGCAACAACGGCGCGTTAGTGATTTTAGATTTCTATCGTAGCTACCTCAGCGTCCCTGATTCAGATATTGATTTTGATGCATTTAAAGCTGCCGCTGATTTATGTGCGGAGCCAGTGACGTCACCCGAAGGGGTAAGTGAACCTCGATACACCATTAATGGTGCATATGAATTAGCGGAGTCACCTTCATCTGTCCTTGATCACATGCATAAATGCATTGCAGCTGAGCCGACCTATGTTGCAGGCAAGCACGGTATTCTGATGCAAGCTTATAATGGACCGGCTGTTTTACGTATCGAGCCTAATCAAATCATTGATACTGTGAATATCACGCCCGAACTTGGGTTACGTGATGCGACTAATGCGATTTACGGTACGTTTATCGATGCAGAGCAGCAGTATATCAAAACGGATTTTGAACCCGTTGTTATTGATGAATGGATTGACGAGGACGGATTAGAGATTAAAGAAAATATGGACTACCGCTTTGTCAGTAGCCCTTATCAAGCAAGTCGACTCGCTAATTTATACTTACGCAAAAAACGTGCAGGGCGTCGTGTTCAGCTCAAAATGAATATGGACGGTTACGCCTATCGACCAGGGGATGTGATTTTATTAAACCTGCCACACATCGGTATTCAAAACCTTGAGTTTCGTGTTGCTGAATGGAAATTTCATCCGCAAGAAGGTGTTGATATTCTCCTCGAGGAGGACGGCGCTTATATTTATGAAGATATTATCGGCAAGCCTTTTGTCAGGCCGCCATTCACTGTTTTGCCAACCGGTGGTGTGGCGCCACCGCTTAACCTTACGTTTGTGCCGACCAATATCGGTGAAGTGGTTCAGGGCTATCTCAGTTGGCAATCAGCCGCCGCTGATGTTCGCTATAACACTGTCAATATTATTGAAAATGGCAAGGTTGCTCAGTCTATTCAAGTTCCACAGGATAGAGTTGATTTATCGGGCCTTATTCGTGGTTCTTATCGTGCCGAAGTTCGTGCTATTAATGCCGCTGGTGCAATGTCAGCGCCGGCTATTGTTGATTTTGATATTCAAGCCCCACCTCAACCGGTCAATGTTGAAATGGTTGGCGGCATGTTCTCGTTAACCTGTATTCCTCATGGTGGCGAAACCGCGCAACACGGTTATACCTTTGAGTTTTGGTTCAGCGACAAGAAACTGGCCAGCACTAATGATATTGAAGTGACCACCAAGGCTAACCGTCAAGGTCAGGGGCAATTTTGGTCGAAAGATAATCTAAAGCCGGGTACCAATTATTGGTTTTATGTTCGTACGGTTAATAGTTATGGAAAGTCACAGTTCGTTGAGGCGGTAGGGCAAGCCAGTGGAACGCCACAGGACATGATGGATGAGTTAAAAAATGAGTTCCTCAGCAATGAAGCTGGTCAACAAATGCAGGAGCAAATCGACTTTAATAAAGACAAAGTGACTGATTTAGAAATTGATGGTTATGACTTTAAGCAAAAAATTATCAGCATCGATCGTGAGATAGAAGCGGTTAATGAAGCAGTAATGACCAATACGCAATTTACTACTGAACTTCATTTCAAACTTAGCGAAACAACGGCTCACGGAAAAGCAGAAATCTTTCGACTTGAGCAAGTGCAAGCGAATGATAGAGAGTCTCACGCCAAGTTCCAGCAAGAAGTTGCTTCAGAATTTGAGATTACAGCAGCAGATGTTTTAACTGTTCAGGAATCATTAGCGAAATCCAATGAATCCTTTGCACAACAAATCGGTCAAGTTCGCGCTGAGATTACGAGTACCAATGAAGAAGTCGGTACCATTAAAGGCCGAGTGACGACAGTTGAAAAAGCCACAGTTGACCTCGAAAAAGCTCAAGCAAGCTTTGAGCAATCCACAGTCACTGAGTTTGGCGAAATGCGCGGTTATATCACTCACGTTGAAACATCACTGACTAACGCTGAATTCGCCTTTACTGAAGCCTTGATGCAAACCAATGCACAGGTGAATGAAACTAACTCTGAGTTGTTAAAATCCAAAGCGGAAGTGAGCCGGTTATCAACGGCCGTTGCGGATAATACTAAATCGACGGCTGAACTGACTGAGAATGTGAAAGCGCAGCAGGAGCAATCAGAAGCAGAGTTTGTCGATGTGCGTAAATCTCTTGCCGAGAAAGATAAGGCCCAATCGGAACATACAGAGCAAGTCCGTGCTGAGCTAAGTAAAGATATCAACGATAACAAGGATGAATTATCAAAAACCAATGCGGTAGTGACTAAACACACGGAATCTCTTGCAACACTTGATGAAACGACAACTCAGATTAAGCAAACTCAGCAGAGCCAACACGATGACACTCAAGCCAGTATCGGTCAGCTAAAAGAAACCACCGCTAACACTGACAAGGCACTTACCAAGGAAATCGAGAAAACTGAATCACGTTTTGAAGATAATGAAGCGTCAATTAACCACATTCAACAAACAATGGCCACCACGGAAGGTTCACAAGTTGAAGCTATCGGGCAGCTACAAGTTCAGCAAAATGTGCAGGGTACTGAAATACTCAAATCGCGTGCTGCTATTGTGCGTACTGATAATCTTGTCGCTGATAATCAACAGGCATCCGCTAAATCGTTTGAGAAAATATCGGCTCAATTTGATGGGGTGAGTGCAGATATCACTACGATTAAAAAATCGGTTTCTGATAGTGAAAAAGCGCAAGCTGAAGTTAACGAACTCATTAAATCAGAAGTTGGTGAGAATAAATCTGCTATTGAACTTCGTGGGCAAACTGTTTTCGATCACAAAGGGAATGGTTCAGCAATTTACACTATCAAAACCGGTATTAACTGGAACGGCCAGTATTTCGATGCCAAGTTTATGATGGGTGCCGAAGTTAAAAACGGCAAGGTCGTGACACAAATCGGTTTTTCAGCGGACACCTTTGGTATTTTCAATCCCTCCAGCGGCAAGTTAGAGCCTGTTTTCTTTGTTGAAAATGGGCAAGTGTTTATCAATGAGGCGTTTATCAACCAGGCAATGATTGAGAAGCTACTCATTGGCTCAACAATTAAATCTAAAAATTGGGACCAAACTAAAAAAGGTCTCATGCTTGACTTTGAAAACGGAAGGTTGATTGCAACTAATGCAGAAATTACAGGCACTATTTATGCGACAGACGGTGATTTCAAAGGCACTGTGTATGCAGAGAAATTTATCGGCGATGTTGCAACTGGAGTGTTGTACGGTGGAGTGTCAAAGTATTTCTATAAACAATCTACAATGACAATAGAGTCGATAACGACCTATATAGGGAGTATGCCGTATGATGTGGATTTAATCATGCCAACCATGCACTTTGCATCCGAGCATAAAACCCCAGCAATAAGTCAGCCGATAGAAATTGCCGTTTATGCTAACGGAGTTAAACAAAATGTTATTATCACAACAGTTGATAGTCCTGATTCGACATGGGCTGCGATTGCATCTTGTTACATCAAAATCCCCAAAATGCAGTCAAATACAAAAATAATTGTGAGATTAACGGGGCGTGGAAACGGGGGGGATAACTCTGATTGTACGCTGAAAATCTACCCAGCACTGGTGCTCGCATGCAAAAGTAACCCGTCATCGTTTAATTAAACATCCTACACAAACAAGAAGCCGCTTAATTGCGGTTTTTTTTACGTCTAAATTTCGGAGAATCATATGTACAACACAGGCACAGTTACCGCGACAGCAAATAGCACTAAACTCATCGGTACCGGCACTAAATGGCTCAACAACATTAATCGCGTATCCGTAGAGCAAGCGATACAAATTCAAATTGGTGCGACAGTCCACAACAACAGCATTCAATCGATTCAATCTGACACCGAGTTAACACTTAATTTCCCATTACCAACAGCAGCAGCGACAGCGAAATACGTCATTCTCACAACCATGGTTCACTCTGTTTCAGATGCGATGAATAAGATTGTGTCCATGAATGGTTCAAATGTGCAGTTCAGCGACATACTCACGCGCTGGATGACCGAGCAGGGCATTATCACGGTCACATTGCCCGACCAAACCACCCAGCAGCTCCGCACCACCAAAGAAATGGATAAGCAGTTGGATGGGAAGCTAGATAAGGCTGGCGGGGAGGTTAGTGGAGAGCTAAAAGTAAAAGCAAATATTCAAGCAGTCAACGCAGTGGTACAGGCGATTCACACTGAATCTGGCGTTTCAATGCAACTCGATGCAACATTTGCTGAGCCAAATATTCGCTCTAAGAGAAAAACATCTAATTGGCGCAGGCATATACTACCTGATGCCGACGGAACTTTAATGCAAGTGGGTGATTTTGGTGTTGGAGAATCAATTAATATTCCTGACGGTATTAAACTTGCATCACTTATAAATGTCGGGACTTACACACAGCAAATGAGTGGGAATGCAAAGTTGGCGAATGGATATCCTTTCTCCTACGCTGGGACGTTAATTGTTAGAGAATCTGGTGGTAGCCGGCTATTGCAAGAATATAGAGCCTTTCATCTTCCCGGTCTTATAGCATGTAGAAGTATAGCTAAAGGTGGAATTGAAACTGCATGGGAAATATTGTATTCAACAGGAAATACGACAAAGGACGCCAACGGTAACTTAAAAGCAGCCTCCCCAATTATTAAAGTCTTTGCCGACCATATCAAACTCAATGACGAATCTGAGGGAGTTGAGCTAGAGAAACTCAGCACGGGTCGCTATAAGCTCAAAGGTACACTCGGCATGAATTCCGATGCATCATGGGGTGGTTATCACGGTGGACTGGTGATACCAAATGGGATTAATAATCTGCCATTAGTGTGGGCCGATTTTAAAGTTGAAGCAGACGGCGACATTATTATCGAAACACATTACAGAAAGTACGCTGACTTACCGCCTCCTGTTGTTCTAAACCGTTTAATTACCTACCCTGAATTTATGGACGAAAACGGCAACGAACTCGACAGTTACACCCCTTGCGATATTCCAAACGGCCACTGGATTGATGTTCGTGTCAATATGCCAAGTGATTCACTCTACAATCAAAAGCAAGCTGAAGCACAGAGACTCGCAGAGATAGAAGCGGAACGATTAGCAAAAGAAGAGGCTGAGAATGCAGGGATGTAAAGTTATTGTAAATTTATAATTCTAAATATTGCAAATTGTAAGTTTTAAATGTAAAAATTATGTTGACGCTTCATGATGAGATATTAATCACACCAAGGAGACATAACATGAATGATACTGGCTCAATATCTAAATTAGTAGGACTTAATCTTAAGAAGTTAAGATGTGAGGCTGGCTTCACTGCTTTTCAATTTGCTAAATTAGTAGGAATAAAAAGTGAACAGCAACTGTATCGTTATGAGCGGGGAGTTAATAAAATAGGCATAGATGAATTAGTGGCAGCTTTAAAGGCATTAGACATTAATATTGGTGAGTTTTTCGAGCGGCTTGAAAAAGAAAACTCAGTTGCTGATGATTTATTGGATATTGATAAAGAAAAACATTATCTCGAAACTCAAATGATAATTGAACCCTCTTCCCGTACTCTGCTAGTAGGTAGCGATTAGATGTCTCTATAATAACTGATGGTTAACCTACCATAATTATTTATAGGATCGATGTGCCAGCTCAAGCAGTTGGCGCATTTAAATTACTTATTAAAAAATTGCACTTCTTCTCTTTCATTTATTTCTGGTATCCACTCTTCATCATTTCATATTGCGATTAAACCGTACCTTAGTAGTAACTGAAGCGCAGCGATTTATAGAGATAGGAGCGAAACTAGTAATGAAAGAAGAGGCTGAGCGTATTGCTGAGGAAGAAGAAAGGGCAGAGCAGGAAGGCCAAGACAATTTGGCCTAATCAATATACTTGCAAATTAACTCGGACTTATTAGTACCTAACATATCTGCAATAACCACTAAGTCATCTACATAGATAGACATCTCGCCATTTTCACATTTTATATATTCATCTTCGGATATAGTCAGGTTTCTTGCTAGCTCCGAAGTTGATATATTTAGTGAAATACGCAAATTTTTAATAAATTCACCAAGAGTTCTGTTCGACATACCGTTTTCTACTTTTAGCCTTTTTTGATGATAGATGAAGGTAAGTTTCAATAAAGTTCATCACTTTTTGAGTATTGTACTCATCAGTCAGTAACCAGTTTTGATTAAGCATAAATTCATCAATCGAAATGTTTTTGTAATCTATCTCAGTTCTATAAAAAACGTATATTTTTGATAGCTCAGTGTGAGATAGCTCTCTATTTTCGTTAATACAGTTGAGTGCAAGTAAAAGCAATTGAGTTGTGTTCATAAAGTCCTCTTGAGTTGAGGCGGTATATTATGCAATGAGACCGATGAACTATATCAATATTGGTCGGATGATTTTAGATAAGGAATTGAAGGGTAAAAAGTAAGCTATGAAGAAGCGCCAGCTCGAGAGATTGGCGCATTTAAACGTTTAGTCTTTAGGGTTTGAGCCAAATCGGTTATTACCCGGAGTACCATCAAGGCACATGAACACGAAAACAACAAGGCCACCAAAAGGAATAAAGTTGAGAAGAAAAAACCAGCCAGATTTATCAGTGTCATGCAGTCTTCTAACGCATACCGCAATACTAGGAACAAAAACAGCTAAAGCATATATAATGACTAGCACCGAAACAACAGACCCGATACCACTCATTTCACCAGTGTTGTAATCTATAGATGAAAACACTATAAAGTATAAAGCGGCTATTATAATGGTGTTAATTAATGTAAACATCCAATACTCTTTACGCCTAGCTCTGCCATTAAAGTTCGCATAATTATTTTTAATAACTTCCAGATACCAATTCATTCGTTAATCCTTAACTTAAATTATAGAGCCAAGGAGTATAAATACTTGGTAATTATATGTAAATGCTAGGCTGAACAATTAAGATTATTACTTATCAAAATACTCCACTTCTTCTCTTTCATTCATTTCTGGCATCCACTCCCCATCATTCCATATTTCTTCCAGCGTTTCCTCGATATAGGTTTTCTTCTCGTTCTTACCCAAACCGTCAATAGACACCACAACTTGAGATCCCCAATTGATATCAATATTCAACTCGGGGTATTTGGAACTCAATCTTTTTGTGATCTCATTCCTCAATGCGTCAAAAGCCCCCATTGGTAACTTGCCTTTCATGTTGTTATTAAACCGCACCTTAATAGTAACCATAATACTTTCCCTTAGATTTCGAATGACTGGTTTTATATACAGTGAATTATAACTGTAATTATATACAGTAAGTCAGTGTGGGAAATCAAGAAATATTATTAGATTTTTGAGATTTGGGGTGACGAGTTAGGAAAAAATCAACTCCCCAAAACTATTAGTGGAACATTGAAAAATCAAGAGGTTAAATGTAGTATATAAAAACAATAATAATGACTGTTTTTCTTATGAAAACTATTTTTAATCATATGGTTAGGAGTTTTTATAGTATATAACTTTTAGTCATATCTTTTTGAATGGAAGCAAGAGTATATGGCGTATAGAGTGTATAGCGATTATATTTAAAGTCATAAGGTTTGCCTCCTGACATGGCGTCACGGTTAAAAGACCGACCTCTATAAGGTGGTTGGGCTTGGCTATTGTTTTTTTTTACTTCAAGATATGTTGCTTTGTCTGTTTTTTTAACTTCAAAATTAGGTATAAAGTTATTGTAGAGAGAATCCCAACCCCAGGTTGAATTTCGCTTATCTGGAGCTGAATGGATACCACCATTGAATCCCCCTTCATAATGACCTAAATTAAAGTTGTGACCGATTTCATGACTAAACTCATTGCCATCCGAGTCTTCTAATGTCGCTTTACCGCCTCCGCCTGATAGACCATGTACAATAATTCCATTTTTATATGAACCAATTGAATTATGGAGTGTAATTTGAGATGTAGGTAAGAATGTTTCTGAAAAGGAAGAAGAGCTATTTATCCCATAATTGGCAAGATTAATTCCATCAGAAATAAGGTTTTTACCAATAGATTCTCTCATGTTTCCAGAATGATAACCACCATCTCCACTTGATTTTTCAGTGAATATTGAGCCATCAGGCATTACTACTTTGGTAATATGGAGTGGTTCAAAACGCGAAACTATAAGTTGGCTAACAGGAATAGTTTGAAAATATTGACGATTAAGTTCTGGATTATCTTGAAATTTAAAATTATTTCTTGGAGGGGTTAGCATTCCAATATCAATAGTATTCATTAATAATTCATGTGGTGCATCTATTTGAATATTCTTAAGTATTCCTTTTTTATTTTGAGAGTTAAATTCAAATTTAATACCAGGCTTAATAATGTTAGCAGGTAGGGTTGTACTCCAACCATGTTCAATATATTGAATATTCGCTAACTCACGCATTATTGAATAATCATTAATGGTCATCCATTTATGATAGTAGTCATAAATAAAAAGCACACTTTCATTTCTTTTCAGATTTATATTTTTATTCCCATATTTTATAGTGCTAGTATAGGCTGCGGTAGATGTAAATAATATTTTCTTGTTATGAAAAGAGTCGTTTTCTGTTAATGAGAAATTTTTTGCCCAGTTATAATTGCTAGTGGCAACTTTAATCGAGTTATTCTTATTTAATAAATCAATAAAAGTTCTATTAATAGTAGCAAATTTTTTTATTTTTTCATTTGTATCTAATGTTAAAGAGAATTTTTCGGGGTATGCAATATCTAGAATAATAGAAGGCTCATTAATATTAGGCTCAACTTTTAACCATTTACCATTCGAGTCACATTCAAATAATATCTCATCACTATATTTTAAGTGAGTGATTTTATTGTTATGGAGTATTTCACTTACAGATTGTGATTTTGAGGTAAATATAATTTTTTTTGAACTAAAGTCTCTATTTGTTGTTAAGGTTATATTTTTAACCCAGTTGAAATTATCAATTGATATTTTTATTGTGTCATTATCTGAAATTAGATTGTTTAAATAACAATTATTTATTGATATTTTTTTAATTTCCTCCTTTTCATTTATATGTAATGAAGGCTTAACTGATAATTTTGAACTAGCTAATAATGAAGAGAAATGTTGCTTTGATAATAATGCATCTTGATAAGTCACCCATTGTCCAGAGCTATCACAAACAAAATGGATTGTTTCATTAGGGGGTAGTAATATTTTTTTTATACCATAATTAATTTCTATTTCATCCTTAATGTAAGATGTTAATGCAACTGACTTATTCGAAAGATCAGGGTCAGAGTTTAAAATAAATGGTTTTTTTAATATAACATCAGAAAAAACAATGTGAGTTATATCAGTTTCATTCATTTTAATTATTTCTTTTAGCTTTATTTTATCGTTTATTATTTGCTCTAACTCATATTTTTCCTCAATGCATATATCTGATGATATTGGCCGCTCAAAATATTCGGGTGAAATATTAGTATAATATGGATCTACTCCCGCAATTTTAGGTAAATATTCCGGGGAGAGCATAACACTTGAGTGTAGCAGATTATTTTTATTATCATAAACGTTTAATTTAATTTCCGTATCACTTTGAATAATATCATGGGGCTTAAATAATAATAAAGTTTTACGTCCAGTGACCAAATTAGGATGAATATCATCTTTGATATTGTTTATTGCTGGGATAATACTACTTTGTGCATAAAATACATTGCCTTTTAGTTCGCCTTGTAAGTCACTTGGAAAGCTGTTTTCATTGAAATAAATATTTTTAGTATGATTTATTTTGTCTGCTTGTGTTTTACTAATATGATAACTTGTATGGTTTTCGTCCATATTATGATTGTATTCATTCATAATATGCCAAGTCTCAGTTATATTGGGAAGAGAGTTAAAACTAATGGAAACATCACTACCATCTATTATGTTTTTATTATTTATATTTACTGAGTTTTCCTGATGTATGAATTCCCTATTTAGATTGGTTATGCCCATATGTATTTTTCCTTTTGCAATTTATTTATTGGGTTTTATAATTGAAACATTAACTATATTTATTAGGTGAGTTAATTATTTCACCATTAGTTAATCTAGTATTAATTTAATATTAATTATATTTAAATTAGTAAAAATTAGTCTGAAAATTTAGTTTTCTCTAATTTATAGTGAAATTAATTGGAATTATCACATGAGCTGAGCGTTTTCTTGTCTATTAGACTAAAGCTAGAGAATTCGAGTTTTTTATAGAAAAAGGTATTTTTACTCATATTGATAGTGAGTAAATTAATGGTAGTCATTACGGGAATGAGCAGATAAAATCCGTATACAATCAAATTAAATATAATTGGTGTAATTAGATGAGTAATTTAGGGATGAACTTTAAAATCTGGCTGTTGTACTTTGGATTCTTTTTTTTAGCGGGATGCTCAACTCAATTTAAATCAGATGCAGAAACAAATCGCCTAAAATTCAGTATGCAGCAAGCAAATACAATTCCTATAAAAGACTCAGTTGAAGTGCTCTCAGTTTCTGATATGTTGCCTGGCGATATTTTGTTATCGTCTGCTACGGGTCTTAATTCTTGGGGGATACGTTTATTCAGTGTGAGTGGTGTGAGCCATGCATCAATCTATTTAGGGTTAGGAGAGGTTGCTGAATCAGTTGGCAGTGGTGTTCGAATTATACCATTAGATAAAGCAATTGGTGACTCGAATAATATGGTGGTCTTAAGACAGTCAGGATTAACGTCTTTACATGCTGACAAGCTACGTGAGTTTTCCGTACAAAATGATGGTAATAAATATAATTATAAAGGTATTGTTATGATCGCGCCATGGATGCTCACGAAACGAATTTGTGAGTTACCTCTAATTGGTGAAACGGTTAGAAATTTTTGTTTAAAAGCACTTGCTACTGTTCAATTAGGTGATGATATAGACCAAGCGAATGGATTCTTTTGTTCGCAGTTTGTCCTAGATGCTTATAAATATGCAGGAATGCCTTTGTTTGAAGGTAATTCATCATGGATAACACCGGCTGATATTTTGCATATGCGTACTGGGGATGTGCCTACATTTGAACCGACACATAGATTAACCTATGTTGGTCATTTAAAATCATGGAGTTTTGCGAGCGCAATACGTAATAAATAGGCGATTAAATTCGTAATATTTGGTAATCGTTTAATAATATTGAGAATAAAAAAAAGGCCAACTTATAAAGTTGGCCTGCTAAACTGGAAGCAATGTGAGCAATGTCGTTTATGAAATTCTTGAGTAATTTACTCAGGTATTCCATGAGGTAAAAGATAACCATTCTCATTTAAGAAATCAACCCCTTTTTTTATGCTGCTTTTTTTGACCTAAAGATTGTTTTTAGGTTACTAAAGCTATTAAAAACAAGGTGTTAAATTATATCTTTCCTCATTATTCTTCTGTTATTGTCATATATTTAGAAAAAATATTTTTTATTTATATAAATATATTCAATAATTTCCTTATCAATATATTAGAAGAGTTCCATAACATGAGAAAATTGCGCATCGGTGTTGTCGGTTTAGGCTCAATCGCTCAAAAAGCATATTTGCCTATTCTTTGTAAAGAAGATGATTGGGAGTTCGTTGGCGCCTATTCTCCGAATCAATCCAAAGCAAAACTAGTTTGTGATAGCTATAGGATCCCACTATTTGCAGAGATTAAAAGTCTTGCTAGCCAATGTGATGCCATATTTGTTCATAGCGCAACGACCACTCATTTCGAAATTGTTAAGTTGCTATTAGAAATGGGACTTCATGTTTATGTCGATAAACCGCTTACTGATAATATTGAACAATCAGAGCAACTTATTGAATTAGCAATAAAACAAAAGCGTATGTTAATGGTGGGGTTTAACCGTCGATTCGCGCCTTTTTATGTTTCGTTAAAACAAAATATGACACAGTTTTCCTCTTTGAGGATGGATAAGCATCGAAGTGACAGTGTAGGGCCTAAAGATGCGCGTTTTACTTTGCTCGATGATTATTTACATGTCGTTGATACGGTTCTATGGATAGCTGGGACTGAGTTGAAATTAATTAGCGGTGGGGTAAAAACGACTGAGAAAGGCGAATTGTTTTATGCAGAACATCATTTCCAAACGGAAAATGGTTGGGTAACAACATCGATGCACCGAAAAGCGGGTAGTCAGCAAGAGCAAGTCATTGCCGTGGATGAAGATGCTATTTATCAAATAACTAACATGAATCAGTGGCGTAGTGAAAATCTTCGGGGTATTAATGATAAATACCCATCAAGTTGGGATTCGATATTGGTACAGCGTGGGTTTGATGGTGCAATTCGTCATTTTATTGAGTCTGTAAGTCACCAATCTCAGCCGTGTACCAGTGGTGAAAACGCGATTGCCGCTCAAAGAATTATTGAAAAAATGTTTGATAAAAATTAATAACTTTCTAACTAAAATGGAATATTCAATGTTTAATCTACAAGATAACTCTGATGTATTATTTGTCGCCGGTTTTGGTCCTGTGACGCTAAATACCCAAAATAGTAGCGATTTTTATCTTAAAACACTTGGTTTACCATTGAAACCAATGGAAGAAAATAGTGACTATCTAGTTTGTGAGCAAGATACATTAGGTGGCGTTAAACATTTTGCTCTTTGGCCATTAAACCAAGCTGCACAATCTTGTTTTTTGCGTGATGAATGGCCTGAAGAGTTAACAATCCCACAAAGTTGGATTGAATTTGAAGTTTCTGATCTCGCAAGGATGACTCAAAATCTAACTGATAAGGGGTATTTATTATTGGTTCAAAATAGAATTGAGCCTTGGGGGCAAACGGTAACCCGATTATTAAGCCCTGAAGGTATGCTCGTTGGGTTGACGGTTACACCATGGCTAAGAGAATAACCAGTTGAGTTATTGATATTAAAAAATAAAGATAAAAACTGTTCAATAATTAATATTTTGTGGCTAGAGATCTCATTTATCTTTTTGAACGAGAGACATTCACAGCTAATTGTTTATAATTTTATCGTTAACATTATTTTTTAATTTTTTAGGAGGGGTTATGTATAAAACGATTCTGGTCCCTATAGATTTAACCGAAGAAGAGCTAACGAGTAAAGCTGTTCGTCATGCGGTTAATTTAGCAAAACAATCGAGTGCTAAAATTCACTTGATCCACGTATTACCAATATCTTCAGCAATTATTAATGCCTATGCTCTTGGCTATATGGAAATAAAAGATAGAGCAACGGTGAAAGCGGAAGAAGATATGAAAATGTTAATGGATTCAATTAATTTACCTCATGAAGATGTGAGTTATACCATTACATTTGGCTCACCTCGTGATGAAGTCATTAATACAGCTAAAGATATTAATGCAGATATTATTGTGATTGGCTCTCGTCGACCAAATATTACAACTCATCTTTTAGGCTCAACTGCTGCTGGGATCGTACGTTACGCAGAAACATCGGTTTTAGTCGTACGCTAACAGATTAAATAGGGCCTATATCGATTTATGATGTAGGTTCTTTTCTAGTATCATAAATGTGCGAATGTGTAGTTGCATATTCATTGTTGTATAGCTTGATCGAACAATTGTATGAGTAATAACGTGTTATTAGGTTATTTATGGAAAAATTTTCAAAAGAATTAATACGAGTTGAGTATTTTATTCTTCGAGTGTTACGTTTTTATCTTATCGCACTTTTGGTTTTTTTCCTTGGTCTATTGCCGGGTATTTTTGGTTTTTACTTTATAGAAGGGCATTCAATTGTAGAGTCGATGTTGAATGCGTTATCAATGTTAAGTGGACAAGCAATAGAACCAGCCCCAATTACCCGTGGTGGACGTTTTTTTATCGCAATTTATGGCTTGTTCCTACAAAGCGTTTTTATCATTAGTATCGGTCTGATAGTCACTCCATTTATTCATCGCTTATTACATAAATGGCATTTGGAAGAAAGTTAAGCTTGAGGCGTATTGAAATAACGTTGGAATGCTCACGACATTTTTATAAGCTTAGGTTTATACTTTTAGAGAAAATAACAAACATTCACCAGCCATTCTTAAACTGTCAAATCGTAAAACTAATAACGTCACGGTTTGAAAAGAAAGAAAATCTAATAAAGAGGGTATCATATGTATAAAACTATTTTGGTTCCCGTGGATATATCGGAAGATGTGTTAACAGATAATGCACTTAAGCATGCTATTTATTTAGCGAAAATTTCTGATGCCACAATTCATTTATTCCATTCAATACCTGATGTTTCAAGATTTTCGATGAGTTATAGCTATCATTACGATCTACTAGCCTCTTTTGCAAAAAAGGCAATTGAGCGTTCTGAAGAGCAATTACAAGAAATTATCGACAAAATTGATTACCCATCAGATAAAATTTCCTACAGAGTTGAAATTGGCTCACCAAGAGATAAAGTGTTGTCGGAAGCAGAAAATATTAATGCAGATTTAATTGTTGTCGGTTCACGAAATCCGAGTTTTTCGACCCATTTATTAGGATCAAATGCATCAGGTATTGTTTCGTACGCGAAAATATCAGTACTAGTTGTTCGTTAAAATAATCCATTTCTATAATACAGCCTGAAATATCAGGCTGTATTTATTGATAAATTTGGTTTTCTACAGAGCATGGCTATTTTGTTTCTACCGCATCTTTAGCTTGTGCAATAGCTTTAAGAGCTTGACTACATGCTTGTTCTTGAGCATCTTCAGGATAGCTTGCTAATGTTTTCTTCGCTTCTTCTAACTGCGATTTCATCATCGTAATTTGCTCTCCCGCATTAGGCTCATTTTTGTATTGCGCTTCAGCTTGTTTGACGAGTTCATTCATTTCTTGAAAATAGGTATCACATGTTTTACCCGCACTTGCATTAAATGCAGTTATTGCCATGATTAATCCAAATACCACAGGAAAAATTTTATTCATAATATTTTCACTTTATAAAGACATAATAGAGTCAGAATAACATTCCGTATAAAAAAACGCATCATTAAGCCATTATTAATGTTTTATGTGATGAATATTTACAACATATTAAGAATATTCTGTCTTAAAAGAAAATCACAAATAGCATAAATTGCAAATTTTAAATGAGAATCATTATTGACTATTGAAATCACAAAAGTGTACAGTGTAGTACATTTTTGTGATTTTAGGATTCACCATGTCGAATAAAGTTATTGTCAATACAGATAATTGGCCTATATGTACATTAAATTCTTTCCCATCTTCTATGGATGAAACACGTTTATGGTTAGAAGAAATGGATCTTTTATTATCAAAAAGAGAACAGTTTGCCCTTGTTTATCCACCCGTTGCTCCAAAAGGTAAACCGTCAGCTGAAGATATGGAGGGAATGAAGTATGTACGCCGTTGGTTAAAACAGGCGAAAGAGCCAATGATGGAATATTGCCGAGCGATGGTAGTGACTTTACAGCCAGATGGAAGTGATAAGGACGAAATGGAACGTCTTGCTCCTATGTTATCTGCATTATATGGGCCAGAGGTTTTTCTTGAAACCGATGCATTAATGGCGCAGGAGCGTGCTAGAAAGTTACTTTCATAAATAAATTATTAACTGCTTATTTTGCGAATATAGCTGGCGATGATATCAACAGATAAGGCTATTTGCTGTTCGATAAATTCATCGCTAGGCGTAAAATCGGCAACGCAAAAAGTGGTAATAAATACATCTGCTTTAAGCATTTCTAAATATCGAGATGAAATACTTAATAATATATTTTCATCAATATTGACATCGGGTAGTGTGGCAAGCTTTTGTGTTAATAATCGATAGCTCTTGACTGGGCCTTGTTCGAAGAAAGCATGGCTTATTTCTGGGAA
Organism: Providencia sp.; assembly: GCF_003533305.1. Taxonomy (GTDB): domain Bacteria; phylum Pseudomonadota; class Gammaproteobacteria; order Enterobacterales; family Enterobacteriaceae; genus Providencia. The sequence continues at coordinate 19,717 of NZ_DOEH01000032.1, read as the reverse complement.
CCGGTTATATTCGCCAAGAATAAGGCGATAAAGGCCGATAGATTGGGGTTTAATAACATTGAGTAAAAATCGGGAACCATAAAAGGAGAGTACGCTTTCAATATTTTTTGAAATAGGCGCTTTAGTTTCTGGCTCATCAAAAATTTCATCTATCATATGCGCAATAACGGCAGCAAATAACCCTTCTTTATCCCCAAAATTTTTATATAACGTTGAGCGTGAACCTCCTGCACGTTCAATAATCATATCCAGAGTCGTCCCCTCAAACCCATATTGAAGAAACACTTCAGCGGCGGCAGTGATTAATGCTTTATTTCGGCGCTGACCTTTAGGGGTTTTGGCGGTTAATAGGCTACTCATGGAATATTTATCCTAGCATGCTAATTTATGAAGAAAATAGTGCTGCTCAGTCTAGCAAAATAGTTTAGAAATAGTCGCTTAATTGATTAATTTACCTGAAAGAGATCATCATCTAAGCTGTTATTTAGTTCTATGATACATATAGAGACTAACATGTTTAAGAGAATATCAGAATTTTGTTAACTTTGGGGGGTATGATGAAGGAATGTGTATTAGAGACTTCGATCACGAATGATATTGTTGTTGATGTACAAAGAGAAATCACTCGACTGTGCATTGAATGCGGCCTACTTCTATTGCAGCATGGTGCTGAGAGTATGCTGGTTGAGCAACTAACCACGCGTTTGGGGATTGCATTAGGCGCGAGCCAAGTTGATAGTGCAATTTCATCTAACTCACTCGTATTAACGACGATTATTGACGGGCGCTGTTTAACTTCTACTCGTCGTATTATTGATCGCGGTATTAATATGCATGTGGTTACTGAAGTACAGCATGCGGTTATTTTAGTTGAGCATCATTTGCTTGACCGGAAACAATTAAAAAAGAAATTAGCATCAATTAAGCCGTTGCGGTATCCACGTTGGCTTATGGTATTAATGGTTGGTTTATCTTGCGCTTGTTTTAGTCAGTTAAATGGTGGCGGTTGGGAGAGCGCCTTGATTACCTTTATTGCAAGTAGTTGTGCTATGTATATAAGGCAAGTTTTAACATCTCACCAAATGAATCCATTAATTAATTTTTGTATTACCGCTTTTGTTGCGACATCGGTATCCGGTTTATTATTGAAAATTCCTTATTTTGTATTGACAGAAACTATTTCAATGGCTGCAAGTGTACTACTACTAGTACCGGGTTTCCCTTTAATTAATGCAGTCGCTGACATGTTTAAAGGCCATGTTAATACGGGATTAGCGCGCTGGGCAATGGCGAGCTTATTAACATTATCAACTTGTATTGGGGTTGTATTGGCTATGGTTGTGTGGAATTTAAGGGAATGGGCATGAATTTCATTTTTGCATTATTGGCTGATATGTTCTTGGCAGCAATACCCGCAGTTGGTTTTGCTATGGTATTTAATGTGCCAATTAGAGCCTTAAAATATTGCGCGTTGCTCGGTGCGATTGGCCACGGTTCAAGAATGGTGCTAATGACCTTAGGGTTGCACATTGAGTGGGCGAGTTTTTTGTCAGCAATTCTCGTTGGAATGATTGGTATTCAGTGGTCTCGATGGTGGCTTGCGCACCCAAAAGTTTTTACCGTCGCTGCTGTTATACCTATGTTTCCAGGGATAAGTGCCTATGTAGCGATGATTTCGGTGGTTAAAATATCACATTTTGGCTATAGCCCTGAACTTGTTGAAACATTAGTTACTAACTTTTTGAATGCCTCGTTTATTGTAGGAGCGCTATCAATTGGAATATCGCTTCCGGGTTTGTGGATATATCGTAAAAGACCAAGCGTATGATTTTTATGCTTATAAATATCAATTTATATTAAACATTTAGAAGTCTTACGGTCTTGTTTTATTTTTAGTTAGGCTGTTATGTATTCTATTTACAATACTGATTTACTTTTTCTATTTAAGATGGACATATTCTGAGAGTGTATTTTATTTAATAAAATTGAGTATCCATTAATATCAAAAAAGCTTATATTTCATAAAAATAGCGTTTATCTTATGGCAGTCGTTGTATTGTTATATGAAAATGTAACGCTTCAACTTAATTATTTGCTTTTTTTCTGATTAATGGTGTTATTTTGAAACAGCTGAGTTTGCTTAAATGCCTCAATACGGGGCTATCTATCTTATTGTTTTTATTTTCATTTTCTTTGAATGCAGCCCCGAGTTCGTTCACTGACGCTAAAGTTTTAAGTAAAACTAAAGTGTATTTTGATCAACATAATCAAGGGGAAGGTACTTTGTATTGTGGCTGTCAGTGGGAGTGGGTCGGAAAAAGTGGCGGACAAGTCGATTTAGCGTCTTGTGGTTATCAGGTACGTAAACAGCAAAGCCGTGCTCAACGAATAGAATGGGAACATATTGTCCCTGCGTGGGTATTCGGTCATCAAAGACAGTGTTGGCAAAATGGTGGACGTAAAAATTGTGTATCTACTGATGAGACTTTCCGTCAAATGGAGGCGGATATGTATAATCTGGCACCTTCAATCGGTGAGGTTAATGGTGATCGCAGTAATTTTAGTTTTGCACAATTAGCGACGAATGTATCGTATCCGTATGGAATGTGTCGTAGTCGAGTTGATTTTAAAGAAAAAGTATTTGAGCCACGTGATGAAGTGAAAGGGCAAGTCGCACGGGTCTATTTTTATATGCATGATCGCTATAATTTATCTATGTCACGGCAACAACAGCAATTATTAATGGCATGGAATAATCAATATCCTGTTAATCAATGGGAAAAGCTGCGAGATGCGCGCATTGCAAAAGTTATGGGGCATCATAATGGCTTTGTAACAGGCGATAAAATATGGTCAATTGGGCATAAAAATAGTGGTGAAGGCGTGAAAAATACGTTAGTGACTGCAAAGCCCAAGACAACTCAACTTAATAAAGTTAGTCCACAAAATAATCAAGTGAAAGGAAATCAAAACTCAAAAAAATACCATTTGTCTCATTGTGGTGGCTTTAAAACAACAGCTGAGGAAAATGCGGTATTATTTGATAACGAATTAGCGGCACAAAAAGCAGGATATCAATTAGCAGGTAATTGTAAACCGCGTTAATAGTGACGTTATAAAAAATATAAGTAGGTAATAGATAAAATTACCTAGGCGCATTAATCAGCTTAGGTATTCGATTTGTTATCTTTTATTTACTTCATAGCGCTGTCAAACAATAGACATTTTTTAATCTAGCTATTATTTATGTATTTTATTTGAACGATTAAGCTTTATATGAACATAAATAATGTTTTTTTGTTAAAAAAATGTTGCATTAAAAAAATATATTGCGCTATATTTATAATCAATGCGTACTGTGGCTTATGTTTCAGTTAAATAATCGTTAAGCCAGTATTTTGTGATAAAAAAATTTATTTTGTCATAGTAATGTCATACAGATTCTTTAGTTTACGGGTATCACCTTCAAGGAGAAACTAATGGAAACTAGGTATTTGTTAGCTAACAAGCAAGACCGGTTATCACTCCATCATGGAATTGTCATGGTGAGATTGTTAACCGGTTTTTTTATTATCTGCAAACTGGTTTTTTTAAACTCTATGTCTTACATCATGAGCTTGAAGGGAGCTCCTCAGTGTTTTTAATCGTTCACCATTTGAATTGACTATCACTGATACATGAAAGGATTAATATTATGAGTAGACAAAAAGCTGCAATAAAGGCACGTCGCGAAACAAAACGTACATCACGTAAAGAACGTTCAGGTAGGTTTGATATGAATAACGTCACTTCTTTTGCTGATTTCACAGGCATTGAGCCTATTGGTATGGCAAAAGAACGCCGTGATGGTAGCCCAATAATTCCACGGAATGAAGCGCAAAAGCTCTATATTAATTCGATTAAACATAAGCAGCTGATCTTTGCAAATGGTGAAGCTGGTTGTGGTAAAACTTATATCAGTACTGCATTGGCGGCAGATGCACTGATTAATAAGGACATCAGTAAAATTATTGTCACGAGACCCGTTTTGCAGGCCGAAGAAGATCTCGGTTTTTTACCGGGGGATATGGCCGAAAAATTTGCACCTTATTTTCGCCCTGTATATGACGTTCTGGTGAAAAGATTAGGAACTTCATTTTTACAATATTGTTTACGCCCTGAAATTGCTAAAGTAGAAATTTCTCCCTTTGCCTATATGCGAGGGCGAACGTTTGAAAATGCGATAGTGATTTTAGATGAAGCACAAAACGTCACTGTGACCCAAATGAAAATGTTTTTAACTCGATTGGGAGAGAACGTAACGGTAATTGTAAACGGCGATGTGACTCAATGTGATTTACCTGAAGGTGTATCATCGGGGCTTGCTGATGCATTGCAACGTTTTAGCAGTGATGAAATGGTATCGATGGTGAACTTCACTATTGATGATTGCGTCAGATCGCAACTTTGTCATAAGGCGTTATTAGCTTATAACAACTAATTTATAACGATCTAATCTACTACAGCAGCGTTTTAGTTTTATATGCCCCTAGTAAATAAATAGGGGCATATTTATTATGGGGTGTTGCTTAATTAATGATATAGCATCTCATGAACAATTTGTTCATCCGTAAGAGAGTAGGGGTAGTAAGTTGGCCAATTATCAAGCTGATTTAATAATTTTTCTTGTGATTCATTTCCCATATAAAGATGGAAATGACCTGATTGCTGAGGCTCAATAATATGATCGCTAAATTGAATATATTTAGGCGCTTTTGAATTTGCATCTTGGCATTCAAATAGGTAGCGCACCCCTTTTTTACCAGAGATATAATTAAGTATTTTATACCCTGAATAAGTATAATGGCATGAATTTATTACACCGTTCTCGGTAAATTCAATGACGTTATTTTCAATGCCGATATTACTGATATCTGTTGCATAACCTTGCTTATAATATTGACGATATTCCTCAACGCTTTTGTCTTTATTATTTTTTGCTTTGAGTTCTAAAACAGGGTCAAGTTTTCCATTAAGTAGTAATGGGTTGACTGACTCCCAGACACCTTGCCAGTCACTTAATTGCCTATCCTTTACATCACTTTCTTCAAAAATTCCTTTCGATGCCTGTATCGCCTTTTCAGATTGAGGATGTGTATGACTATGTGATCCATGACCAAATACACTAAAACTACCAAGGGCTAGAGAGACACTTAGTGTGATATTTAACAGTTTATTTTTAGGCACTGATATTTTCCCCGTCTATTGAAATGATTTTGTTATGTTGATAATCAATTGAAACGTTATAACATAACAATTACGTATAAGGAAAGTTTTTTATTGATGAAATGGCTATTGAATTAAAATAGGGAAGAATAGATTTGGATTAAAATAGAGTTAGAAGATAATGAAAGATAATCGACCGAGATAAACACGGCCGATTAATTGATACGTTAAATTGATGTAGGCTAGTCGTCAGGGTTATCCATAACTTCATGACGTTGGTTGTGATAACCTTCTTCATCATAACCATGGCGCCAGTATGGAATAGCGTAAATATCATCACGACCAAACCCTTTTTCGCGCCTAATAAAACGGCGTAACTCACGAATAATTTGGTCTTCACCTGCGATCCAAAATGCAGCATCACAAGTGGGAATATCCCATGATTTAAATGTACTAATTAGCTCAGCTGTTTTACTGATATTGCCACAAATCCAAATCACTTCAACAGCGGCAGGTTTGGTTAATTCACGTACATCTCCTTGACTGTCGAGACGTAAAACAACTTTTCCTTGTGCATTAGCAGGCATTTTCTCTAGTAACGATGCGATAGCAGGCAAAGAACTTGAGTCGCCAGCCATAAAATATTGAGATTTAATCGGTAATAGTGGATCTGGCCCACCAGGATTGCTTATTCCCATCCAATTTCCCGGTTTAGCATCACGGGCAAAAAGATATGCAGGGCCAGTAGCGCCATCATGCATTGCAAATTCAATATCAATTTCACTAACTTGTGGACGAATGGCCCGAACGGTATAAGTGCGTACGAGAGGGCGAGGTTCATTTTCTGGCCAACTGCGACCTTTTTCTGTTAAGACAGGTAATGTCGGTTTGCTTTTTAAATCGGGGGCAAGAAAAATTTTAAGGTGTCCACCTTCACAATCTGTCGGGTAGTTTGCTAATTTTTCACCCGTGAAGGTAATGCTGCGGATTGAAGGGCTTACATCAATAATGGATTTAACTTGAATGAGCTGTGGTGGCGCCGGGCGGTATATATTTTTTTCGACGGGGTTTTCTGTAGCCACGGACGGTCTCCTTTTTCAAATGATAATATTATTATATGGTAATTGTTATCATTATCATATCATGAATTGAAATAGTATAACCATTCAAATTAAAAAAGAACTATATGTATTTTCAGATAAAAATACCGCACCTTTTATCAGTGCGGTATTTATCAGGAATATTTATTTTACTTTCATTCCAGCGGCGGTCATCAGTAATCTAAATGCGGAAGAAAATGCAAATAGTGCTAATACACTGCCTAGCCAAATTGCCACCAACCAGCCCAGTTTCTTCCACCAGGGGGAGATGACTAGATTATCAGTGGTAGCCTTGATCTGGGGTAATTTTTCCTCTGAAGACATAGTAACTCCAATAGGTGTAAACCAAAATAACAGGAATAATAAATAATGCGCCGACTAGCATAAAGCCTAGGCTTTCTGATGGCCCTGCTGCATCACGGAAACTAATTGCTGGTGGAATAAGATTTGGCCAAATACTAATACCTAAACCTGTAAAACCAAGGAAAATCAATAGTAATGCGGCTAAAAAAGGAATGCTGTCATGTTGTTGACGCTTTGCGCTTTTGAATATTAGCCATGTACAAGTTATAACCAATAATGGAACTGGTAAGAAGAAAAACAGATTAGGCAATGAAAACCAACGTTCAAACACCGCCTCATTGACAATGGGGGTCCATAAACTAATTGCCGCGATCACTGTAACCATGAATAAGGTTAATGGGCGTAAAACACGGTACATTGTACGGCGTAAATGCCCCTCAGTTTTCATAATCAGCCAACCACAAGCAAGTAGGGCATAAGCGACAACTAAACCTAAACCACAAAATAATGGGAATGGTGAGAACCAATCAAAATATCCACCCATAAATACGCGGTTTTCGACATGGAATCCCTGAATGAATGCGCCAACAACGATCCCTTGCATAAAAGTGGCAATAATCGAACCCCAAATAAAAGCATGGTCCCAATGACGACGATGAGATTCATCAGCTCTGAAGCGAAATTCAAATGCTACGCCACGGAAAATCAACGCTAGTAACATGAAAGTGAGGGGAATTGATAGCGCATCTAGTACAATTGCATAGGCCAATGGAAAAGCGCCAAATAAGGCAGCACCGCCAAGAACTAGCCAGGTTTCATTGCCATCCCACACTGGCGCAACGCTATTCATCATTAAGTCACGGTCTTGATTATCTTTTAGTGCAGGGTAGAGAATACCAATGCCTAAATCGAATCCATCCATGACGATATACATCAACATACTAAATACGATAATGACAAACCAAATAAGTGGTAAATCAATGCCCATGGGGTTGATCCTCCGCGATACCTTTACGAATTAATTTCATCATGTACATGTAGCCAATTCCAAAAACACCGCCATAAACCACAAAGAAAGCGATTAGGCTAATGCTCATGTGCATTTCCCCATGAGCACTTACCGCATCAGAGGTCCGCTGTAATCCATAGACTACCCAAGGTTGCCTTCCTATTTCAGTCGTAAACCAACCTGCTAGGATAGCGATGAGTCCAGATGGCGCCATGACAAACATAAAACGTAAAAATGTTTTCGATTCATATAGATTTTTACGATAACGCAGCCAAACACTCCACACACCAGCAGCTATCATTAATAGACCAAGACCGACCATTACGCGGAAAGACCAGAACACCATAAATACATTTGGTCTATCTTCTGGCGCATATTCTTTTAACGCAGGTACTTGTTTATCAATACTATGGGTTAAAATAAGGCTAGCAAGATAAGGTATTTTAATGGCGTAGTCTGTGGTTTCCGTTTGTTGATTTGGAATACCAAATAGGATCAGCGGTGTTGCTTCACCCGGTTTATTTTCCCAATGTCCTTCCATCGCAGCGACTTTTACGGGCTGATGTTTTAGGGTATTAAGACCATGAAAATCACCAATAAGTGCTTGTAATGGTGCTAATACAAGGATCAGCCATAATGACATGGAGAACATTTTTTTCATTGCTGATGATTTGTTGCCTTTTAGCAGGTGCCATGCAGCGGATGCACCAATAAAAAAGGCGGCAGCTAAGAATGCAGCTGTTGTCATGTGCAGCAAGCGATAAGGGAATGAAGGGTTAAAAATAACCGCAATCCAATCTACAGGAACGATGCGATTATCAATAATTTCAAATCCTTGTGGTGTTTGCATAAAACTGTTTGATGCCAATATCCAGAATGTTGAAATTATCGTTCCGAGTGCCACCATACAGGTTGCAAAGAAATGAAGTTTTTCGCCAACGCGATTCATGCCAAATAGCATTACACCGAGAAAACCTGCTTCTAAGAAGAAGGCGGTGAGAACTTCATAGGTTAATAATGGTCCGGTTACACTGCCTGCAAAATCGGAAAAGAAACTCCAATTGGTGCCAAATTGGTATGCCATGACCAATCCAGAAACAACACCCATTCCGAAATTTACAGCGAAAACTTTTGACCAAAAATGGAACAGTTTTATATAGTCAGTATCACGAGTTTTTAGCCATAAACCTTGAAGCACTGCTAAATAGCTAGCAAGCCCAATGGTAATAGCTGGGAAGATAATATGGAACGAGACCGTAAAAGCGAATTGTATACGGGCTAGCTCCAGCGCACTAAGTCCAAACATATTGACCCCTGAAAGGTATTGGTAATGTGCACGCGGCATTTAAAATGTTTGCGTTAGCAATGTCGTCGCTCATCCCTAGCATAAAGGTTCATTGCATTCGTTAGGCTGTTAAAAAAGCACAGCCTCATTCAAAACGTTTTGTGCTTATAGTTAAAAAAAGTCAGGTGAAAGTGTGGATTAGTAGAACATGAGACGATAAGCTATAATAGTAACAATTATTGAGACATTAACTATAACAGTTGGGGCGACGATGACGAGATATGAACAATTAGCAGCACAAATTCGTCAACAAATTGAAGACAATATCTGGCAAGTTGGGGATAGATTGCCTTCTCTTAGGGAAAGCGTAAAACAATCGGGTCTGAGTTTAATGACCGTTGTACAAGCGTACCAACTCCTTGAAAGCCAAGGATGGGTTGTTGCGCGTCCACAATCGGGCTATTACGTCGCGAACCGTAATAATGCATTTGCTGCGGCAAAAGGTGGTAAAGGGCTACATCTGAATGAGAATGTAGAGATTAATGCTTCCATTTTTGGCGTATTACAGGCTTGTAAAGATCCTGATATCATTGCTTTTGGCTCTGCTTTTCCAGAACCTGCTCTATTAGATGATCCTAAATTAGCAAAATCTCTGGCGTCGGTAGCAAGGCGATTAGCAAAATTTAATACCACGGCTAATTTACCACCGGGAAATGAACAATTACGACGTAATATAGCTCAACGTTATGCTATGCAAGGTATTCATGTCGCCCCTGATGAAATTGTTATCACTGCGGGTGCAATGGAATCGTTAGTATTGAGCTTACAATCAGTGACGCAGCCTGGCGATTGGGTTGTTATTGAATCACCTGCATTTTATGGCTCATTACAAGCCATTGAACGTTTGAAACTTAAAGCGATTGCAATCAAAACAGATCCTTTATTTGGTATCGATCTTGACGCATTAGAGGATATTGTTGATAAGTACCCGATTAAAGCATGTTGGTTAATGACTCACTTTCAAAATCCATTAGGTGGCACTATGCCACAATCTAATAAAAAACGATTGGTGGATATTTTAAATAAACGTCAAATTTCATTAATTGAAGATGATGTTTATGGCGAGCTTTATTTCGGTAATAAACAGCCAATCCCTGCGAAAGCATTAGATAGCAAGGGTAATTTTTTTCATTGTTCTTCATTTTCAAAATGTTTAGCACCTGGTTATCGAGTAGGTTGGGTTGCTGCTGGGCATCATGCATCTAAAATTCAACATTTACAGATGATGAGTACCGTATCAGCTAGCGTGCCAACACAACTTGCGATTGCTGAATATTTAACGCAAGGTGGATACGATAATCATTTGCGAAAATTGCGCCAAACAATGGAGCAACGTCAACATCAAATGTTGGGTGCAATAGCGAAATATTTACCTTCGTCCGTCAAGGTGAACACGCCAAAAGGGGGGTATTTTCTTTGGTTAGAATTTGAACCGCCCTTTAATGCACTTCGTTTATATCAACTTGCACTTAAAGAAGGTATTAGTATTGCGCCGGGAAGCATGTTTTCTACGAGTGAACAGTTTAATCATGCATTTCGTCTTAATGTATCTTTTACCTGGAATGAGCGTATTGAGCAGGCGATGAAAGTTTTAGGTCGTTTATGTCATTACTTAATTGAAGAGAGGCGCGATTAGTCACATTATCGTTGAAAATTCATTGCCTTGAGATATTAACTCTGCGAATCTAAGTGTTGAGTGAATAGCATTAAGTAGTTGTACTCGGGGGGAATATGAAAATTAAATGTTTCAATGTAATTGAATTGCCGACTCGTGAGTGGAGTGACGGATGCGGTGCTAGTCAAGAGGTCTTTTGCTGGCCCGTTGCATCTGATTATTCATTGCGCGCAAGCATTTCTACAATTAATCAAAATAGTTTTCTTAAACAATATTCATCAGGGGAGCGACTCGCGATTCTCCTTGATAACCAAGAACTGTGCATAACGGATAATTACAGTTTTAAACATCAATTAAAACAGTTAGGCGAAGCTATTCGCCTACCTGCATATCAATATGTCAGTGTTGAAATAGAACAAACACCGGTACATTTATTGAATTTTATTTTTAATGAAGAGCGTTGGATTGTGAAGGAACACATTCTTAGTAACTCGAAAAAATTACCAATAAATCAAGCGGGTATCGTATATGTATTATCAGGGGAATGGCGTGTAACAGGGGCTAGTTGCAATGTGATGACGGTAGGGCAAGGTGGTTGGTGGTTACCTGATATCGGCGAAGGAGAGTTAACACCGCAGACTTCAGAGAGTCAATTAATTTGGATTGAGATTTTACCTAATTCAACCTTATCTTAAATATTATTAAATGGAATGTATAAATAAAAACAATAAATTAAAGTAGGGGAAAAACCTTATATTATGTAATGTTTTATAGAATTAAATATGTAAAAAATAATAAGTAAATTAAGTTGATTATGAGCAATGATTATAATTATCATTATCGCTCTTAATTACTTTAATAGATTATGCTTTTATTTATGAAACCGAAAAAATATTCACGACTTACTCCTCTTGCTGTCTTTATCGCACTGTTTAGCCACCAATCCTATGCTGTTGATAACAATAAAAATGATGAGATAACTGTCGTTGGAAATTGGTTAGAAAGTGCAGATGATAGCGAAGTGGTATTTAATCATCCAGGTGCTAGAACGGTCAAAACAAAACAGCAAATAAAAGAGACAGGAAGTGCAACCATTGCTGATGCTTTAAAAGGCATACCCGGTGTGCAGGTTCGTGAAAGCAATGGGACAGGAGGCAGTGATGTTTCTTTGAATGTGGGAGTTAGGGGGCTGACATCACGCCTTTCACCACGTTCAACAATTTTACTCGATGGTATGCCTTTAGCGGCCGCACCTTATGGGCAACCCCAGCTATCCATGTCACCGCTATCTTTGGGCTCAATTGAGTCTATTGATGTGATCCGAGGTGGGGCATCGGTACGTTATGGGCCCCAAAACGTAGGTGGTGTTATTAATTTTGTGACAAAACCAATTCCTAAAGAATTTGGCGGTAGTGCGGCAATACAGACCCAAGGTGCAAAAACGGGTGGCTTGAAAACCGGCGTGGATGCTTCAGTTGGGGGTTCAAAATCAGATAATTCAGCAGGCGCATTATTGCTCTATTCGGGATTACATGGTCAAGGGTATCGTAAAAGTAATGATAATACCGATATTGATGATCTTATCCTAAAAACACGTTATGCATTAACCGATAACGACGAAATTCTCGCTAATTTTCACTATTATCGTGCGATATCAGGCATGCCTGGTGGGTTGACTCAAGCACAATACAACGCAGATCCTTACCAATCAGTTCGGTCTTTTGATCGCTTTGAGGGTAATCGCCAAGATATGTCGTTTAAGTATAAACATCAAGAAGATGACAAGCAGTTTGAATTGATGACGTGGTTTAGTAAAAGTTATCGGGGGAGCTATATTGAGAGCGAGAGAAAGGATAATGGTGGGCAAAGCCGTTTAGTTTCTTATCCTCGTCATTATAGTGCATATGCAATTGAGCCAAGCTATTCACAACTATTTCGTTTTAATGATATTTCTCATGAGGTAACGGTGGGTTATCGTTACTTAAATGAAACAGCAGATGAAAAAGCGTACCGTTCAAATTGGTATCAAACTGGCTCTCAAGGCTCTCGTCCAGATACTGGACAATATTATCAACACACATCTGGCGGTACAGAAGCTCATGCTATATATCTGGATGATACTATTGATGTTGGCAACTGGACAATTATTCCAGGGATACGCTATGAAAATATCAAAATTCACTTAGATGATAGCTTTAAAAATCAAAATCGCAGTAAAAATTATAGCGAACCATTACCAGCACTTGCCGTCATTTATCATATTGATGATGAATGGAAATTATTTGCTAACGCGAGCACTTCCTTTGGCAGCTTACAGTATTTTCAGCTTAATACCGCTGGTGTAGGAAATTCTCCAGCTAACGGTTTAAGTGCTGAAAAAGCGCATAACTATGAAGTGGGCACAAGATTCGATAATACCGCGCTATCTCTTGAAATGACGCTATTTTATATTGATTTTGATGATCAGCTACAATATATCGAAAATTCAACAGGTTGGACTAATTTAGGTGCAACTACACATCAAGGCATTGAATTAGCAGCAAAATATGATTTAACTGAGCTATCAGATGTTTTAGAAGGCGCAAGCGTCTACAGCACTTACACTTATACCAAAGCAATTAGTAAAAAAGGAAATTTTGCTGATAAAGATCTGCCTTTTTATTCACGACAAGTTATTACCGCGGGTAGTCGATATGAAACGGGTAATTGGGTTTGGAATTTGAACACCTATGCTCAGTCCTCTCAAGAATCACCGGGTACTGGTAATTCTTATATTACTGAAGGGAGTGCTGATGGTCGTTATGGCACTATTCCAGGTTATATGGTGTGGGATGGCCGTGGTGAATATCATTTTGGTAAAAGTTTGTCTGATTTAACACTATCAGCAGGGATTAAAAATTTATTTAATCAAACTTATTTTACTCGCTCCACAGATAATAACGCAGGTATTTATGTGGGACAGCCAAGAACTTATTATGTTCAAGCATCAGTGAAATTTTAATTAATACAAGGCATTAATATGTTGAAAGGATTAATAAGTAAAATCAGCTACATCATATTGGGTTTGGCTTTTTCATTATCGAGCTATTCAGCACCGATTACAGTAACCGATATCGCAGGTAGAACGGTATCGGTCAATGCACCTGTTTCTAAAGTGATGTTAGCAGATAGTCGTGTTCTGGTTGCATTAAATATTTTACATCCGCAAACACCATTAAAAGGAATAATTGCTTGGGATGATGCGTTGATAAAAAAAGCGCCCGATCTCAGTGCTGCATATGGGGTAAATTTTCCTGAACTTAAAGATATTCCTGTTTTTCCAAATCCTTACACCACTGATTTTAGTGTAGAAAAAGCATTAATTGCGCAACCCGATTTACTTATTTTTGACATTGGTTTGCAAAGTAAATTAACGGAAAGCGGTACATTATCACTGTTAGAAAAAAGTGGATTACCTGTTATTTTTATCGATTTCAGACAGTATCCATTAAAAAATACGGTTCCGAGTATGCAATTGCTTGGTCGTGTTTTCGGTGAAGAAAAACAAGCAGAAGAATTCAATCGCTTTTACCAGCAAAAATTAGAATTGATCCGCTCTCGTGTTGCAACGCTGACTAAAGAGCAACGCCCCACCGTTTTTATTGAAAGAGCAGTGGGCGTCACGGGTGAAGATTATTGCTGTAAAACCTTTGGTAACGGTAATTTTGGTGAGTTTGTTGAAACAGCGGGTGGTAATAATTTAGGTTCCCAATGGTTTTCTACCGGTATGGGCGGTGAAATTAATGAGGAACAATTAATTCATAGCAATCCATATTACTATCTTATGACGGCTGCAGATTGGGACAGTACACGAAAAGGCAGTGTATCAGTGCCACTAGGCTATACAGGAGAAAAGCAAAAGTCACAGGATAGACTTGCCGCTTTATTAGAGCGTCCTAAATTACGTCCTCTAGAGGCTTTTCAACATAAACGCGTTTTGGCGCTGTATCAGCAATATTATGATACGCCATTTAATATTATCGCCGTGGAAGCCATAGCAAAATTCATCCATCCTGAATTATTTGCTGATCTTGACCCTCAAGCCGATAGCGATTATTTGCATAAAACGTTTACTGCATTAGATGGTAGTGGGGTTTTTTGGGTTCAAGCGCAATAAAAACAAATTGAGTTATAACGTATTAAAACGGCATTTTAAGCATACTACTAATGTAGTGTTTAAAGTGCCGTTTTAGCTTTGCGAACTATCTGTTTTTTTCAGTGAAATTGATTAAAACACCTGCAACAATCAAACAGACACCCACAAGTTGTAATAATAAGTTATGGTTCTGCGCACTATTAAAAATATCAATGAGTAAGCTTGAAATCATTTGGCCACAAATAGCTAGAACAGAGGTCAACATAACGCCTAATAGTGGCAATACATAACTATTAATGACGACAAAAAATGCGCCAATAATGCCACCAACAAAAGTAATTAGTGGAATTTCAGTTAAGTTAATAGATTGGTAATCTTTGAATATTAGTATAAAAAAGGTTAGAAATATAAAACCGATCACATGATTAATTAAAGCACTATAGAATGGGTTATATTGATAAGCTAGTTTTCCATTTAGCGTGCGACTAGCTACAATACAAATACCATTTAATAGTGCAATAAAAATATAAATAGTCATTTAATTACCTGCTAACAATTAATAAAACACTACCGCTAAGTAGCAGAATGCACATTAAAAAATCTTTAAATTTAATTTTTCTTTTTTTCAGGCCAAACCATCCAAATGCATCTATTAATAAACTAAAAAGTATTTGTCCGGTTATCATCAAAATAATACTTCCAGATAATGATAAAGTGCTATTAACTGTAATTGCAGCTAAAAGAACCGTGAATGCTCCAGGTATTCCACCGAGATAATAAATTATTTTAATAGTTCTATGTTCTGAGTGAATGACTTTCTTTTTGTTCAGATACAAAAAATATATAATTAAGGAAACAAGAGAGCCAATTGCATGGGTTATCCAAGAGGCGGTTAGGGGGGTAGTAAAATGAGCTAGGTAGCTATTGCTCATAATCATTAATGAGAGAAGTACTCCCGAAATGAATGCATATAATGATAAAATATACTTGTTATTCATATTGATATATTTTTTTAAGTTGTATTTTTGTATGGATAAGATATGCTTTTTTATTTTGGCTGACAAGAAAACATACTGTTTACTTATAGTTGACAATGGGTGATTACATGATTGATATGAATGTTTTTCCTATTTTAATTGCTGTGGCAGATAACTTAAATATAACTAAGGCCGCAGAATCATTAAATCTCACTAAATCTGCGGTAAGTAAGGCTTTACAAGGCGTTGAAGATAAATTAGGCGTTAAGTTATTTTACCGAACGACACGTAGTATCAGTCTTACTCAGGTTGGTATCATTTATATTGACTATATTCGGCAATCTCATCAATTGGCTATTACAGCTGATGATATGATTTCGCAATATAGTGAAAAGGCTTCAGGCATACTTCGGATATGTGCACCAATGTCATTTGGTACATTACATTTATCTAAATTGATGCCATTATTTATGCGTAAATATCCTAATTTAGAGATTGAATTATTCTTAGATGATAAGGTGACTGACTTAATTAGTGGTGGATATGATATCGCTTTGCGTATCGGTGAGTTATCTGACTCGTTATTGGTAGCGAGAAGATTATCTCCCTGTAAGAGCCAACTTTATGCATCTAAAGAATATCTGGCAAGAAATGGAATACCGAAAAAAGTTTCAGATTTAAAAAATCACAATTGCTTAGCATATTCATTTTATCAAGCGGGGCAGGAATGGATTTTTTACTATAAAGGACAAAAATTTAGCCATATTCCTAAAGGTAGTTTTCGTGTTAATAATAGCCAAGCTTTAGTAAAAATGGTGGAGGAGGGGATAGGGATTGCTTTATTGCCAAATTTTATCACTTTAGCCGATGAAACTAATAATCATTTAGTACCAATACTCGTTGATCATGAGCTACCTGATCATAGCATTTATGTCGTTTATCCAGAAAAAAAATACTTACCAAGAAAAGTTGCAGTATTGATTGAGTTTTTGCAGGATCAACTTGGAGCACAAAGTGAATATCAAAATAGAGTGGAGAAGGGCTTAGTAGACAATAATGAGGTAAAGCTGAAAATACACAGTTAAATGACAATGGAAAAAGAGCTCTCCATTTTTTATTTTACTTTATTGAGTTAGCTTTAATAAGCTGCTATTTTTAGCTGACTTTATTATTTTATCCTTAATTCATATTATTATGATGTCACTATGGCTGATATTGGCATGCAGCTTGTTAATATACTCTTCAAAGAAAATTGATGTCATTAAATTAAAAAAAGTGATTAACATTGGGGGTGGGATACTGCTAATGGTGATGACTCTCTATTCATTCTTGGTTGCTGAGTAGGAAATAGAATTACTCTTAAGTTCTATCTCATCAAGAGGTTTTTTCAAACAAATTGGTTTAGTGCTTGATCTTATGGCCTCTTTAGTTTTTAAGATACGAACAGATCAGTAACATCAATTCTTGCTTGATTTCGGAAGATTTAAGTTCCCCATGGCGTGCAGCATTGTGCATTACGCCTTCTATTGTCGAAGCGAGGATCTTACTGACCACTTTATTGCGAGGAGAATCCTCTCCGAGTATTTGAGTAGTGAAATTAAGGTAATGATTCGCATAAAGAAGCTCAAAGTTCTGGTGAACATTTCGCTCTGATAGCGGAACTTCTTCCAATAGAATGCGATGTAAATTTGGGTTAATTAAATGAACTGCCACAATCCCATCAATTAATCCTTCAACTCTATCAGTCAATTGCAACTCATTTGTCACGTTAGTTTTTTGCCTGTTACACGCATCAAGCACCTGTAGAATATCCTCAAGATGTTGCTGACGTATGGCTTCCGCCAGTGCAAGTTTATTAGGGTAGTATTGATAAAGCGATCCAATGCTCACACCTGCAATACTTGCAACTTGATTCGTAGTAAATTTGGACCAACCAGTTTCAGCTAAGACGCGAGTTGCAGATTCAAGGATCACACTTACCATCATCCGTGAACGGTTCTGACTTGGTGCTCTACGCATTACAATGGGAGATTCTGGAACGCGAGTTTTCAAATTGTCTTCTCCAATAGATAATATGAGTATTAACTCACATTATTAAAGGAAAGCAAATTGTTATTTGAAAAGCGAAAAAATAGAGAGATATGCCTTAGCAAAAGATCGACGGGCATGCCTCAGCCCGATAATTTTCAAATAGTGGAAACACCTTTATGTACTAATGGAAACAGTGATGTATTGATCCGCAACCGCTGGTTTCGTGTCTCTATTTCTACTCGTCTGATGATGAGTGAAGAAGCTGAGACTGTGGAAGGTATTCCTTTTCCACCTATCGCAATAGGAGATACTCTGGCAGATGCAGCCATAGGGCAAGTCATTAGTGCACCAACGAATAGTTATCTAAAACCCGGAGATTACGTATTTCATCCCTACGGTTGGCGTGAGTTCGCCATGGTTAAACAAGAAAATTGTATATTTTTAGGTACTCACATTCATCATCCAGCCGCTTATCTGGGTCATGGCTGGACAGCTTATGCCGCTCTTTCTAAAGGTATTCAAGTCCACTCAGGTGATGTCGTTTTTATATCGAGTGGGGCTGGAGCAATTGGCTCAATGGCAGCCCAGATTGCTCGTAAAATGGGAGCCAAATATATTATCGGTAGTACTGGTTCTCTGAATAAGGTTGAATGGATGAAACAAACTCTCAAATATGACCAAGTGATTATTCGAGGGGAGGGCACTATCAGTGAACAGTTACACAGATACGCTCCGGATGGCATTGATATATTTGTGGATATTGTCGGTGGTGAACAATTAGCTGCGGCGGTTTCACATACTAGAGAGGGTGCACGTTTGGTATTGCTTGGTGCACTTTCAGCTGAACTGGCAGATAAGGAATCAACTAAGTTTGCGCCAGTTGAAATCGATTCTTTTTCGCTGATTGTTAAAGGCGTAACTATGCGTGGTTATAGTGCTGATAATAATCCAGAAATGTTTTCGGAATGGATAGCTCGCCTTGATGAACCCGAATGGGCAGAAATCACATTCTCATCAACGTTATTTAAAGGTTTAGAATCAGCACCTCTTGCTTTACAAGCAGCCTGTTCAGGCAAAGCTCGCGGTGTAGTGATTGTAGAAATTTAAACAGGTAAATTATTAGATTATTCAGTGACTGATTTCAACAATTTTGTTCATTATCAGTCAGGGTCAGTCACGTGAATATCAATAAGCTCAATTGGTTATGTAAGTTAACTTGATTGACTCATTTGGGAAGAGAAGGCAAATAAGTTGTACTTATCTACATACTCATTTAGTGGTGGGGTTTTTCAGTGAGACAATAAGCAGCATAAATCCAAGTTAACTCTATGAATTTTATGCTGCGTAATAATAATTTGATACTTTATGAAACAGTATGAGCCTAAACTGTAAGCTTACACGTTAAACGGTGATTTATAGATTATCAAATTGAATTGTAATGATTTTATTTCGATATTTATTTTTTTTACTCAGTGGTGTACTCATTTAATGCAGAGTACCCACCAGAGATAGCATTGATAACATCACCTAAGTAAAAACGACTTTTTGATTTGGTATTGATTTCCCTTGTTGTACTATCGATTAAATATCCCTTATTTTAGCCAGCCTGTTTTTTGAATAATACCGTGAACTCAACGTCGTTAAAAACGGTTAAACTTACATACTAATTTGATTTTTTTCTGATTTCGATATTAAATTCTAAAATATTTTAATTTTTATATTTAATATATCGAGCTATATTGCTTTGATAATCATGATATTAACATTTCTTATTATTAATCGGTATTATATTGATATAAATCAAATGATTAAGATGCATTTTTAAGTTTGCAATACTTCGTTACATAGTTTATTTTTATGTACATTAGAACTTACTGGGCTTATTGCTGTTTTGCTTATTCTTTGCTCGATGATTATTCTGATATAGCTCGTTTTTGGTGTTTTTGTTAGAGTTATATAGCGATATTTCAACCAGTTTACGCTAAGTCACTTATCCT